>NZ_BILX01000060.1 GCF_004000785.1 Paenibacillus ehimensis NBRC 15659 | reverse complement strand
GCTGCCCGCGGGCGCTTCCGCTTGCGCCGTGATGCCGCCTGCCGCATCGCTTGCAGCCTCGTCCGCGGCCGTCCCGCCGGCTTCCGGCTCCGCCGCGGCCCAACCGGCGACGGCGGACGGGGCCACCTCGTGCTGCACGTCCTTATCGCTGCGGTCCTGCAGCACGACGCGCAGCGGCCATGCGCCGCCGGACTCCGCGGGCTCTTCGAGCTTCAGGCACGTGCGGAACGGCGTGCCGTCCGACTGCCAGCCGATGGAGATGAGCCAGTCCTCCTCGTCCATCCACAGCTCGGCCGCCTGGCCGCCGCCGCGTCCAAGCAGCGGAAACGAGCGCTCCAGCTGCTCCAGACTCTGGCGCATGACGCCGTCCTCCTGAATCCACGCCGGGATGAGCCGGTCCAGCCAATACTGCGCGACCGGCAAGGCGGACCAGGCCGCTGCCGCCTCGGGCAGCTGCAGCTTCCAGCCGAGCTCTCCGGCCTTCCACTTGGCGAAATCCGGCATGAAACGGCCGTGCGTCAGCGCTTCCTTGACATGGGGCGCAAGCTGCGTCAGCTCCTTCAGCTCGCGGCCGAAGGCGAGCCGTTGGTGCCGGACGACGCCCGGCGCCGCCAAATAGTCCAGCGCTTCCAGCGCAGGGAGCAGCACCCCTTCGACGTTCTGCGACTCGACGACCTCGATGAACGTTCCGTAGAAGGAAGGCTCGTGCCAAGCGAACAGCCAGTCCCGCAGATCATAAGCGTCGCATACGCCTCCGTTATAGCGGGCGCCCCACAGGAAGAAGCCGTCCTGCGGCGCCCAGCGCACATGGACGTGGATGAGGCCCGTATCGGTCATGGAATCCATTTTCCTTTCCTCAGCTCTTCCTGCAGCGCGCGCAGGCGCGAATATTTCATCGCCAGCCGATATATGAAGTCGTCCCAGTCGTTCGACCGGTTCAGTTTTTTATACAAGGTGTGCAGCTTTTTCAGCAGGCGTACGGCGTTTTTGTAGGCCGTCCGGTTTTTCTCGGCGATGCAACGCTCGACCGCCTGGTGAAACAGCGGCAGCATCAGCGACGGGTCATGTTTCTCGACCGTTTGCAAATCCAGCGAATACAAATCCAGCGGCGAGACGCGGTTCGAGAGCTGCAAATCGATCCAAGCCTTATAGCGCTGCGCCTTCATCAAGTAAGCCGTATAGAAATGATACGTCCGCGGCAGCAGCGCGATCATGACCGATACCCACTCGCCATCGTCGGTCTGTCGCTGCACCGCTTCCATCCAATACTGGCAAAACTGCCGCAGCTCCTCCTGCTGGGCCCGCTGCACGACCGGCAGCAGCCAGCGCAGCCAAGCCAGCATCCGGTCCCATGCTTCTTCCTCATAGCAGCGGTGCAGATAGAGGAAGTAGTCCCGCGCTTCCCGCTTGGACAGCCCTTCGAGCTTCTGCCGCGCCGCGTCGTCGTCGCCTTCGATCACGGCAAAATGCGCCTCCGCGAGCAGCAGCGCATCCCGCCGTCTCGGCATCAGATCCGGCGCATCCAGCATGCGCCGCAGCCGGGCGCGTTCCTCCGCCATCCATGCGGGAAAGGTTGTCATGCGCCACCAGACGCTGCGGTATACGGTAGACCACGACAACGGCGATTCCTTCCCCGACAGCGCCGCCTCCGCCAGCAGACCGAGCGTCTCCTTCCAGGGGGCCGAAGCTTTTTCGGCCAGAAGGGCGACATCGAGCCGGGGCACAAGCCGCAGCAGCTCCTCCAGACATTGGCGGCCGACCGTCCGGCAGCCCGTTTCAATATAATAGGAAAGGTAGGACGTTTTCGTCTCCTGATAAAACTGTTCGATTTTCCGCATCACGAAGAGCAGCACATGGAGCGTATACAGGTCCCGCAGCGGCTGCTCCCAGCCTTCGCCGTAGGGCAGCAGCTTTTCCTTGACCGCGCTGTAGAACAGCTCGATCGACTGCTGCTGGCCCAGGGAGAAGCCGTAAAACTGCTGGTCGAAAAACTTCTGCCACTGGGCCGGCGCCTGATCGGAGGCCGGAGGCTCGAAACGGTCCTGCCGCTTCTCCGCAGCCTTGGAGACCGCCGTCTGCTTGGCCTGCTGCCGCGAGCGCACGGCGATCGCCTGCTTGAGCTGCTGCAGAAGCAGCTCCGGACGGCCGAAGGGCGCGTACAGAGCGAAAGCGACTGCGGCCATGTGCTTGCAGTTGTCCCCGTCCGGGCAGCTGCATTCGCTTTTGCCGAACTGGTCCAGATCGAGAATCACTTCGTAGCGCTTCGTGCCGCGCACCAAAGCATGCACTTCCACGCCATCCTTCAGTTCCAGCTCCGCCACTTGCCCCTTGTGGTAATAAGCCCATCCGCGCTCAAGCCTGGCCGGGTCGAAATTGTCGCGCAGATGACCGATCAGTTCATTCATTCGATTTTTCGGAATCTGCAGCTTCAGCATGTTTCGCCCACCGCCCTTTTTGTCTATCCTTATAGTGTACCAGATTTTGCATCGAAATGCGTGCCGGATCCAAGCCGAAAATATGACTTTTTTTCTCGCAAAAGCGCTGCTTTCAGGACGCTTTGTTGCAGGGGCGGCGCGGTTGCGGGAGGTCCGGTTTCCGAGTACAATGAGTCAAAAGGATTGCCAAAAATGATTGCAGCTGCCGTCCGCCCGGCCGCGAGCCGCCGTCTCTTCAGAGAGCATGGACCTAAGGACAAGGGCGAAGCAGATACGCGGACACGACGACGGCGGCAACGGGAAAGGCGGAGAACCATGGGCATTAAATTCGGCAGGGAATACCGCGACATTATCGAAGATTTCACGGATGCGCTGCAGGGAATCGAGCGGTGTCACGAGTTTCTGGAAATGTCGGCCGAGGACTGGGGCGAATTGAACGAAGGCGAGCGGAAGGAGTGCATCAAGACGCTGGCCGACGACTTGTTTTACGGGCTCGGGACGGAAGCGCAGATGAGCGTCGGCGACTGTACCGTTACGCACGATCCGAAACGGCATGTCATCCGCATCGATCAAGGGGAAGCGCTAACAAGGGTCATACACTTGGTATAAGGGGGCGGCAGGGCATGGGGAGCAGGCTGACGGCGGAAGAAGTGAAGGCGAGGCTGTCCGGCCTCGAGGGCTGGTCGATGGAAGAGGGGAAGTGGCTGGTAAAAAAATACCGCTTCCCCGCCTTCGCGGGCAGCATCGCGTTTGTAAACCGGATCGCGGACATCGCGGAGGCTATGAACCATCACCCGATGATCGCCATCGATTATCGGGTGGTGACGCTTCGCTTGACGTCGTGGCATGCGGGCGGATTGACGGAGCTCGATTGTGCGAGCGTAGCCCGGTATGACGAGGCTTATGCCGGAAGCGCGGACGAACGCACGCCGTAGCGCTTGCCTTAACCTTCCGCTGCTGCCATAGCGGCAAGCACGCGCGCGCGCACTTCGGTCGGCAGCGGCTGCCGCAAGGCGGCCTCCAGCCGGTCCCGCCGGACGCCCTGCCGCTTCAGGCAGGCTTCGATGAGATCGGCTTTGCCGCCTCGTCCGGACATGAGCAGGTATAGCACGAACCAATCTTCCAGCGGCGTCAGCGGAATGGACACGCCCTCCAGCAGTTCGACCCGCGTGCTTTCGTCCCTGCGCCAATCCAACCGGTATACGCCTTCCGCGTGACGGATGCCGAACAAGCCTATGACATCGACCTCCGTGCCGAGTATGGTGTACTGGGTGAAATGCTTGGTACAGAAAGGCTCCTTCGGCTTCACGGCCTCGTGCGTTCCGAGACGGCTCAGCAGCTCGTGCGCCCGCAGCGCATCGTGCTCAGCGACGAGCAGGTCGATGTCGTTGGGGCGGTCGACGAGCCCGTGAAACCAGAGCATGGACGAGCCTCCAAGCCCCCAGTCGACGGCATTCCGGTTCAGCATGTCCGCGATCCGGAGCAGCGCTTCTTTGTTCATGCGATCGCCCCCTCTCCTTAGCTCGACCGGCTCAAAAATTCGCGAAGTTGCGCGATATGATGACGGTCATGCCAGACGAAATCCGGGATGTACTCCGAGATGACGAACGGCTTGCCATCCAGGTCCGGAAACGAGCGGCAAAATTCCGTCTCGGACAATCCTTCCAGCGCATCCGCAAGCCGGCTGCGCCATAAGACGAGCTCTTCTACGAGCTTGCCGCTGGTTTGGGTCCGCCCGTATTGTGCCGCCCGGGCATTAAACGCGTCGAAATCCAGTTGCTTCAGCGTCAGCGGCTTGCCTTCCGCGATTTTGCCGATGGCCGACTCGTAGAAATACTGGTCCCACAGCAGCAGGTGCCCGACCACTTCCTTCATCGTCCACTTGCCGGGCCCCAGAGGCTCGTCCCACGTCCGCGCATCCACGCTGCGGATTTCTTCCGCAAAAGCGAGCAGCCCGCGAAACTCGGGAAGCAGCTCGGCCTTCGATCGTTCGTTATTCCCCACAATCTTCTCCTCCTCGTCAATCGTGCCCGTCCATACCATGCAGTGAAACTCTCCGGACCCTTCCGGCGTCGGGCGTTCATACGTATCCGTGATGACAAAGCCGGCCCGCTCGTAAGTCCGGATGGCCCGTTGATTCCACGTGAGCACTTCCAGATCGATTTCGTTGCCCGGTGCGCTGCGCCTGGCCTCTTGAACGATGGCGCGGACAAACGCCGCGCCGCTGCCTTGGCCGCACAAGTCCGGCCGCAGTCCGAGCCCCAGACGCGTGACGCCGACCATCGGAAAAAACTGCACAAAGCCGCACAGCTCGCCGGATTCGTCAAGCACGGCCCGGTACTGCGCCTCGCGGATGCGCGGATCGCCGAATTCCTCGCCGCGCGCTACCATCTGCTCCCACGGGTCCCAATGGTACAAATCGTAAGGGGAAGGATACCTCCACGTACAGATGTCGCGTCCGTGATCTTCCCGCATCGGAACGAGACGGAAGCTTTTCGTTTCGTTATGCATCGTTCCTCCTGTTTTGCGCCGACGATTGCGCTTCCGCCGGGCATTTTTCCGTTGTATACTGATAACTATACCGTATTTCATCCCATCTAAGGAAGTGATTGGTTTGAAGCATATTGTAAGTCAACCGTGGCTCTTCGAGCATGGAACGGACGATCACATCGTCATCGCGGACTGCCGGTTCACGCTGGGGAAGCCGGAATCGGGGAAGCAAAGCTACGACATCGATCACATTCCCGGCGCGGTTTATTTTGATCTGGAGCGCGACCTGTCGGGTCCCATCACGAAGCACGGCGGGCGCCATCCGCTCCCTGACGTGCAGGAGCTTGCGGCGAAGCTGGGGCAAGCGGGCATCCATGCCGGCTCCACCGTCGTCGCTTACGACGATCAAGGCGGAGCGATGGCTTCGCGCTTGTGGTGGCTGCTCACCTACCTTGGCCACGACAAGGTGTATCTTTTGGACGGAGGCTACAGCAAGTGGAAGGAAGCGGGCTACCCCGTCACCGACGAGCCGCCGTTGCTGCGAGAGGCCGTATTTACGCCCCGCGTGCGTGAAGACATGGCTGTCAGCGTCGAGCAGGTCAAGGAACGGCTGAGTAAGCCCGGTGTGACTTTGATCGACTCCCGCGAAACGAAGCGCTACCTCGGCATTGAGGAGCCGATCGACCGGATAGCCGGACATATTCCCGGCGCGAAGTCGTATTTTTGGAAGGACGCCTTGGACGAGACCGGCGCTTGGAAGAACGAAGCTGCGCTGGCCGAGCGTTTCGACGGGCTCCGTCAGGCGGAGGAGATCATCGTCTACTGCGGCTCCGGCGTTACGGCCTGCCCGAATGTGATCGCGCTGAGCGAAGCGGGGCTGAACAATGTGAAGCTGTACCCCGGAAGCTGGAGCGACTGGATTTCGTATAGCGAGAATCCGATCGCGACGGGAGAAGAGTAAGAGCCGAAAGACCGCGTCCGACGCGGGGTGGAGGGCTGTGACAGGTTATGAGTAAGTGACCTGTTGCGGCCCTCTTTGGCATTCTCGTTCAACAGCTTACAAAAAGAGAAGCCGCAAGCGGCCTTGAGCCAACCACAGTCCGGCAGGATAGCATGCCCAACTGGAAACTTTCTAAGCGAGCCAGGAGGGTCCGTCTATGATATTTCGCAAAGACTCGAGCTGTCTTCTCAATTGTGAAACAAACAACCCCGGCCGAAGGGCAGGAGCCAGCACATCACATGCCGTTTTTCGCGCCATCGTCGCGCAACCTTACAAGAGTGTAAGGCAATGTCATCTAGATCAATGGTATCAATCTAGTTGCTCCTGTAAACTAATCCTATCCATCGATGGGATTAGTTTTTAGGGGGAGTTGGCGTGAGGCTTTTTGAAATGCTGCTATTCTTTTCAAGCGCTTGTTTGTTGGCGATCCTGTTCGTTTTCAATCAACGTATCCGAAGGTCAGCTTTGCTCCTGACAAGCGGAGCCGGCTCCATTTTTTTAGTGATACATTTGCTTGTCGAAGGATACAGGGTTCAGCTTTTATTTTTATACGGATTTACGATCCTGATGCTTATACTTTCGCTTATAGACGTTTTCCTAACGCAGGAAGCCGTTCGGACTGCCTCGCGAATCCGTAAGGTGCTGGGCCGCCTTTTTATCGTGATTGGGCTAATCGCAACGGCGTGCTTCCTTTATGTGTTTCCTGTATTCGACCTTCCGGCGCCAGTCGGCGAGTTGAAGGTAGGCACGCAAGTCTTTCATTTCGTCGATCCAAGCCGGGAGGAGACATTTGGCAAAACCGCGACAGGCAAGAGAGAATTGATGGTTCAGGTATGGTATCCGGCTCAAGCTGGCACCGGCAAGTACGCTCCCTTTATCCCCGATACCCGGATTTTACGTTATATGGCGGCGAACTATGGCCTTCCCGGGTTTACTTTTCAACACCTGAAGTACATATCCAGTCATGCTTATTCGGGGGCCGAAGTCTCTTCGGCACAGACTTCATACCCGCTGATCCTTGGCAATCCCGGCTTCGGTTCCTCCAGGTTCCTTCACACGTCGCAAGCCGAAAATCTCGCGAGTCACGGATATATCGTGGCCGTGATCGACCACGCCTACAATACATTTGCAACCGAGTTTCCGGACGGTCGAATCACGACCAGCACAACCAACGACTTATTCTCGCCCGACCATGATTACCGGACGGAAATCGGAAACCGCGACAAGTTGGGAAAAGTGTTAACCGTCGATGTGTCGTTTGCGCTGGACCAATTCGAGCTCATCCAATCGGGGCACATTCCAAGCCAGCTAAAAGGGAGGATTGATCTCGGCCATGTCGGGGTGTTCGGTCATTCCATCGGCGGAGCGACGGCCTATGACGCTGCTTACGATCCGCGAATCGCGGTTGGAATCGACATTGATGGAGGGCTTTATCGACTGCGTGACAGAGAGGGTCTGCGAAAGCCGTTTTTGTTCATGAACTCGGAAAGCGGATTCGAAAGATTAAAAATGGTGATGGATAACCGGGTCTACACGGATGCAGAGCTTAAACGTATGGGCGTAACAAGAGAGTGGGTGGATCAAGAAACGGAAGACAAAAAGTTGGAGCTTGAACGGATGCGCGAAACGGTTGCTGCAGGCGGACAAGTCCTCTATATCGACAATACGGAGCATTTGAATTTTGCCGACGTACAGTTCATTTCTCCGATTTTCAAAATGCTCGGCATGACAGGAAAGATTGCGCCCGAAAGAGCGAACTCCGTTATCAATTCCTATATGCTGGATTTCTTCGATATGTATTTGAAAAATCAAGGCGGAAACTTAATGAAAGGACCGGATAGCCGCTTTCCGGAGGTGAAGTTCGTAACCTCGCTATTATAATTACGGAACAGGCTGCTGATTTTGCGGCAGCCTGTTCTCTAGGAGCTATCGTACCCGTTCCTTAAGCGTGGCTGCCAAATATGCCAGCAACCTTCGTATGTTGAGCTCTCATACCCATTGTGTCTACTTTCTTGACAGAGGTTCAGATATAGAAGACGGCTTGAAAGTTTTATAAGACCGGCATGGGCTGGCTTTTTCTTTTTTCCCAAAGTTAATTAATCCTGCTTCAGCTTGTTCATCTCTTCCAGAGTCATCGCGTTGCACTGTTTGATAAAATCGAGGATCACGCGCAGCTCCTGTTCGCTATAGCCCAATAAAATGTTGTGCGTTGCCTGAAAGACCGAGTCGAATAGCGGGGGAATCGTTTCGGATTCCCGGCCGGTAGGCTTGACGACAACGCGCCTGCGGTCGTTCGGGTCCTTGTCCCTCACTACATATCCCGCCTGTTCCAGCCGGTCGATGACGTTCGTGACCGCCCCCGTGGTCAAACCGGTTAACTCGGCCAATCGCCCGGCGGTTACCGGTCCGGCGCTGTTCAGAAAGTCGAGGCACTTGTGATCCGTGGCGTTCAGTCCGAGCTTCTCGGAGATGAGCTGGTGGAACATGACGGCCCGCGCGCTATTTTGGCGCAATTCGAGGAGCAGTTCCTGCTGCAAGGGAGTAAGCTGCGGGACAGCATGATTGCGTTGATCGCTTGACATAAGGAGACCTCCGGTATAAGATGAAAATATCTTAATTGATTAAGATATAAATTTTATTAAGAAAATTTATACATTAAGTATTTATCTGGTCAACAGTATATCACAATCGGAAGGCGCAGCCAAAAATCCAATGATCGAGAGGACGGAACCGGAAATGGATAATCACCAAAAAGATATACAAGCGATGCAGGAATTATTTACGGCGTTAAGCGATGCCTGGAATCGGGGCGACGGAGCCGCATTTGGCGAATGCTTCACGGAGGACGCGGATTACGTGACGTTTATGGGGCAGCATTTAAAAGGGAGGAAGCAGATCGCGGAGGTCCATCAGTGGTTATTTAACGGTCCGCTCCAAGGGTCAACCTTGGAATCCAGTGCTGCCGCCGAATTACGGCCGCGGTTTGTCACCCCGGACGTGGCGATTGTCCATGGAATCGGGGAGGCGAAATTGGCTGATCCGGCGCAGGACTCCATGGACCGGGGATCCATCAATACGAACGTGGTGGTCAAACGAAACGGAGTGTGGAAAATTACAGCGTTCCACAATTGCCGCATTCAAGAAATTCCGGGAGGCAGGGCTTAAGTTTTTGTAACCTTTGTGCGCTCCTTCGGCACCTTATCCTGGAGTGGTGATGAAAGGGGGCGAAACTCCCATGCAGCAGTGGATTGAACGGGCAAAACAGGGAAACCGGGAAGCTTTTGACCTGATCGTCCGGCGTTTCGAAGCGATGGCTTATGCGGTTGCGTACGAGAGGCTGCGTGATTCCCATTTGGCGGAGGATGCCGTGCAGGAGGCGTTTGCGGAAGCTTTTATCCATTTGCGCAAGCTCAAGGAAGCGGATGCTTTTCCCGGATGGTTCAAAACGATCGTGATTCGTCAATGTCATCGTCTTGTGCGGAGGAAGCGGCATCCAACGGTGCCGTTCGATCAATTGGCCCAAACGATCGGGAGACAGCCAAGCGTACCGGAGATTGTCGAAAGAAAAGAAATGCAGCAATGCCTTCATGATTCCATAGCCGCTTTATCGTCCAACTTGCGCGTCACGGTCCAACTGTTTTATTTTCACGGCTACTCTCTGCCAGAGATTTCCGCTTATTTGGGTACGCCTGTTCCGGTGTTGAAAAAGCGGCTCTTCGACGCCCGCGCGAAGCTGAAAGGAAAGCTTCCCGTGGCCGATTTCGTCTCCGTGTTTCATCAATTGTACGAAGGAGGGAAACGAATGCTGCACATTGTCAATGGCGATACCGTCGCGGAGAAGCTGCGGCAGGGCGTTGTCCAAGGCGACATTCTTGTCTGGAGAGAGGTATATCCCGAAGGACCGGTATTTATCGATTCTGCCGAGGAAACCAATCGTTCGGTTCGGGCGCGTTATTTGGAGCAGGCGATGGGAATTCCGAGTGCGGAATTTGTACGTCTAAGCGAAGAGCAGGAGAAGGTTCGCGCAGACTTTCGGAAATACGAGGAAATTGTGCTGTGGTTCGAGCATGATCTGTTCGATCAGACGATGCTGTGCTGTTTGCTTCATTGGTTCGCGCAGCAGTCGTTAGGCGCAACAAAGCTAAGCTTGCTGTGCATCGGGGCCTTCCCGGGAATTGAGCTTTTTCGGGGATTGGGGCAGCTGTCTGTGAATCAAATGGCGACCTTGTCCGGCACCTGGCAAGCGATCGGCAAGGAGCAGCTCGAATTGGGCACAATCGTCTGGGAGGCTTACTGCGCTCCGGACCCGGGCAAGTTAGTTCAACTGCTTGAAGAGGGCGATACCTCCGGGCTGCCCTATGTGCGCGACGCTTTTCGGCTTCATTTATCGCGGTTTCCCTCGACCCGGAACGGACTTGGCATTGTAGAACAAACCACGCTGGAGATGGTTCGCGACGGGACGACTTCGCCGCTGGATTTGTTCGGACATATAGGAAATCAGCTTCATGGGCTGGGCATGGGGGATCTTCAATATTGGCATCGCTTGGCTAAACTATCGCAAGGTCCGCACTCCTTGTTGAAGCTCGAAGGCTTGAGCGCATTTCCAGGCTATAAGGACCCGGCGTCGCCATTACGTCAGAGTACGGTTGCATTGACGGAAGCGGGCAGAAAAGTACTGGACGGGGAAGAGGATTGGATTGCTTTAAACGGAATCGACGAATGGTACGGCGGCGTACATCTGCAGGGCCGTTCGATCCCATGGCGCTGGGATGCATCCCAAAACACGCTCGTTCCGGGGACAATCGCTGACGGGCAGCATTGACAGAATGCCAAAATCATCCTATAATACCCACAATACCTAGTTAATAAGTTGGTTTTAAGGGGAAAGCGGAACGCACCCGATAATCAAAGGAGAGTATTCCATGGCCGCGGTTCAAACCTTCAAAGCAACAGCACATTTGCAAGACGGAGTGAAAGTAAAGGCCCGTTCCAGACAGTTCGAGCTGACCATCGACGAGCCAAAAAGCTTGGGCGGAACGGATACCGGAATGAATCCGGTAGAGGCGCTCTTGGCCTCGTTAGGGGCTTGCCAATCGATCGTAGCCAGAGTCTATGCGCCCAAGTTTGGAGTCAAGCTCGACGATTTCCAAGTAGAGGTGGAGGGCGATCTTGATCTCGACGGTTTTTTCAACCGGTCGGACGTTCGTCCGGGTTACTCCGAAATCCGCTATACGTTTCGGATTAAAACCGATTCGCCGAAGGACAAGGTGGAGGAATTTATCCGATTCATCGAGAGCAAATGTCCGGTCGGAGATACCATCGCCAACCCGGTCAGTCTTAAATTAAACAGCATCGTTATCGAGAGCTAAGAGACATGGGGAAAATCCGCGGGTGACGCGGATTGAAGAGCTGCAGCAGGCTGCCGTCGGGCGTCTGCGCAGCTCTTTTTTCCGGCACTTATTCCTGGCTCCCATAGCGACAAATTACAGGATTACGGATGCCCAGCCCCCGACCTGCCTTCCGAGGCGAACCGCAGGGCGCGGCTGATCAGCACCGGGAGCACCGAGACATGCCCCTCGCCCTCGAACTCATGGAACTTCACGCGCACTCCCCGGCTCGCCAGCGCAGACAGCCGTTCCGCCAGCTCCTTCGCATTGTCGTTCATATGGCTGTGATGATGTTTCTCGTGTTCCCCAACCGCCAGCAGCACACCGACACTGCAGGGCTCGCTCTCCATGCGGGAGGCGAACTGCCTTTCTTCTTCCAGCAGGGCGCTTTTGCCCCAATGAATGGAAGGACTTCCTGCGACGTACGTCTGGAACGTCCCCGGCCTTGTAAAAAGCGCATGCAGCGCGAAGAGGCCGCCAAGCGAATGGCCGAAAATCGTTTGCCTGCCGCGGTCGATGCTGAACTCGCGTTCGATCTCCGGCTTCAGGTCCTCTTCGATGAAATTCAAGAAAGCCTCCGCTCCGCCCAGCTCCGGCCATGCCGTTCCGCGCGGACTTTGAGGCAGCTCCGCTGCGGGTACGGGCATCGTGAAATCGTAATAGCGGGCGTTCGAAAACGGCCCTTCCGTATCGTAGCCGATGCCGACGATTACGGCAGGTGCGACTCCGGTCTTCTCCGGCCGTCTCGACTGCAATCGGATCGCCTCGGCCATCGTACCGAATACGGAATTCGCATCGAGCAAATAGATGACCGGGTATCCCGAAGGAGGCGGCTCGACGTCCGGCTTGGCTACGAAAATGCGATACTCGCGATTTTCCGCCCGCGAGCGCATCATGCGCTGTTCTGTTCGAGGAAGGGTCACTAAGCCTCCGGCGGCAGTCTTTCCCTCTGTGGCGGATGATTCCCTTGTTTGGTCGACCACCGTATTCCTTCCTCCCTGATTCTACATTTCGGATTCAATAAAATTTCCCGCCAAGGACGATCATGTCCCAAATTATAAAGCACGGCCCCTCTGCAGAGCCATGGACGATATCCGGAAATCTTTTGGGTCCTCTTCGGAAAATAGCGAACGGAGGCCTGCAACCGGGGGAAAGGCGCTGGCAAGGCGAAGAAGAAATAGGTCTAATTTACCAGAAATTTTGACAAATTGTGTCGAAAATCACATTGAAATGCCCTGCTTTTACCAGATATCATAGAGTACATGCCGAATGGACGGGAAAACCGTTGTATGCGCGTATATATTTTTTAACGGGAGAGGAAGTTTTGGTATGCTGACAAATTCAGAGCTTCGCCGGATGGCGAGGGAAAGCTTGCAAGGGAACTGGGTGAACGCGGTTCTTGGCTTTTTCATTTATGGGGTGATTCTTTCCGTGCTGGTTAACATTCCGTTGATCGGATGGATCGGCGCTATTGTGATTACCGGACCCTTGACGTTCGGCCTGTACGGTTATTTCCTGGGCACGGTTCGCGGCGAATTGACGTCGGTCAGCAATTTGTTCGACGGGTTCAATAACAACCAGTTCGGAAATGCCTTAGTTTTAAACATCGTATCGAGCATCTTCATTTTTTTGTGGTCGCTGCTTCTTTTTGTACCGGGGATTATTGCGGCTCTGAGCTATTCGCTGGCGTATTTCATTATGCGCGATAATCCGGGAATGCCGGCCCTCGAAGCCCTGCGTCAAAGCAAGGAAATGATGAGGGGACACAAGAGCCGGCTGTTCATGCTTTACTTGAGCTTTATCGGGTGGATTCTGCTCGGGATGATTCCGTTCGGCATCGGCTTGCTTTGGGTGCATCCGTACATCTATGCGGCGGTGGCTGCTTTCTATGAGGAATTGAAGAACCAGAATTATGCCACGCCCTATGAGGAAGCGCCTCGCAGCTATACTCTCTAATTTGCCGTAATCGTAGGCAACCTGGAGCGGGCTGCCGGCAGGCGTATGACCCGAACAGAGCTGTCTCCGTCGAATGACGTCAGGCAGCTCTGTTTTTTTGGCGTTCATTCAATGTTTTCGTTCCGCAAACGTCTGACAACAGGTGTCCGTGATGCCCGAGGCCGAATCCTGATGGCGGGAATCGTAGGCTGCGCCGTCCTTCGTCTGAGGCTGCGGCCTATCCGCATGCTTGTTCACTTCAATCATAATGACCTCCGCACTGCAGTTATTGCCCTGCTCCCAATATTCGCAGTTGGCAATGCTGCATTTCACCAATGGATTTTCCATGTCCATCACCTCACCCTTGTTTACCCGCGATGTCGCTCCGTGAACCACCGGCCCAACTGCCGTACCAAGGGAGGAGCGCTTTCATCCGCTAAAAGACAGAAAGCCCTGCAGGCTTGTCCGGCCGGCTGTTCGTTGGAACGAACGCAGAGCAGACAAACGCTGAGGGCTTTCGAAGGTACGGGAAACTTCCGTTGAGATAGCAAATTTACTTGTCCGTCATCACTTGCTTGTACTGCTCGTCCGACAGGACGCGCCGCGCCGTGACGTAACGCTTGGCGTAGTAGGAGTCACTGAGTTTCGTGACGGTGACGCCTTGATCCGTAGCGGAGTGATAGAACTTGCCTTCGCCTACGTATACGCCTACGTGGGAGATCCCTTTACCGTCGGTGTTGAAGAACACCAGGTCGCCGGGACGAAGCTGGTCTTTGGCCACCTCGGTACCAAGCTCGGCTTGGCCTTTGGACGTATGCGGCAGATCGACGCCGAATTTGTCGAATACCCACGAAGTATAGCCCGAGCAATCGAAGCCTTTGGTCGTGGTGCCCGCGTACTTGTAGGGCGTACCCATAGCCTCGTTAACCGCTGAGCTTAGTGGGGTTTCAGCAAAGACGCTACCGACCGAAATGCTGCAAAACAGGGTCAAAGAAAATGCAAAACCTACAAGCTTTTTCAAAGAAGTTTCCCCTTCCGGTGCCTACGAGGTTAGCTTGAGGGTTCGGTTGAAGGTACCCTATGATCACTCTACTGCGAGATCAATTCACCCAAAAATGGATCCCCCGTTTTCTGCGAACAGAAATTCGGCAAAATTTTCTTTTTTTAATCCGAGTACATATATTCGAGCAAACATGACGTTTTCCTCCCTTTGTCACATAATTGTCACAAAATCAATGTTTATTTATGAAACTTTTTGTTTAGAAGCCAAAAAGAACGTCATCTCCCGGCAGTTCCGGAAGACGGCGTTCTCGTATTTTGGCATTATTTTTACGTTGAAGTGAAGCTCCGGGTTAGGCCTTTTCCGCCCAAAGCGCATACTGCGTGCCGATCGCCCATACCTTGAAGAACATCTGCACCAGCCGGTACGCCTGCATGAGAACGAGCGCTGCGAAACCCGCCCACCAGAAAGACGACACGACCACGGCGGCGGACAGCACAAGCGACAGAGCGGCGACGGCCAGCGCCGCCAGCGCGATGGCCGGCAGATGCCGGAAGGCGAACAGCAGCGTGTACAGCGTGGACCTTCCGTCGGTTTTGCCGATCTGCAGGAACAGAAACAGCAGCTGCAGCAGAAACAGGTAGACGGCGTACAAGGCCAAGGCGGGCAGCAGCGCTTGCCCCAGCGAAGCGTAGGAGGCCTGTACGGCGAATTGCTTCGCGGCGTGAGGCGCAAGCCAGTAAAGCGGGCCAAGCGACAGGACGAGCTGGAGCGCATACAGCCCGAGGAACGGGAAGAACAGCTTGCGGGCGCCGGCCACAAACCGGTAGCCTGCATTCAGCTCCCGGTGCCGAAGGGAGTAGAAGACCCCAGCGTTCAGCGCGGGATGCAGCAGCATCCGGAGCCCGAGCAGCCCGAGCCCCGTCCATAGGTACGGTACGAGCAGGTCGGTTTTCATCAGCTGAAACTGGCCCTCCACCCAAAACAGCCGTACCGACTCGCCGGAAAGCGCTCCGCCGGGATACCGGTGAAGGAGGGGGAGCACGACCGACTGAACGAGCTTATACAAGACGACGCCCCAGAGCAGATTGTAGAAGAATAGCGCGAAGACGGCGAACGGCTGATGCCAGGCGATTGCCCAGCCCTTTTTGATCCGATTCCACATGTTCTTCACCTCACCAGACGACCCAGCCGAACAAGGTCTCCAAAAATTTGACGATCCCCATGTTCCATCGAATGGACAGCTTGGTATCGACCTCCGTTTTCATAAAGCTGTTGATCCGCTTGTTTTCCAGAACGATCGAATGCTGCGGATCAAGCGATACCCAAGCGAGCGGCGAGGCGTGATTCAGCTTCATGATCACTTCGCTGTCGACGCCGTCCCACGTCTTCTCAAGCTCCGAGCCGTCGGCGAAGCGAAAGCGGATCGGCACATTGTGGTAGGTCCCGCCCAGCTTGCGCAGCTGCACGCTGTTCTCATAGACGGGCTGCCCGTTTTCGGCCGCTCTCCGGACCTTGATTCCGGTTACCGCATAGTCGACCATCATGCCGTTATAGATGTATTGATTGAAAAAATCCTGCCAGCTTGTTTTCGTCACGTCCTCGACCGTCCTTTGAAAATCGGCCGTGCCCGGATGCTTGAACTTCCAGCGCTGGAAATAGGTGCGCATGATTTTATCCATCGTCTCCACTCCGGCCTGTCGTTCCATCGCCTTGAGCACGAGCTTGGCGCGGGTATAGACGTTCTCGGCGTATTGATTGTGTCCGCCGTAGCTCCACGAGTTCAGCTTGAGCGCCGCCGGATTCGTAATGTAGCTCGATTCGACGAGCAGGTTCGGGCGAACGCCGTATTCCGCCTCCATGATCCGGTCCTCGGCATACGAGGTGAAGCCTTCGTCGAGCCAGGCTTCCTCGAATTCGTTGCTGGCCACCATGCCGTACCAGAACTGATGGCCGATCTCATGCACGACGACCCGTTCAAGCTCCAGCGTAGGATTCTCTTCATTAGCGCCCCAGGCGGTAATGAGCGTCGGATATTCCATGCCTCCGGCGCCGTTGCCCTCAGCTGGCGGCACGACGATCGACAAGGTCGAGTACGGGTAGCTGCCGTACCACTGGGAATAGCGGGCCAGCGCTTTTTTGGCGGCGGTCATGTAGCGGGCCTTGAGAGGCTCGTGCTTCGGATCGAGATACAGCTTGATGCGGACGCCCGGCAGATGGGGAGTCGCGTAAGGCTCTTCGAAATAAACGAAATGCGGCGAGGCCGACCAGGCGAAATCATGCACGTCGTCGGCGTAGAAGGTGTAGGTTCTGGTTTTGCCGTCGTCGGCGACCGGTTTGGTGGGAAAGCCGGTGGCCGCTACGGTATAAGTGGAGGGAACCTTCAGCTTGACGTCGAAGATGCCGAAGTCCGAATAAAATTCCGAGTTGCCGTGATACTGGTGCAGGTTCCAGCCTTCGTCCGCCCGCCCGCGGACCCCTTTGGGCTCATAGACGGCAACCTTTGGAAACCATTGGCCGGCCATGACAAAATCTCCGGCATACCCCATCCGGGCGAACACCTGCGGCAGCTTGACCGAAAAATCGGTGCGAAGCGTTACCCGCTCGCCGGGTCCGACCGCTTTGGGCAGCGGCACCTTGATCAGCGTTCGGTCATCCTTGTTTCCGTCGTCCGGCTGGACGTATTCAATCCGGTCGCCGAGCTCGATTTCGTTGCCGTCGAGCGTCTTGATCGAGCTGACGGTCATGCCTCCGAAGCTGCCATCCTTGCTCGCGTCCTGCCGCAGCTTCCCGCCGGACTCCTTCATGAAGGTCGTTTTCTTCGATTCGAAGGCGTTCGGATATAAATGAAAATACAATTCCTGAACGGGCACGCTTCCAGGGTTTTTCCAGGTGAGCGCCGACGTGCCGCGAATCGATTTGCCCTGCGCGTCCAGCTCCGCGCTCAGATGATATTCCACGATTCGCTCGCTAAGCGGCTTCGGAGCCGGCTTCTCCGCCGGGCGTGCCGGCAGGCTGGGCGGCGCGGGCGGAGGCGCGGCCGGTTCGTTCAGACGCGCGCTGGCCGGGCGCGCCCCGCCGGAAGGCAGGAAGATCCCCGTAGACGAGCCGTCCGCTTGTCCTTTGGCGGCAGGCCAGCGGGGCGCGGCGACGACGGCGCGCCCCGTCGTCGAGGGGACGGGCTTGAGCATCGTCAGCGGGTTCGCCGGTTCGTCTACAGGAAAAACGGAAGGAATGGCGGCATCTGCAGGCAGCATCCACCCTGCGGCCGATGTTGCCGGCTGCGGACCGGATTCCGGCAGGACGTTCGTCAGCAGCGTGGCCGTGAAGGTAAGAGCAAAGATCGAGCCCCATGTTGCGGTTCGGTAGCCGAGTCGTATTTTCATCCAATATTCACCCCGTTGACAAGCATCTACAGCATGTATATGTGGGGGGGACGAGGATTATTTCTACCGTTCCGAAAAAGAATCGGCGGCTTTCCGCATGCGCCGAACTTGCCCGGGGAGCCGCTTTTTAGTACAATTTTGATATCCGCAGTTTCAGGCTGCCGCTTGGCTGCAGCGGATCGGGAGTTTGTTGAAACAGCTTGTTATCACGTGAAATAGGTGGTGCCGGATGGATATAAATGAACAAAACGCGCAGGCGGGGGAAACGAAGAAGAAGCTGCCGACCTTGAACATCGTCAACGCCAAGGAGACGAAGCACCGCGGCTTCGGGCAGGGCTCCATCGATTTGAGCCAGCTCTCCAGCGTCATTATCGACGGAACGGAGGCGTATCTCGATCTGGGCGCGCTGCACGCGAAGAGCAAGGTGGAGAAAGGCATCAAGTTTACCGTCAACGCGGAGGAAGTGCCCAACGGCCGTCCGTGCTGGATCGTATGGGTTGCGGTCGATTTTAAAGAAGAAGGCAAATATTATGCCGGCGTTACCTCCTGCGAGATGCGGATCGATACCGAAGCGCGCAAGGGCTGGAAGCTGCTCGCCGACCATGTGAACCGGATGGATTATGCGCTCAAACGCCGCATTATGCTGGATAATCTCGGGCCGGAGCAAAAGGCGGCGCTAAAGCAATTGCTGGTCGACAATGACCCGGACATGTGGCAGCGTTCCGAGGCTGCGCTGCATGAAGCGCTGGCCGATTAAATTTTTGTACATTTTTTGTACATTATGTGACGGTCTTGTACCGTTAGCCTTAACGATGTATACTAATGGCTAGTATATGCATCATATACTAGGACAGCAAAAAGGCAGACCATAGGTCTGCCTTTTTGTGTTTCCGCTATCAATGCGCTTTTCTCCCCGTGGCTTCCTTTTCATCCCCTGCTTAGCTGCTCCACCAGCGCTTCAGATCTTCCCACCAGGAGCGGTTCTGCTTTCCTTTGCCGGCTTTGCCCGCGTCGTTCTTCCCGGGCTGCTGCGTGCAGTATTCCGCCGGCTCCGTCCCTTGAATGAACGTTTCCAGCCGCGAGCCCGGGCAGTCGTCGTTCGCCAGCTTGCCGGTCGCCGGGTCGATATAGACGCTCACGACGCCGTCCGGTACCGGGAACAGCTTCGGGGGTACCGATTCCAGCGTCCGCTCCGTAAACTCCGCGAAGAGCGGAGCGGCCAGGTGCGATTCGACGTTGCCGATGCCGCGCCCTTTGTCATAGCCGACCCATACGGCGGTCGACAGCTCGGGCGTGTAACCGACGAGCCAGGCGTCCGTGTCCGTCGTGCCGGTTTTGCCCGCTACGGGACGCTTGATCACGCTGGACACGCGGCTGCCCGTGCCGCCTTGGTCGAAGACGCTTTCCATCAGCTGCGTCAGCACGTAGGTGTACGCCGGCTCGATGACCGTTTCCTGCTTCGGGTTCGCCTCGTACAGCACCCGTCCGCGGCGGTCCTCGATGCGCACGATGGCTGTCGGCTCGACCCGCACGCCCTGATTGGCGAGGATGCCGAAGGCCGAAGCCATCTCGTAAGGGCTGACGGGGTACGTGCCCAGCGCGAGCGAAGGCAGCGGCTTCATCGGGCTCGTGATGCCCATCCGGCGGGCCATTTCAATGACGCGGTCCGGCCCGGTTTCCAGCACCGTATGCACGGCGTAGATGTTGTCCGACTTGGCGATGGCCGTCCGCATATCGATCCAGTCGAAATAGGCGTTGCCGAAGTTGTTCGGCGTATAGGTTTGCCGCCCCTGATCGTAGGTGAACGTCGTCGGCTCGCTTTTGTAGCGGGTGAGCGGAGTGAAGCCCTTTTCCTTCAGCGCCGTCAAATACACGATCGGCTTGAACGACGATCCCGGCTGCCGCGTGCTGGACAGCGCGCGGTTGTACTGGTTCTGGGCGTAATTGCGTCCGCCGACCATCGCTTTGACGTAACCGTTACGCGGATCGATGGCGACGAGCGCCGCCTGCAGCTCCGGATATTTTTCCAGCTCCTTCGCCACGACCTCCTCGGCGACGGCCTGCGCTTTTAAGTCCAGCGTCGTATAAATCCGCAGGCCGCTTTCGACGAATTCCTTGTCTTCGAGGCCGAGCAGATCGGCCGCCGCGCCCCGTACATAATCGCGAAAGTAGGGGGCCGTTACCGCTTTTTTGTGCTCCTCCAGCGGCAAAATGTGCAGCTTTTCCCTCGCTGCCTGGTCTGCCTCGCTTTGCGAGATGTAGCCGGCTTCCACCATGGTCTGCAGCACCGTCTTTTGCCGATCGAGCGCATTGTCCATATCGTAATAAGGCGAATAATAACGCGGTCCTTTCGGGATGCCGGCGAGCAGCGCGCTTTCGGCCAGCGTCAGGTCCCGGGCCTCTTTCCCGAAGAAGAGCTTCGCCGCCGCCCCGATGCCGTACGTCGAATGCCCGTAATAAATTTGATTCAAATACTGCTCCAGAATCTGGTCCTTACTCATTTGCAATTCCATCTGCACGGCGTAATACGTTTCCTTGATTTTGCGGCTCCACGTCCGCTCGTGCGACAAATACAGGTTGCGCGCGAGCTGCTGCGTGATCGTGCCGGCCCCCTGCACTTTGGACATATGCTGCAGGTTGACCCAGGCCGCCCGGACGATCCCCTTCGGATCGAACCCGTAGTGCTGGTAGAACGTGCGGTCCTCCACCGCCAGCGTCGCTTCGAGCAGCTTCGGGGAAATGTCCCGCAGCGATACGCTCTGCCGGTTTTTCACCGCGCCGTACGCTTCGATCAGCTCGCCGTGCACGTCGTACATCTCCGACGCCGCCTCCGTCTTGGACACGGGAAGCGCCTGCGAGCGCATGAACAGCAGCAGCACGATCATAATCCCGGCGCCAAGCAGCAGGCACGTCAACGAAAACGACAGCCACGCTTTGAGCCGCCGGGCGAAGCGGAGCGCTCCCCCGTCTTCCGGCGCAGGCTGTTTTTTGGGCATGTCCGACACGTTCCGTCAGCTCCTTCCGCCGATCCTTTCTCTCTCTATTCCCAGTATGGAAAAACATAGCATCGCCTATTCACGCGGGACAGACGGAAACGTTAATTTTTTTTGAAAAACGGACGGAACGACCCTCTTTGTATTTGCAATTTCGGGGAGATACTCTATAATACAATTTGACATGCCAGAGACAAGCTGAATCCTTGGAAAAAAGCAGATGTCCGCCCGTCTTCCGGCCCTTGTGCGGCCGGCCCTAACGAACCGAACGAAAGGTGGAATTACATATGGAATTGTGGTACACGGAGAAACAGACCGATAACTTCGGCATTACGGCAAAAATCAGCAAAACGTACGTCACCGAAAAAACCGACTTCCAGGATCTCGCGATGATCGAGACGGAAGAATGGGGCACGATGCTCGTGCTCGACGGTATGGTCATGACGACCGTAAAGGACGAGTTCGTCTATCATGAGATGGTGGCGCATCCGGCGCTGTATACGCACCCGAATCCGAAGCACGTGCTCGTGGTCGGCGGCGGCGACGGCGGCGTGATCCGCGAAGTCATGAAGCACCCGGAAGTGGAAAAAGCGGTGCTGGTCGACATCGACGGCAAAGTCATCGAATACTCCAAAAAGTACTTGCCGACCATCGCAGGCGAACTGGACAACCCGCGCGTGGAAGTGCTCGTGAACGACGGCTACATGCATATCCACGATCATAAGAACACGTACGACGTGATCATGGTCGATTCCACCGAACCGGTCGGTCCGGCGGTGAACCTGTTCACGCAGGGCTTCTATAAAGGCATCTACGACGCGCTGAAGGAAGACGGCATTTTCGTGGCCCAAACGGACAACCCGTGGTTCAAAGCGGACCTGATCCAAAACGTCAACCGTGACGTGAAGCAAATTTTCCCGATCGTCCGCGTCTACTGCGCGAACATTCCGACGTATCCGAGCGGCCTCTGGACCTTCACCATGGGCAGCAAAAAGCACGATCCGCTCGCCGTCGACGAAACGAAAATTCCGGAGATCGACACGAAGTACTACTCGCCGCGTCTGCATAAGGCGGCTTTCGTACTGCCGAAATTCGTGGAAGATTTGACGAAGTAAGCGGAGGAGACCAACGACAGATGAAACTCGATCAAAAATATTCCGGCAATGTGTTCATTCTGAGCTCGGACGACTATGCGGCGTCCCGCGCCGTCATTTACGGCATGCCGATGGATTATACCGTCAGCTTCCGTCCCGGCTCGCGGTTCGGCCCTTCGCGCATCCGCGAGGTGTCGATCGGTCTGGAGGAATACAGCCCGTACTTGGATAAAAGCCTGGAAGACATCACCTATTTCGACGCAGGCGATCTGCTGCTGCCGTTCGGCAACCCGGGCCGCAGCCTCGACATCATCGGCGAATACGTGCGTGGCCTGCTGGCCGACGGCAAGTTCCCATTGGGTCTTGGCGGCGAGCATCTCGTATCGTGGCCGGTTATCCAGGAGGTATACAAGAAATACCCGGATCTGGCATTGATCCACATCGACGCGCATGCCGATCTGCGCGAGCAGTACGAAGGCGAGCCGCTGTCCCACTCGACGCCGGTCCGCAAAGCGGCGCTGCTCATGGGCGGCAAGAACGTGTACCAATTCGGCATCCGTTCCGGCTCCCGCGAGGAGTTCAAGTTCGGACGCGAGAACATCAACTTCTACCCGTTCGAAGTGCTGGAGCCGCTCAAGAAGGTGCTGCCGGAGCTGGCCGGACGCCCGGTTTATTTGACGATCGACATCGACGTGCTCGATCCGATGTGCGCTCCGGGCACCGGTACCGCCGAGGCGGGCGGCATCACGTCCAAGGAATTGCTTGCAGCGATTCATGCGATGGCCGCTTCCGAATTGAATTTCGTCGGCGCCGATCTCGTCGAAGTGGCCCCGGCCTACGACCCGACGGAGCAGACCCAGATTGTCGCCAGCAAGCTGATTCGCGAAATGCTGCTCGGCTTGGTGAAATAAGCATATAGCGCGGAATACCCGCCGCCATGTTCCCTCTCATAGGGACGTGGCGGCTCTTTGCGTTGGCCGCCCGCCCGGTACTACGCGAAGTTAGTACTTATCCCTCTGTGAGAGGCACTCTACAATAGAGCCATAAAGAGAGGGGGTCCTGCGTTTGAATATGGCAAAATCACTGGCAACAACCAGAAGACCTGCGTTTCCGGTTTTGGTCCTGCTGGCGTATGGGGTGTTCTGGGCATGGATGGCGATAGCGCCGGTAAACCGGTTCGACTGGCTGCTGGAAAATTTGCTGATCTTTCTGTGCGTGGGGGTGCTGATCGGAACCTACCGGTTATTTTCGCTCAGCCACGGTTCATATGTAGGGCTTGCTTTGTTTTTGGCGCTTCATACGTACGGGGCGCATGGCTCCTACGGCGCGACGCCGATCGATCCGCTGCTGCAGCTGCTGTTCGGCGGGGGGCGTCTGCCGTACGACCGGCTGGTGCATTTGGCTTACGGTGTGCTGCTCGCCGGACCGATCCGGGAGGCGCTCATGAGGCTTGCAGGCTTGAGAGGGTTTGCGGCGGATGCGCTTGCCGTCGCCGTCGTGCTGGCCACCGGCGCTTTTTACGAATTGATCGAGATGTGGGTCGCCGGGCTGGTTGCCCCGGAGATGGGCACCATGTTTCTCGGAGCGCAAGGCGATCCGTGGGACGCGCAGCACGATATGAAGCTCGAGCTGTTCGGGGCTGTGGCGGTTTTGGGGCTTGGGGCTTTGCTGCGCCGTCTCAACCTTTTCGCAAAGTGAATACCGTCAGCTCCGGACGGCATAGAAAGCGGACGGGGTGCGTCGAAACGCCGATTCCCCGGTTGACGTACAATTGCAGCTTGCCGCCGCCCAGTACGTAATGCCCGAGGACATATTTCTTTCCGAATTTCGGCGTAACGACATGCCCGTAGAACGGCAGTCGCACTTGACCGCCGTGGCTGTGTCCCGACAGTTGAAAGTCAACCGGATGCTGTACGGCGATATCGGCAAAATCGGGGCAATGCGACAGCAAAAGGACGAAGTCCTCCGGTTGAACGCGGGCCAGCGCCTTGTCGATATCGGGGTTTCCTTTCCATTGATCGTCTACGCCCGCCATGACGAAGCTGCTCCCCTGGTGTTGAATCCGGACCATCTTATTGGTCAGGAGCTCGAACGCGGCGTTTTTCAATAAAGCTCCGACTTGCCGGGCGTCTTTATAATCGTGATTGCCCAGCACCGCATATTTTCCCAATGGAGGTCTAAGCTCCGAGAGTACGCGGGTATAGGCGTCGCCGTCGGGACCGACGGCATCGTCCACCAGATCCCCGGTAAAGCAGACGATATCCGGTTGGATTCGATGGATGAGTCCGACCAGTTCCGACAAGTCCTTCGTATCAAAATTAAAGCCGAGGTGCAAGTCGCTGAATTGCACTATTTTTATTCCGTCCATCTGTTGGGGCAGCCTTGCGAAGGACAGCGTATATTCCATGACTTCCAACCATTTCGGCTCGGTGTAACGGGCATATCCGTAGGCGGCCCCGGGCAGGGCAACGAGTCCGGCAGCGGTTAACGACAATGCTTTGAGAAATGATCTTCTCGACAATTTTCGATTGCGGTTGCTTTCGTTGGAATCCATGTGAATAAGCGATCTCCTCGGGATGGATTGGCAGGCGCTCTCTCACAGCTGCCGAAGCTTACTATAACAGACGTATGAAGACTTCATTTGGTTTCCATATATGGGAAACCTGTTATTCCTACCCCATCTTAACAAGAATAAGCAGTCTTGCAAACCGCCGCCTCCCGTCGAGTCCGGGCTTGTCCGGGAGCGGAAGAAGCCCTGTCCGCGGACTTCTTTTTTTTGTACAATAGGAGAATCACAGCAGGACGGGAGAGAACGCAAGATGACGGAAAAGCAGCAATCCGGCGCCGGGAAGCGGGCCGTACGCATTATGCTGGAAAGCGATAGCGGCGGGGAGCGGATCGTGCGGCAGATGACAGGCGAATGGTTCTCGAAGGGACGGCACGCGTACCTTCGGTATGCGGAGCCTCCGGAAGCGGAGATGGGCCGTACGGTAACGACCGTCCGGGTGGAGCAGGGGGAAGTGCGGATTGTCCGGCACGGAGACGTCTCCTTCGAGCAGACGTTCGTTCCGGGCCGGCGGCATTACGGCTATCTTCAAACCTCTCAAGGGCGGCTTGAACTCGAGACGTTCACCCGAACGCTGGACGTTGCCGCGGATGGACCGGGTGCGCCGCTTGCCGTCCGTTGGAGCTATGAGCTGTCGGTGATGGGACAAACGCCCGAGAGCTGCAGCATATGCCTGACCGCCGTGCCCGTGTCGGATTGAACAGTTATTTGGATACGGCGGATACGCTTCGAAAGGCGTGGATTTCCTTGGCGCCGGTCATCGTTTTGCGGGACTTTATGATGTAGCGGGCATGCTTGCGCAGCAGATTTTTAATGCGCAGCGGCTTGAGTCCGGGCTTTCTCGCAAGCATCAGCGCGATAACCCCCGTGACGTGGGAGGTTGCCATGGACGTGCCGCTGAGCTCGTGATATTTGCCCCGCAGCCAAGTGGAGTATACCTTTTCCCCGGGCGCGTAAATATTGATCTGTTTCCCGATATTGCTGAAGGGGGCGATCCGGCCTTTGCGGGTCGTCGCACCGACGGCGATCACTTGCCGCAGCCGGGCGGGATAGTCGACCTCGGCCTGATTGCCTTCGTTCCCCGAGGAGGCTACGACGATGATGCCGCTCCGGTAGGCGCTGAGCACGGCCGCCTCCAGCGCTTTGCTGTACGTTTTCATGCCGAAGCTCATATTGATGATATCGACGCCGCTGGAGACGCACCAGTCAATGCCTCCGATAATATCGGAGACGAACGCGCCGCCGTGCTGATCGAAAGCCTTCACCGGATGAAGAATGGCCTGCGGCGCCACGCCGATAATGCCCCGGTGCCTGGTATACGCCGCGATCGTTCCCGCGATATGCGTGCCGTGGCCGTTGTCGTCAATCGGGGGCAGCTGACGGTTCAAAATATTGATACCCCGCGACAAACAATGGCGAAGGTCGGGGTGCGTATAATCCGCGCCCGTATCGATGACGCCGATGCGGACCCGTTCCCCGCGCGATTTGCTCCAGGCTTGCGGAGCGCGAATATGGCGGATCCCCCAAGGGATGACGGCCTTGACGGGTGATTTTTTTTCCTCGCCGGACGGCAGAGCGGACGAAGCATGACCCAGGGCATGCAGCTTGATGCGCGTGTCCGGCTCGATCGAACGGATAAAAGGGGCTGAAACCGCTTCGCTGCCGGTCCGAAGCGTGCAGGAGATGGCGCGGATGAGACGGAGCGGCTGAATCTGGTGCAGCCGGGGCAGCGATTTCCGCTGCCGGCCGATTTGCCGGGCGAAAGCGGCGTAATCCCGGTCGTTCAAAAAACGGATAATATGCCGCTTGTCGGTATCCTCGGAGCCTTCCATGGCTTCGTGAAGCCATGACACGAACGTCGACGGATTCATGTCGTTCCCTCCCACAGGCTCGGAAATTCCTTTTTGTATCGTATGAGGGACCGAAAGCTTCCGTATGAGCGCATAGCCTTATTCAAAATAATTAGGTGCGTGACCGTGTCAAAGCGAAAGCGGGCACATACCATAATTAGGGGAGGGTCTGGCACTCCTCCGTCTTTCATTCAGCAGGGGCAAAAGACAGCGGGCGTCGGTTCCTTGTCTTTTGCGGGTACAGTCGGAACAAGGATCACGCCTGCAGCGGACGGCGCCAAGCGCGAAGGAGCTGCCGGTGCGGTCCTTGTTTCCATTTCGGGGAAATGCCGTGCGGCCAGTTGCTTTTTTACATAAAATAAGGTTTACTTATTGGTGATAGTGGATAGTTTAGTGGTAGTTAAAGACGTTGGAAGGGATGTGCCCCGAAATGAGTGCTCAAAACTTACTGCTTAAAATCGGCGCAGAGCAAGCCAAGGAAATGCCTATGGTTGACCTCGCCTTTGAGCTTCTGAAAGCGGCCAATACGCCGTATTACTATCGGGATTTGATGGCGGAGATTGCCAAAATCAAAGGTCTGTCCGATGACGAAGTCATGCAGGTCATTGCGCAATTATATACGGAGATTAATATCGACGGCCGCTTTGCGTGCGTCGGCACCAATCTGTGGGGATTGAAACGCTGGTATCCTGTCGAGAAGTCCGAGGATTCGGTGGGCAGCGGCAAGCGTCCGCGCATCATCAACGACGAGGACGACGATCTGGACGACGAGGATCTGTACGCCGAGGAAGAAGACGTATTTATCGAAGAAGAAGAATACGATTCGTTCGATGCGCCTCGCGACGACGATTTTGACGCGGAAGAAGAAGTCGAGGAAGAAACCGAGTTTTTCGAAGACGAAGAGCTCGAAGACGAGGAACTGGACGAAGTGTTGGATGAGGAAGAGTCCGGAGACGAACTGGAAGATTTGGGCGATGACGACGACAGCGCGGACGACGAGGACGACAAGAAATAAAACAGGCTTGTCCTTGACAGCCGGGATCGTTCAGAGTAAACTATTTTCTGGGCTTTAGATGGAACGTTACGAACCTTGATGATTTTTGATAAAAAGTGCCCCGTATTTTACGGGGGGCTTTTTCTTTTTTTTGTTGGAAAAATTTTATAAGTTTTCGTAACTTATCACTTCGTATCAACCTTGATAAACGTGCTTATCCTTTTAAGATAGAGACACCGGAGCCGTTTATCCTGGATCGGGATGCAAAACTTTTGGGAGGTATTACAGATGACAAAGTACATTTTCGTGACCGGGGGCGTCGTTTCCTCCTTAGGCAAAGGCATCACGGCCGCATCGCTGGGAAGACTGCTCAAAAACCGCGGACTGAAGGTCACGATCCAGAAGTTCGATCCTTACATTAACGTGGACCCGGGAACGATGAGCCCTTACCAGCATGGGGAAGTGTTCGTCACCGACGACGGCGCGGAAACGGATCTTGACCTCGGACACTACGAACGTTTTATCGACATCAACCTGTCGAAAAACAGCAATGTCACAACGGGGAAAGTGTACTCCTCCGTCATTGCCAAAGAGCGCCGCGGCGAATATTTGGGCGGGACCGTTCAAGTCATTCCGCACATTACGAACGAAATCAAGGAGCGGGTATTCCGCGCCGGACGCGAAGCGCATTCGGACGTCGTCATTACCGAAATCGGCGGAACCGTGGGCGATATCGAGAGTTTGCCTTTCCTTGAAGCGATTCGTCAGATCAAGAGCGACATCGGCCGTGAAAACGTCATGTATATTCACGTCACGCTCATTCCTTATTTGAAAGCGGCCGGCGAAGTGAAAACGAAGCCGACCCAGCACAGCGTCAAGGAGCTGCGCAGCATCGGCATCCAGCCGCATGTCATCGTTTGCCGGACGGAGCACCCGCTGGCCGAAGACATGAAGCGCAAGCTGGCGCAATTCTGCGACGTCGATCCGGGCGCGGTGATCGAAGCGCGCGACGCCGAAACGCTTTACGAGGTTCCGATGATGCTCCGCGAGCAGGGACTTGACGACATCGTCGTCAACCACCTGAAGCTGTCCACGAACGAGCCGGACATGACGGAGTGGGAAAACCTGGTGCACCGGGTGAAGTCGCTTAAGACGACGACCGAAATTGCGATTGTCGGCAAATACGTCGCCCTGCACGACGCTTATCTCAGCATTGTCGAAGCGCTTGGACACGCCGGAATCGACTGCAATACCGAAGTCAAAATCCGTTGGGTCAACGCAGAGGAAGTATCCGGCGATAACGTGGACGAGCTGCTCTCCGGCGTTCAGGGCATTCTGGTGCCGGGCGGCTTCGGCGACCGCGGCATCGAAGGCAAGGTGACGGCGATCCGTTATGCGCGCGAGAATAGAATCCCGTTCTTCGGCATTTGCCTCGGCATGCAGGTGGCTGTTGTCGAATACGCCCGCTCGGTGGTGGGACTCGAAGGCGCGAACAGCTCGGAGATCCATCCGACGACGCCTTATCCGGTCATCGATCTGCTTCCGGAGCAGAAGGATATCGAAGACCTCGGCGGAACGATGCGCCTTGGCCTGTATCCTTGCAAGCTCAAGGAAGGATCGCTCGCGATGCGCTGCTACGACGACGAGCTCGTTTACGAGCGCCATCGCCACCGGTACGAGTTCAACAACGAATACCGCGACCGCATCGAAGCGGCCGGCTTGCAGATTTCCGGCACAAGCCCGGACGGCCGTTTGGTCGAGATTATCGAATGCCCGGACCATCCGTGGTTCCTGGCCGTGCAGTTCCACCCGGAATTCACCTCGAGACCGAACCGTCCGCAGCCGCTGTTCAAGCATTTCGTACAAGCGGCATACAATCATTCCAAATAAATCGCTGTGCGAGCCCGGTTGCCGAACCGCAGCCGCGCAGCCCTTGGAGCAGGAGCCGTATCCGGTATGAACCGGACGCGCCTCCTGCTTTTTGCATCCCGATAAGCAAATGGGTTTGTGCATGTCTGCTTAATTTGTAAAAGTTTTCAACTTTTTTTGGAGATACGGCAGGAATCGCGGGGACGGCAGCGAATACTGTAATTGCGGGCATAGCAGAACGGAATTCTCAACCTCAGGGAAACGGAATAGGAGGATACCTCGATGAAAAAGAAGCTGCTCATAGTTGACGATCAAAACGGCATCCGCATCCTGTTGATGGAGGTTTTCAGCAGCGAAGGTTACGAAACCTATCAGGCTTCCAATGGAAAACTCGCACTCGAGATTGTAAGAAACGTATCGCCCGATCTGGTTTTGCTCGATATGAAGATACCGGGCATGGACGGTCTCGATATCCTCAAGCACATTAAAAGCATCGATGCGTCGATCAAGGTCATCATGATGACGGCGTACGGCGAGCTGGACATGATCAAGGAAGCGACCGATCTGGGCGCGATCATGCACTTCACGAAGCCGTTCGACATCGACGAGCTGCGCCAAGCCGTCAACCAGCAGTTGCGAACTCCTAACAATAACTCTTACGCCGTAGGATCCTGACGAGGGTCCTCTTTTTTCTGGGCGTTTCCCGAGGTTTTACGTCTTTGGCAGGGTGTGCGATAGATTATTAACGTTTGTCGTGATCTATGGTATAATGGGCCAGTATGACAAAAGAGTACAGTACAAGCACTCTGGCACGGTCATTAACGACATAGGAGGAGAGAACCACCATGCCACTCGTTTCGATGAACGAATTTTTGCCTAAAGCAAAAGCGAACAAGTTCGCCGTAGGTCAGTTTAATATGAATAACCTGGAGTTTGCCCAAGCCATTACGGAAGCGGCGGAAGAATTAAAATCGCCGTTTATTTTCGGCGTATCCGAAGGCGCGCTGAAATATATGGGCATCGAGTTTACGGTAGCGATCGCGGAAGCGGCCGCTAAGAAATCCGGCCTTCCGATCGCCTTGCATCTCGACCACGGCAGCAGCTTCGAAGTCGCGATGAAATGTATCCGCGCAGGCTTCAGCTCCGTCATGTTCGACGGCTCCCATTATTCCTTTGAAGAAAATATTCGTCTGACGAAAGAGGTCGTGAAAACTGCGCATGCGATGGGTGTATCCGTCGAAGGCGAGCTTGGAACGATCGGCGGCGTGGAAGACGACATTAGTGTAGATGAGGCCGATGCCAGCCTGGCGAAGCCGGAAGAAGCGATCCGCTTCTACGAAGAGACAGGCGTGGACTGCTTGGCCATTGCCGTAGGTACGGCACACGGCATGTATGCCGGCGAACCGAACATCCGTTTCGATATTATCGAGAAGGTGTCCAAAGCGATTCCGGTTCCGGTCGTACTGCATGGCGGCTCCGGCGTACCGGACGAAATGATCCGCAAGTCCATAGAAGCCGGCGTAGGCAAAATCAACGTGAACACCGAGAATCAAGTGGCTTGTACGCAAACGATCCGCGAAGTTCTTAACAAAGACGCGAAAGTGTACGATCCTCGCAAATACCTCACTCCTGCCCGCAAAGCCATGGTTGAAGTGGTGAAATCCAAAATCCAGCTGTTCGGAAGCGCCAACCAAGCTTAATCGACCACAGCGGGAAATACACCGGATTTCGGTGTATTTCCCTCTCTTCTTTTGTAAACGTAGGCACGGAACCCAACTTAGACGAGTTTGCACCTGACTGGTAATGCGTTAAAGCAGTGAAGTGGGAGGAAGAACAACGAATGGAGAAATTGATGATCGCCGGTGGGCGCCCGCTGCGGGGAACAGTTCAAATCAGCGGGGCCAAGAATAGCGCGATTGCGCTTATTCCGGCCGCCATTTTATCGGAAACGGCTGTAACGCTCGATAATTTGCCCGCGCTTAGCGACGTGGCGATTTATACCGAGCTGCTTCAGGAACTCGGCGCTTCGGTAGAATGGAGCAAAGATCAGATGATGATCGATCCGAGCCGGCTGCTATCCCGGCCGATGCCTAACGGGAACGTGAAGAAGCTCAGAGCTTCCTATTATTTGATGGGGGCCCTGCTCGGGCGTTTCGGCGAAGCGACGATAGGATTGCCCGGCGGCTGCAACTTCGAACCGCGGCCGATCGATCAGCATATCAAAGGTTTTGAGGCATTGGGGGCACGGATCACGAACGAAAACGGCGCCCTTCACATCCAAGCGAAGGAATTGCGCGGAGCGAAAATCTATCTGGACGTCGTCAGCGTAGGGGCGACGATTAACATCATGCTGGCGGCCTCGCGGGCCAAAGGCGTCACGACCATTGAAAATGCGGCAAAAGAGCCTGAAATTATAGATGTAGCCACACTTTTGAACTCCATGGGCGCCAAAATCAAGGGCGCAGGAACCGAAACGATCCGGATCGAGGGCGTCGATGCGCTGCACGGCTGCCGTCATTCGATCATACCGGACCGCATTCAAGCAGGTACTTATATGATTGCCGCAGCGGCGACGCGCGGCGACGTCATTGTCGATAATGTCATCCCGAAGCATATGGAAGCCCTGACCGCCAAATTGCAGGAAATGGGTGTACATATTTACGAAATGGACGAATCGATCCGCGTGGTCGGCCAGCCGGAATACGAAAGCGTGGACGTGAAAGCGCTCGTATATCCCGGATTTGCGACCGATCTGCAGTCTCCGATGAGCAGCCTGCTTACGCAGACCCGCGGAGTCAGCATTTTGAGCGACTACGTGTACAGCAACCGGTTCAAGCATGTCCCGGAGCTGACGCGTATGGGGGCCAAGATCAAAGTCGAAGGCCGTTCCGCCATCATCGAAGGCAGCCCGCTTAGCGCGGCCAAGGTCAAAGCGACCGATCTTCGCGCAGGCGCATCTCTGGTAATCGCCGGACTGACGGTTGCCGATGGCGTTACGGAAATTACCGGCGTTGAATATATCGACAGAGGCTACGATCATCTGGTAACCAATCTATCGAACTTAGGAGCGGAAGTTTGGCGGAAGAATGACTGAGAACGGTATAGATTGCTCCGAAATTGGGTAAGGCTAGAGTATATTTTGCGCTGGCTTGAAAATTTAATAGTTTGGTGGTTGAAAATTTATGGATATGCATCTCGCTCAGCTTGAAGCGCTTAAGCTCACAGAGCTTTACAAGCTGGCTAAAAAACATCAAATCCCGTACTACGGCCAAATGAAGAAAAAGGAACTCATCTTTGCCATTCTACGTGCCCAGGCCGAACAGAGCGGCTTGATGTTCATGGAGGGCGTGCTGGACGTTCTGCAGGAGGGCTTCGGCTTTCTGCGGCCGATCAACTATTTGCCGAGCTCGGAGGACATTTACATCTCCGCTTCGCAAATTCGCCGATTCGATCTGCGTTCCGGCGACGTTGTTTCCGGAAAATGCCGGCCTCCCAAGGAGAACGAACGTTACTTCGGGCTGTTGCATGTGGAAGCCGTCAACGGCGAAGACCCGGAAACGGCCTCGGAACGGCTGCACTTCGCAGCGCTTACTCCTCTTTATCCGCAAAGGAAACTGGTTCTGGAAACCTCTCCTACGAAACTGTCCACCCGCTTGATGGATCTTCTGGCTCCTGTAGGCTTTGGCCAACGCGGCTTGATCGTAGCCCCGCCGAAAGCGGGAAAAACGCTGCTGCTCAAGGAAATCGCCAACAGCATCTCGACCAATCACCCGGATGTCAAGCTGTTCGTTCTCTTAATCGACGAACGTCCGGAGGAGGTTACCGACATGCAGCGCTCCGTCAACGGGGAAGTGATCGCTTCCACCTTCGACGAGGTGCCGGAAAATCATATCAAGGTGGCGGAGCTTGTGCTGGAACGCGCACAGCGTCTCGTGGAGCATAAGAAGGACGTTGTCATTTTGCTGGACAGCATTACGCGTCTGGCGCGGGCTTACAACCTCGTCGTACCGCCGACGGGCCGGACGCTGTCCGGGGGGATCGATCCCGGGGCCTTCCATCGGCCGAAACGTTTCTTCGGCGCCGCGCGCAATATCGAAGAAGGCGGCAGCCTGACGATTCTCGCCACAGCCTTGATCGAAACCGGCTCGCGGATGGACGACGTCATCTACGAAGAATTTAAAGGAACCGGGAACCTGGAGCTGCATCTGGACCGCAAGCTTGCGGAACGCCGCATTTTCCCGGCTATCGATATTCGCCGCTCGGGCACGCGCCGCGAAGAGATGCTCCTGACAAAAGAAGAGCTCGACAAGGTATGGGCGATCCGCAAAGGAATGAACGATTCGCACGATTATATCGATGCGTTCCTCAAAAAATTTGCCGAGACGAAAACGAACCAAGAGTTTCTGGACACCCTCGATCCGAACGGCGGCAGCCCGCAATCGGGCGGAAGCGGCGGCGCATCCCGTCGGGTCAAGCACTCCGTCTCGTAGAAGGAGGCACTTATGAATCTGGTTTATGCGGACCGTGACGGCAACCTGTTCGACCATCCGGACTACACGGGCCTTGGCCGCAGCGGCGAGATGGTAACGGAAATCATGGAAGACGAGCTGATTCCGCTGCCCGAAGGAGCCACTCTCGTCAGCCTGCCGGATACGCGGCCGGTCGGCGTTCATAAGCGTACGGGCGAGATGCAGGTGGTGCCGGGGGACGTCACCGCGGTCGGAGCCCTGCTTCCGCAGAGCTTTACCCGCCTGCTGCTGCCCGGTTACGTGAAGGCCGATAAATCCAAAGTGCTGCCTTTATTTGGCTATACCACGGTGGTTTGGAAAGACGGCGGCTTCTATGTCGCAGCCGAGGCTTGCGACGATCCGGAGCGCTGGAACCCGCGAAACTGCGATCCCGACGAATTGGAGCTTGGCGTAAAGCGGATTCTTGGGGAATACAAGGACAACCGGCTCTTTCAGCATTTGTCGAATTGTGCCCTCGGATACGAGTGCCTGACGGCCTCCAATACCTTTTTGAACCGTTGGGAAGGTGCGGTTCCGGTCTCATTTTCGTGTAATGCCGGCTGCTTCGGCTGTATCTCCGAGCAACCGGACGATAGCGGCTTTCCGGCGCCGCAGACCCGGATGAACTTTAAGCCCTCGACGGAAGAAGTCGTGCAGGTGATGCTGGAGCATTTGAAGACGCCCGAGAGCATCATCAGCTTCGGGCAAGGCTGCGAAGGCGAGCCCTCTACCCAAGCCAAGACGATCATCGAAGCGATCCGCGAAGTGCGCCGCCGGACCGACTTGGGCTACATTAACATCAACACGAACGCCGGCTTGACCGATCATATCCGCGGCATCGTGGACGCCGGCCTCGACTTGATGCGCGTCAGTACGATCAGCGCGCTGGACGACCATTACAACGCCTATTACAAGCCGCGCGGCTATACGCTGCGCAATGTCGAGAAATCGCTGCGCTACGCGGCCGACAAAGGGGTTGTCACATCGATTAACTATCTTATTTTCCCGGGTGTCACCGATCGGGAAGAAGAGATCGAAGCGATGATCGAATTTGCCCGCCGGACCGATTTGAAGCTGATCCAGCTGCGGAACCTGAACATCGATCCGGAGAGCTATTTGAGCCTCATTCCTGCGGCCCGGGGGGAACGGTACGGCATGAAGCAGATGCTGGACATATTCCGGGAGGAGCTGCCGGATGTCGTGCTCGGATCGTATACGCATATTCCGGACGAGCTGGCGGAGCGGCGCAAGAAACAGTTGCAGCGCGGCTAATGAACGTGATATAATCGCTCATGTGTGTTTAAATGACAACTCTGATTCACATGGTGTTTCAGGGCAAAAGAGGTGAAAGGGCAATGAAAGAAGCGATTCATCCGACTTATCATCAAACGACGGTTACTTGCGCATGCGGTAACACGTTTGAAACGGGATCCATTAAGCAAAATCTTCGTGTAGAGATTTGCTCCGCTTGCCACCCGTTCTTTACCGGGAAGCAAAAATTTGTGGATGCCGGCGGTCGCGTCGATAAATTCAAAAAGAAATACGGCATGTAATTTGTTGCCAGCAGCATAACGGCATAAGCGCGCCTCCTGTGGCTATCCTAAGATCATCCGATCTTAGAGCCGCAGGAGGTGTTTTCATTTGTTAAGATCGCTTGCCGTTCTGCTGAGCGCAGCTTTGGCGTTGTCCGGGCTTGCGGCTTGTCAGCAGCAGAAGTTCACCAAAAATTCCGCGACGCATACCCGGGACGGCGTACTCGGGATTACCGGGACGAACCCGAATATGCCGCTCAGTGCCAGCTTCCGCACGTATCCCGACGATCTGCGCGTCATGCAGAATGCGATTAGCCAGCGGTTTCCGAATGTCGGCATCACAAGCATCAGCTTGAACGGACCGACCGCCTACGTTCGTTTGAATGCTCCCGCCCAAACTTCACCGGAAGAAATGGAACGAATCCGGCAGGGAGCCGCCGAAGGTTTGGCCGCGGCCGCGCCCAGATACAATGCTATCGTTACCGTTACTGCTAAATAACCCCTTGAGGTTGCTATTTGGACACGAATCGACTATACTTATGTATGCCGTGCTAGACGGGGAGGTAGCGGTGCCCTGTAACCCGCAATCCGCTGCAGCGGGGTCGAACGCCTATTCGCGGTATTGCGATGTAAGGTTTGGGTTTTAAAGTTGGTGTTGAGAGTCGGGTCCTCCGCAATGGATGCCTGTGAATCTGGTCAGGTCCGGAAGGAAGCAGCCATAAGCAGGAAGTTTCATGTGCCGGAGGGTGGCCTAACTTGAGCTGACGATAAAAATTCCACTTGGATCGTAATATCAAGGTAGGTGCGCGGTTTCCTTATAATAAAAATAAGAACACCAAGATCAAGAGCTTTTAAAGCTTGTCGAACTTGGTGTTTTTTTGTATTTGATAAGAAGGAAAATGAAAAAAATAGGAGAATTGTATACTAAAGTTAACCAGGCTAAGTAAACCATAATCATACACCCATTGCGCACGGCTATCCGCTGATGAATGGGGGGAGGAAGACGATGCGGCACGAACTGACCTTGCTTCAACGCTTTGCCGGCATATTCCTTAGGGACGTCAATCTGGGAGTGATGCTGATCAATACCGAATTTGAGCTGATCGATATCAGCGACATGGCTTGCCGGGTGCTGGGGTTAGAAAGAGAAAAGGTTCTCCACCAATCGTTGGATGCCATTTTTGCCGATCTGCCTGCCGAGCACTGGTTGGTACAGCGGAGCATATTGGACGGGATGGTCGTACGCAACCATGCCTTGTCTTGGACCAATAACCAGGAGCGATACGAGCTGCTGGTCGATTCCAGTGTGCTTCGGGACGAAGATGAGCGGATCGTCGGAGCTTATCTTATTTTCAAGGACGTCACCAACCTGCGGTCCCTGGAGGAGCAGGTGCAGCGCAGCGACCGACTGGCGATGATCGGCCAAATTGCCGCAGGCACGGCCCACGAAATCCGCAACCCGCTCACGTCGATCAAGGGCTTTTTGCAGGTTCTGCGCAAAACCTTTCAGGAGCAGGGCATGGAACGCGAAGACGGGTATACCGTGGTCATGCTGAAAGAAATCAATCGGATCAACGAGCTGGTCAATGAATTTTTGCTGCTCGGTAAGCCGAAGAACGTTACCTACGATGAAGTGGACATCTCCGAAGTACTGCGCGACATTCTGCCTATTATCAATAACGAAGCGATCCTTCACCGGGTCGTCGTTCAATATGAATCGCTCTACGGACTGCCGCATGTGGTAGCGGACCGTGAGATGCTGAAGCAGGTGTTTCTGAATATCAGCAAAAACGGAATCGAAGCCATGGGAGAAGGGGGTATTTTGACGGTAAGCGAGAAAGTCGATTTGGAGGAACGCTTGGTCAATATCGAGATCCATGATACCGGTCCGGGCATCCCCGCCTATGTGATCGATAAAATTTTCGATCCATTTTTTACGACGAAGGCCGAAGGAACGGGTCTGGGCCTGTCGGTTTGCCAGCGGATCATTCACGATATCGGAGGGCACATCCGGGTCTCGTCCAAAGGGTACGGCACGACCTTTACCGTCAGCATTCCGTTTCCTTAAAGCGGCGCGGCTTCAATCCTCCCTCCAAGTGTAGTATAATAGACGACAAACAATCATTGGAGAGGGCAAGATGGCACATATCGCCTTATATCGAACGTGGCGGCCGCAGTCGTTCCACGATATGGTCGGCCAAAAGCATATTGTCCAAACCTTACAAAACTCGCTTCGCGAAGGGCGATTCAGCCACGCCTATTTATTCAGCGGTCCCCGCGGGACCGGGAAAACGACCACGGCCAAAATTTTGGCCAAAGCCGTCAACTGCTTGAACGGGCCGGGCGTCGAACCCTGCAATGAATGCGATGCATGCGTGCGCATTACCGAAGGCACGGTGATGGATGTCGTCGAGATTGATGCCGCCTCCAACCGCGGCGTGGACGAAATCCGCGATATCCGGGATAAAGTGAAGTATGCGCCGACCGAAGTGCGCCAGAAGGTGTATATCATCGACGAGGTGCATATGCTGACGACGGAGGCGTTCAACGCGCTGCTTAAGACGTTGGAGGAGCCCCCGGCCCATGTCATGTTTATTTTGGCTACGACGGAGCCTCATAAGCTGCCTGCCACCATTATTTCGCGCTGTCAGCGGTTCGATTTTCGCCGTGTGTCGCTTGAGGAGCAGGTGGAGCGGCTCCGTCAAGTGTGCGCCGACGAACGGATCGAGTGCGATGATGACGCGCTGGCGTTCATCGCGCGGCTATCCGATGGCGGCATGCGCGATGCGCTCAGCCTGCTCGATCAGATCATCGCTTTTTCAGGCGCCCGGGTGACGTATGACGATGTCCTGTCGATTACGGGCGGGATGGCTTCGGATCAATTCGAGCGGCTGGTGGGGGCTATCCAGGATCGGGACGTAGGCGCCGCTTTGCGGTTAATCGATACGTTCATGCAGGAAGGCAAAAGCGCCGACAAGTGCATGGAGAGCCTGATCTATTATTTCCGCGACCTGCTGATGGTCAAAATGGTTCCCGGCTCGCAGGCGCTCACCGAGCGCATTCTCGACGTAAAACGGTTTGCCGAGGTGGCGCAGCGGTTTTCGTCCGAGGCGTTGATTGCCATGATCGATACGTTGAACTATTATCAGACGGAGATGAAATATTCCGTTCAGCCGCAGACGCTGCTGGAAGTCGCGCTCATGAAGCTCTGCAGTCAGGCGGGCGCGTCGTCCGCTCCGGCAGGCGGAACGAGCGCAGGCGGTTCACCGGTTTCGGAACGTCAGGACGGGGTAGTCGGACAGCTGATGAACCGCATTCAACGGTTGGAGGAGCAGCTGTCACAGCTGCTGAAGCAGGGCGTCGCCCCCGCAGCTGCGGGCCCTGTATCCGGTTCGAGCGCGCGTCCGGCGCCTGCTCCCGCCGTCACCAAGAAGATCGAGAAGCTGGACGCTTACCTGCAGGGCAGGGAAGATCCGGCCTTCCGCAACGTCGTCCAGCAGTGGAGCCAGGTGCTTGGGCGGGTAAAAGAGCTGAAGATCACCGTTCATGCGTGGCTTGTGGACGGGGAGCCCGTTTCGGTCCACGACGGCAACGTGCTCGTAGCCTTCAAGAGCGCCATGCACCGGGAGACGACCGAGAAGCCGGCCAACAAGCAGCTGATCGAACAGGCGTTGGCCGAAGTTTACGGTCAGCCCTACCGTCTCGTTACCATGATGCTGAAGGATTGGAAGGCTGCCGCCGACCAAGCGAAGCCCGGCGACGGACCGAAGGAGGAGCTGCAGCTCGTACCGGAGGACGAAGGGGCATCCGGCGGCGTGAAGGAAGAATGGATCAACGAGGCCATTCAATTGTTTGGGGAAGATTTGGTTAAAATTAAAGAAGATTAAGCTGACGAGGAGCGTGTCATTCATGAACAACATGAACCAGATGATGAAGCAAGTGAAAAAAATGCAGGAGCAAATGCTCAAAGCTCAGGAGGATCTTGCGAACCGGACCGTAGAAGGTACGTCCGGAGGCGGCGTCGTCAGCGTAACGGTGAACGGCCAAAAGAAAGTGACGGCCGTTGTGATCAAGCCGGAAGCGGTCGATCCGGACGACGTGGAAATGCTGCAGGATCTGGTGCTTAGCGCCATCAACGACGCGATGACCAAAGCCGAAGAAATGGCCGGCAAAGAGATGTCCAAATTAACCGGCGGTATGAATATCCCGGGATTGTTCTAATCGAAGCCGGATCAAGCCCCAGAACCTTCTCTGGGGTTTTCAACTTTAATGCGTGAGGAGCCAATCGCTTGTTTTATCCGGAACCGCTAGCCAAACTGATCGATTCCTTCTCCCGCCTGCCGGGGATCGGACCCAAAACGGCGGGGCGTCTTGCTTTTCATGTGCTGCGCATGAAGGAAGACGATGTCATCGACTTTGCCAAAGCTCTGGTGAATGTCAAACGCAATCTGCACTATTGCTCGGTATGCTGCAATATCACCGATACCGATCCCTGCCGCATCTGTCAGGATAAAAGCCGGGACGCTTCCGTGATTTGCGTCGTCCAGGAGCCCAAAGACCTGGTTGCCATGGAGCGGACCAAGGAATTTAACGGGTACTATCATGTTCTCCACGGGGCGATTTCCCCGATGGAAGGCATCGGGCCGGACGAAATCCGGATTGCCGATCTTCTGAAGCGGCTGAGCGACGAGCGGGTGCAGGAGCTGATTCTGGCAACGAACCCGAATATCGAAGGCGAAGCGACAGCGATGTATTTATCCAGGCTTGTTCGCCCGTTCGGCCTCAAGGTGACCCGGATTGCTCACGGATTGCCTGTCGGAGGAGATCTCGAGTATGCGGACGAGGTAACCTTAACCAAGGCGCTGGAAGGCAGAAGAGAGCTATGATCATAAAATAGATTTCATACCATCAAGAAGCCGGCTTGCAGTCGTCCATTTTGCGGTTACGCAAATGGGGCTGTAAGCTCTCGAAGCATAGTTTGCGCGGTTCGCCGCGAGGATGCTTTGAGAAGGCTTCTTTTTGGTTCTAACCTGGCTAAGCTCCCTATACATATTTAAGTAGCAGGACAAACCCTGGTGACTTGAATCGGGAGGTTGACGGGAATGAAGCTTTGGAATTGGGAAATCGGAAATAAGAAAGACCGCCGGCAGCGCGAAGCCGTCGAGCTGGACCGTCTGCTGCTGGTGGAAGAAATCCGTAAAGCCCATATGGAATGGGAAGTGGCGCAGAGACGCTTTGATTACGTCGTCGAAAAAGAACAGATCGATTATGCCATCTTTGCCCTCGAAGCGGCGGAGAAGCGGTTCGAAATGCTGCTGAAGCAGGCCAAAAACCTGAATATCTCGGCCAGAGAAGCCTGCGCCGCCCGTTCGATGGAGGTGTCTTCGTGAAATCGTACTTGTTGTGGAGCGTGCTTGTCGGGTCCGGTTTATTGTTAGGATTGGTCATGCTGCGCAATCGGTATGCGTTCCAATGGTTAGGTATGATTTGCCTGCATATTGCATTTGCTTCGATTTTGTTGTATATTCTAAATCTGTTCAGTTCGTACACGCATTTGGAGCTGCCTTTGAACGTTGTGACGGTTGGGACCGTAAGCGTTTTGGGCTTGCCCGGACTTGCCGCTTTGGCGGCTCTGAAATTGTGGGTCGTTGGGGTGTAACCCCCGGCTCCAAAAATTAGTCTAAAAAAATGCTTGCACTCTACTGGGCGAATGTGATATATTATAAAAGTCGCCGCTAAACGAGGTGACAACAACCGACAAAGTTGAATGGCCTAACGGCGCGGCTTTTGTCGATTG
>NZ_BILX01000059.1 GCF_004000785.1 Paenibacillus ehimensis NBRC 15659 | reverse complement strand
GCTGCCGTCGGCTCGCCGCTCATCGGCGCCGCGGACGCCTTGGGCTTCGCCTCGGGCGCTTCGCCGCCAGCGGCTTTCGCGCCCCCGCGTGCCTCTGCGCCGCCCTTCGCGGGAGCGTCTTCGCCTGCGACCGCTTCCCCGGCGGACGCTTGGCTTACGCTCACTTTCGCCGTATCGCTCGCCTGCTCGCCGGCTGCACCCGCTTTCACTCTATCGCTCGCAAGTTGATCGCCTGCGTTCGCTTTCGCATTTTCACCCGTCGTCGGCTGCTCGCTGGAGGCCGTTTCCGCCTGATCGCCCGACGGCTTTGCGCTGGCGTCCGCTTTCGATTGCTTTTGCTCTTCGGCAGCGGCCGCATCAGCTTTCTCTCGCTTTTGCTCCTCGCTCATCGATTGGTCACCTGCTTACCGGTTTTCGCTTCATAGCGGATTTTTTCCTGCAGCTTGTTGATGCCGTAGATCAGGGCGGCCGGATTCGGCGGACAGCCGGGAATATATACATCGACCGGAACGACTTGGTCAACGCCCTTCACTACCGCGTACGATTTCACATACGGGCCGCCCGCCGTGGCACAGGAGCCCATCGCAATGACCCATTTGGGCTCCGGCATCTGCTCGTACAAACGCCTCAATAGCGGGGCCATCTTCTTCGTCACCGTGCCGGCGACGATCATCACGTCCGACTGGCGCGGGGACGTCCGGAAAATGACACCAAAACGGTCCAGATCGTAATGGGACGCGCCCGTGCCCATCATTTCAATAGCGCAGCAAGCAAGTCCGAAAGTCAACGGCCACAGCGAGTTGCTGCGGGCCCACGCCTTCACCTGCTCCAGCGTGGTCATGAACACGTTGCGCTCCAGCTCTTGCCGTTCCTCAGGCGTAATGCTCTCTAAATTGAAGTCCATTGCAGCACCTTCTTCTTCCAAGCGTAGAGTAAGCCTATGATCAGCAAGCCTACAAATATGCACATCTCTACAAGCGCAAACAAGCCTAATTGCTTATAAGCAACGGCCCATGGGTACAAAAATACGGTTTCCACATCGAAGATGACAAACATCAGCGCAAACAGGTAATACCGGATGTTGAATCGGACATGGCCCGTACCTACCGGTTCGTTACCGCTTTCATAAGTCGTATACTTTTCCTCCACCGGTCTGTAGGGACGGAGCCAGCGACCGATTGTAAGCGCTGCAATTGGAAGCAATACCGCTAAGAAGAGAAAAATCGTTACGACCACGTAATTGTTCATGTACATCGCCAACGAACCGCCTCCCTATTATATTGGGTCCCGCCTGCATGTTCCCCTGCAGGACTGTTGTTAAAGTTATGCCTTCCCAATTATAACAAATGCCATTTGGGGTGTCTAACATTTTCATCCACTTTCACAATGCCTTCATAAGTCGGAAAGCCTAATTCTCTATATTACTCGTCCAGTTCAAGGAAGACTAGAAAAAAAGACGAAGGAACCGTGTTCCCCCGTCTTTTTGGTTCATTTATTATTTTTTCCCAGAGACGTCAATTCGATTCAATGCACGCTGCAAAGCGAGTTCCGCCCGCTTGAAGTCGATATGGTCTTGTTTGGCTTGAGACAACCGACTTTGCGCCCGTTCTTTCGCTTTCTGTGCACGCTCGACATCGATTTGTTCCGGCAGCTCGGCGCTTTCCGCCAGTATAACCACCTTATCCTTGCGCACTTCCATAAAACCGCCGTTCACTGCGATAACTTCGTCTTTCGACCCGCGTTTCTTCACAGTAATCGGAGCGATTCGTAATGGAGTGACCAGCGGAATGTGATTCGGCAGAATTCCAAGCTCCCCTTCAACGCCCTTTACGACAATCATGTTCGCCTGCTCGGCGTACACTTTACGCTCGGGGGTGACGATTTCCAACAGGAATGTGCTCACTTGGATTCCCCTCCTAAGGGCTTTCGTTAGAAAGCCACATCGTAAGCATTAGCTGAGTTTGCCTAGGGGCAAACTACTTCGTAAGCATAAGCTGGGCTTTCGTTAGAAAGCCGCATCGTAAGCATTAATCGGCTTTTTATTTCAAAAGCCGTTTTGCCGCCGAAGCCCGATTCTTTGACGGAATCGGCCTTCAGCAGCATTCTATTTCATTACAGCGTTTTTGCCTTTTCGATCGCGTCTTCAATCGTACCCACGTTGTGGAACGCAGGCTCCGGAAGGTTGTCGTGCTTGCCTTCGAGAATTTCTTTGAAGCTGCGGACGGTTTCTTTAACCGGCACGTACAGACCAGGAATCCCGTTGAACGCCTCGGCCACGTGAAGCGGCTGGGACAGGAACAAACGGAGACGGCGAGCGCGGTGCACGACCATTTTGTCCTCGTCGGACAACTCGTCCATACCCAAGATCGCGATAATATCGAGCAGCTCTTTATAACGCTGAAGAATCCGTTTTACGCCTTGAGCGACATTGTAGTGCTCTTCGCCGAGAATTTCCGGCGTCAAAATCCGGGAAGACGATGCGAGCGGGTCTACCGCAGGGAAAATACCGGCGGCAGCGATGCTGCGCTCCAGGTTCGTCGTTGCGTCCAAGTGGGCAAATGCCGTTGCCGGAGCCGGGTCGGTATAGTCGTCCGCCGGAACGTAAATCGCCTGGATGGAAGTAACGGAACCTTTTTTCGTCGAAGTGATCCGCTCTTGCAGCTGACCCATCTCGGTAGCCAGCGTCGGCTGGTAACCTACCGCGGAAGGCATACGGCCGAGCAATGCGGAAACCTCGGAACCCGCTTGGGTAAAGCGGAAGATGTTGTCGATAAACAGAAGCACGTCGCGGCCTTCTTCGTCGCGGAAATATTCCGCCATCGTCAAGCCGGACAATGCCACGCGAAGACGCGCACCCGGCGGCTCGTTCATCTGTCCGAAAACCATCGCGGTTTTCGAGATAACGCCGGAATCCTTCATCTCGTGGTAAAGGTCGTTACCTTCACGCGTTCTTTCGCCTACGCCCGCGAATACGGAGATACCGCCGTGCTCTTGAGCGATGTTGTGGATCAGCTCCTGCATCGTAACGGTTTTACCTACGCCCGCACCGCCGAAGAGACCGATCTTACCGCCCTTCGCATAAGGAGCCATCAAGTCGATAACTTTAATCCCCGTTTCAAGGATTTCCGCCTTCGTCGACAGGTTGTCGAACGCAGGAGCGGCTTTATGAATCGGGCTGGTGAGCGTCCGGTCGATCTCAGCCGTTCCGTCGATCGGATCGCCCAGTACGTTAAATACGCGGCCCAGCGTAGCCGGACCTACCGGTACGGAAATCGGAGCGCCGGTGTCGGTTACTTCCATACCGCGCACCAGACCGTCCGTGGAAGACATAGCGACACAACGAACCAGGTTGTCGCCGAGATGTACCGCAGCTTCAACCGTCAGGCTGATGTCATGCTCGCCTTGTTTTTCGGCTTTCTTTTCAATCTTAATGGCATTCAAAATCTCAGGGAGGTGTCCACGTTCAAACTCAATGTCAACGACCGGCCCTGTGATATTCACAACGCGCCCTTTGCTCATGTTTTCCCTCCTCAAAGTTTTGCCTATGGCAAAACTGTCTTCGTAAGCATCCGCCTAAGTTTTGCCGCAGGCAAAACTGCATCGTAAGCATATATCCGAGCCTTGCCGGAGCAAGGCCATTCGTGCATCTTAATCAACTAGCTTTGAGCGTTCGCACCGGCGACGATCTCGGAAATTTCCTGCGTAATCGAAGCCTGCCGCGCACGGTTGTACGACAACGTCAACTCGTTGATCATCTTCGTCGCGTTCTTCGTCGCGCTGCTCATTGCCGTCATTCTAGCCCCGAACTCGCTGGCCTTTCCATCCAATAACGCGCTGTAGATAAGCGTCTCGGCATACTTGGGAAGGAGCACTTCCAATACGCCTTCGGCAGACGGCTCATATTCGTAGGCAGACGTTGTTTCGACGGACACGTCTTCCATCGGGAGAAGGCGTTTGACGGTCGGGATTTGAGTCATCGCATTTTTAAACTGGTTGTAGACCAAGAACAACTGATCGTACGACCCGTTCTCGAAATTACCTACCGCCGCAGCTGCGATGGATTTGATATCCGAGAACGTCGGCGAATCGGGAAGTCCGGTGACTTCCTCCAGAATCGGAATGTTCCGTTTCTTGAAAAAGTCTCTGCCTTTGCGCCCGATCACGAAGATCGAATACTCGGCAGAAGAGCTGTGCTTTTCACGAATTTCCGCCATCACCTTCCGCAACACGTTGGCGTTGTAGCCGCCGGCCAGACCGCGGTCGGACGTGATTACCAAATAACCGGTCTTTTTCACCTCGCGGGTTTCGAGCATCGGGTGCTTCACACCCTTCGTTCCCGCAGCGATGCTGCCGACCACTTCCTTCAGCTTATCCGCGTAAGGACGGGCGGACTCCGCCGCCATTTGGGCTCTTCTAAGCTTGGAAGCCGCAACCATTTCCATGGCCTTGGTTATTTGCTTCATGTTTTGCTTGGATCTGATCGCGCGCTTAATCTCGCGCATCCCTTTTGCCATACCTGCTCACCTCTCTTTCGAGGCTTCTCCGCTTGCTTCCGCAGGCCTGAACGGCCAGAAGCTTCCGCAAGGGAGAACCTTCATCGAAACGCTTGTTTCAGGCTTATCGTGGAGCACCGGGTTTCTTCACCAGATTCCCGGGGTAATTATATATTATTCGGAAACCGAGAAGCTTCTTTTGAACTGTCCGATCGCGTCCGTCAATGCTTTCTCGTTGTCCGCCGTCAAGTCTTTCGTGTCGCGGATGCTTTGGAGAATTTCCGGACGGCTGGAGTCCAGATATGCCAAGAACTCGGATTCGAAGCGAAGCACGTCTTTAACCGGGATATCGTCCAGATGACCTCTGACGACCGTAAAGAGGGAAGCCACTTGACGCTCCAGACTCATCGGCTGGTTCACGCCTTGCTTCAAGATTTCAAGCGTGCGCTCACCACGGTTCAAACGGCTTTGCGTCGCTTTATCCAGGTCAGAACCGAACTGTGCGAATGCGGCAAGCTCGCGGTATTGAGCCAAGTCGACGCGGAGTGTACCGGCAACTTTTTTCATCGCTTTCGTTTGCGCGGAGCCCCCTACCCGGGATACCGAGATACCGACGTTAACCGCCGGACGTTGGCCGGAGTAGAACAGGTCGGACTCCAGGAAGATCTGTCCGTCCGTAATCGAGATTACGTTGGTCGGGATATATGCGGATACGTCGCCTGCTTGCGTTTCGATAAACGGCAGCGCGGTGATCGAGCCTCCGCCCAGCTCGTCGTTCAATTTTGCAGCGCGCTCCAGCAAACGGGAGTGCAGATAGAAGACGTCGCCCGGATAAGCTTCCCGGCCCGGAGGACGGCGAAGCAGCAAGGACAGCTCGCGGTATGCTGCCGCTTGTTTGGACAAGTCGTCGTAAACGATCAGGACGTGCTCGCCTTTGTACATGAAGTACTCGCCCATCGCGCAGCCTGCATAAGGAGCAAGCCACAGCATCGGGGACGGCTCGGAAGCCGAAGCGGTAACCACGATCGTGTAGTCGAGCGCGCCTGCTTTACGCAGCTGCTCTACGACGCCGACAACGGTGGATTGCTTTTGTCCGATCGCAACATAAATACATTTTACGCCGTTGCCTTTTTGGTTGATGATCGTATCGATCGCGATTGCGGTTTTACCCGTTTGACGGTCGCCGATGATCAGCTCGCGCTGACCGCGGCCGACAGGAATCATCGCGTCGATCGCTTTAATCCCGGTTTGCATCGGCTCATGAACCGATTTACGAGCCATAACGCCCGGAGCCGGAGACTCGATTGCGCGGAAATTCGTCGTGTTAATCGGACCTTTGCCGTCTACCGGTTGACCGAGCGGGTTCACGACGCGGCCCAGCAGTTCCTCGCCAACGGGAACTTCCATGATGCGGCCGGTACGTTTCACTTGGTCGCCTTCGCGGATGTCGGTGTAAGGTCCCAAAATAACGATACCTACGTTGCTTTCCTCAAGGTTAAACGCGTATCCCAACACGCCGTTGGGAAACTCGAGCAGTTCGCCTGCCATGACGTTCTCCAAGCCGTGAGCACGGGCGATACCGTCGCCGACCTGAATAACCGTACCTACGTCAACCACTTGAATCTCGGATTTATATTGTTCAATCTGCTGCTTAATCAGCGTGCTGATTTCTTCCGGTCTGATACTCAAATTCCCTCACCCCTATCTACAGTGCTTGAGATTGATTCAACGTTTTGTGCAGACGCTCGAGCTTGCCCGCCAAGCTTCCGTCATACAAACGGTCGCCGATGCGGACTTGAATGCCGCCGAGCAATCTTTTATCGAGAACCGAATCCACACGGATTTGTTTGCCGGTTAATTTGCCGAACGTTTCGGCAATGGTGCCGAGCTCCGCTTCGCTGAGCTCCACAGGCGTGTATACCGTGGCGTTCGCTTGACCGAGCGCATCGCTGGCGATTTTGCCGTAAGCTGTCACGAAAGCTTCCAGGGATTCTTCCCGGCGGCGTTGGATGAGCAGCTTCAGCGTGTTAACAACAACTTCGGATACGTCCGCATCGAAGATTTGCTTGATCAACCCGATCTTTACATCAGCCTCGATGCCCGGATGCTTGATGAGCTTGAACAGGTCCGGATTCTCGTTTAAGACCGCAATGACCTTTCCGAGCTCTTGCTCGACTTGAGCAACCCGGTCGGACTCCCTAGCGACATCGAATAATGCCTTGGCGTACCTTTTGGCTGCGATCAGATCCTGGCTCATCGGTTGCCCCCTACTTCTTTCAAGTAGTGTTCAACCAACTCTTCCTGGGACTTCTCGTCAACTTGCTTCTCGATAATTTTGGAAGCGATCATGACGGACAAAGCGCTGACTTGACCGCGAACGGCCGCAATCGCTTTGTTTTTCTCGCTTTCGATATCCTGAAGCGCTTCGTTTTTCAAACGAGCCGCCTCCGATTTCGCTTGCTCCACGATTTCTTCGCCTTGCTTGGCGCTTACTTTGCGGGCCTGCTCGATAATCTCGTGAGCTTCCTTGCGAACATCCTGCATCGCTTGCTTTTGTTCGGCAAGCAGTTGCTCCGCTTCACGGCGATTTTTGTCTGTAGATTCGATTTGCTCGGCAAGCATGCGCTTGCGCGCTTCCATGATTCCCATCAAAGGTCCGAAAGCGTATTTATTCAATAGCCAATACAGGATCAGAAAGGCTACGATCGCAAATACAAATGACTCCCAATGCCAACCCATCCATGCCACTCCTTTCAGTCATTTCAGGCAAAACGAAGGCGTGGATGGCTCAGGCCTTCCGCGCCAAACCGATTTCATTCAATTAAGCACCGAAGAAGATCAGGAATCCGAGTACGACACCGATAATCGGCACAACCTCGACGATACCTACACCGATAAACATAGTCGTTTGCAGAGTACCGCGGAGTTCAGGCTGACGAGCGATACCTTCAACTGTTTTGCTGACGATCAAACCGTTACCGATACCCGCGCCAAGCGCGCCCAAACCGATTGCCAAAGCTGCTGCTAAAAATTCCATTGTTAAAATCCTCCTCAACTGATCACTAGTTTTTTAATTTGTTTTCTTAAAATTCGCGACTGGCATGAAGCGGCCACCGGATTAATGACCTTCCTCATGCACGGTAGCTTGCGAAATGTAAACCATGGTAAGAATCGTGAACAGGAACGCCTGAATCGCGCCGACGAAAATACTGAAGCCTTGCCATGCGATAAGCAGCGGAGTTCCAAAGATACCAGCCATCAAGATGGTGGCGATCAGCACCTCGCCCGCAAAAATGTTCGCGTACAAACGCAAACCGAGCGTCAGAGGCTTCGAAATTTCCTTGATTACATTCAGAGGGAAGAAGAACCAGAACGGTTCGAAGTAATGCTTCAAATAATGCTTGGTATTAAGCTTAAGACCTAAATAATGCGTCAGCACAAATATGATCACAGCAAGCCCGAAAGTGACCGATACATCGGCTGTCGGCGATTTCCACCAAGCCACCTCGACTCCGTGACCGCCGTGGGCGCTTTTGATCATCTCTTCGGAAACGATCGTATAACCGAACAGCGTCAGCGGTTGGTCATGCGTAGTAACGATACCGAAGGGAAGCCCCAACAGGTTGGCTACAAAAATAAACATAATCAAGGTCATGCCCAGAGAAATATAAGGCTTCACTCTGTTTAAAGGCATAGTGCTGGCAATAATATTGTGCACGAACTCGACGACCCATTCCAAAAAGTTTTGCATTTTGGAAGGATTGGTAACGGACAAGTTCCTTACGGATAACCGTGCCAGAATGAACACGATGACGCAAGTAACGATAATCGCCAGAAACGTGGAGATATCGATATTCAGTCCCCCGAGCTGTAAAACCGGAAACTTATGCATTTTTACATTTCCCTCCTTTCCATGCACTACGATTGATTTCTTCTAAAAAGTAAACCCATCAGGAGTGTTACCAATTGGACGAAAAATAATCCAATGATGGTAAAAACAAGGTTGAATTGCGGCAGCTTCACGGCGATCATCACCGCGATTAGCGCCATGCACATCCTGGAGACCGTTCCCAAATTGACTCGCTTGCCCATGTATTCGTTTGCGTTCCGGGAAACCGATTCAATTTTCATGGCCAAAAGCCAGGCGTTGATCAGGCTGACCGCCAGGCCGAGCATCAATCCGCACACGTATGTCCGGTAAGCCGGCATGAACGCCCAAACCAGCAGCAGGGCAGACAAAAAATACAGCGTAACACGCACAACAGACTTTAACTGGTTCTTCATTTATTCCCGTTTGTCCTCCAGAAACCGTTTTAGTACCAGTACGACCGTAAAGATACCGATTGCAAAACCAATCAATACCCCGCCGATCACCCAAGTCTTCGTACCGCCACCCCAATGTTTGTCGGCCAAGCTCCCTATGAAATACCCAATCGTTGTGCATACGACAATGTCGATCCCCAAAGCGCTGACCAAAGCGGCCGCGCGCCAAGGCTGATTGTACGGATCCTTTTCATTCATGGATGCCACCCTACAATCCTAGTATATTTTATCGAAGCAAAGTCATTTTTGTCAATTGTGCAACTTGGCATTATTTCTATGACAAAAATCACAAAAACGTTGATATATCAAGGTTTTTTTGGCTTTCAAACCAAACAGTGCAACTGTACGCTGTAGCGTTTGTCAATATATTGTCACGGTTGGAACGGCTCCGGTCTGTCCGTCGTATGACCAAAATGGTAAAGGATGGCCTGAACGATCCGTTCGGACGCCTTTCCGTCGCCATAAGGATTGGCCGAACGGCTCATTCTCTCGTACAGCGCCTCGTCGCTGAGCAGCGCTTTCGCCCGTTCATAGACATGCTGTTCGTCCGTCCCCACCAGCTCCAGCGTCCCGGCATCGATGCCTTCAGGCCGCTCCGTCGTTTCGCGCAGCACGAGCACCGGCACCCCGAACGAAGGAGCTTCCTCCTGCATCCCGCCCGAATCGGTCAGGATCAGGTGCGCATGCCGGTAAAAGTTGTGGAACTCCAGCACGTCGAACGGCTCAAGCAGCTTGATCCGTTCATGCCCGCCGAGCATCTCGTGTGCCGGTTCCTTGACGGCCGGACTCGGATGCACCGGATACACGATGACAATATCTTCAAACTCGTCGACCAGTCTGCGCACGGCGCGGAAAATTTGCCGGTGCGGCTCGCCCTGCGACTCCCGGCGGTGAGCGGTCATCAGCACGAGGCGCTTGCCCTTGGCCCAATCCAGCACCGGATGGGTAAACTGCTCCTGTACCGTATATTGAAACACATCCGTCACGCTGTTGCCAGTGACATAGATCGCGTTCTCGGGCTTATTTTCTTTACGCAGGTTGCCAGCGGACCAATTCGTCGGCGCAAAATGCATATCGGCCAGCACGCCCGTAAGCTGACGGTTCATCTCTTCCGGGTACGGCGAGAGCTTGTTCCACGTCCGCAGTCCGGCTTCCACGTGCCCGACTTGAATCTGCTGCAGAAATGCCGCATAGCTGGCAAGGAACGTTGTCAGCGTATCGCCATGAACGAGAATGAGGTCCGGCTTCTCTTCCTTGAACACGGGGTCAAGTCCCTGCAGCACGCGAATGGTGATTTCGTTCAACGTCTGGCGGTCCTTCATGACGTCCAGATCGTAGTCGGGCTTGATTTTGAAAATATCGAGCACTTGATCGAGCATCTGGCGGTGCTGCGCCGTAACGCATACGAGCGACTCGATCTTATCCGGATGCTTCTCCAGTTCTTTCACCAGCGGAGCCATCTTGATGGCTTCCGGCCTTGTCCCGAAAATCGTAATGACTTTGGTTTTTTTCATGCTTTGCGGTTTCCCCTTCCCGAACCTTTATTTCGTTCCGAATAACCGGTCGCCCGCGTCCCCGAGCCCCGGCACGATATAGCCGTGGTCGTCCAAATAATCGTCGATGGCCGCTACGTAAATATCAACGTCCGGATGCGCCTGTTGTACGGCTTGGACGCCTTCGGGAGCGGCGATCAGGCACATGAGCTTGATCTGGGTGCAGCGGCGCTTCTTGAGCGCCTCGATAGCCGCATTAGCCGACCCTCCCGTAGCCAGCATCGGATCGATTACGATCAGCTCGCGCTCCGTGACGTCCGTCGGCAGCTTGGCGTAGTATTCAACCGGCTCCAGCGTTTCCGGGTCCCGGTACAATCCGATGTGACCCACTTTGGCTGCCGGAACGAGCTTCAGGACGCCGTCCACCATACCGAGCCCTGCCCTTAGAATCGGGATAAGCCCGAGCATCCGCCCGGAAATGACCCGGCCTTCCGCCGTGGTTACGGGCGTGCGCACCTTCACCTTCTCCAGCGGAATGTCTCTTGTAATTTCGTAGGCCATCAGCGTGGCCACCTCGTCGACAAGCTCGCGAAAGTCTTTCGTTGTCGTATTTTCGTCCCGTATGTACGTTAACTTATGTTGGATCAGCGGATGATCGCAAACAAACACTTTTCCCATGCCTTGCTCCCCCTACTAACGCTATGAAGCCAAACCTTGTCTATTATACCACAACTATAAGAAGTAATCCCAAATCGCGTGAAAAATATGCAGCTTCGGTAAAAATGATCCACGTGGAACAATAAAATCTACACGCGGTAAGGGCGGCAAACCTGCCATTAGCCAGGATCCGAGCATAGCTGGAGCATCTTGAGACCACCCGAAGCGAACAACACAAAAGAACCGGCCCCTTCACGCGGAAGGTCCGATTCTTTTGCAAAAAATGGAATTAATATTGAAGCCCCGAATAAAGCGGGAACTGTGCGGTCAAATCTTTAACCATCCCGCGCACCTTGTCATGCACCGCCGCGTCGGACGGATTTTTCAGGGTAAGAGAGATGATCTTCGCGATCGTTTTCATCGCTTCTTCGTTCATGCCGCGGGACGTTGCCGCCGGCGTGCCCAGACGGATGCCGCTTGTTACGAACGGGCTGGTCGGGTCGTACGGAATCGCGTTTTTGTTGACGGTAACGCCGACTTCATCAAGCAGATGCTCGGCTTCTTTACCGGTAATGTTCAGGCTGCGCAGGTCGATGAGCATCAAGTGGTTGTCCGTACCGCCGGACACGATGTTGATGCCTTCGGCCGACAAAGCTTCGGCCAGCGCTTTGGCGTTGTTGATGACGTTTTGCGCGTACGTCTTGAACTCCGGTTGGAGCGCTTCGCCGAACGCTACGGCTTTCGCTGCGATGATGTGCATCAACGGACCGCCTTGCGTGCCCGGGAAGACTGCTTTATCGATCGCCGCCGCCCAAGGCTTGCGGCACAAAATCAAACCGCCGCGCGGACCGCGAAGCGTTTTGTGCGTCGTCGTCGTGACGAAGTGCGCATGCGGCACCGGATTCGGGTGCAGACCGGCTGCGACCAGACCCGCGATATGCGCCATGTCCACCATGAAGAGCGCGCCTACGTCTTCGGCGATTTTGCCGAGCGCTTCAAAGTCGATCGTACGCGAGTACGCGCTTGCGCCCGCTACGATCAGGCGGGGTCTATGCTTGAACGCCGCTTTGCGGACGTCGTCGTAATCGATGCGGGCATCTTTCTCGGATACGCCGTACTCGACGAAATTGTACAGAATGCCGGACGCGTTCACCGGGCTGCCGTGCGTCAAGTGACCGCCGTGGGACAAGTTCATGCCGAGAATCGTATCGCCGGGCTTCACTGCCGCAAGATAGACAGCCATGTTCGCCTGCGCGCCGGAGTGCGGCTGCACATTCGCATGCTCGGCGCCGAACAGTTCTTTCGCGCGGTCGCGGGCAATGTCCTCTACGATATCGACGTATTCGCAGCCGCCGTAGTAGCGCTTATGCGGATAGCCTTCGGCATATTTGTTGGTCAGCACCGTACCCATCGCTTCAAGCACGGCTTGGCTGACAAAGTTCTCGGAAGCGATCAGCTCGATTTTGTCGCGTTGACGGCCGAGCTCCAGGTTCATCGCCTCGACGATTTTCGGATCTTGTTTACGCAACTGTTCCATAATGAATAAATCCTCCTCATAGTTAAAATGATTTATTTGGAATTATGACTGTTAATCGCAGCTTCCTTCACGCGGCGGCTCTGCCGAATAGACGGCGCGGGCTCCGCCGATCAGCTTCGGACGGGTGACCGCCATCAGCACGGGCGCCTCGCCGATCTGCCGGATCGACGGCCGGACCGGTACGGCTACGCGCTTCAAATGCATCCCGATCAATGTGCCTCCGATATCGATACCGGCATGCGCCGCCACGGTCTCGACGACGACGGCGTCGGCCAGCTTCCGGTAGGCATAAGAGGCCATGGAACCCCCGGCCTTCGGCATCGGAATGACGCTCACCTGCTCCAATCCGTACCGCCGCATCGCTTCCCGCTCCACGACAAGCGCCCGGTTCAAATGCTCGCAGCATTGATACACCGGGAAGAAGCCGGTTTCCGCCCTTACCGCTTCGACCGCTTCATAGATCTCCCTGGCGACCGCTTCGCTGCCTCCGGTGCCGATATGGCGGCCGAGCACTTCGCTCGTGCTCGTCCCGATCACGATAAGCTGACCCGGCTCGATTTTCCCGGCCTGAACCAGTTCCCGGACGATCGTTTCGACTTGCGCACGGACGGCTGAAACAGGCGAATCCGCTTCCTTTCCGCTAGTAACGTTCGGCTGTTCGGTCATCGATTTCACCCTCTTTTCCTGCCGTGTGGCGATTTAAGGATGTATGGCGAACTTATCTTCGAGCGCTTTGACCTTGTTCACCCGGTTCCGGTGGCGTTCGCCTTCCGAAAACTCGGTTTCGAGCCAAATCTTGACGATTTCCTGCGCGACCCCCGGGCCGACGACCCGCTCGCCCAGCGCGAGCACGTTCGAATCGTTATGCTCCCGCGTCGCTTTGGCGGAAAACAAATCGTGCACGAGCGCGCAGCGGATGCCCGGCACTTTGTTGGCCGCGATGGTCATGCCGATGCCCGTCCCGCAAATCAGAATGCCTTTGTCCGCTTCCCCCGCTGCCACCTTCTCGCACACCGCCAGCGCATAATCCGGGTAATCGACGGAATCGGCGCAGCTGCAGCCGTAATCTTGAACCTCGTGTCCCAACGATTCGATCAGCGGCTTCAGCTCGTCCTTCAGTCGGTACCCCGCATGATCCGCACCCATTGCAATTTTCATTTTTCTTTAATTCGCCTCCTCGCTAATGTCGATTTCATTATAACCCAAACCGCGACAAAAACGAAAAAAGAGCATGACGCATGCGTGTCCGCTTGCGATGCTCTTTGCCCAGGCGACCGGCCGTATGACCCGATGCTCCACTGTGGTTGCCCCCACTCGTCGCCAGTTACATCGGGATTCCTTCATGTATACGTCCATCATATCCGATTCTGCGCCCGCTGTAAAGCCTATCTTGCCGCCTGAGCGGTAACCTAAGGAGCTTTAGCGGGCATCTTTCAGCTTGGCTGCAAGCTTGATTAGACAGGCGTGAATTTCGGCCGCACAGCTCTCGTACTGCTGAAGCGAGCCGCCGAACGGGTCGGCGATGTCCGGATTCGGCAGTTCCCGCTGCAGCGTTACGATACGGGACCGCTCCTCATCCGTTACCGGCTTCGCCAGCGCTTGCTTCAGCTGAATATCGGTCATCAGCCTTTCGACTTCGGCGATTTTCGCCGCGGCTGCCGAATCGGCTTCCACGTATTCCTTCAAAGTATGAATCTTGTCCACGGTTTCTGGAAAGCGTTGAATCGTATATCTTTTGTGCGCAGAAGTCATCGTCAGAATCAAATCCGCCCACTCGACCGTCGATTGCGAAAGAGCAGCGGAACGCTGAGGCCCTATGCAGCCGTTCGATTTCAACACAAACGCCGCGTGCTCGGAGATCGGAGTCCCGTCTTGGGCGGCCACCCCGGCGGACCGCACCTCAATCCCCGCCAGCCCTTCGTCCGCCAGTATTTTTCGCATCAATCCTTCCGCCATCGGACTGCGGCAAGTATTGCCGGTACATACGAACAAGATCCGGTTCATCGCATTCTCCCCTCTTTCGTATCTAAATGGGTTACCCCTATATATTACCTCAAAAGCATCCGATTTACCTCTAAATCGCCCAAGGGCGGATGCGGATCTATCACAACAAAAATCGAATGCCAAACGCAAGCAAAATGACGCCGCCCAGCGCTTCGCCATACTCTCCCACCCATTCGCCGACCCTTCGGCCAAGCACCAGCCCGGCAACCGACATGAGACCGCCTGCCGTGCCGAACATGAGTACGGTCATGAGGACATCCCCTGCGAACATGCCGAGCGACACGCCGACCGAGAACGAATCGATACTGACGCTGAGCGAAAACAGCATGAGCCCCCAAAAGGAACGGTGATCGTACGTCGGGGATTCTTCCGAACGCAAGGAGCTGTAGACCATGTGCGCTCCGAGCAGCAGCAGGAGGATGCCGCCGCCAATCGTGGCGACCTTGCCGATCAGCGCGCTGATATAGCCGCCCGTCCACATTCCCGCGAGCGGCATCAAAATGTGGAACAGGGCGGTGACGATGCTGATTTTGGCAATATCGAGCTTGCGAATGCCCCGCATGCCGATGCCTAGCCCCAGTGATAACGCATCCAAACCGAGAGCCAGCGCCATAAACCCGATAGAAATGAATTGTCCCCATAGCAGCGGCGATGCCAGATCCATGCTTTCCCCTACCCCCTGTCCTCTTCTTAACCAACATATGCGGACAAGAGGGCAAACATGAATTCCATAATATGACACAAGTAAGGTGAATCCGCAGAAAGCGGGTGAGTCCCATGGCGGTGCTTTCACGGCGTTCGATGAATTTGATTGCCGTCAGACGGAACCGAAGACGCGAAGCTGCCCAAAAAGGCTACACCGTGAAAACGCGGCCTCCGGCAGCTTTACGCAACCGGTTCATAATCGCGGCCCCGAGGCCTTCTTCAGGGCAAGCTTCGGCAGCGATGAAGCCGACCCCGGCTTCGTCGAACTCGCGCAGTGCCGCGTACAGCCCATGGGCGACCGTTTCGAGGGCGTCCAAGCGGCCGCACGGCACGATATGGTCCGCGTGGAAGCGGTCCGCGTGCTCCGCGTAGGTCAATACGCCGGTGCGCTCGCCTCGCGCCCGGGCTTCGTCCAGCTCGCGCTGCATGCAGGCATGCACGAGCTTGTCCGATGCGCCTTGCACAAGCACCATCGTCCCCCGCGGAGCATAATGCGCATATTTCATGCCCGGCGCGCGCGGAGCGTTGGGCTCGCGGTGCTCCGCCTGGGGCTCCACTACGGGGGTACCCGGCAGCGCTTCGCGAAGCTGGTCTGCCGTAATCCCGCCGGGCCGCAAAATATAAAGCGCATCGCCCGCAAATTCCACCACGGTCGACTCCAGACCGACCCCGGCCTCTCCTCCGTCAACGATTCCCGCAATGCGGCCCGCCAGATCGCCCAGCACGTGCGAGGCCTTCGTCGGGCTGGGACGGCCGGAACGGTTCGCGCTTGGAGCAGCGACCGGGCAGCCGGCGGCCGCGATCAGCCCGAGCGCGACAGGGTGGCCCGGCATGCGCAGCCCGACCGTGGAAAGTCCTGCCGTAACGAGCGGAGACAGCGCGCCCGGCTTGACCTGTAGCACGACGGTCAGCGGTCCCGGCCAGAAGGCGTCCAGTAAACGCAAAACGGCCTCCTCCGGCGGAGCGACCAGCTCCTCCAGCTGAGACCTGTCGGCGATATGAACGATGAGCGGGTTATCCGACGGCCTGCCCTTGGCTGCGAAAATGTCCGCAACGGCCTCCGTATTCCTCGCGTCCGCCCCGAGGCCGTACACCGTCTCGGTCGGAAACGCGACCGTCCGCCCGTCCTGCAGCAGCGCGGCTGCTTCGAGCAATGCTTCCCGGGAAGGGGCTTCCGCGCTCACTTTCCACACCTTTGTTTCCGTCGTCATGTTCATTATCTTCCTTTCCTGACAGACCGGCCCGGACGGGCCGCCGCATCAGGCAAACCACGAGCCGACTTTGTTCATAAGATCCCATAAGAGGAAGCGCACTTCCGGCTGCGGAGCATCCTGGGCTTCCGGTTGAGCCTTGGATGGGACGGGAGCCTTGCCGCTGTCCGCCGCTTTTCCGTTCCGCACCTTGGGATCGCCTCCGGCGCTTCCTTTTTTGCCCTCTGACTTATCTTTCTTTCCCGCTTCGGCAGCGTCCCGTTTCGAAGGCGGGGCATGCTCGCCTTTCGCCGTTCCGCCATTTTCCGCAGACTCTTCCGCAGCGGCGGCATACGCCGTGCTGTTCTTTTTCACGACACCCGTGTCTGCGAAGCATAAAGGCGGGAACAGCACGCACCACCAGTTCTGCCCTTCGGCGGCGCCGATGGCTATGCGCAGCGCTTCATACTCCCCAGCGGGATACACTTCGTTGTTATATACTTTAGCCGGGAACGGGACCATCCCCAGTTCCACGCGATACGTATAATCAAAACCGTTCTTGCGCAGCGTTTCGCCGACGAGCTTATCGAGCTCGGGCAGATGGTCGCGCAAGGTTTGCCGGGCCGCTTCGATTCCTTGAGGCTCACTCGTCCAGCTTTTCATCCGCTCCATCACGGCGTCGCGCACTTCGCGCTTTACCCATTGATCGGCCGGAGCGTCGGAGTTGGCCAGAATGCGCAGACGGATCGCTTCCTTCGGAATCGAGCTCCCCGCTTCCATTTCGCGCTCCGCCGTAACCAGCATCGCGTTGGAACGGTTCGTTTCCCAACAGGCCAGCATCACCATTAACGCAAAAGCCAAGTATGCATATCGTTTCCATGCAAACCGTTTGACCATTCTGTACAGCCCCTCTCGAACTCTAGCATCTCTAGTTGTCAGTATGCTCGGGTTTGAGAGAGTTTATACTTGGCCGGAAAATAAAGTTCTGCGCCCCGCGCTTGCATAGCGGTTGTAAGCCGTCCTGCCTGTTATCATGCTTATTCCTTGCTTCGATAAGCGATCACATGCCGGTCGATCCCTGCCAAATCCGGCACGATCCGCACCTCGTTCCAATCGGCCGCCCACTCCAGCAATCGGCGCACCTCGTCCGCCTGCCCTTGGCCGACCTCGAAGCCGACCAGCGACGGCATCCCCGGCAGCTCGCCCAGCTGCGCCGTCAGGCGGCGGTACGGCTCCAGCCCGTCCGCTCCGCCGTACAGCGCCGTCCGCGGCTCGAACAGCCGCACCTCGGGCTGCAGCCCCGCCTCATCCGCCTCCGGGATGTACGGCGGATTGGACACCACCAGATCGAGCCGCTCGCCGCGCTCGATCCACGGGCCGAGCAGGTCCCCTTCCACGAAGGCGACCCGCCCGGCCACCCCATTGCGCTCGGCGTTCACCCGCGCCACCGCAAGCGCGTCCGGCGCGATGTCCGACGCCGTCACGCGCCACGAAGGGCACTGCACCGCGAGGCTCACCGCGATCGCGCCGCTGCCTGTGCCGACGTCTGCGACCGTCGGCGAAGCCACACCCCCGGCACCCGGCCCGTCCGCGGCATTACCGAAGAGCTGCCGCCCGAGCCGGACCACCTGCTCGACCAGCAGCTCCGTCTCCGGCCGCGGAATAAGCACCGCCGGCGTCACCGTAAAGGGGAGCCCGTAGAACTCCTGCTCCCCGATGATATACTGCACCGGCTCGCCGCTCGCCTTGCGCTCCAACAGCCGCTGCCAGTCCGCCTCCCGCTCCCGCGGGAACGGCTCCGGCCAGCGCAGCAGCAGCCCGCTGCGGCTCTCGCCCAGCAGGTGCTCGAGCAGCCGGGAGGCATTGGCCTCCGGTTCCCGCACCCCGCGCTGCCGCAAAAAAGAAGAAGCCTCGGCATAGGCTTCACGTATCGTTATCCGCCGCTCGTCACGCACCGGCGTATTCTCCTTTTTCCATCTGCTCGGTTTGCGAGGCGATCGTCAGCGCTGAAATGATCTCATCCATATCGCCGTTCAGCACGGCGTCCAGCCGATGCAACGTCAAGCCGATGCGGTGATCGGTCACCCGGCTTTGCGGGAAGTTGTATGTCCGAATTCGCTCCGAGCGGTCGCCCGTACCGACCTTGCTTTTTCGCTCTGCACCGTATTTTTCCATCTCTTCCTGCTGCATCTTGTCGTAAATACGAGCGCGCAGCACCTGCAGCGCCTTCTCTTTGTTCGAGTTTTGCGACTTGCCGTCCTGACAGGTCGCCACGATCCCGGTAGGGATATGCGTCACCCGCACGGCCGATTTCGTCGTATTGACGGACTGCCCGCCCGCGCCGCTCGAACAGAACGTATCGACGCGAATATCGGCATCGTTGATCTCGATGTCGAAGTCTTCCATCTCCGGCATAACCGCTACCGTCGACGTCGACGTATGAATGCGCCCGCCCGATTCCGTCGTCGGAATGCGCTGCACGCGGTGCGCCCCGCTCTCGAACTTCAGCTTGCTGTAAGCGCCCTTGCCGTTCACCATGAAGATGATCTCCTTAAAGCCGCCGAGATCGTTCATGTTCACGTCAAGCACTTCTGTCCGCCAGCCCTGCGCATCCGCAAACTTGGTATACATCCGGTACAGGTCCGCCGCGAACAAGGCCGCCTCGTCCCCGCCGGCCGCACCGCGGATTTCCACGATGACGTTCTTATCGTCGTTCGGGTCCTTTGGCATCATCAGCACCTTGATGCGTTCCTCAAGCTCCGTTTTACGCTCCGCCAGCTCGTCAAGCTCCATCTTCACGAGCTCCTTCATTTCGTCATCAAGCTTTTCGTTCTGCATCGCCCGTGCCGCTTCGTATTGCTCGGAGACGCTTTTATACTCCATGTAGGCGTCGTACGTCTCCTGCAGATCGGACTGCTCCTTGGAATATTCCCGCAGCTTCTTCGCGTCCCCCGCAACATCCGGGTCGCACAGCAGCTCACTCAACTTTTCATAACGGTCGGCCAAGGCTTGAAGCCGGTCCAGCATCGTCATTCACCCTTTCTTTTATTCCGTTTTTCGTAAGTTTGCCCGTTCCGGTTCCTTTGCAGCTCCCGTGGAGCTTACAGCCTTTCTTCCGGCTGCCGCTCCTTTCTCCGTTCCACCGCGAAGTCGCGGCCGAAGCGAGAGACGGTCTCTCAAGTCCCTCAGTCCGGCCTCGCTATACGTTGAAACGGAAGTGCATGACGTCGCCGTCCTGAACGACATATTCCTTGCCTTCCAGACGCAGCTGTCCTTTTTCCTTCGCCGCATTCATCGAGCCGGACCCGATCAAATCTTCGTAGCCGACGACTTCCGCCCGAATAAAGCCGCGCTCGAAGTCCGTATGAATCACCGCCGCCGCTTGCGGGGCTTTTGTGCCCTTGCGGATCGTCCAAGCGCGTACTTCCTGCACGCCGGCGGTAAAATACGTATACAAGCCAAGCAGCTTGTAGGCCGCTTTAATCAGCCGGTTCAAACCGGACTCCTGCAGCCCCAGCTCCTCGAGGAACATCGCCTTGTCTTCGCCTTCCAGCTCCGCGATCTCCGATTCGACCTTGGCGCTGATCGGCACGACTTCCGCGCCTTCCTGCGCCGCGTACTCGCGTACCGTCTGCACGTACGGATTGCCCTCGGCGTCGGCCACTTCCGATTCGCTCACGTTGGCCGCGTACAGCACCGGTTTCATCGTCAGCAGGTGCAGATCGCGGATCAGCAGCTTCTCTTCGTCGCTGAGCTCCACGCTGCGGGCCGGTTTATCGTTGTAAAGCGCTTCTTTGATCCGTTCGAGCACTTCTACCTCTTGCGCGTACTTTTTGTCCCCGCCTTTCATGTTTTTGCGGGAGCGTTCAATGCGCTTATCGACGGAATCCACGTCCGCCAAAATCAGCTCAAGGTTAATCGTCTCGATGTCGCTGATCGGATCGACCTTGCCCGAGACGTGGGTAATGTTCTCATCCTGAAAGCAGCGCACGACGTGTACGATCGCATCCACCTCGCGGATGTGCGCCAAAAATTTATTGCCCAGTCCTTCGCCTTTGCTGGCGCCTTTGACCAGGCCCGCAATATCGACGAATTCGAATGCCGTCGGCACGATGCGGTTCGGATTGACGATCTCGGCCAGCCGCTCAAGACGTTCGTCCGGCACCTCGACGACACCGACGTTCGGATCTATAGTACAAAACGGGTAGTTCGCCGACTCCGCACCGGCTTGCGTAATCGCGTTAAACAACGTAGATTTGCCAACGTTCGGCAGTCCGACGATCCCTGCTTTCAATGCCATGAAAAGGACAACTCCTTCAGTGTATTTCTAAGCAAATTCCTAACTTAAAATTATACTACACAACCGGCCTTTGTGTCACCTCATGCCCGCACAGCAAAAAATACCGGCTTCGCGTTCCGCAAGGCCGGCTCATTTCGCATATTCGCTCCGTTCTCTCGCTGTCCCCTACTCTTCCGGTTGGCCGGAAGCCTTTCTGAGCTCGTTCGCCAGCCGGTGAAATTCCGCCTGGCCTTCCGCATCGTCAATCGCCAAATACGACGCGGACAAAAAACGGATCAGGTTGTTCGCATCCTCCACGCTGAGAGGCGCATCCGGCGGGTCCGGCGTAACGCTGGAAGCATACTCGTCCGCCACGTCCTGCAAAAAATCGTCGAAGGTCTTCCCAAGCAGTCTCAGCGGCTCCCTGGGGTCCGTGCGCCGTGCCGGATCGAGCATGTAATGGCCGGCAATGTCCGTCCCGGGATTCAAGCCGTACCGGTAGCAGGCATAAGCCAATACCCAAACGTACCGTTTATACGCTTCGCCCAAATCGATGCGTCCCCCGTAGCAAAGCTCGACCGCACCGGCCGCATCATTGGCATCCGCACCGTAACGGATGTTGTCCGTCGTTACGTTATACACGACGTGATACGCCTTCTCCGCAGCCCCCGTCAAAAACGGGATGCACTCGATAATCTCCCGGTCGTCCACAAACAAATGCGCCGAAGCCGACATGTCGTTTCGGGTCCGCTCGTAATACGCTACGTTGGCTGCAGCCGTCGCACCGGGATTGCCCGTATCGTGCGCCACCATGAAGCGGCACGGGTCCAGAGCAAGAACCGGGCGGCGTTGGCTCGGCCCCGTCAAATACCGGGGAACGATCTCATATTTCATCGTAAACGCCATGCTGTTCACCACCTCGAAGCTTTTATCTTTATGATATGCTCCAAGTTACTAACCGGTCCGGCGCGTTTGCCGATGCAGATGGCGCCTTTTTTACTCTTCCCGTTTCAGCGCAAAATGTGCCTCCACCTGTTTTTTCAAGATGAATGCGCGCAGGGAATTGGCCTTATCCGCGGCAAGCTCGACGAAATGGGCCCCGTAATAACAGCCGAACTCCATCGGCTCCGTCCGTATAATTTCCGCACGACAGTGCATGGAGAAGCCCAGATCGAGATGCAGCTGCACCAGCGCGTCCCGATCCAGCTCGACGGGTTCTTCGATAATGAAACCTATCCCGCTGAGGCTGATGTTTTTAACGGTGAGCGGAATTTGCCCTTCCGGGACCTGCCAAGAGTCGTCTTCGTTGCGGTAAGAAACGAGAGCTCCCTTTTGATTCACCTCGACACGGGGATGCTCGCGCTTTTCCGCGAACCGGTTCTGATGCTGGGGCGGAATGAGGACCATGACCGCGCCCTGATCCTTTGCAACGACCGTCGACTCGAACGGGGAAAAGCCTCCCGGCGAATAAATCGTCAGTTTGACCGCATCGCCCAATTCGAATGCTTTGTATTCCGTCATTTCGATTTCGAGAATATCCCCTTCGACGTATGTCAATATTCCGGTGGATACGAATTTCTCTTTCTCCACTGCGATTCGGCTGTTCAGCATAACTGTGCCGGTGCTGCGGTGTCTTTCTTTGGATTGATCAAGATGCTTGCCGGAAACAGCCGGTTTGTTCATCCGTTACGTCACCATCCTTGGTTTTTTAAGTGATGTCCTTGGCGCAAAAAAGGCCGCCTCCCCCGTAACGGAAGAAACAGCCGGCGAATTCCGCATCTTTTCGGCGGCCAGGCTGTCGTAGTCCGTCTGCGGACCTTAGACCCTAAGCTTTGCGTCGCTGCCTTTCAGCAGGTTTGCCATGAACGAATGGTTGCAATACTTTACTATCATTTATCGTATATGTAAAAACAATGAATTATAGGACATTTTGCCTAATCCATACTATATTTAGTTTACCGATTCCCCATCAGCGTTCAATGGTATCGCTAAACTTCATTTTTGCTTAATAATTCACAATGGGGATAACTTTGCTATTCACACCTTCAACAGTCTGTGGATAACTGCGAGATTCGTTTTATTTCTTGCTTTTTCGACTTAATTTATCTACAATGAATTGAAAATAGAGTCTTTTATCCACAATTTTATCCACAGCGTGTTAACAACGAATACTTGTTCGAGAACGCAGTGTGCACACATACGCTAATCGAGGTGTCCAGTTTGTCCGAAGCCTTATGGGAAGAACATTTGCCTTTTATGAAAGCCGCGATCGAGGAAGCGCAGAAAGCGGAAGCGATACGCGAAGTGCCGATCGGAGCGGTCGTCGTGCTCGGCAGCGAGATCATCGGCCGCGGCCACAATGTCCGCGAAACGACGCGGGACCCGCTAGCGCATGCCGAGCTGATCGCGATTAAGCAAGCGAGCGAGCATCTGGAAGCTTGGCGTCTGCTGAACTGCCGGCTCTATGTTACGTTGGAGCCTTGTCCAATGTGCGCAGGTGCAATCGTGCAAGCCCGAATCAGCCAAGTCGTATTCGGTACCCCGGACCCGAAAGCCGGGTGCGCGGGCACGCTGATGAATCTCCTTCAAGAGGACCGGTTCAATCATCGGGTCGAAGTAATCGGCGGGGTGATGCAGCAGGAATGCGGAACGATGCTGACGCAGTTTTTCCGCAAGCTGCGGGGAAAAGAGTAACTAACGGCTTCTAGCATGCGCTGCCACAATTTGTGGCGTAAAAAAAGAGGCCGTCCTCTTTACATTTTCTTAGGACAGTGGTAGAATAAAAAAGCTTCGTGCTAAGGCACACCGACGAGACGTGGCTCAGCTTGGTAGAGCGCTTGGTTCGGGACCAAGAGGTCGCAGGTTCAAATCCTGTCGTCTCGATACTTTGAAAACAAGAATTGCGGTCATGAGACCGCAATTTTTTTTATTTTTTTACGGAATCGACTGAAAAAGAGCTTTGACCCGGCTTCCTATCCGGCTCCAAAGCTCTTTTTCATTACGAGGCTAATTCTTGCTATTCGCCCGGTTATAATCCGCCAACGCTTTGTTGATTCGGGTGGTCATGGTGGCGATGGCCTTGTCGATGTCCTTCTTATCGTTGACGTAGGCCAAAATTTCTTCTTTCATCGCGGTGCTGATTTCGCTGGATACCGCATTCATCGGCTCTTGCGTATCCGGCGAGGAAGCATGCAGCTGGTTGATCGCTGTTTTAAACAGCGGATTTTTATCCAAATGCGCCTTCATGTCCGGCAGATCGTACGTCTTCAAGTTGACCGGGAAATAGCCCGTCCCGGAGTGCCAGACAAACTGGGTTTCCGCAGACGTACTGTATTTCATGTATTCCCGGGCCGCATCGATTTTGGCTTTGTCGCCGCGGTCCATCGTGTATAATGCGGAGCCTCCGACCGCCACGCCGCCCTTGTCGTCCGGACCTACTTTCGGAAGGAACGCCGTTCCGACTTCGAACTTCCCGCCGACGGCGTTCAGCACTCCTTTGAGCCCGGCAGTCGAATTCACGAACATAGCCAGCTTGCCTGCCGCGAACTCTTCGTTCTGATTCGTTTCCGTTCCTGTCTGGATTCCGCCGTAAGCGACCGCTTTTTTCCACTCCGTCATAAATTTCTTCATCATTCCGTTCGAGTCGAATTCCACGGCGGTCATCGTATTGGCGCGGCCGTTTTTGTTATTCCCGATATAGCCTCCCTGCATGCCGATCCAGCTGGACAGATGATACAAGTCCGGCGTTCCGGAAAAGCCCCACTGGCTGGTTTGCTTACCATTCTTCTTCGTCAGCTTGGCGGCAAACTGCCCCATCTCGTCGATCGTCGCCGGCGGCTGCTCGGGATTTAACCCGGCTTCCTTAAACAAATTTTTGTTGTAGTACAGCAAAATGGTAGAGTTGGCAAACGGCACGCCGATGAGCTTGCCATTGTAGCTGAAGGAGGCGACGACATTCGGCTCCAGGTCCGCTATGCGAAAGGAAGAATCTTGGTCGGCCAACGTCTGCGCCGGAATCACATAAGGGATATCCTTCATATAAGCCGTCTCCGAAGCGGGAGACTGCACGATGTCCGGCAAGTTTTTGACATCCTTGGCCTGCACCGCGGCTCTTACTTTCTTCATCAAGTCGCCGTAGCTGCCTTGAAAGACAGGCGTAATGACGATGCCTTTTTCCTTGCCGACCGTATCGTTGAAGGTCTGAGCCACTTTCTTGACGACCTCTTCGTTGGCGCCGCCCATCGCGTGCCAGAAGGTCAGGTTCACCGGTCCGGCACTCGTCGACGGAGCTGCGCTGCTGTCGGACGTCGCCTTGGCGCTCGGATTCGCGCCGCCACCGCATGCGGTCAATACGTTAAGGGCTGTCAATATGCTGACTAAGGTGATGATGGGCTTTTTCATTTGGTTATCCTCCTCAGGTAGTGGGCTATGTAGGTTGTCCCTTACAAATTACGGTCGAATACCGGGCCTCTCTTATCCTTTCAAGCCGCCCGATGTGACGCCGAAGACGAGCTGCTTCTGAAAGAAGACGAAGACCAAGACGGACGGAATGAGGATCACGGTTACACCGGCCATAATCGGCCCGTACACCATCCCTTCCGGGAATTGCAGCATCGTGATGCCGACCTGCACCGTTCTCATCTGCTCCGAATTCGTCACCAGCAGCGGCCACAGGTACGTATTCCAAAGACCGATAAACGATGTAATCGTGATTGAAGATAAAACGGGCACGGACATCGGAAGCAAAATTTGCCCAAAAAAACGCAAATCCCCGCAGCCGTCCACAAACGCCGCATCCCTGTAATCCCTCGGCACGCTCATAAAGTGCTGCCGCAGCATAAACATGAACACCGCTGCCACCAGCATGACGATCATGACGCCGCCGTAGGTATTGATCAGCCCCATCTGGGCGACCGTAATATAGTTGGTGATGATGAGCATATCCCCGGGGATCATCATCGTCCCGAGGATGAGCAGGAACCACCCTTTCTTCCACCGGAATTCCATAAACGCGAAGGCGTACGCCGCCAAGCTGCTTGTAATGAGCCGGCCAATGGTGCCGACAACCGCGATCAGGAACGAGTTCCACATAAACATGAAGATCGGCGTCGAGGTGAATACCGTTTTGTAATTATCCAGGAATAACGTGCTCGGAAACAGTCTGGGCGGGTAAGAACCGAGATCGGACGGGCTCATCAAGCTGACTCCGATGCAATAAACAAGCGGGAAAATGACGATCAGGCCCGCCAGCATGGAGATTGCGGTCACTCCCCAATCGTACAGCCGCTTCGATGCCGTCATGTGTAATGCACCCCTTTTTTCTCGTATGCGAAGGTGATCAGCGTAAAGATCATGACGATGAAGAAAATGATGACGGCGATAGCGCTTCCGTATCCATACTTGCCTTTCTCGAAGGCTTCCGTGTACATCCAGTACACCATCGTCTCCGTTGCGCCCATCGGCCCGCCTTTGGTCAGAATCGAGACGGGACCGAACACCAGCAGGGAGCCGATCAAATCGGTGCACAGCAGAAAAAACAACGTCGGCGAGATGAGCGGCAGCTTGATTCGAAAGAGCTTTTGCATGTAGCCGCTCCCTTCCATCTCGGCCGATTCCAGCAGCTCCTGCGGGACGTTCCTAAGGGCAGCCAGCAAAAACAAGAAGCTGAACCCGATGCTCATCCACACCGAAATGATCGCAATGCCCGTTAGCGCATAGGTTTCATCGCCGAACCAGTTCAAGTCCAGGCCGGTGATATAATTGAACATCCCGATCGTCGGGTTCATAAGCAGTTGGAAGATCATAACCGCGGACGACATGGAGACGGCCATTGGCAAAGCGAACATCACTTGATAAATACGGCTGCCTTTCCTCACCTTCTCCGCCAGCAGCGCCAAGGTCAGCGTGATCAACAGCATAGCGGGCACCGTCAGAATGGTGAATTTCAGCGTATTCAGCAGTGCCCGGAGCAGCTGCTCATCCCGGAATGCTTCGACGAAGTTTTCCAGCCCCACGAACTCCACCGGATTGCCGAGCATGTCCACCAGCGTAAAGCCCAAAACCATCGTTTTGACAAAAGGGTAATAGTTGAAGAGAAGCAACAATACGATGCACGGCAGAATAAACAAATAGGGCTTCAGCCTCCGTCCGATTTTGCTGCCGGTCTGCTTGCGGGCGGCTTCTTTAAACGTCGGCTTGGAAGCGTAAGAAGCGTCCGGATTCATCTGCATTCCTCCTCTCCCGGGCTGCCGTTCGGCAGCTCTTCGCCGATGGGCTCCCTCCACAATTCATGCGTCCCCATTGAGACGGCTACCGCCCCGCTTTGCAGCGCCTCCTTGATATGATCCCGGGTCCGGATCAAACCGCCTGCAATAATCGGGATATTCGTCTCCTGCCGATACACGCGAATATATTCCGGCAATAGCGCAGGCATGATCTCGATCGCATTCGGCTGGGTTTCCTGCACCGATTTGAGGCCTGATTTGACCGAATCGCTATCGAATAAAAACACCCGCTGAATCGTAAGCAGGCCCTCCTTCTTGGCAAGCTTGATCAGTTGATTCCTCGTCGTAACAATGCCGTCAGGCTTGACGCAGTTGGCCAGGAAGGCCATCCCTTCGCTATCTTGACTTAGTCCCCCGAGCCGTTCTACGTGAAGAAATACGGGAATCCTGTTCTTTTTGTACAGGTCCACAAAGCTTTTAATATTGCCGATGTTGCCGATCGAAAGCACCACGGCGCCGATCTGGGCCTTCGAGGCCTTCTCCAGCGTCTTGTGCTCCTTAACGGATGCAATGATCCGGCTTCGACGCAGTTTTTCCAAAAAATCCAGATCCCGCATATCGCTCAGCCCGCCTTTCTGACACAAAAAAACCTTAAATAGACTTTTCCCGCCCTGCAGCTTCGTGAAAAAATCTAATTAAGGTTTCTCCATGACTCCAACCTATCGGATTGATTTACTTGTTCGGTTACAGCATACCCCTCGTATGTTAGAGCAAGTTTAACCGGGTCTAAAGATATTGTTAACGCGGGCATCGACAACAAGAGAAAATAACTATAATCGTTCTTTCCGTACCGTTTCATTTATAATAACAATGGGGAGCTTCATGATTATGGAAAAGGAGAGCTGAAATGGATATTGTCGTTTCTAAAGCCGCGGTAGAGCAAAAATCCGTCGTGCGAAATTTGCTGGAGCTGTATAAGTATGATTTTACCGAATTTGATCCGGAAGACGTGAACGAGCACGGATTATTCGAATATCCGTACCTGGATCATTATTGGACGGAGGAAGGAAGACACGCTTTCCTCGTTCATGTGGACGGGAAGCTGGCCGGGTTGGCCTTGATTCGGGAGCTGGGGTCGGATGAGCGGGTGTATTCGGTCGCCGAATTTTTTGTCATGAAAAAATACCGCCGTCACGGTGTCGGGCGTGAAATGGCTTTTGCTTTATTTAACCGGTTTCCGGGTCAATGGGAAGTGGCGCAAATGGAGGAGAACGTGCCGGCCCAGATGTTCTGGAAACGGATCATTGATGAATACACGAAGGGCAGCTATGAAGAGATTACAAGAGACGATTGGGAAGGTCCCATTCAAACCTTTCGATCGGCCCCATAAACAAACAGCGGCCTTCTCCTCAGCTTTTGGAGAAACGGCCGCTGGCTCAAATGCTAGTGGACCGTAAATAATCGGTCCATTTTCTATGACCCGGTAATCTCAATCGGGTTGTGGTACCTGTCCCGCACCTCCGCTTGGATATCCTGCGGCAGCACCACGGTAACGCTCATATCCGGATAGTCGGAATGAAAGCCCCGCCGCACAGGCGGCTGCTGGAGCTGAACATACATCGTATCGCCGATGGTATGAATGGAGTACGCCTTGTCTTGCGGGACGGACTCTCCTCCGTCATTCGCGACTCGCTCCCGGTAGCTGCCGAACAGATGCACCGTTTGACCGGACGTTTTGTCCACCTTCACCTGCTGGCCCGCCGTCTGCACGACGATTCGCTTCACCTCGGCCGCTACCGCCTCTTTGGCTTCCGGCAGTTCGACCGTCCGCTCCACTTCGCTAAGCAGGTGCCGGACTTCGCCAATGACGCCAAGGCCGGACAACAGGGTGAAGCCCAAGCAGCCAAAGAACAGCACGCCGACGAAAAACACGCTGATAAAATCGTAGCGTACCCCGCCGTTCTCCTTGCGTGCGACGAACAAATAGACGATGATCTCAAGCCCGAGCAGGACGAACAGAAGCGGCCACCAAGCCATAAGCGTATCGTACGCGGCAAGCCCCCTCAGTTGGGCCGTTACCAGCACGACACCGAGAAAGATAAGCGACAGTCCCATAGACAGTGTACCTACGCGCCATGGTCTCATGAGCGGTCCCCCCTGCCCTTTTTATTTCCGAGCAGAAGCCGAATGCCCCCGCCAATCAGCAGCACCGAGATGACGAACGTTTGCAAATACTGGTCGAACCAACGCATGACCCGCCGCTGCTGTTCTTCCGGAAGCCAAATATCCAGCGCGCTCAGCAGCACGCGATCAAGCAAATAATACCCCCCGAGCGCAAGCAACCCGTATCCGAGCCACCGCTGATGGTGCAGCAGCCAATCGACGACCGGCACGTCCCTCAATTCCTCGCGGCCGCTCTTGGATACCATCTGCAGCGCGTCGAAGAAGCTGAAAAACCACAGGATCGGAATCAGGAACATGAACAGCGACAGCCGCATCACATCCATGATATAGATGCAGAACAGAAAGGCCGCCATGAGCTGCAGGCCGCGCTTTTGCAAGCCCAAGTACATATGCCCGGCCCCGGGGAAAATCGAGAGCAGCGTAGCCAGCGTTCTATTCTTCTTGCCCGACTCCCGGGTCTCTTGAAATTCTTCAAAAATCGTCCGGTCCGTCAGGACCTCTCCCCGCTCCTTCCGTCCATACTGCTGCACGCAGTCGAACATGCAGTACAGCCAAATGACCGGCAGAGCGCCGAGAAATACGAGGAATACGTCGCGGTGCGTAATGACGCTGAGGAAGAAGATCAGCACCGTCAGCCCGAAGAACAAGACCATAAAGCCAAGCCCGCGCTGCATAAGCCCGAGGTGGAGATGGCCGAGCCCCGGAACGAAAGAAAGCGCTATAGTGCGAAAACGGTCGTTCATCTGGGCTGCGGCATCATGCGGCCAAGACCGGTAGCTTCCATCTGCAGGTCCATACGGCTGGCCTTCCCCGGGGTGGGATTGCCGGCTCGCAGGAGGACGGCCGCCCCGGGTAAGCAGGAAAAATACCATATCGAAGACATTAATGACGGCAATAGCAAGGGCAACTAACAAAATTAAGAACGCGTCGTTCCCCCTAGATTGTGTAGCGACCAAGAACGTCAGCAGCGCCAGGCCAAAAAATCCAAACCCGTACACCAACCCCCGGAATATGCGCCCCATATACAAATGGCCCAGTCCGGGAATGAACGACAGCAGGAACGCCGCCACCGGACTTTTATATGTGTTCATCGGGTACCTCCTCTTTCATGTTTCGGTTGGATGGAATCGAGTATGCCAATCGTCTTCTCCAGCAAGATTTCGGAGAATGGAACGTAGGCTTCCGCCCGATCCGAAGCGGAATGGGACATGCGGCCGGGCTCCGGATGGCCCATAAGCGATTGGAACACGCCGGTGCTCATTAAGAGCAGCGTGATGGCCGCAGCAACAGCATAATGGAAAAAGGGACTCTGCGTCCAGGGAATACGCCGTTTGCGCTCTGGCGGTTGGTTCGCGAGATCATCTTCGGCCCTGGGAGCAAGCGGCTGCTCTTCCGTCCAACGCTGCATGACGGCAGCTGCAAATGCGTCCGAATCCGGTAGTGCCGGCAGCCCGGCAGCCATTTGCCCGATACACTCCATGTACAGCTCCAAGCAGGTGTCGCAGCCGTCCAGATGCGCCTCGCAGCGCTCCCTTTCTTCCGGCGGCAACTCATCATTCACATACTGCATCCAGATATTCAGCGGCCTGTGTTGATTCATTCCCACTCCTCCTCCTTCCATACCTTCCGCATATATTGCTTCGCCCGGTACAGCTTCGATTCTACCGTTTTGATCGCAACCTGCTGCTCTTCGGCAATCTGTTGATAGCTTTTTTCCTCAATATAAAAAGCGACCACGACATCCCGGTAATTTTCCGGCAGACGATCGAGACGTTCACGAACATACGTGCTTCTCTCGCGTCGGATGACCTGTGTCTCTACGGGGCTGCTCTGGAGCGGTTCGGGAGGCGTGCGTCCCTCCCAGTCATCCGTTAAGTCTTCTTTCTTGCGGTCCTGCGACCGTTTGAAATCGATTGCTTTATTGACGGCGATTCGCGTGAGCCAGGTTTTGAGGCCTTGGTATCGGTATTGGGGGAGAGACGCATATATTTTCAGCAGCGCTTCCTGCGTGACGTCTTCTGCATCTTTCGTAGAACGCAGCACCCCGTAGACCGCTTGAAACAAATAGTTTCCGTATTTGTCCACCAGTTCACGGAAGGCATCTGCGTCGCCCGATACGATGCGCGCAATCCATGCTTCTTCTGTAATCGTTCTCCCCCTCCCTTCTCAGCGAATAGACGAACCGGGGCAAGCAAAACCCTGCATTATTTTTATAAAACTTAAAAAAGATCTTTTTATTGTAACGGTCATACCGGGCGGGAACAATGGAAAACAAAACAAGAGCCGGACAACGCCCGGCTCCTGCAACCTGCTATGAATTGATAAATCCGACATGTACCAGCATCTGCTTCAGAATTACAGCCGCTAACGCACGGCTCCATTCGTTCTAATTGCTTTGAGATGGCCCCGACTGCTGCGGGATCGGCGTATCCAGCGAACCTCCCCCTACCGCCCGATAAGCGATATTATGCAGAGCTTGCTCGCCCAAGCGCTCTTTCAATTGCTGCTTATATAAGCTGATCGGCGTCACGTGCTGCCCGTGCCATTCCCAGTAAGCCTCCTTGCGCGGCCGCGTATCGTAATCCGTATTCGGCAAAAATCCGGGTACCTTCTCTCCGACATGGCCGATTGCGTAGTTTTGGGCCGTCGGCGGCTGCTGGCTCGTCAGCTTTCCTTCGGTATTCCATGTGACATAGTTCGCTCCCGCCCAGCCGTGACCGCTTCCCAGCCAACCCCGGTCCCGGATCATGATCGGGGATTGGATATTGTCGAACAGCCCGCCCACCGACCAGCGATGATGCGGCTCACTTGTGTTGTAGTCGATCCGGCTCTCGCCTTCCAGAAATACGTTAGGTCCCTGCACGCGGCTGTCCACCACATAACCGTGCCTTGCCGTCTCCGCATACGTGCGCTGCACCAAATTTTGCTGCCCTTGAATGTAATAAGCGTAACGTCGTCCACCGGTAATAATGCTGACCATATCGAACACTTTGGAGTCCTGCACGGTTACCCATTTTGCGCTGCGGCCCATTTGCACCAAGGCATAAGCCAAGTGATAACCGGTCACGTCCCGGACCCAGGCATTTTTCACGCCGTTCATCATGACAAAGCGCTCGGTATGCTTCTCGTCGGCATAATACGGGTCGGTCTTCCCGTTATCCATGGTCGTATCGATGACGGACGGGTCAAAAGCCGAATCCACCCGCATCTTCTCCACGCCGACCTTCTCGATCCGCTCGTCGTCGTTGTACTTGTACAGCTGTCCGCCGCCCCAACGAAGCTCGATGCTGTTCGCCAGCGGCGCGTCCACCGTAACCTCATTGCCGTTAATGCCGGTAATGACGCGGTCAAAATCAAGGTTGAACGGCCCCCATTGACTGACGGTGCCCCCCGGCCGTTTGTAAATATAATCCATACCGATTTCAGTAATAAAACGGGCATTGCCGATCCGGCGCACAATGACTTTATCGCCTATTTTGTAGGCGCTCGCGTCTTTCACGTGAAACGTTCTCGCCCCGGAAGGGACATACAAGTCCGTCACCTCCGTCATAGAGGCGCTGTCGATGACCGGTCCTTTGGATGAGCCGATTTCGATCAGATTGCGGGGTTTATTCCCCGAGCCGAACAGGAGCGTACCTCCTTCGTCCTGCCCTTCCCCGCGCAGTACGACGCCGCCCGTCCGAACGTACAGCGTGCCTTCGATCTCGTAGCGACCCTTCTTCAGCAGAACCGCTCCGCGGAATCCGTCGGGTCCGACCGGTAGTTGAGACACCTCATCGATCGCCTGCTGGATTCGCGCCGTATCGTCGCCTTCTCCCGGCTCGACCGCCACACGGGCCTGTACATCCGGAATCGGGACCCCGCCGCCCATATACCCGGCGTTCGAGAAATCGATCACCCGGTTGCCTTTATAGTCCGGGACATAGACAAGCTTGCCGTCAGGCCCCATATATGCAATGCTGCTCTGCCCGCCCGGAATCGCATCCGGATCCAGCGCCATAAAATAGAACACGTCATAGGCCGGAGGCAAGCCTTCCCTTTCCAGCGTCAGCCGGATCTCGTAGCTCCCGGGTTGATTGGCTTTGAACGGAAGCGTGATGTTCTTCGTTTCCGCCTTGTTCACAGCTACTTTCGGAATTACCGCCACAGGCTGACCGTTTCGGACCACTCTCCCGCTCACGTCCAGCTTCACATTCGCCTGCACCGATACGGCTGGAAAATCGTCACCGGGCTGCAGTACCGCAGGCTGGCCGATCTCCGTTTTCATGCGGGGGTGAGAGAGCGAAGTATTCGCAATCAACGCTTCCGCCAAAAACTCGTTCGGATCTTTGACCAAGATCCAAATATCCGGGGTAGTCAGCGTCAGGTCCTTAGTCACCTTCACTTCCGTGTACACCGTGCTCGCTCCGACTTGAAGTGCCGTGACGGTTCCGTTCTGTTCCACCATGATGAACTTCGTATTCGTTTTTAACGTTTTATTGTAATTGGACAAGTCGACGATCTCGCCGTTCTTTCGCTTTCCCTTCAAATTCAGCGGCAGCGTTTTTGAATCGCCCTTCTTCAGCTCAATCGCTTCGTTTACGGCATAAGGCTGCCCGTTCTCCTTAACGAAATAAACGCTTGCCAAATCCGCCGGAACGCCCGGTTCCTCCGGATTCGGTCCGGGACCGTCCCCACTCTCCCGATAAACGCCCCATTCGAACAAATTGATATTGCTGTTCTTACTGAGCGTGATATCCAGCTTCACATACCGGGCGGAGGTATCCTTAAACCGGATTTGATCCTGTACGGCCAAATCGCTTTTCTTGGAGGCAACCTCTTCCCAAGTTGTGCCGTCCGACGATACAAGTGCGCTTACAGCCGACACCATATCCACACTCCGAAAAGATACCGTAAATGTATTAAACGTTTCCGCCTTGCCCAGATCCGCCGAGATCCACACGTTCATATCCTCCCGGTCTTTCGCCAGGGGCTGCCAGTACGTCGAGGCATCGCCGTCGACTGCAGCTGTCCCCGGTCCGGTGGAGCTCGCTTGCGAGCTTGTTTGGACCGGCTTCTTCCGCACAAGATTGACAGGCTGTTCTGCCGCCTCGGTTTTCACAGCTGGTATTCCAATCGTTACGGCCAGGATAAAAGAAAGGGGGAAACCTATCCACTTGCGCCAAACCATTGTGCATACCTCCGATTTCTATGAATTTTAGAAAACGCTTGCAAAAAGAACATACCAAACTTTTCCCAGCATAGAAGATGTGCTATTTTATGCTCTACCTGTATATTTTTTCGTTTCGCCCTGCAATCCATCAGCGGTGACCGACTTTATTCCCTTTGAGCGGTATGGTATAATGGATATTGCTTGAATCAAGTCCCCGTAGCTCAACAGGATAGAGCAGTCCTCTCCTAAAGGACCGATAGAGGTTCGAGTCCTCTCGGGGACGTTTGTACATTTACGTAATCCGAAATAACTGAGGCCCTGAAAGGGCCTCTTTTGCTTTTCAACCTGCGCATTTTGTGCATAAAAAACGTCCCTCATGCCATACTAGCGTTGAGGTGACGCCGATGGCCAGCAGGAACGATACGGATGAAGAGATCTACATTTTCAACAACGAAGCAATTAACGATGTCAAGACAGATGCTACCGGTGAACCGGGCTCTTCCAAACGGACGGATGTCTCTGAAACGCCAAAAAACCAATCCAACGAGCAAGCTTGACAACGGCCAAGAGCCCGCAGTACGATTTCGTTTCGTGCCGCAGGCTCTTCTCATTTTCATTCGGTTAAAACGAGCGGACCATTGCGGGTAATAGCAACCGTATGCTCGAATTGTGCCGACAGGCTGCCATCGTACGTTCTGGCAGTCCAGCCATCGAAGTCGATAAACATCTCATGCTTTCCCGCGTTGATCATCGGCTCGATCGTGATCACCATGCCTTCCTGCAGCAAAAATCCGCGCCCTGGCTTGCCGACATGCGCAAAGGAAGGTTCTTCATGCATCTCGCGGCCGATACCGTGTCCGACCAAATCGCGAACGACGGAAAAGCCGGCTTGCTGAGCGTGCTGCTGCACCACATGCATGACGTCCCCGATCCGATTCCCGACAATGGCTTTTGGGATCGACAAATCCAGGCACTCCTTCGTGACGCGAATTAAACGCTCCGCTTCCTCTGATATTTTTCCGACGGCATACGTACGGCAAGAATCGGCCATCCACCCGTCGTAGCTGCAGACAATATCCATCTTTAAGATGTCCCCGTCCTGCAACGGCTCTTGGCTAGGAAAACCGTGGGCAATGACATCGTTCACGGATGCGCAGGTGGCGAACGGATAGCCTTTGTAGCCTTTAGTCACTTGCTTTGCACCATGCTCGCTTATGAATCGTTCGGCAAAATCGTTGATTTCAAGCGTCGTCAGCCCGGGACGAACCATCTTGGCGATTTCTTGATGGCATTGAGCCAATACGGCGCCGGCTTTAGCCATTAAAGCAATTTCCTGCGGCGATTTTAAATGAATCATCAGACCACTCCTCCTTCCGACGATAATTGATTGCGTGCGACGTGGAGGAAACCCGATGCACGACAGACAACAGTCGGTTTCCAACTATTTTACGACGATTCCCCGTATCCTGCCACTCAGGTCGAGATAAGCTCCTTCCCGTTTACAAAATCGTGCAGCGGTATGTGCATTATGACGCAAAGAGTGATTAATATCACGCAAAAAATGCATTCTCTTTTGTTGCGGTCTATGGTAAAATAAGGTTTCAATCACAAAATCGAGGTGGACATGATGCCGGCAAACAGCTGCTATTACATCATTTATGATGAATACTCCATTTCCATTTGTACCATGTTGGACGATGTATGTGATGCGATAGCAGGCGGGTCCTTGTTATACGGATACACGGATAGCGAGGAAATGGCTCACTTGTTATTGAATGAATGCTTTTTTAGGGTGGAGAGAGAAAAAAACAATCTATAACCATGTAATATAAAAACGACAGCCTCTTACCTTTTGTAAGAGGCTTATTTGTGCTATCCTTCACCGTTATTATGGCGGCTATGGTTTTGATTCTTTACTTTTTTCGAACCGGACAAGGGGGCATTGGGCTGACGGCTCTCTTCTTGATTGTGCCGGCCGCTTGGAGGATTGACCGGCTGTGGAATATCTTTGGGCATCGTTGGACCTTCTCCCTTCAGTCGATATCGGACATAGGCTCATGAGGCGGCTTATCGTGGTTTAAGGCATCCTGATGCCGGTGATCGTTTGTTTGTTGCTGCACTTGTTGAGCTTGATGGCTGGTGACCGCCGTTTTGTCCAAATCTTTCACGACATTTTGCAAATTTTTATCGACACTGCTTTTATTTTGAGTCATGATTTGACCTTCCTCCGTTTAGCTATGCGTAAAAGCATGAAGCTGCTGGGCGCACTCGTGGATATGTCTTACATAATCGTCCACGAGCGTTTGAATAATGTCGGTCCGCTCGTCAACAGTTGTACCTTCCCTCTCAACGTCAACCAACTCCACCTGCACTTCGCGGGAATCGACATACGTGCACTTAAAATCGAAGCTGTAATTACTCCGTCCGGCTGTCGCGATATGAATCCGAATAACGTTCGCTTCCGCTTCATCCGCCTTCACTTCCGCACGGTCCGAGGCGTTCAAGACGGTCGGCAGCGTTCTCGCCCAAGCTTCCGCCAAACGTTGGTTGTCCACTTGCAAGCTGTCGTTTTTACTCATGAGTCACACCTCCATGGTTGTTAACATGCGAAGTCCGCGACCTTCTTATACCAAGGACGAAGCAGCAAAAAAAGCCATCAAAAAAACGACCTCTCGCAAGGTCGTTTCATATTTTGATGTATGGCGGAGAGGGTGGGATGCGTCCGCTTCGCGGCCGACTGCGATGTATCCCTATCGAAGCTTATGCTCTGACGAACCCTATGGGTTCTCATCCCACCTGCTTGCTCCACCATACAAAAAACGACCCCTCATTTGGGGTCGTATACTTGTATGTATGGCGGAGAGGGTGGGATTCGAACCCACGGTGCCCTCACGAACACGGCGGTTTTCAAGACCGCTGCCTTAAACCACTCGACCACCTCTCCGGGTGACACCAAGCATTGTATCATAAATCAAAAAGCTTTATCAAGCTCTATTTCTTGCTGATCCTTGTAACATTCCCCATATAAGGCTGCAGCACTTCCGGAATCAGCACGCTGCCGTCTTCCTGCTGATAATTTTCGAGAATCGCAGCGACCGTCCGGCCTAACGCCAGACCCGATCCGTTCAGCGTATGAACAAATTCCGGCTTCGCTTTCGCATCGCGGCGGAAGCGGATGTTCGCACGGCGCGCCTGGAAATCTTCGAAGTTGCTGCACGACGAGATTTCACGGTACGTGTTGCTACTGGGCAGCCATACTTCCAGATCGTACGTCTTCGACGAGGAGAAGCCCAAATCGCCCGTACAAAGCGCCATAACGCGATAAGGCAGCTTCAGGAGCTGCAGCACCTTCTCCGCCTCGCCAGTCAGCTTTTCAAGCTCTTCATTCGATTGCTCCGGCAGAACCATCTTCACGAGCTCTACCTTATTGAATTGATGCTGGCGAATAAGTCCGCGAGTGTCGCGCCCGGCCGAGCCGGCCTCGGAGCGGAAACAAGCGCTGAACGCCACGAAATATTTCGGCAGATCCTCCAGAGCCAAAATATCGTCCCGATGGTAGTTTGTCACCGGTACCTCGGCAGTCGGGATCATGAAATAATCCGAGCCTTCGATCTTGAATACATCTTCTTCGAACTTTGGCAGCTGTCCGGTCCCCGTGAGGCTATCGCGGTTTACGAGGTAAGGAGGAAGCATCTCCGTATACCCGTGCTCGTCCGCATGCAGGTCCATCATAAAGTTCATCAGAGCCCGCTCCAGACGCGCCCCAAGCCCTTTATAGAATACAAACCGGGAGCCCGTAACCTTCGCCGCCGATTCAAAATCCAAAATATCAAGCTCTTGTGCCGTTTCCCAGTGAGGCTTTGGCTCGAAAGAAAAGGATGGTACCTCGCCAACCCGGCGAATCTCCACATTGTTCTCTTCCGAACCGCCCACCGGCACATCCGCTTGCGGCATATTCGGAATGGCCAGAATGATGGTATCCAGCTCGGCTTCCAGCCCCCGAATTTCCTCATCCAGCGACTTGATACGGTCACCGACAACCTTCATCTCTTCGATCAAGTGATCGGCGTTTTCTTTCGCTTTTTTCAGCTGCGCCACTTCTTGCGAAACGACGTTTCTGCGGTTTTTCAATTGCTCCGTTTCTTGCAAAAGCTCTCTGCGCTTCAAATCCAGACTTGTAAAACGGTCCAGCTCCTCCAGGTTTTTACCCCGGTTGGCCATCCCTTGTTTCACCTTGTCCAAATCCGCGCGCAGCAATTTTATATCTAACAAGGAGATCCCTCCTGCTTCGTCTCACGTACCATGTCCAAAAAATAAGCGTGCATTCGTTCATCATCGGTCAGCTCCGGATGAAACGATGCAGCCAGCAGATGCCCTTGACGGGCTGCAACGATCTGGTCACGGTACGTCGCCAACACTTCCACGCCTCCGCCCACCTGTTCGATTAGAGGCGCACGAATGAATACCGCACGCACATCCCGATCGATACCCTTAATATCCAAATCCGTTTCAAAGCTTTCCCGCTGCCGGCCAAAAGCATTGCGCGCAACCCGGATATCCATCAGTCCAAGGTGAGCCTCTTCCTGCCCTGCAATATGCTTTGCCAGCACAATCAGTCCTGCGCATGTGCCGAAAAGCGGCTTGCCCTGCCGCGAAAACTCGCGTAGGGCATCTATGAATTGATAGGTCCGCATCAGCTTGCCGATCGTCGTGCTCTCGCCGCCCGGAATAATCAATCCGTCGATCTCCGCCAGCTGTTCCGTCCGCTTCACTGCGACACCAGTGCCGCCGGCTTTCTCGATCATGTGGATATGCTCGGCCACGGCGCCCTGCAGCGCCAAAACACCTATGTTCATCCCTCTATACCTTCTTCCCGAAAACAAGCTCCAGCCGGCTTACCAGCCACGCTCCTGCATCCGTTCGGATACATGCAGCTTGGAAATTTCGATCCCTTTCATCGGCGTACCGAGATTTTTCGAAATATTCGCAATCAACTCATAATCCGTATAATGGGTCGTAGCCTCTACGATCGCTTTCGCGAATTTCTCCGGATTTTCCGATTTGAAAATACCCGAGCCTACAAACACGCCATCGGAGCCCAAATGCATCATGAGCGCCGCATCCGCTGGAGTTGCTACACCGCCAGCCGCAAAGTTGACAACCGGCAACTTTCCGGTTTCATGCACTTGCAGCAGCAGCTCGTAAGGAGCGCCCAAGTTTTTGGCTTCCGCCATCAGCTCGTCCTTCGACAAGCTTTGGATTTTGCGGATTTGGCCCGTGATCATACGCATATGACGAACGGCTTCGACAATGTTGCCCGTTCCCGGCTCGCCCTTCGTACGGATCATCGAAGCGCCTTCTCCGATCCGGCGAAGCGCCTCGCCGAGGTCTCTCGCGCCGCACACGAAAGGTACTGTAAATTCCTTTTTATTGATATGGAACACTTCATCGGCAGGAGTCAATACTTCGCTCTCGTCGATGTAGTCCACGCCCATCGATTCCAGTACTTTGGCTTCGACAAAATGTCCGATACGCGCCTTGGCCATAACCGGAATGGAAACAACTTTCATAACTTCTTCCACGATGGTAGGGTCGGCCATCCGGGCAACGCCGCCAGCCGCACGAATATCCGAAGGAACTCTTTCCAAAGCCATAACGGCAGAAGCGCCTGCAGCTTCAGCAATGCGCGCTTGCTCTGCGCTCATGACGTCCATGATGACGCCGCCTTTTTGCATTTCGGCCATACCTTTTTTAACGCGGGATGTACCTGTTTCCATATCCGATTCCTCCTGGGAACATATCGTTAATATTACTTCCAGCCACATGAAATTAGGACAAACTACTAAAAAATTATTTTACAGCAAGCGCTTCAAATTAACAACCCGTTTGCCCTGTTTTTATCCCTTTTTGCCGCTGAACATATCGACGAAGAAGTCTTTAATCGCCCGGAAAAACAACCGGAACCAACTGCCCTTCTCCACTTCCTCCGAGGCAACCAGCTTGGTCGTATATTCTTTGCCCCCATACGTCACTTTGACCGTTCCGAGCTCTTGCCCCTGGGCAATTGGTGCGACCAGCTTGCTCTCATCCGTCAGCGGTTCCGCCGTGATTTGGAATTGCTCTTTAGGTGTCCCTTTTTTGGCGACAATCCTGAGTTCCGATTGCGTCACGACTGGAACTTCCGTAGCAACGCCTTTTTTAATATTGACTGTTTTCAAATTTTCTATTTCCTGCTTCGCATTCAGCACCGGAACGAATTCGAAATTATTAAAGCCGTAGTCCAGCACTTTGCGGGTTTCGATAAAACGGTCCGGCTCCTTCGGCGCCCCCATAACGACGCTAATTAACCGCATACCGTTGCGTTCAGCCGTACCTGTAAAGCAATAAAGCGCCTCTTTCGTGCTCCCTGTCTTTAACCCGTCCAGCCCTTGGTATGCAAACTTCTTAAAGTTAGTGTTATCTTTGTTTCCTTCGAGCATCCAGTTCCAATTGATCATCGGAGACTTGTCCTTCTCCCGGAACTTCCTGGACGGAGTTGCCGTATATTTCAATACTTCTTTGTGATCCTTAATAATATTATAAGCGATAAGAGCCGCATCTCTGGCCGTCAGCATCGTTTCGCCTTGCACTTCGGTAGGCGCATATTTCCCCATATCCGCTCTCGGCAAGCCCGTTGCATTGATAAAATGAGCCTTGTCCGACAGCCCAAATTGTTTTGCTTTCTCATTCATCATCTTGGCAAAATTTTCTTCGGTATCGGCAATTTTCTCCGCTAACGCTACCGAGGCATCATTGGCCGAATAAATCGACATCGCGGCAAACATGTCATCTACCGTAGCTTGTTCGTTCAAAGCCAGCAGACCACCGGAACCGATGACATCAGCTGCATTTTGGCTTGTAGTAATCATCTCTGTTGAACTGATTTTTCCGTTTTTAATGGCTTCCATCACCAAGTATTCGGTCATCATCTTCGCCATACTGGCCGGAGGATACGCTTCGTCAGCATTCATTTCATATAAGACTTGCCCGGTACTCGCTTCCATGAGGATCGCAGATCTGACATTGAGCTTCAAATCTGGGGCATCCGCTGCTTGTACAGACGCGGATTGTACCAGAACAAGAGTGGCGTTCAGCAAAAGAGTGGCAGCTACGATCGAACAAATGCGTTTTACTTTAAAAAACAACCAACTCACTCCTAAAAAAAATTTTATAAAATAACGTACGTTTAATTGTACCACAAGCCTCTTTCGCTTTACAAAAACAAAACGGAAGCCTGGGGCTTCCGT
>NZ_BILX01000058.1 GCF_004000785.1 Paenibacillus ehimensis NBRC 15659 | reverse complement strand
CCAGGAGCGGAAATATAGCAAGGTAACTTTTATGCATCACTTGGCTCAAGGCGCTCACGGCAAGAATAGTTCCTAATAAACAGTAATAGATTTTTTCCGGTTGAAGTTCATGGCTATGCTCCAGTATCACAGATTTTTGTTGGAAAAAATCCGAATCGATAGGACCATCGATATCCCCCCGATAACAAAGGCCAATAAAATAAGGAGCGCGTCCAGCACGAATGGTGAAACAGGCAGCGAGACCGGGAACACGGCTCCGTTATGCTGTAAGACCTTCATGAGGTTCGGCAATACGAAAGGCGCCAGGAAGATCAGAAAAAAGAAAATATATCTTGATTTTTCGTACCCAAAACGATATTGAACCGGGATCATGACTCCAAAAATGATACTGATCAAGAAGAACGTTCGGCCTACATCGGATAGATCGAGCAGCCCGACTTTCAACGGACTGATCAGAGCCACAAGAGTATATAAGCAGCAGCAACCGATAAATATCGCAATGATAAAACAATATCTGGATATCACGATCGTCTTTCGTGTAAACGGAGTCGCACAAAGAAACGTGGACCCTTTGTATTTATAGTCCGTCATGGAAACTGTACTGAACAGCAAGAAACTAATGTACAGCGTACTTAGAAAAAAAGGCAGAAACTCCCCTGCAATGAAGTTGAGCTTCGTATGCATGAAAACCGGAAGCACCGTTGCCGCAAGCAGCATGAAGATCCAATATTTTTTCGCGAGCAGGAAATCCTTTTTCACAAGATGAAAAAGCATCGGGGTCACCTCCTGATGTAGCTTAACATAATATCTTCAACGGTCGGCCTTTCAATGATCGCTTTGGTCATATGCTGACGAACGGCCGCTTTATCATTCGTCACACCGGAAAATCCATACTCGGTTTCGTGCAAGGTAATAAACATTTTTCTCGTAACCTCATTCAGTTCGTTATTATCTCCTTTGACGAATCCATGCCTGTCCAATAAGATGTCCTTCTCTTCGTTGAATACGATTCGCCCGTTGTCAATTAAAATGAGCGCATCCGCAACTTTATCCAAGTCGGAGGTGATGTGGGACGACAAAAAGACACTCTTTCCGTCCTTCACATAATCAAGCAGGATGTCCATCAGCTCCGATCTCACCTGCGGATCGAGACCGCTCGTCGGCTCATCCATAATTAATAAGTCCGCCTGATGGGAAATCGCCAACGCGATGGCATACTTCATACGCATGCCTTTGGAAAGCGTCCCTATTTTTTGATTCAGCTGCAATCCGAATCGTTCCATATTCCGGTTAAACAAAGCGTTATCCCAATTGGAATAGGCCGGAGCAATAACATTTTTCATCTCCAGCAAGGTTAGCTCGTCATAGAAATAACCTTCATCCAAAACAATTCCAATACGGTTTTTGAATTCCCGTTCATGCCTTTCAATATCTTTTCCGAAAAAGGTTATCTCTCCCGCATCCTTCAACATTAATCCGAGAATCAGTTTAATGGTCGTCGTTTTTCCGGCTCCGTTCACCCCGATGAATCCCGTAATACAGCCTTCGATCAACGAAAAACCGACATCGTCCAGCCTGAAATTACCCAAATCTTTCTTTAGTCCTGCTACCTCTAAAATTGGCTTCATTCTTCCCCCTCCTCAAACAACAAATCCATCATGGCGACCAATTCGCTTTTGCTGATGCCTAACGAACGGGCCGTTTTCCACGCTTCCGTGAGCTTAACTTCAACCATATGCCGTTTCGATTCCAATAGCAGTTCGAAGTTTTCCTTGGCGACAAATGACCCTTTGCCTGCTTTGGTTGTAATAAATCCTTCCGATTCAAGCTCGTCATATACTCTTCGAGTCGTAAGGACACTGACGCGCAGATCATTGGCCAATGCACGGATCGAAGGCAGCATTTCTCCTTCTTTTAATTCGCCGCGAATAATCGCATCCTTGATTTGATCTTTGATTTGCTGATAGATCGGCGGGTCGGACGTATTGGAAATAATTATTTTCATATGGCCTCCACAAATCACAACTGTGTATCTCTTACATACACAGAATATACAATATACACAATAATGTCAATGGCACAGGGAGTACGCAAATACCCCCTCCTTGTATCGGAGGGGGTAAAGCAATGGTTATTTAGATATAACGCTTGCGCAAAACGAATTATGCCTCATGATTGGCATTCAACCGCCGATACGCAATGGCGGCCAGCACCGCTCCGATGAGAGGAGCCACAATAAAGACCCACAGTTCCGCCAAGGCTTCCCCGCCCAATATTACTGCCGGTCCGAAGCTTCTGGCCGGATTAACGGAAGTGCCGGTAAGGCCGATGCCCAGAATGTGAACCAGCACTAACGACAAGCCGATCACCAAACCTGCAACATGACTGTTGGCTGAATCGGATGTGACACCCAGAATGGTGTAAATGAAGATGAACGTCAATACGATTTCCACGATGAACGCCATTGTACCGGTGATACCAATCCCATAGCCTTCGCCGAATCCGTTCTGCCCCAAGCTGGTCACGGGCTTGCCCGACGATTGGATAATAGCGGATAGCAGCGCCGAACCCATAACGGCTCCGGCTGTTTGGGCAATCACATAACCTACGAATTCCTTTCCGGGCATCTTCCGGCGTATGAGCATTGCCAACGAAACTGCAGGGTTAATATGGCATCCGGATATCGGACCGATCACATAAGCCATCGCAACGATGGACAGACCGAACGCGAACGCGATTCCGAGATAACCCAGCTCGCTTCCAGCCGTAGCCGCACTTCCGCAGCCGATCAGCACGAGTACCAAAGTACCGATGAATTCGGCCGCATATTTCTTCCATGACGGATACATTTTTTTCCTCCTCTCCTGTATATTCAAGACCTAAGTTAATATACAAGGAGGAACTAAACAAAAAATGAACATTTTTCATTCTACCAGATAGATCAGCGGAACCGGGGTTTGTGGGTTAACATATTTCGCTTTGTTTGTTACAATGTCAAAAAAAATCCGTATTTTTTTCGTTCAATGATGAATTTATTGCGTCCTAATGTAATAATCATCAAAATGTCTAATGACCAATTCCAAAAATTGTGATATACTCTTTGTGCTTTCATTCTTACCGCAAAAAATAAATTGCTTATTGATTGGAGCGAGTGCGTAAAGATGCATAAGATTATTGAGCAAAGCGTGAATTATTTATTGTATCATCCTGATCGCGGCTATTTATATGTCGACCCGGTTCATGCCATATTCGAGCTCATGCGTAACCTTAAACATACCGACAATCCTTTGGAAGCCTATAAATTTACATTTGAAGAAGGCTCCGAAGTAAAATTTAACGATAGTATCGTACAATTTATGTTGAATGGTTACTCCATTCATAAGTTAACGAACACCATCGCGATTAGTAAAATAAATGAATAGCAGCTTTATTCCGGTGCCAATGGGCTTAAGCCATTGGCCGTACTTCATTTCACAACAATCTTCACTTGCGTCCCATCGGGATACTTTTCCAATTGATTGCTCACCCAAGATCCGGCTCCTCGGTTGTCGGAAGGGCTTATATACATGATATCGGCTCCTTTGCCGCCTTCTGCGCACATAGCCATGGGAAACTCGTCCCGATCCAGATTAGGCTTTGTGGGCACTCCTTTTAGAGATTCCTTCCGATTGGCTTCCGCGCCTTTTCGATCGATTGTACAAATAGAGGATTTCCCATGCTCAATCGCCGCTTTGATGTGTGCGGCCGTCTCGGGGAAACGATCCGATGGAAAATTAAGAATAACCTCTTCTTTTTCTGCCGGCGTTGAAAGGTTTGTTAGAATCCAACCTTGATTAAAATATAAAACGAATAGAATAAATACAATAGTCGCTATGGAAATTACTTTATTTTTCATTATGCATAAGTCCTTTGCCTACATACAGTTCGAGGCGTTGGCTATAACGCTGTTCGCCATATTTTATTATTTTGGGATAATTTGAACCATCGGCCATTCTGCTTAAATCGCTTCCTTCACTTATTATAAAATTGCTGGTTGGCTCACTCCGATTATGTAAATCCAACATGAATTTTTTTATGTTACCAGGCTCAACGCAGCGTACTCCAAATAAAACCATATGATGCTGATCTGTGAATGAATGATATAAGTCAAACAGTATGAACTCCGGACTTTCTGCCTCGGCGTCATTTTTTCATCTCTTGATATACTCTAACTCCTCTATTGTAATCTGGCAAGAAAAACCACTCTTTGTTCGTCAAAGTTCCGATCTTTCCTACAAGGCACTATATTTGTTTGTCTTTCGAGATCGTTTCTTTATCCATTCGGTTCGCCTCTATCCCTTAATATTCGCATTGCCGTGACGGGTATCCTTCATTTACGAGAGGCTGAAACAAAAGAAAAACCCATATCTGCCTGACATGGGTTTACAAAGTAATTTTGACGTTACCGCCGGATTTCCGATTGAACGATTGGAGAAGCATCCGAATCAGTCTGACAAAGCATGTTCTTGCGAATGACCCGCTTTTCCCGCCTCTTCCCTTAACCAAGAAAATAATAAGAACGAAGCCGAGACGGCAATCGCCACGCCGAGCGTCCCGAACCACGGAATGGATGACAAGGATACGTGATCCACGGCGAGGCCGCCGATTCCCGCTCCCGCTGCCATCGCTAATTGCATCGTAGACTGGTTGAGTCCGAGCAGGACTCCCGAATAATTCGGATGAATTCGGATCAAATTATATTGCTGCGTAGGACCGGACGACCAGGCTGAAAACGACCATAAGACAAGGACGAGAACAACGACCGCCCAAGAACTCGTTAGAGCGACTGTAACAGAGAGTAACAGGAAGGCCGCGATGTGCAGGAGCATTCCCCCGATTAACGTGAAAGAAACTCCCCATCTATCCGTACTGTAGCCGCCGAATTTGGAACCGATTAAGCTGGCCACGCCGAACGCCAACAGCACTCCGCTGAGCACTCCTTCATTCAAGCCCGCAACCTTGAGAAGATAAGGAGAAATGTAGGTAAACACGATAGAGTAGCCGCCGAGCCAAAAGAAAGTGATCGAGAGGCCAAGAGCCACTTTTCTGCTTTTCAGAAGAGCAAGCTGTTTGGATAAAGGTACGGGGGCATCCCCTTGCACCCGCGGGATCGCTCGATATAGAACAAAGATGGCCAGAAGCCCTATGACGGCAATGAAACCAAACACCGATTTCCAGCCGTAGGCCGCAGCGATCATTCGTCCGAGAGGAACACCGATAATTAATGACGTCGTAAAACCCATAACCACGGTTGCAATGGAGCTGGCCTGTTTCCCTTCAGGCGCGATTTTCGCTGCTATATCCAGAGCGGTTACAACAACCATCCCTGCGCCTAAAGCCATCATCACGCGCGCAAGGATAAAAAGTCCGAATCCCGGCAGCACAAAAGACAAAACATTGGCCAACACGAAGATTCCCAGCGCACCAACAAGCAGCTTCTGCCTCTCTATTTTTGCCGTCAACGCCATCAAGATGGGGGTGCAAATGGCATAGACAAAGGAGAAAATGGTAACGAGCTGCCCAGCCGAAGTAATAGAAATGCCCATTGTATCCGAGATCTTATCTAAAATACCCGAAATGACATACTCGGATGTCCCTACCAAAAAACTGACAATTGCCAAAAAATAAACTTTCCAAGTGCTTGCCATCAAACTACCACTCCTTTTATTATTCACATCTATATATTATAAATTATCGATGTGTTCTGCTAAAAAATCTACATATTATAATATTTCGATATGTAGGCTTAAAACAAACCGAATCCTCAGGAGAGCATCCAGTTTGTTGTCGTTAGATTTCGTTATTAAAAAATGCACCGATTTCGCGTATCGTTTCCTCGTTTCTTTTGTAGTACGTATATTTACCGATCCGTTCCGTCTTAATCAGACCTGCTCGCTGGAGTATCGATAAATATTGAGAAGCTGTTGACTGTGTCATCTTCAACTTATCTGTGACTTGACTAACACATACCCCGATTTTTCTCATATCAATCCCTTCGTGGGGCGTAAAATGTTTTTCGGGATCCTTCAACCAATGCAAAATTTGCAGTCTCGACTCATTGGACAGTGCTTTAAAAACTTCAATCGGCTCCATACACATTATAATATCGCAAATTATCGATATGTCAAGTTTTTTATGGAGCCTTCGCAGCTTTAATTAAAAAAGAGTCGAATAAAATCCGACTCTCTCGTGGGAATTAGCGCCCGTTAGGCGAAAAATGGTTTTTATCATCGTTAACCGGAGTGTAATGTACCAAGCCATACGTTTTGGCTACCGAAATCAGCGTTGGATTCGTGCTATTTTTGGCTCCCGAATTGATCGTTACTTTTTTGCCGTTCGCATCCGTGATTACAACGCTGGCCTTCGACCAAGACGTGGCCAGATCGATCGCGTTTCTTGCGGTATGGTTGGAGTTCAGCGCCGGGGCGACGTTTAGGTTGGAAATCCCGTAGCCGTTGACCATGGCTCTTGCTCCGGCGATCGATTTGCTGTAATTTGCATCATCATTGTCATGCACCCATTTGATATTAACGCCGGCCTTGGCAGGCACATCCTTCGGGCTTACCTTCTTATTCACAATCTTCCACGACCAATGCATCAAATAAGCCCGTTCTACCGGTCTATAAGTAGATTCGATGCTCGTTGAGATGCCCGCCTCGTGAAGTGCGGCTATGAATCTTTTGACATTGCTTTTAAACGGGTCGTTGAGGTCATCGACACTTTTGGAGCCGGGAAATCTCGCAACCCAAGCGGAGCCGCTATTTTCAGCCGCTGCAATGGAAGCGACAGAATCGGCGGGAGCTGCAAAAATATTTGTGGGGGTCATCAAGGTGAGTGTAACCATAGCGGAAATCAGAAGCTTTTTCATAAAGTCACTCCTTCATAATAGTTTAGTATAATGTGCACCTTATACTAAACTCAAAATATCATAATATTACCATGTATACAATAATATTTTACAAATTTATATTATATTTACTTTTAATCTATCATTTACAATATTTTAAAAAGACAAAAATCCCCTCCAAGCTCACTCTTTTTCAAGAATGTCCGCTTAGAGGGGACTCTTCCCTGCGCAGGCAGTTCGGCAATCTCAACAAGCCCCGGCTGTTAGTCCGTAATATTATTCGTGTAGTACTCGATGATATCTTTGCGACGAATGATACCGATGAAGACCTGATTGTCGTCTACGACGGGAACGAAGTTCTGATCGGCAGCCAGATGAAGCATATCCTCCAGGTGCGCATTGATCGAAACGCACTCGTTATGAATACGGCGTTTAATTTCATGAACTTTGATGATGTCCAAGTTTTGAAAGCTTAATCCGGGGGTATTCTTCATCTTCCAGAATAGATCCCCTTCCGAGAGGGTGCCAATGTATTTCCCCTCCCCGTCAATAACGGGAATCGCCGTGTATTGGCTTTGTTCCAGCTTTTCCAAGGCCTCCTGCATCGTAGCAGACGAGATAATGTAGGCCACTTTTTCCTTTGGGAACAAAAAATCGGATATTTGCATCGGTCAAAGCTCCTTTCTTTCGAGTTGGAACAGTGCTGCGCATATTGCGTTGTAAAATAGGATGAATCCCCTGCGCTATTCTCCATGTGAGCGATGGTCAGGTCCCGGAAGACTCCATCCTTGTGTTACTAAGTTTAGCACACCTGAAAGAAAGAAAAAACTTGCTATAGCATCATGCGCCTATTAGCGCCACCCGGCTATGGCGCGCCGCCCCCGGCTTCCTGACCGCAGCTTTCGGGCTGACCAAACTAAAGCAACTATGCTGACCAGCCATCCGCCCTGCGAGGCGGGGATGTTGAACTTCTGCGTAACCTGGGGCAGAACCCCGACAATTCCCATTTCCGTCGTTATAATTCCGAATACGCCCAATGCCAGAACGAGGATAAGCAAAGGATCGATCTTGTTTATCACAACAATCTCCATTTCCTATGTAATCCCCAAATACATATATCTAGATATGAATATGTATAAAGACAAAAAAAAGAGAGTCTCTCCTTTCTTTTTAAAGTTCGGTCCGAATATACTCGGCAAATTGCTGTATGGTCTTTTCGTTCCGACGATAGAACGTCCACTTCCCATACCGCTCCGCTTCCAGCAAGCCGGCTTTTTGCATCGTTAACAAATAGTTGGAGACGACCGATTGGGCAAGCTCCGCTTTGGCTTGGATATCCGATACACACACGCCGATGCGGAAATCGATACCGTGTTCGATATAAGGACTTTTATCGAAATGTTGCTCGGGATCTTTTAACCACACCATAATTTGACGACGGGTCTCGTTCGACAACGCTTTATATATCAATGAAGGATCCATACGCATCATTATATCTATTTTTGTAGATTTGTAAAACTGTCACGATCGGGACTCCAATCAAGGGGTTCCTGTAGTTATTACTAAAAGATTAAATAAATCATCATAATTACCGATATATGTATAAACTACACCCATGTGGTTCACAATCCAATACCATTGAAGGCGGTGCGTCATGTATCAAAACAAGCGGAGCGATACTTTCAGATATAGTTTAAATACCCCGTTAGTTTGCTATTTCGAAGTCACAAAAGTTAACGGCACTTCGACGTCAAGCACTCCGGTCAAAGCAACCTTGATGGATATCAGCAACTCCGGCTGCAAAATCGTGACACCCTTGAATTTAAACGCGGCCAACAACCAGCTGCAGATTATTTTGCACGTGCAATTGCAAGAAGAGCTTTTGAAGCTCAACGGTTCGATTCGCTGGCAGCTGCAATCCACGAACGCGCTCTCTCATTACGGCGTTAAATTTATGATGAACGAGTCCGAAAAAAGACATCTGCTCTCCGGACTGCGGACCTTAACGGCGCTAAGAAAAATTACGGTAAATTGAGGATCGCTTTGGTTATAGCTCGGTTACGATAAACTTGCCGTTCTGCGAAGTCACTTTGTACAATTCGTCGAATCCTTCATCTGCGCCGGGCGGGGTCAATTTCTTAAGCACGCTTTTTATGCCGATCTCCGGAATCTTTGCGGCCCCCGCCCTGAGTTCATTGCGCTTCACGGATTCCGCAAAATCCGGCTCAAAATAATAACCAATAACCTTGAACCTCCCCCGCTTCGCAGCCTCAATGTACTTTTTTCGATCCTCGGCGCCGGGATTCGTATTATCGACGACGAAAGGCTGCTTCGCTTGGATGGAAGCGGCTATATAGATGTCTTCTCTGTGCCGGGTCTTGAGCATGTCCAAGTTTATTCTGATGTGCGAATTGAAAAATTGTTCTTTATAGAAGGTCGATTTGCCGGAAGCCTGAATTCCAATGAAGAGGACGCACTCCAAGCCTACTCCCCCTTATCCAAATAAACATACTGATTCAAGTATTCCCTATTCTGCGTGAAGATAGGCGTCTCGTCATCCACATCCCATTTGCTTCTTAAAGCTTCGCCTTTATAGTACGGCTGCTTGGTGATACATACTCCGCGCTTCTGCCACACAGGCAGATCGTTCCAATTGATCCCTCTTTCCAGGAAGAGCTTATCTTGAAGCTGCTTTCCATCGAGTCCCTGCAATTCTTGATGAGGAAAATTGGCCTGCGCCACCATCGATATACTGTTTTTCGTGGCGTCTTGCTGCCTCCATACAAAATAATTGGCGACTTCATCGTGCGGAAGCACCCATACCCTGCTATCGAACGTCGCCAAAGGCTTATCCGGAGCGATCTTTCGCATCTCTTCGTTAAACTTTGCCGTGGCCATGGAGGCGGATACGGAAACGATCTTTTGAATATTATTTTCGAACCATGACTGGGTCGTTAATTTATCATAATTGGTGAGCAATAAGGAAATCTCGTCGCTTTGATGATAAACAATTTTGCATCCCATAATATTCTGCGCAAGGTACTTGCACGTCTCCCACAAGGCATGGGTTAATGTCTCATCAAACGGCTTCTTCATGCCACGGGTAAAAGAATGAAAATGACAGCCGTCGATTCTTACAATAATCGGAAGACGGCGCGGCAAGCTGTGCCGGAACGCATTTTCGTACTCCTTCATCCGGTTTCCAAAATCATCTTTTTTCATCGCTTGCCCCCCTCCTCATGTTTTTACGCGCCGACGCTTTTTATTCCGACATAAACCGCCAGCAAAATGATCACTCCGGCAATCAGCATTTTGACCCGCTTCTTCTTTTTTCGCTTTTGCCGCTCTTTCTTAAGCGCCTTCTCGACAGCCTCGCCAAGCAGCTCGAATTTCTCTTCGACCGTATGCTTGAGAATGGTTCCGCAATGGGAGCAGTGCCTTTGAAACGCTGTAGGCTTAGTGCAGTTCGGACATTCCACCATCATCTATGGCCCCCTTTGGCAAGCTTTATTCATCAATTTCTCAGCTTCACGATTCACTATAGTACGCGTCCCAATCATAATCTTCGACGAATACGAACTTGCCGGATTCAACGTCTCTTTCGTAAGCGCTCGGAGGCTCGGCATCCAAATAAGGGATGATCGAATCGTCCATATTTAATACGACCCCCAAGGAAACGACTTGAAAATTTGTGCTGTCCGCATTATAGTCGTCATCCTCGTACCCGCTGAAAAAGGTCCATCCCGTATCGTGTTCGTTATTAGGCTCGTCTTTCATCATAAAATTAAATTGTTCTCTCTCCAGAACATCCTTACTCACGATGACCTTGTAATTGTAATAATCATCCATCTCTTTCGCATGCGGATCTTCCAATTGCGTACTGCAAATATGTACGGCGTTAAAGCGGATCATATCTCCATATTGCAGAGAATCCAAATAAACCGGATGATTGACTAATTCCCCACGGAAATCGGACGCATTCCGCTCAACGATTTTCACCCACATTCTTTCGGCTTCGCAGCCGTTATCCAGCGTTTCTTCCGCCATAAAGATTAGCTTGACCAAGTCGCCCGCCTGCAGCCGGTCCAAGACTTCATCGCTCGGAATATAGAAAGTATATGGCGCTTCTTTATGACGTTCGACGGCACTATCCAATGTCCATGCCATGAAATCTCCACTCTCCTGAAAATGAACTTGTTTCACGGAACTTCCCCTTCTTCATCATAACCAATTCAAAATGTCATTTCCACAATTTGATAGTATTCAAGGTTAGAATCTAGCAGGTTTGACTCCATCATTGTTATATGTTATGGTCAATTGGTAAGGCATTCCACTCTCTATCGGGCGGGATGCCTTACTGCATGAAAGCGGTTTTTTACATTTAATGTATGACGGATCAAAATCATAAGCCAAGAAAGGTGAAAAGCATGATTCAAGTTAAAGAATTCCTTGATTCCGACAATCGGCTTGCCGAGAAAAGCTGCAATGAATTTCTGGCCACATTGGCGGAAGATCAAATTGTAAGCATAAGCTACGGGTCCATTATCAAAAGCAAACCCGACAAAGGGGAATATCAAAGAAGCACGATCCTGGTTGTCTACCGGACCCGGGAGAATTGAACCGCCGTGATTGGCGGTCTTTTTTATTTAGAATAAAAATGCCGCTCGCTGTAAATGATATCCAGTGTAAAGGAGATGAAGCCATGCCCCAGGATAAGCTGGAAAAAGAAACGGACGGAAATCCGGAAACGGTCTATGAGGACCTTACGTCACATGAACGCGATGGATTCAGAACGGATGATACGCAGGAAATCGGAGATCGTGAAAAATTGGATGGATTCTCGATTGAATAAATACAGGAGGTAAATATGGATAGAGAAACGCAAGCAGGCATTGAAAATCTTGAGACCACTGCGGAAGCAGCAGATTTATTGACTGTTCCCGAAGGCGCCAAGGATTATGTCGATCTCATCGGGGACGAAAATCTCGATCCTTTTGGCAAGCCGTCTTCCAATGCGGATCAGCTATAAAACAAATGAAAAACAAGCCAGGAGCACAAACGAATTGCGCTCCGGCTTGTTTTTTCGTTATGCAAGCGCGTAGAGGCTCACACAGCCGTAATCCGTATAGACGGCAAGATAATCCTTTGTAAAAGTAAGGGTGCAGTTTTTCACAACATGCTCGACCTCAAACGCAATCGTCGGTTTCATGGTGTGGAGGTCGAACAGTTGAATTTTGCCGTAATTGTACACGGCGAGCAGTCCTCTGCGTTCATGGATCGCAAAGCTTTTAATCTCCGGGGTGATCCAGTCCCTGCATCCGGTCATGGTGTTCAGGTCGTAGCACTTGAGCGACCATGAGCCGTACTGCTCCTGCGTGAACAACCATCGGTCGTCCGGTGAAAAAGCCATGCTCGACGTCATCGCATTTTTGTCTTTTGCGATCGTGCGTTCCTGCATGGTCGTCATATCGACGATTACGATTTCGTCGGTTCGTGTACAGTAGGCCATCAAGCGGCCGTCATGCGACAATACGGCGCAAAGCTGCAGACTATGTCCTCCATACTTCTCGCATTCCACTTGTCTCGTATAACGGACGGTATTCGTTCCGAGATCGTAGACCACAAGGCTGGACTTATCGTACCATAGCGCCGACGAGCCCGATACCGAAAGCGTGCTCGTCGGCATCATGGGCGTATATCGCTCAATCTCGCCATTGTCGAGAGATAGCCCTGCAATCTGATGATCAGCATTCAACAGCAGTATCTTCTGTGCGGCACAGCACCGCATATCGAAGATGAGCTGCTTTCCCGGAAGCTCGCAGGTTGTTTGTTTCTCCCCTTGATCGTCCATGAGATAAATCTCGGCTTTTTCAAACTGACCTATCACATAGCTGCAGAAGAAGGTATTTGTATCCTGGGTCGCGGCCAGCGGCATAAACCCGGTGTAGCCGCCTCCGATATAGCGATGCAGGACCGGCTGCCCGGCCCCTGCTTGCGGGTTATGCAGCACAAAGCCTTTTTTCAGTCTGCTCCACGTTTCCTTTTGCACATACTTCGCCGCTTGCTCGGGCTCGTCAAACCCTTTTTCTTTCGCTTTACCGCCGTTGCTCGCTATGTAAACTTGATTACCGCTTTGTCGAATCGACCATGTTTTGTTAGTGATTCTGTCCGTTAACGTTCTTTCCATAGTATCCTCGCTTTGTCTAGGTCGCGTGTCCCGGCCTTAATTCGTCGATGAATTTGTTCCGATTCTCGTATTCTTCTTCTACGGTTACCATGATCGGACTGTCCAGAAAATGAATGAAGTAATATTGTACATAGGTACGTAATTTGATTTAACCACATCGAGCAATCTTAATGCAAACACACTAATATTCACAAGTGCTCCCCGCCCGCAGCCGCTGTTCATAAACCCGGTTGATTCGGCGGATTGGCCTGGATATAGGCAATAAACTCCCGGGATGCATAAGAAAGGTATTTATTCCGGGGATAAATAAGCGCCAGCTCCCATGCCATCTGCGGATGGGAAATTGAAACGGTATGAACGGCCAGATGATGCAAACGGTTCGCCATCGATCTGGGGATCAATGAAATTCCTAGCTGAGACGCCACCATCTCGCAGCAGAAATCCCACAGGGAGGTCATATGAGCTACCTCGGGTTCGAATCCGGCCTGCAAGCATGCTTGCCAAACGACGTCATGAAGGGCGAATTCCTTGGTGAACAAAATAAACGGCTCATTCTTTAATTCAGCTAAACTGACGGATGTTCTTCCGGCAAGCCAGTGATGACGGCTTACAATGACTACCAGCTCTTCAGATAACAAGGAAACCGTTTCATACAGCCGGGTGTTCACCGGCAGCACCGTGACTCCAAAATCGATATTTCCTTGCTCCATCTGCGTCTCTACCTGTTTCGCGCTGTATTCTATCATTTGAATCTCAATCCCGGGATATCTCTTCTTGAATCCGGCAATGATTTTTGGGAAAAGTAATGCGCTGATTGTAGGCATGATTCCCATTTTCACGTTTCCTCTTTGCCCTTGAACCAGCTCATGAACCGAAGAAGATAATTCCTCCAGCAATTGCAAAATGGTCAAAGCCTTCTCGTTAACCAGCTTTCCCGTATCCGTAAGTACAACCTCCCTCTCGGAACGGTCAAGCAAAATAACCCCCAATTCGTCTTCCAGGCTTTTGATCATCTTGCTGATCGATGGCTGGGAAACAAACAGAACCTGCGAAGCTTTTGTAAAATTTTTATGCTTGGCCACCTCTGCAAAATATTGAAGCTGTCTAATATCCATCCGATCCGGATCTGCCTCCTTCCTCTATAGGCAAAGCGGTATCCAAACCATACATCCTCCGGCTCAAGATTATGATATGCCGTCCACGCAAAAAACAGCACCGGCGCGTCGCTAAACGCATGGTGCTGTTCGGAAATACCGGCGAATTAAACCGGATATACCGGGTGCTTCCGTTCGGTGAAGACGATAGCCTTAGAGGAATAAGCCTCGAATCGGTTCACTAACTCGTCACGTAACGAATTGGCCGGAATAATCCCGTCGATAATCATTTCGGAGGCGAGCCGGTAAATATCAATATCCTGCTTATACTCCCCCCGCTTTTGTTCGATAAAAGAGGCCCGCTCGTTTTCAGGCAGTTGAGCAATTTTGTTGGCATAGACGGCGTTGACCGCAGCTTCCGGTCCCATCACCGCAATTTGCGCCGTAGGCAAGGCGAGACAGCAATCCGGTTCAAACGCAGGACCGGCCATCGCATAGAGGCCTGCTCCGTATGCTTTACGGACGATCACCGAGATTTTAGGCACGCTCGCTTCGGACATGGCCGAAATCATTTTCGCGCCATGGCGGATAATTCCTGCCCGCTCCACCTTGGTGCCGATCATAAAACCGGGGACGTCGGCGAGAAACAGAAGCGGGATATGAAACGCGTCGCACAGGGTAATAAACCGGGCCGCCTTATCCGCCGAATCGTGAAACAGCACGCCTCCTTTCACCCGCGGTTGGTTGGCAACGATCCCAACCGGTTTTCCGTTCATTCGGGCCAACCCCGTAATCAGCTCGCCGGCAAACAGCTTCTTCATCTCGAAGAATGATCCCTCGTCAATAATCCGGTCAATCAGGTCATACATATTAAACGGGGCATTCTGATTGGACGGGATGAGCTCTTCCAATGATTTCTCAAAGTATGGTGGTGCCGCCGCTTCCACGACCGGCGGTTTTTCGGAAAAATTGGCGGGAAAATAGGAGAGATACCGCCGTGCCATCGCAATGGCTTCTTCTTCGTTTTTGGCCAGCACATCACCGCATCCGGATACCGAGCAATGCATGCGTGCTCCACCCATTTCTTCTAACGTAACCTTTTCTCCGATAACCATCTCCGCCATCCGCGGGGAACCGAGATACATGGATGCATTGCCATCCACCATAATCACGATATCGCAGAATGCCGGAATGTAGGCCCCGCCTGCAGCCGAAGGACCAAAGAGGAGGCAAATTTGGGGAATTTTACCCGACAATTTGACCTGATTGTAAAAAATACGGCCCGCCCCGCGCCGTCCGGGGAACATCTCGACCTGGTCCGTAATGCGGGCGCCTGCCGAATCCACGAGGTAAATCAGCGGTACTCTCATTTTGTCAGCCGTCTCTTGGATTCGAATAATCTTCTCTACCGTACGCGATCCCCAAGAACCGGCTTTGACGGTGGAATCGTTGGCCATCGCACAAACGGTTCTCCCGTTAATCTTTCCCATCGCCGTCACCACGCCATCCGCCGGAAGGTCTTCTGCCAGGCAGTTGGCAAATAACGCATCCTCCAGCTCGAAGCCCGGATCAAACAATAGCTTCAAACGGTCGCGAACAAATCGTTTTCCTTGCTCCGCATTCTTTTGATGATAAGCCCGCGCTCCCCCTTTGAGGATCCGCGACATCCGTTCCTGCAGTTCCTCCGGATTGATTTCCATGGACATCCCCTGTTCCTCCTTATCTCCATAATGCTTGTTACTCGCCCTTAAATATGGGGGGACGCTTCTCTTTGAACGCCTGCAGTCCTTCCAAGCGGTCCTTTGTCGGAATCGTGACTTCATAGGCATTTTGCTCAATGGCAAGCCCGGTGCTTAGATCCACATCAAATCCCTTATCGATGGCGAACTTGGCCTGCGCCACGGCGACAGGAGCATTTCGAACAATTCGGCCCGCGATTTCCAGCGCCTTATCGAGAAGGGCTTCAGGCGGTGTCACATACTCGACCATCCCCATGTCCCTAGCCTCTTTGGCACCGATTTTTCTTGCGGTGAAAATAAGCTCCTTGGCGCGCCCCTTCCCGATCAGCCTCGGCAACCGCTGCGTTCCGCCTGCGCCGGGAATAATCCCAAGCGACGTTTCCGTAAGCGCAAATGCTGCCGTTTCGGAGGCGATCCGAATGTCACAGGCCAACGCCAATTCCGTTCCCCCGCCAAAAGCGGCTCCGTTCACGGCGGCAATGACCGGCTGGGGCAAGGCTTCTAACTCATTGAGGCTCTGGCGAATCAAACCAACCGTCCTGCGCACCTGATTCATGTCCATGCCTGCGCGCTCTTTTAAATCGGCACCTGCGCAAAAAACCTTCTCTCCAGCCCCTGTGACCATGATGCAGCGAACAGACCGGTCGAATTTACATGCCGCAGCCACATCACGCAATTCTTCCAGCATCTTGATCGATAGCGCATTGGCGGCTTCCGGCCGGTTTAAAGTTAGGAGCATAATTCCATTTCCCAGGTTGGTGGCCAAGACAGCTTTTTCCATGATCCCCCTCCTTCCCTGATGAACCGAATCCATGCCTGTCTATCCGTTCGAGCTGCCGATCTGAAGATTACGGCTTGGTAAAGCTCTTCCTATCTTTTCCTGAATAAAACGGGCCGCGGAGAGCAGCTTTTCCCGATTTACACCCGTTTGAATCCCCATCGCATCCAGCATGTAAAGCAAATCTTCCGAAGCCACATTGCCCGAGGCCCCGGGCGCATACGGGCATCCGCCTAAACCGCCGACGGAGGCATCAAACGTCGTGATCCCCATGTCCATGGACACCAGAATATTAGCCAGAGCCGTCCCGCGCGTATCGTGAAAGTGCAGGGCCAGTTTTTTGGCATCAAAACGCTTTAAAAGAAGTTCCAATACACCTTGCACCTGCTTAGGATTGGCAATGCCAATCGTATCCCCGAGAGATAACTCGCCAATCCCCATGTCGAACAACGTTTCCGATACCCGGATCACTCCGTCGATGGAAACAGCACCTTCATAGGGACAACCGAAGACGGTTGACACATAACCGCGGACCGACTTTCCTGCGGAAAGAGCTTCTTGCGCCACTTCTCTTAAGATAGGAAAAGTATCGCTAACGGACTTGTTTATGTTCCTTTGATTATGGGTTTCGCTGGCAGACATAAAAACGGCCGCTTCATCCACATCGGCTTCCAACGCACGCTCCAGCCCTTGACGATTCGGAACGAGAGCCGAATAAACGATGCCGGGCACCCGTTCAATTCCTTTCGCAACTTCAGCGGCATCTGCCAGCGCCGGGATCCACTTTGGATTCACAAACGAGGTGATTTCGATGGACTTCATTCCGGTGCCGGACAATTCGTTGATCCATGCTATTTTATCCTCTGTGGAAACAAACACCTTCTCATTCTGTAACCCATCCCTAGGACCAACCTCTTTAATCGTCACACTCGCCGGCCAGTTCATCTTCCCGACCCCCAGCATACGTTTAATCCAGCTCGATCAATAGATCTCCTTCATTCACAAAGTCGCCTTCGCTCACTTTTACTTCTTTCACCGTCCCGCCGGAACCAACCGTAATCACGATCTCCATTTTCATCGATTCCAACACGGCCACATCTTGTCCCGCTTCGACTTGATCCCCGGGCTTGACAAGAATTTTATACACATTGCCCGCCATAACCGCTACGATTTTGCTCACCTGAATAACCTCCTGTTTTACGATCGTAAATACTTATCGACGAAACCCGTTGTCGTATCGCCGGAACGGAATGCGGGATGCGCGATGACGTCTTGCAGCATCGGGATGTTTGTTTTGATTCCTTGAACTTGATAATGGGCTAGCGCCTCTTGAAGCCGGTCAATCGCCTCGTCGCGATCCTTCCCTCGTACCACGAGCTTGGCAATCATCGGATCATAGAAAGGCGTGACCACGGAGCCCTCATGTACAGCCAGCTCATGACGGATTCCCGGTCCTTCGGGTATGGCAAACTTCGTAATCGTTCCCGGAGACGGGAAGAACGTCTTCGGATCTTCCGCATAAATCCGCACTTCAATCGCATGACCGTCGCGTTTCACATCGGACTGGCCAAAATTCAAGGGATGTCCGGCCGCAATTCGGAGCTGCTCCGCAACCAAGTCCAAGCCGGTAATCTCTTCTGTAATCGTATGCTCGACCTGTAGGCGAGTATTCATTTCAAGGAAATAGAAATTTTTGTTCCCGTCAACCAAAAACTCGATGGTTCCTGCATTCCGGTATCCGATCGATTTAGCCGCCCTTACCGCCGCTTCGCCCATTTTGACGCGTGTGAGTTCATCCAAAAAAATAGAAGGGGCTTCTTCCACCACTTTTTGATGGCGGCGCTGAATGGAACATTCCCGTTCCCATAAGTAAACGATATTCCCATGGGAATCGGCCAAAATCTGAATTTCGATGTGCCAGGGATTTTCCACAACCTTCTCGATATACATGGCCCCATCTCCGAAGAAATCGGAGGCGCGTTTCCGGTTCCCTTCAAACGCTTTTTGAATTTCCGCTTCGCTATGAACGATCTGCATGCCGATCCCGCCACCGCCGGCCGAAGCCTTGAGCATGACCGGATAGCCGATACGTCCGGCTTCCCGCGCCGCTTCTTCCGCATCCGCTAACGGATAGGAGATGCCGGGAACGACAGGCACGCCTGCCTTTTCCATGATATTCCGGGCTTCAATTTTACTGCCCATGCGGGAGATGACATCCGCCGACGGACCGATGAATACGATACCGGCTTCCTCGCAGCGGCGGGCAAATTCGGCATTTTCCGAGAGAAGGCCGTATCCGGGGTGAATCGCGTCCGCTTTGGACAGACGGGCGATTTCCAAAATTTTGTCGATATTTAAGTAGCTTTCCGATACTTTGGGACCTCCCACCCCGTGGGCCTCATCCGCCATCTTGACATGAGGGGCATTGTTATCCGCTTCCGAGTAGATGCAGACGGTGGCAATACCCAGCGATTTGCAGGTACGGATCACCCGGGCCGCAATTTCCCCGCGGTTAGCGATTAGAATCTTCTTGAACATAGAACCCACCCCCTTTAACAGCCGATCTGGCGTGCGATCACCATTCGTTGGATTTCCGAAGTGCCTTCCCCGATCTCTAAAAGCTTGGCGTCCCGGAAGAACCGCTCCACTTGGTATTCCTTCATATAACCATACCCGCCATGGATCTGAACGGCTTGATCGCAAACCTTCATACACATTTCCGAAGCGAATAATTTGGCCATCGCCGCTTCCTTCTTAAATCCTCTTCCTTGATCCTTAAGCCATGCCGCTTTATAAACCATGTTGCGTGCTACTTCAATATTCATGGCCATGTCGGCCAGTTTAAATTGGATGGCTTGAAAGGCAGATAAGCTGCGGCCAAACTGTTTTCTTACTTTGGCATATTGGAGCGATTTTTCGTAAGCCCCTTGGGCGATCCCGACCGCCATGGCCCCGATTCCGATTCTCCCTCCGTCAAGCGTAGCTAAAAATTGCTTGTACCCGTTTCCTTCTTTCCCCAGGAGATTTTCTTTGGGAATGGTTACATTGTCCAACACCAGCTCCGTTGTATTCGAGGCGTGAAGACCCATCTTTTCATAATTGCTGATGACTGTAAATCCTGGCGCATCGGTAGGCACGATAAACGCACTGATTCCATTCGTCCCTTTGGAGCGATCCGTTACGGCCGTGAGCGCCAGATTTTTGGCAAAGCTTGCATTGGTAATAAAGCATTTGGAACCGGAAATGATCCACTGATCCCCTTGCAGTTTCGCTGTCGTTTGGGTTCCGCCTGCATCGGAGCCTGCATTCGGTTCCGTCAGCCCAAACGCGCCCAAGTATTCGCCTTTACAAAGAGGGGTTAAGTATTTTTCCTTTTGCTCATCCGTTCCGAATAAATAGATGGGCGCCCCGCCTAACGAAATATGGGCGGAATACGTGATCCCTGTGGAGGCGCATACCCGGCTTAATTCTTCTACCGCGATAGCAAAGCTTATGGTATCCGCTCCCCCGCCGCCATATTGTTCGGGAAAAGGCAGACCCATGACTCCCAGCTTCGTTAATTTGTCGAAAACATCAACCGGAAATTGCTTTGTGCGATCCCGTTCATCTGCGCCCGGAGCCACCTCGCCTTCCGCAAAATCGCGCATCATCTTCTTGATCAACGCTTGTTCCCCGGTTAAATCAAAATGCATCGTTCATCGCCCCCAACTTAAACATTCTGAATCGTTAATAAAGCCCGGTGTCCGTGCCGTAACCTTCAATCTTTTGCTTGACGCTGTTCAAGAAGCGGCCGCATACAAGACCGTCCAACACCCGGTGATCCAAGGAAAGACAGATGTTCATCCTGTCGCGGACGGCAATCATGTTATCGATGACGACCGGACGTTTTACGATGGCTTCGACACTTAAAATGGCCACTTGCGGAGGATTGATGATGGGAGCTGAAAGAACGGAGCCGAAAGAGCCTGTGTTATTGACGGTAAACGTTCCGCCGGTGATATCCTCCAGCGCTAACCTGCCCTCCCTTGCCTTCTTGACCAATTCGTCTATGGCTTTGGCAAGACCGAAAATGCTTTTTTGGTCGGCGTTTTTAATGACGGGCACGAATAGCGCTTGATCGGTGGCGACGGCCATCGACATATGAACCGCTTTTTTGACGATGATGTGATCGCCTGCCCACTGCGCATTCAAGCTGGGGAATTCCTTCAGGGCTTCTACAACCGACTTGATAAAGAATGGCAAATAAGTTAAATGGACTCCTTCTTTTTGCTTAAATTCCTCTTTGATCCGGTCCCGATAACGTACCAGATTGGTAACATCGCATTCAACCATAAGCCAGGCGTGGGGAATCTCCTGCTTGCTTTTTACCATTCGTTCGGCAATCGTTTTGCGGATGGCGGTAACCGGGATCGTCTCGTCGGCTGGATTTAACGGAGAACGGATGGCAGACAACGCCTCAACCGAAACGGACGGCTGCGGCATTTCGCGGGCCGATTCTGCCGGTTGGGACGGCTTAGACGGTGGTTCTGCTTTTGGAACGGGGGCGGCTGCGGCTTGCCTCTTTCCTTGCAAAATGTCCAAGATGTCTTTTCTGGTGATGCGTCCGGCAGCGCCCGATCCTTCCATACGGGAAAGATCCAGGTTGTTTTCTTGCGCCAGTTTAAGCACGGCCGGCGAATAGCGTGGGCTCAGGGCCGCTTGCGCTGTCACCTCAGCGGCTCCCTGATCTTGGGCGGCGGCTGCCGTCTTGGATTCAACCGGCTTGATCGCTTGATCTTCCACCGCAATACGGCAAATCAAAGCTCCTACCGGTACCGTTTCGCCTTCTTGAACGACAATTTCGGATATCGTGCCGCTGAACGTAGAAGGAACCTCCGCATTCACTTTATCTGTAATCACTTCGCATACAGGATCGTATTTTTTGATTTTATCCCCAATGTTGACGAGCCACTTGGAGATGGTTCCTTCCGTTACACTTTCCCCTAACTGGGGCATGACGATGTTCTCGGCCATACTCTCCTCCCGATCGGATCAAAATTCGGCCAAGTCTTTCATGGCCAGATATACTTTATCCGGATTGAGCATGAAAAATTTCTCCATTGGCTTACTATATGGCATAGCGGGGACGTCCGGACCGCACAGGCGTTGGATCGGGGCATCCAATTCAAAAAGGCATTCCCCGGCGAGCACAGCTGCAACTTCCGCCCCAACGCCTCCCTCTTTGTTGTCTTCATGAACAATTAATACTTTGCCGGTTTTACGGGCCGCCTCTACAATCGATTCCTTATCGAGCGGATAGAGGGTGCGCAAATCCAGAATGTGAGCGCTGTACCCTTCCCGGGAAAGCTTTTCTGCCGCTTCCAACGCAAAATGCAGGGCAAGTCCGTAAGAAATAACCGTGAGGTCTTCTCCTTGCCGCTTAATATCCGACTTCCCGATAGGAACGATGTAATCCGAATCCGGCACTTCTCCTTTGATCGACCGGTAACATCGCTTATGTTCAAAGAAAAGAACGGGATCTTCATCGCGGATGGCTGCTTTTAGCAGTCCTTTGGCATCGTAAGGGGTGGAAGGCGTGACCACTTTTAAACCGGGAATGCTGCAAAACATGGCTTCGACGCTTTGCGAATGATAGAGGGCGCCGTGAACTCCTCCTCCATAAGGAGCACGAATGACCAAGGGACAGCTCCAGTCTCCGTTCGAGCGGTATCTCATTTTGGCCGCTTCATTCACAACTTGGTTTACGGCAGGCATGATATACTCGGCAAACTGAATTTCGGCTACAGGCCTCAAGCCATAAGCGGCTGCCCCGACCGATACCCCTACAATGGCCGCTTCCGATAGCGGCGTATCGATGACCCGTTGTTCTCCAAACTCCTCATAGAATCCCTGGGTAACCCGAAACACGCCCCCGCGTACCCCGACGTCTTCTCCTAATACGAATACCCTTTGATCTCGCTGCATTTCCTCCCGAAGAGCTTGGGTCACGGCATCAACATAAGAAATGACGGCCATTTCTCACTCCCCCTATTCTGCATAAACGTGCTTAAGGGCATCTTCCGGAGCCGAGTCCGGAGCATTCTCCGCATATTCCGTGGCCTCATCGACTTCCATGAGCATCCGGTCATGGATTTCCTTCTCCTTAGGCTCATCTAATATTCCCAGATTTTGAAGATAACGGCTAAAGGATACCAGCGGATCCTTCTTCCTGGCTTCTTCCACTTCTTCACGGGAACGGTAGGTTCGATCATCGTCGTCGCTGGAATGCGGAACCAACCGATAGACGACCACCTCGATCAGCGTCGGCCCTTCTCCTCTTTTTGCCCGATCGGCCGCCTCTTTCGTGACCCTATATACTTCCAGGGGATCATTGCCATCCACGCTGATGCCGGGAAACCCATAGCCTTTTGCCCGATCCGCGATGCTTTCGCAAGCCGCCTGCTTGGAGTAGGGGACGGAAATGGCATACTTGTTATTCTCGCAGAAGAAAATGACAGGAAGCTTGTGCACCCCCGCAAAGTTCGCCGCTTCGTGAAACTCCCCTTGATTGCTGGCCCCTTCCCCAAAGGCCGTTAATACGACAAGGTTTTCTCCCTCTATTCTTCCAGATAAAGCGATTCCAACAGCATGCGGCACTTGGCTCGTTACGACGCTGGACCCCGAAAGAATGTTCAGTCTTTTACTCCCATAATGCCCTGGCATTTGGCGTCCGCCACTGTTGGGATCTCCCGCCTTGGCAAAAGCGGAAAGCATCAATTCCTTTGCCGTCATCCCGAAAACAATGACCATTCCCATGTCCCGATAATACGGACAAAGAAAATCCTTCGTTCGATCCAACGCATAAGCCGCTCCTACCTGTGCCGCTTCATGACCTTGGCAAGAAACGAGAAAAGGGATCTTTCCCGCACGATTTAGAAGCCACATCCGTTCATCTACTTTTCGCGCCAAAACCATATTCTGATACATTTCAAGAACCTGCCGATCCGATAGACCCAGTGCTTGGTGCCGGTTCTTGACTTGACCGTTTCCGGTTTCTTTCATATTGTATCCCTCCGACAAGTGTGCCGCTGCTATTGCGGTTTCCTTTATTTTTACATAGTGTCCTTCCAATCGTGAAATATATATTGTGCATAGAAACGATGCAAAAAAAATATAGCCCGTTTCGGTTTTCCTTCTCCTCGCCGCTCGTCAAAACACAAAACGACCCGCAGGAGGGGCACTTTTTTCAAAGTATCCATCTTGCGGGTCACAGTTTTGTTGGAATGCCCCACGGCTTGGCTATTTTCTTCTCCCGGAAAGTGGGCCGGTTGCCGCCTGCGCAAGCCCGGACAGCAGCTCCGCCTTCTCCCCTTTGGCTTTGGCGGCAGCCGTCTTAAGCTTGTCCACGCCGCCCCAAATCATATAGACGATACGCTCCACTTCATATGGCCGAAGGCCGCTAACCTTGTCGAGCAGCAGTCTTGCATTGGCATCCTCCTCCATCGCCGGCTTGATCTTCAGCTTGATCGAGTCGGTGCCGTGCAGCATGCACGTTACCAGCGTGGGAATGGTCTCCGCGTTCACGCCATGCTGTTCGACGAAGGCGGCCGTGAAGTCATTTTGCACGGACTGGTGCTCGTCATCGACCTGCTTCATATACTCCTCGACCAGCGCAAAATAGCTCCGGTCCGCCAATCCGAGACCGAAGACGGCATAGCTCCCCGGCATGCAGCTCTTCTCGCCTTCCGTATCCACATACCATTCGAACTCTTCCATCGCTTCGCGGGCATATTCCTCCAGCAGCGGGTACAAATTCGGGTATGCCGTGGCGTTGGCGAAGAAACGGTGCGTGCCCGACTTCGCTAATCCTTTGACGGGCAAAAATTGCTTCACGCCGGATTTCAGCTTAATCTGATAGCTTTTGGGGAAGCCTTGCCGCAGCAAGCGGCAAATAAACCGGAGCGCACGCGCGTAGCTTTCCTCGGTTTCCTGCTTCATCGTAATCGTTACCGTTGCAAATACGTCATTGGCGGCGCATTCCACAAGCTCGTCGCGGAAATACACATCTTCCTTGGCCAACGTTCCGCTGCCTTCCTTCATGAAACGCGCTGCCCGGGCGCTTCCCAGCTCGACCGCCCGATCCAGGAAGGCAAGACCTGTACTTCTGCTGTAAGAAGGCTCATATTTAATAATGGACACCGCCGTATATAACAACAGCTCAATCGGTCCTTGCTCCGTCTCTTCAAGCTGGACATCGCTTTTTCTCGTATACTCTGCTTGACGCCAATCATCCTTGCGAATCTCGAAATAACGGGGAAGAAACGTTTCCTCCACCCAATTCCGCAGCGCGTTCACGATGTTCGACCGATGCTCTGCAAGCCGCTCCTTCTTCCCTTTATTCAGCTCCAAAATGTTCTCGAACACGGAGATGATCCGTCCTGCATCCGGATCGGGAAATAATTGCTCGTCGAGCAGGTGTCTGGAGAGAAAAAACGTCTCTAGCGGCTTGGTAGGATACTTGCCGCCATCGAGCTTCGTTTCAATATAGGACGCGACGGCTTCCAGCAGCCGCTCCTTCTTCGCCTCATCGATATGCCGGAGAATCGGGAGCCTCACTTCGCCTTCACGCACGCGAAACTTTCCCCAGAACGTAAATTTATAATCGATGATGGCCGGGGACGGAAGGTTGTCCAATTGCTGCTGCATGAATGCAGCCAAGCGGGGGACGATCTTCTCCCGGACCTGTTCCTCGGACAATAGCTCGGCAGGCTCGCCCAGTGGGGTTTTGACTTTGGGCGACAAGAAATCCAGCTCCGTGTCCGTCACGCTGACCCTGCCCTTGGCGTACTCCAGCAGGCCGTAGTCATAAATCCCGACCTGCAGCGGGGTACGCTTCACGATGTGCTGCGCATCCTTATCGCCAATGAAGTCGAACCATTGCTCAATGGCTTGCTTCATTTCGTTGATGAGATCTTCCAGCATGCTATCCATACGATAGTTCCGCCTCCCGCCTTATCGGTTTCCGTCGTGATGCTGTCTGCCAGCATAGTAAGGCTCGCCCGGATCCAAGTCCAGCACGTAACGGCGCGGCTCGGCCAATGCATACTGATGCTCGCAGCGCCAGCGCTGCTGCTCCGTCCAGCCAACCGTCTCGCCGTCCTGAATGACGTCTCCCCGGTTATACAAGTAATAGCCGAGATCACCCAGGACAGAGGCGACTTCTCCCGGCTCCATATCGTAAAAATGACACTGCAGGTCCGGCAGTCCCAGTGCGGCGAGTCCGGTGGTATCCATCAAAAATTCCCGGCGCTCCGTCCCCCTGCCCTGAACGTTATAAAATCTGACGTTCATCGCTCCATACAGCGTTTGCCCTTCCGCCACAGCGCCCAGATACTGCTCCGGTTCTACGAGTTTGTCGCTCGCGCTCCAGTAGAGAGCGTCGCACGGGGCCACCTCCAGCAGAGCCCGCAGCGCATTCTGGAACAGCTCCAGCCGTTCTTTATAAGGAAGGCCTGCGGCGCAGAAATCGGTAAGCAGCACGGAATGCCGGCAGGCTTCCACCGTCCCGCGGGCTTCCGGCCAATGCCAGGCTTGCTGCATGGCCGTTTCGTATTTTTCCGGCTTCGTCTCCCCGTTGGCCCGGAATACGCACGTTTGCGCCGGAAATTCGCCTTCCTCATAAGCGACTTTATAGTTCAGATGGAAAAACATCAGCGTGTCGTTGTTTGGGTCCGAAGCTTCCGCTTCCCAGACGGCAAGACCAGGAACGTCCGCCGGATCGTCTTCAGCTTCAGCCTCGTCCTCTTCGTTCTCGGCATCATCATTCGGAACGTCAACGTGCCCCGTATAAGCCTCCATCTTCGCGTACAGCGCCTCGCGGGACAGCTCCGGTTTCGTCTTATACAGCAGCTCCACCATATAAACCCGGGCAAAACCGGAATCGTCCTGCGCCTCTTGCTCGGTTCCATCCTCTTCGAATCGGTCTTCCATCTCTGTCATTTCGTTCGCTCCTCTTCTTCGTTATCGATGCAACCGCGGTCATACATGCAAAACCTTCCGTCCTCCACCCAAAGAAGGTAATCGCCGTTGACGCCTTGGCGGAATGCCGTTTCCTCCGGTTTCCGTTGCCCCTAGGCGGCAGTCTGCCGTCTTTCTTCGTATACTCCAACGTCCGCAGCTGATTCCGGGACCGGATGCGGACGGACCGCTTATCCTCCGCAACGTCGGCCGACTCGATCCGCACCGGGCTGTTGTCCTTCCACCGCCGGGGGATGCCCGGCAGCATTGCCTCATGCTCTTCGGCTTCAGCCTCTGCGGCCGACACGACCCTTTCATTATTCCATTCAAACGATTCCGATGACAAGTTATGCCAATGTTTTTGAACCGGTAGACTTATAATAAGATAATCCATCCGTCGTTTGTCCTGTTTTTCCCAAGCCGAAACAAAACTAAAGGCGTACTTTTTGTTGCATTTTTCGACAAAATTCTCAATCGGAAAGCAAAAAAACGAACCGGCAGAAGGAATAGGCCTTCGACCGGCTCGTACTCTTGCTCTTGCACTATCGAAGTTTCCCTTAAGCGAGCACCTCGACGGTAAAACCGCCTGGGGCTTTCACATAGAACGTCCACCCATGCGACCTTTGCGGCGGCTTAACCTCGAATCCGTCGTCCTTCATCCGTTGGTTGATCTCGTTCACCTTCTCTTCGCTCTCCTGGATGAAGCCAATATGAAACGTCTTAGGGTATTCAACCTGGGCTCCTTTCATTAACGTGATCACCATGCCGTTATCGTCAAACAGCACCGCGAACGAAGTGCCGCGCGCATCTCCGCTCGTATCCATCGGTTTGAGTCCGAAATAAGTTTCCAAAAACTGTTGTGCGGCTGGAACGTCCGTGACAGTCAAATTGAGATGATTCAGTTTCATCGTATAACACATCCTTTGTTCAAAAGTTGATTTCCCCTAAATCGTATCACATTCATGCAAATGATAACTTTTTCGCGGATTGTCGTTGAATAATGAGCAAAAACCCGTCACGTCGATTTAATCTATTTCATCATGGTTAAAATTTGCTTGATCCAATTGTTCTATTTTCCTATGGATGGTAAAATCATAAGAAGATAGAACTACATAGGGGGTCGTATTCATGAGACTAAAGCATGTCGTTTTAGGGATTGCACTACTCAGTCTTTCTTTTTCCCCGATCGCGAACGCTCATCCCGGGAGAACGGATAAAAACGGAGGGCACACGTGCAGAACCAATTGTGCAAAATGGGGGCTTGAAGACGGCGAATATCATTATCACAACGGAGGAAGCGGTTCCAGCGGCGCCTCCGGCTCCACAACAAGCTCGCCGAAGCCCGCTCCACCTTCCCCGGCAAAGGAAGAAGTCCCGGACGGCATGATTAAGGTGAATTTACCGGCTTTTAAGGTGTATGTAAATAATCAGGAGGTTTCCAATGCTTCTGCGCAGTATCCGCTCATCACATACAAGGATATTACGTACTTCCCTATGACTTGGAGCTATACGCAGGCTTTGGGGCTAGAAACCAAATGGGATAAAGAGACGGGATTTGTGATCCGGAAGACGGCCAATAAAGCAGCCAAACTGAATCCCGATCTTGGTTCCCCGCCTGCAAAGCTATATGCCAAGCTTCCCGATTTCAACGTATTTGTAAACGATGCCTGGTTCGACAATTCGGCAGAAGCGTATCCGCTGCTTGTTCTCAATGATGTGACCTATTTCCCGATGACCTGGAAATTGGCCGTCGAGGATTTGGGCTTGACGACAAAGTTTGAAAATAATGCCTTTTACATTGCGAAATAAGGCTGCCATCAGGCAGCTCTGGACGAGAAAAAGTGCCTCTCCCCGCGGGGATGGCACTTTTCCTTTTTTCTGCGGCAAATGTAAAATTGAAATTATGGCGCGTCCGGCCCTACATCGGTCTTCTGCAGCGGACGATTCTTGAAGGTCGAAGCCGTGGAATATTCGTCCGCTCCGATATCATGGGCGGAGGTGCGGGCTTCGCCATCCATATCCTCCTTGATATAGCTGTACGTTCCAACGGCGGCGTCAATCGCCGCCTTGCTGGCGGAGGATAATTTTTGCAATCCGTTCACGGTTTGAAATAACGGGTCGGCGTTACGAATCTCCGAAGCCGTTCTCGACTTATTGCTCAGCTTGCTGCCATACCCGAGGTTGCCTTCGAATACGGTGTTGCTGGCGACCGCTTCGTTATAAAGCGTGCCCGTGGAATTTTTCACGATGTTGTTCGCTATGATGCTGTCTTGAGGAGCGAAAGACCTCTTCCCGGATCCGATGACAACTCCCGTCTTGCTGCCGACGATCGTATTGTTGACGACTTGGGCGCGGTAAATTTTCCAATGCGCTTTCAATTGATCGGGCGTCACATTGGGCGGGTTCCCGTCGGCGCCGCCGTCAAAGCTGCCGCTGTCGAGATGGATGGCGGTTCCCGTAAGATTTTCGAAGTAGTTGTTGTAAATTTTATGATCGTTGCCATATACCCGAATTCCCGATTGCTCCGTTTCTACGCCGTCGCCAAGGAAGAAGTTCCCGTAAAACTCGTTTTTATGGCCGTGCCGCGAAGTCAGTCCCCCTTTCGAGGTTTTGAAGGTATTGTAACGGACCGTGTTGCCGCCGCTTTTGACGGAGACAATTTCGGGTTCGCCGTCGCAGTTCTCGAACAGATTATATTGAATGAAGTTGTCGCCTTTGGATAACGAGATTTTGGATAGCCCCAGGCGGATCGTTTCCTTGCCGTTGTCTACCCACGGGCCGATATCGTGGAAGTAGTTGTATTCGATCTTGTCGTGCTGCGAAATGTTCCCATCGCCGTCGCCTTCGTAGGCAATGAGCGGGCCAGTGTCGCTCTTGGGACCAAAATCATTATGGTCGATCTGGTTGTGATGGCTGTTCGCTCCGCTCACCTGCAGCCAGATCAAGTCTTTTCCGGTTGCCGGCAAAGCGAATCGATTCCGGGTCACCCGAATATTGTTGGAGCCGTCAAGGAGGACGGCCTTGTTGCCGGTGTTCGTAAACTTCAAGCCCTCAATCGTAACGTAGGACGAATTTTGAATTTTGAACGAGGCCCCGCCGGAAATAACGGCCCGTCCCGGATTCGCCGCCTTGATCGTAATAGGGCTATTCTCCATGCCGTGTTTGCCGCTTACGACGAAGGGACCATTTTGCGTATAGGTACCGTCGGCGAGCACAATCGTCGTGCCTGCAGCCGCATTTTTAATAGCCGCAGTCAGCTCTTCAGAGGTGGAAACCGGCACGCCTTCGGCGCCCTCCCCATAAATCTCCACTTCGGTGTAGCTGTTCCAGGCATTGGCCGAGTTGCCGTGTCCGATAACCCTTACGTACCGGGCCGCGTTGACATCGGGAAAATCAAAGGTTTGCAGGCCCGCGTTCAAGCTGCTCGTCACATTCGCCTTCACCGTCTTAAAGCTCACATTGTCGGTCGAGGTTTGAATATCGAACTTGGAGGTTCTGGTATCCCCGTTGAGAAATGCCATTTTCATATAGCTGACCTTCTTGTTGGCGCCGAGATCGAATTTGATCCATTCCCCGTCGCCGCTGGCGGACCAGCGTGTGGCCAGATTGCCGTCTACCGTATTGGCAGGAACGTTGCCGTCGTCCTTACTTGCCGTTACGGCAGACGCCGGAACCGGCAGCTTGGCATCCGCTGCGTAGCCGGGGGCGGCAGGAATAAGCGCAGGAAGCAAGCAAGCGCATGCAAAAACGGTAAATAGCTTTGTTCGTCGTATCATTTCATCGCTCCTTCTTTTTTTTGATTGCAGAGTGCACTCCGGTTTTATTGTACAAAGAAAAACGGGGCAAAAGAAATCATCAAAATGCCAAAAAGATCATTAAAATCTGCAGTTTTCGGCCTTCTCCCCGGCGCCGGTCATTCCCGATCCCGAAACGGAAAGCCGTAAAGCCGCCAAGGCTTATGCCCGCCGAAATAGCGGACGGGTCTTCCGGACGGCGATACCGGCCGTATTCGCAGATCCGGAAGCTCGCCGTCCGGATACAGAATCGCTTCCTCTCCCTTTTGCAAATTCAAAGCGATTTCCCCTTGTTGCGTTCCCAAATCAACCGTCGCTTCCGGGACGGCTGTTCCGGCTTTCCGCCACCGGACAACGCCCGTCCACCCGGTCCGGACAATACACGGCTCCCCGGCCGAGCTTTTCACCCGGATAAACCGGGTTCTGCCCTCGCTGCGCACGGCGCTGACGAGAAAAGCCCCTTCGGCGCGCAGATCGTGAAACGCCGCTTCCCGCCATTCGTCCGGGACGGCCGGGAAAATGCGGATCGTGCCGCCCCAGCTTTGCAGCAGCATGTCATGAATCGCCTCCGCTCCCGCAAGCGGCGTCTCGATGACCGGTCCCGCTTCTTTGTACATCGTATTCGGCTTGACGATCAGCAGCAGCGCTTGCAGCAGGCGCAGCGCTTCATTCCCCCAGCCAAGCGTCGCGGCGATGGATGCGGCGCCGGTCAGACTGAAGCCGCGCAGATCGCCCTCCTTGCCGATCCAATGGCGAAGCGAGGTGGCGATCAGCTCCCGGTCCTCCTCCTTGTCGCAGCCGATCAGGTGCAGCGGAAAAACGGCGAGCAGATGGCTGAAGTGCCGGTGGCCGTACGCAAGCGGCGTATCGCGGCCGATCATGAAGCCGGTCTCGTCCACCGGCAGCGGAGCCAGCCGGTCCAGAACGTGCAGCCATTTCCAGCACAACGGGTCCGCTTCCCCCAATCGCTCGCTTATCGCCAGCAGCGTTTCGCAGCCCCAACGGAGAAGCGCCAGATCGTAATGGCAATCGCGCACCCTCGTCCGCATAAACGAGCCGTATTCGGGGGAGATGGTCGGCGGCAGATGCAGCCTGCCGTCTTCCTCTTCTTCCAGCAGGTGGATATAGTAATTCACGCTTCCCCGCAAGATCGGATACAGCACGTTTCTCAGCATCTCGTCATCCATAGAATACCGGTAATGCCGCCACACATTGTGGCATATCCAGGCCAGGTTGCCGACCTCGTCGTCTACCTCGCTTTTCAGATCAAAGCTGCAGCTGCGGCCGAGTCCCGCCGAATCATGCCGGAACGGCTCGGGCACGTTCGCGGTCAAATGCTCCCTGTTCTCGTCGAGCGCCCGCACCAGCGATTCTCCGATCTCCAGCCGGTTGGCCGCATATACCGGCGAATAGCTCATTTGCACGTTCATGTTGAACCAGATTCCCGGCCAAGGCGTCGGGGCAAGCCACGGTCCCTGATTGTCGATCAGCGGCCGGTCGGCCCGCGTGGCCGAGGCCAGCTTATACATCTGAATCCAATAGAAGCTTTCCAGCCGCCCGTCCGGGATCGAAACGAAGCTTTGCCGGTAATACCGGTGCCACCATCGGCGGTGCGCACCGACCCACGCGCCGAAATCGTTCTCCGAAGCTTTCCTCACCGCGGCCGCAGCTTGCTCCTTTGCTCTCTCGTCATGGCCGTTGACGATGCTGACGTACCAGATCTTGCGGCGGCCTTCGGACGCCCGTATTTCCTTCCAAGCCGTGACGCAGCCTTCGCTCTCGCTCGGGGCATACCGCTGGACGGAGAAGGATATCCCGCCGCTTCCGGCCGTTTTGTCCACCGTTTCCGCAGGAATGTACTGGTTCATATTGATGCCGTCGGCATGCTTGAGCACCGGGTCCACCTCGGAATTCGCATACCATACCAGGCGTGCGTCCGCTTCTCCTTCCGTCGTTTCAAGCTCGATAGCCATCACTTCCGCTTCGCTGTGGGCGAAAGCCCGGACCCGGACCTCTCCGCGGGTCGTCGTCAATACGCCCCGCAGCTCGGCATGCCACAAATCCAGCCGCAGCGAGGTCGGATGATAAATCATCCCTTCCAGCTCCAGATCGAGCTCGCCGATCGGCACGCGCGGGCGGAAGCCTGCACAGTCCGTCCGGGTCGCCGTCACGTCCGTCCGGCCTGCAACGAACCGCAGCACGTTCCGCTTCCTGGCGTTCTCCTCCCCATAAATCATCGCGCCGATCAGCCCATTGCCGATAAAAGCCCCTTCGTCCCAGCTGACGGGCTTAACGACCCATTCCATATCGTTATCGGCCATAAACCGCTCCCAATCGAGCTCCAGGCGGACAGTTTCCGTTTCGTTTCCACTCATCCCTCGGGTTTCGCTCCTTATCCTTTGATTGCGCCGACGAGCGCGCCCTTCACGAAATACTTTTGCAGGAACGGATATACCAGAAGAATCGGCACCGTCGCGACGATGATCGTTGCATATTTCAGCGTTACCGACAGCATCGCCACATCGCTGTCCGTCGCGCCGACGGCCATCGAGCTGGCTTCGCCCTGGAGCAAAATCTCGCGGAGCACGAGCTGCAGCGGATACAGCGACCGGTCCTGCAGGAAAATCATCGCATGGAACCAGGAATTCCAATGACTGACGCCATAATACAGCATCATGACCGCGATGACGGGCATCGAGAGCGGCAGCATGATGCGGAACAGGATGACGAAATCGTTCGCTCCGTCGATCTTGGCCGATTCCTCAAGGCTGTCGGGGATCGCCTCGAACGACGTTTTCATGATGATCAGATTGAATGTATTGATCGCATGCGGAATAATAAGCGCCCACAGCGAGTCGGCAAGCCCGATTCCTTTGACTGTAAAATAAAACGGGATCAGTCCTCCGCTGAAAAACATCGTGAAGACGATGAACAGCATAAGCGGCTTGCGGTAGCGCAAGCTTTTGCGCGACAAGGCATACGCCCCGAAGGCCGTAAGCGACAGATTGAACGCAAGGCCGACGATGACGACGAACAGCGTATTGCCGTAGCCCTTCAAAATCATCGGGTTGTTAAACACGCTCGCGTACGCCTCGAGCGAAAATCCGAGCGGCTTCCACAGCATGCCTTTGTGCGCCATCAAGCTTGCGGCGTCGCTGACGGAAGCGAACGCTACGTACACGATCGGGTAAATGGTGAGCACCATCAGCAAAGTCAAAAAGACGACGTTGCCGGCATCGAAGCATCTTTCCGAAACGGTGCGCCGGTTCAGCATCGGCTGCTCCTCCTTTCTACCATAAGCTTGTATTGTTCAGCTTGCGGCTCAGCCAGTTGGAAAAGATCACGAGAAGGAAATTGATTGCGGAATTAAACAACCCGACCGCCGAGCTGAAGCTGTAATTGAAATCCTGCAAGCCGACCCGGTACACATACGACGAGATGACATCGGCTGTCTCGTACGTGCTCGGATTGTACAGCAGGATGATCTTCTCGAATCCGACGTTCATCAGCCGTCCGATGTTCAAAATAAGCAGGATGACGATCGTCGGCATCAAGCCCGGAATCGTCACATGCAGCATTTGCTTCCACCGTCCGGCACCGTCCATCCTGGCAGCTTCGTACTGCTCGGGATCGATGCCGGTCAAGGCAGCCAAAAAGATGATCGTTCCCCAGCCGATATGCTGCCATATCCCTGACGAGACGTAGATCGTGCGGAACATATCCGGTTCAAGGAGCAGCGAAAGGCGTTCTCCCCCCATGTAGACGAGAATATCGTTGATGACGCCATCGCTGGCTGTAAAGTCCTTCACAATGCCGCAAATGACGACAAGCGAGATGAAGTGCGGCAAATAGGTGACGGTCTGCACCGTGCGCTTGAATAGCGTATGTCTCACTTCATTAAGCAGCAGAGCAAGAACGATCGGCGCCGGAAAGCCGAACAGCAGCTCGTAGAAGCTGATCAGCAGCGTATTTTTTATCGTTCTCCAGAAATAAGCCCCGGTGAAAAACGTCTCGAAATGCTCGAAGCCGATCCATGGACTCTCCCATATCCCGAGCCGGGGCGAAAAATCTTTAAACGCGATGACGGCCCCATACATCGGAGCATAATGAAATACCACATAAAAGAGCAGCACCGGAAGCAGCATAACGTACAGCAGCTTATTTTTCCGGATATCGACCAGCAGGCCGATGCCCGCACGTTTTTTCGGTGTAATGGCGGCAATCGTCGTTTCCGGGGTCATTGCGCTCATCCTCTCTCTCCTTTCCAAGCCCGAATTATCGTTTATTGTACCGGTCCAGCGCTTCCTGATAAATTTTCGTCACCTTATCGATTCCCATCGATTGAATCTGCTTCACGTAATCGTCGAATTTGTCGATCGGTTCCTTGCCCATAATAAATTTCACGAACATTTCTTCCTTGTAGCTCGCGATCGCCGTATTCAGCTTGGCCACTTCCTTGCTTTCCTCGACCGTCGGCGTAATGAACAGCGGCATCACATGCTTGGCGGCGTCGGTTTCGGACCAGATCTTCACGGCTTCATCCTGCTCCGGGAACGTGTTGAAGTTTTTCCGGCTGTCCCCCGGGAACGGCCCGTTGGGCTTCGTATATTGAGATACCATTTGCTGGAAGTTATATTTATCGTTTTTCGTCATCTTCTCGGTGAATTGCGGTGCGCCGTCCTTCATCGAATAGCTCTCGCCCTCAATCCCGAAGTTGAACAGCAGGCTGCCCTTCTCGCTGAAAGCGTAATCCAGCCACTGGACGGCCAGCTCGGGATGCTTCGTATCGGCGGTTACCGCTTTGCTGGCGGACGGATTGTATTTGAAATCACGCTGCCCGATGAAGGCCCGCTCCCCTTTTTTCAAGGTCGGATACGGCGCGGCAACGAGCTGGAATTTCGGATTTTTCTTCTTCCCGGTTTCCATCCAACGGCCCATGCCGCCGCTGAGCAGAGAGACGGTGGCCCCCGAATTTTCGCCCAGCATTTTGTTGTCCAGCGTCTTCGAGTCCGTGTTCAAGGCAAAATCCTTATCGATCAGCCCTTCCGCATACCATTTCCGAAGCAGAGCAAGCGCTTCCTTAAACTGCGGATCGATCGGCCCGTACTTTACCTTGCCTTGATCGTCGATATAGAACCGGTTGGCCGTACGGTAGGCGCCGATAAACGTGTCTTGAATATTAAACTCGTTGCTGTACATCGCCGTGAACGGAGCCGACGCTCCCTTTTGTTCTTTAAACGCTTTCAAAACGGTGTACCATTCGTCGATTGTCGTCGGCACTTGCAGCTTCAATTCGTCCAGCCAGTCTTTGCGGATCATCGGCCCGCGGAATACAAGCCCGTTGTCGGGGCGGATCATCGGAAATACATAATATTTGCCGCTGTCCGTCTTCACCATTTTGTCGAGCTCCGGGTCCTGCTGCAGCCTTTTCTTCAGATTGGGCGCATACTTGTCAATATAATCGTTAAGCGGCAGGATGACCTTGTCGGCGATCGCCTTCTCCGCTCCTCCGGGGTAGGAGCTGTTCCAGTCGTATTCGATGACGTCCGGCAATTTGTTCGACGCGATCAGCAGGTTGAACTGCTCCTTCGACTGTCCGTCGGCCGGATGCGCATATTTGACTTTGACGCCTGTTTCCTTCTCCAGCTGTTTGCCGAACGGCGAGTCGGCCAGGTTGGGCACGAAAGTGATCAGGTTCGTGTTGATTTGCTCCCACGAGGTCAGCGTTTCCTTCGTTTGGATGGGGTACTTGCCTGCTTCCGATGACGGCGACGCTTTCGGCGCATTCTGTCCATCCCCGATATTTTGTTTGGTGCATGCGACGGCCAGGCTGGAAGCCAGGACGATACATGCCGCTGCGCGAAACGATTTGCCGGCAGAGCTTTGTTTCATGCGAATCCCCCTACGATTTGAGAAAGTGTGCACTCGCTTTGCTGCACCTTAGCGCTATTATGCTACGAAGCGCGTCTCCAAGCTATATTCAAAATCGAAACTCCACCGTTAAAATTGGCAGTCGGGCGCCGCGCTTTTCCGCAATCCCTGTGCAAAAACCGAAAAAGCCGCGCAAGCATGCTTGAACGGCTTTTTCTGGACGGGCCAGCAATCATTAGAGCTCTCTGTATTTTCCCGGCGTAATGCCTTCGAACTTTTTGAAAATCCGGTTGAACGTATTGATGTCGGCGTAGCCGACCTTTCTGGCGATTTCCGCAACCGACAGCTTCGCATCCGGAAGCAGCCGCTTCGCTGCCTCCAGCCGGGTCATGCTGATCACATCAAGCAGCGCCTGGCCCGTCTGAGCCTTAAACTGCTTCGACAAATAAGACGGAGTCAACCCGAACGCTTCGCCGAGCATCGAGATGTTGAGGTTTTCATCGTTGTAATGCTCCCTTATATAAGAGAGGACCTGCTGACTCAGCAGATTGCTCTGCTCCTGGCTGCGCTCCTCCTGGATCAAGCGGCATACCTCGCCCAGCACCTCGCGGATCTGTACCTGCATCTCCATCATCGTTTCGCAGCCGGTCAACCGCTCCACCGGATTGACCCGCTCGAGGAAATCCCGCTTGCCTCCTGCGCCGATTTCGTCCATCGTTTTCAGAAGCGTGCTGATCATATCGAACATGAGACATTTGGCCAGCGGAACGGACAGCGACGCGCCGGTGACGTTAAGGCCGATAATTTCGTCGATCATCGCACTCGATTTCTCGTTGTCGCCGGTCTTGACGAAATTAATCAGCTGCTGCTCCACATGCAACGGATAGTAGTAGCTGCCGGCCGGATGCGCCGTATCCGAACCAGGCAGATCGCCATACCGGATAATTTCCCCGCTCCCCATCACCAGACGGTATTCCAGCGCCTCCAGCGTTTCCTGATAGGCGCGCGGAATCCCGTACAGCTCCTGATGGATGCCGCTGATCGCTGCGGTCAGGCGGATATGGAAATGATCGAGCAGAAACGATTTGACCTGTGCCGCGATTCGCTGAAGCTCCTCCTCATCGGGGGCCGTCCCAAAATTGACGATGCAAGCGAGCATATCGTCCATTTCCGTCGTAAAAGCCTGATGGCGGCTGCCGGCCACTTCCTCCACCACGTTCATGATGATAAAATGCAGCAGCCTGCCCATCCGGGGATCGGGATAACCCGATGGATCAAGTTTGCCGTAATGATCGACGTGAAACAGAAGGACGGCAAAGTATGGCGAAGCCAACCGGATATCGTGGGCGGCCAACGACTCGTGTACCGGAACGTTTTGCTCCAGCCTGCCCTTAAGCAGACTTTGGAACAAATGGGAACGGATGGCGTCACGATGCCGGCGAAGCCGCTGGTCGATCTTCTCCTTCTCGGCAAACGTCGTATTGAGCGCCTCCTCCAGGTACCCGTACTCGTTTGACCCTTCGTCGAAGGAGATGCCCGATTTTACGGATAGGCTGCGGATCAGCATACTGATCGGATTGTAATTTTTTCGCAAGAACAGGAACGTTACGACTCCGCCGACAATAAGACTTAAGCCGATGCTGGAATAGATAAGCAGCTTCATCGTTTTCATCTTGTCGTCGAACAGCTCGGCGGGAATCATCGAAACGTATTTCCAGCCCGTGCTGTCCGACGTCGTGTAGGACACGGCAACCTTTTTGCCGGAAATCGTTTCATACAAGAGGCCGTGCTTGTTCGAGAGACGATCGTAAACCGGCGCAGCCGGGTGATGGTCAAAGCCGTTCGAGGCAACCAGGCGGTTCTGCTTATCCACGACGGCGATCGAAGCTTGATTCGCCGGCGCGATATTGTCCAGCAGCTTCGAATCCTTGATGACGAACAGTATCACCGCTCCCGGCTGATCCGTATGGTCGAGAGTGACCGATTTGGCGTACATGACGGCCTTGACCGGCTCGCCGTCTCCGCGCATCGTGACGGGGACATATTCCTGAATGTACCGCTTGCTGAAGAATGCCTTCCATTCCTCGTAGCTTGTTTCGTCTTTCACGCGCAATTTTCCGTACAGCGTCCGGCTGTCGATATGTTCCCGGGCCGACAACACGGTGTCGCTGTTTTTGTAATAAACGTAGATCTGTTCGATAAAATCGTTGGCCACCTGATACACCCGCAGGTCGCCCGCAATACTGACCAAATCGTAATAGTCGCTGTCCGTAAGCGGCTGCTGCGCATTGATAAATCCGGCTACCCTCCGATTCAACGAAATTTCGAGGCTTAACCGTTCGATCCCTGCCAGATTGCCGTCAATCGCCTGCTCCATCTGCCGAAGCATCGATTCGTTGGCGCGGTTGATTTCCGATTCTACCACATGCCAAGCGGCGGCATATAAAATCGCGCTGATCATAACCGGAACAAGCAGCACCGAAATGTAGGAAATGAGCCACGTGACGATCACGCTATGTTTGTTGAAACGAATTCCTTTTCGTCGCAATTGGCACGCCTCCCGCATTTCCCCGATAGCAATTGTAATTGCTTTCATTCCATTATACAGGAAACGAATCGAGAGAAAAGCCTCTTCTTGCTCTTTTCCCTCCCGGCAGCCGCAGACTTTGTCCACTGTCCGCCTGTAAAGCGGGCCCGCCTTCCCCCGCTACCGGAGGCAGCCTGAGATGTGATACACTAGGGGCTGGAGGGAGGGACCTACGCATGGGCGGAAGTCAGAACGAGGTCATTCGAAACTGCTTCAAAAATTTGCAGATGGAGCTCATCGTCGCCCGCTTCAGCGAGCGTGTCTCTCCGAACTGGGGAAGGCCGCTCAGGAAGGACGGGTACAATCGGTTTTACTTGATCCTCGGCGGCGAGGGACGGATTCAGGTCGGCCTTCAGGAATATTTCCCCGCCCCGGGACAGCTCTATTATTTGCCTGCCGACACTCCTCTTAGCTACGGGACGGTAAGTCCCAACACCTTCACGAAGTATTGGTGTCACTTCTTGGCCAAGGTCGGCAGCTGCCATCTGTCCCAACTGATCGAATTTCCTTATTTCATTCCAGTGAAGGAAAGCGATCTGCCCGAGCTCGTGCGTCTGTTCGAACGGCTCGTGATCGCCGGCCAGGCGGAAAATCAGATGACTTCCTCCTTGAAAACGAACGGAATCCTCTACGAGATTATGTCATATTACATGGACAACGCGCCGTCTCAGACGCTCCGCCTGACGTCGTCGCCGTCCGCCTTCCGGACGAACGAGATTTTGCGGTACATCGAGGACCATCTTTCCGAGTCGCTGACACCGAAAAGGCTGGCCGGCGCGTTTCATTATAATCCGAATTATTTCTGCCGGTATTTCAAAACCCTCTTTCACGTATCCCCAAGCGAATACATCAACAAAGTCCGGATCGAGAAAGCCAAGTGGCTGCTCACCCACTCGAACTTATCTGTGGAAGACATTGCCGGAAAAATCGGTCTGGAGCGCTTTTACTTCTCCAATCTGTTCAAAAAGTATACGACCGTATCCCCGAGTGAATACCGGAGCCTGCACCATGCCGGCGGTTCCGCCGGAAACCGGCCGTAACTTTCTGTCATCCTACCGCATCCATACCGGACCGACATCGCTTGGGGTAAGCGGCCTGGCTGCTGCGCCGTTGTCCGCCCGGACTCCGGCTCCGGTCTGCTCGGGCCGTCCGCTGCCTTCGGCCTGACCGGGCGTCGGTTTCGTTCCAAGCGCCATGATGCACCTGTTCTATGGGATATCCTCACTTTATCTGTTGGTAATGCCAAAATAATTCGTTATGGCATCGGCAGCCCGCTTATAGCCGCCGGCCTGGCGTAAAGATTCGCCGATCACATGAGCTTGCTGCTTATAAGCCGGATTGCCCAGTACTTCCGCTAAGGCAGCTCTCAAAGCAGCGGGGCTGAGGTTATTTTTATCTAAAGTAATGCCCGCTCCCAGCTCTTGCACCCGCTTCGCCACGAGAGGCTGATCCGAGGTTAAGGGAATCATCACGAGAGGCACATTGTAATACAAGGCCTCACTTGTGCTATTCATTCCTGCATGGGTAATGAAGGCATCAGCGTGCTGCAGCATGTCCAGCTGTGGAACGTAGGGCTTTACAATAAAATTATCGGGGATCCGATCCATCAACGGTTCCATATTCGTATTTTTGCCTGAAGATAAGACGAACTGCACCGGTAAATCCTGAAACGCGTCAAAGCATAGCTTGTAGAAATCCAAGTCTTTATTTAAGATGGTTCCCATGGCAATGTAAACCGTCTGACGATACCGGGCACGCAGCTGTTCGAACGGGAAAAACGGAGCATCTTGACGCGGTACGATCGAAGGACCGACAAAAATAAAGCTATCGTCCAGCTTTTCCGCTTGCGGTTGAAAATAGCGGCTAGTATAAACGAGCTTTAATTGCCCCGCATGTTTGGCAATCTCATCCATAGCGGGAGCACGCACTTGAAATTCGTCGGCTAATTGCCGCGTCAACTTCATCGTGGCCTCATACAGCTCCTTGACGTCCGCACGCTTCTCGTCCAAGCCTTGATCGGTCCCCAAAGGCTCTACGAAAGCAAAGGAAGCGATGGAGCATACCGCAGGAATTCCCAGCTTTTCTGCAAGGATCGTGCCTCCCCAGCCCATCAAGGAGTCGAAAATCAAATAATCGAACTTCTCATTCGCCGTAACCCGCAGCACTTCCGGGATCATCTTCCGAATAATCCCGCCAACCATCATATAGACGAACTGATAAGGATGCTTGTACTCCGCCGGCTTTAGCACCGGATCATGGGAAAAAGCGTCCTCGGGAAAAGGATACGTCCGCAACTCGGCTCCGGTTTGTTCAATACGGGTACGATACTCCTCCGTGCACACATAGACAACTTCCTCGCCATTGTCCGTCAACTGCTTTATTAACCCTAGCGTCGGATTAACATGACCTTCCGCCGGAGTAATCACAACCAACACACGCGCCATCTTTTGCACCTCCGAATAGAATGAATTCCCCCTGCACTCTGCGATGGAGCCGTTGATCGTCTGGGCCCTGTGATTAACGGCAAAAATCCCAATCTGATTTAAGGTTGTTGTTTTCATACATATCAGCAAAATAATCTCTTTAAAGGGAATTTGATACAATATTATCCTAAATATACAATAAATCCATTACTTTATATAGAAAAATTTTACTAAACAAACAGCCCCCCATAAGTGAGGGGGCG
>NZ_BILX01000057.1 GCF_004000785.1 Paenibacillus ehimensis NBRC 15659 | reverse complement strand
CGCTGCCGCGCGCCGGGCGCGCGGCCTCACGCGAGCTGGCGCAAGCGCTCGCGGAAGGGCTCTGGCTCGGCGCGTACCGCATGCCGAGCTATGCCGCCGCAGGCGGGGCGCAGCCGCCCGCGCTGCAGGAAGTCGCCCTGCTGCACGGCAGGGCGGAGGGCCCGGACACGCTCGCGGGACTCGAGCGTGCCATCCTCGCCGCGGAAGCGCTGGCGCTGGCGACGAATTATGCCCGCGACCTCACGAACTTGCCCGGCAACTATCTGGTGCCGGAGACGCTCGCGCGGGAAGCGCAGGCCTTGGCCGCCCGGTATGGGCTGGAATGCACCGTGCTAGACGAGCACGGCATTCGCGAGCAGGGCATGGGCGGCCTGGAGGCCGTCGGCAAGGGCAGTGCGAACCCGCCGCGCATGATTGCCGTCCGTTACCGGGGAACGGAGGAAGAGGGAGCCGAAGTGATCGGCCTCGTCGGCAAAGGCATCACCTTCGATACCGGCGGCATCTCGCTCAAGAAGCCGGAGGGCATGGAAGAGATGATCAGCGACATGGGCGGAGCCGCGGTGCTGCTCGGTCTGATCCATGCGCTCGGCCGGCTCAAGCCGCCGGTGAATGCGGTGATCGTCATTCCGGCTGCGGAGAATATGCCTTCCGGCTCGGCCTTTAAGCCGGGCGACGTCATTACGGCGATGAACGGCCAGACGATCGAAGTGCTCAACACGGACGCCGAAGGGCGGATCGTGCTGGCGGACGGTGTGCTGTATGCGAAGGCGCTCGGGGCGACGCGTCTGATCGATGTGGCGACGCTGACCGGCGCGGTGCTGGTTTGCTTCGGCGACGTCGCGACCGGGGCCGTGGCGAATGACGAGCCGCTGCTGCAGGAGCTGCTGTCTGCCGCCAAGCGGGCGGGGGAAAAGGTGTGGCCTCTGCCGAACTATCCGGAATATCATGATATGCTCAAGAGCCAAACGGCCAATATCCGGAACGCCACCTCGCGCGACCGTTGGGCCGGCAGCATCACGGCAGGATTGTTTATCGGCTTTTTCGCCGGGGAGACGCCGTGGGTGCATTTGGATACCGGCGGCACGGCATGGCTGTGGAGCGAACGGGGGACGGAGCCGCTGGGCGGTACGGGGGCGATGGTACGCACGTTAGGCTGCTATTTGTGCCATTCCGTATTGAACGGGTAGAGCATAGCGAGACGCAAAAAAAGCGGATTCCGCAGCGGCGCTGTCGCGTACGCTTTGAAATCCGCTTTTTTTGCAATCCCATCATGCAGGGAGGCGGCCGGTCCGGCAGCTTACGCCTGAAGCTGGTTGCCTTCGTTCGCCGCGACCGCGCCGGGTGTAACCATTACCTTCATCGCCGCTTCTTCCAAATCGGCCATCCGAATGAGCAGGCGCGACACTTCGTCTGTCGTATAAGACAGACTGCGGGTCCGCTCGGCTAATTGCGGAAGGTCGATGCCGATCCATCCCTGCTTGCGGGGATGAAGGGACAGGTCAAAAGGAAGGACGGCCAACGCCGCTTCGGTGCTTTCGGAGCCGCCCGCAGCTTTGGCTTCCGTCGCCCCGGAAGATTCACTATTCCCCATACTGTTTAAGTGGAAATACAGCTTGCGGCTTTGATTCCAACGAATAAATCCGGGCTTGAACGAGATGGTCAGCACCGGATCGCCGCCGATGGTTTGTTTTACGAACCGGACCCCGGATTTCGGCTTCATGCGAATATATTGATGCCGTCCCAAGTCGGGCAAAAATATGACGATCGCGACCGGCAGCGCGCTGGCCGCATACAAGTATACGATGGATTCATAGTAAACCGCGAGCCCAAGCAGACCGATAAATAAAATAACGGATAATACGAGCAACCACTTGTTTGATTTGAACATGAACGTAAATCCCCCAGATGATCAGGCATTTTCAAAAACAGCCGATACTCCTATTTTACCATAACCTTCACAGCCTTTGAAAGCGATCCGCCTGTTCGCGAATTGTCAATTTTTTGTAAGGGTTGTGGAAGGGGGGCGGCCGAAACGTAACATGAACAAATTATGAATCGGGGGGCATCCGAATGAAACGCAAAATAGGCATCATCGGGCTGGGAGATATCGCCCAAAAAGTGTACTTGCCGCTGTTATCCGCCAACGAGAAAGTCGAAATCGCAGGGCTTTCCAGCCGTTCGATGTCCACTGTAGACCGAATCGGCGCACAGTACCGGATCGCCGGACGATATGCTTCCCTCACGGACATGCTTCGTCAGGCCAAGCCGGAGGCGGTATTTGTCCACAGTCCGACAGAAACGCACGATACCATCGTGACGACATGCTTAAAGGAGGGAATTCACGTTTACGTCGATAAGCCTCTGGCTTATGACATCGCAGCCTCGGAACGGATGGCGGCCTATGCCGCCGAGCGCGGGCTGCTGCTTGCCGTCGGGTTTAACCGCCGCTTTGCGCCGCTGTATGTGCAGGCCAAGCGATGGATGGAGGAAGGGGGCGGCTTCGATCTGGTTACGGCGGCGAAGCACCGGACAAAGCTGCAAAGCCACGGTGCCAAGCAGACGCTGTACGACGATTTGATTCATATGCTCGATTTATTGCTTTGGCTTGGCGGGGATGCCTTTGACGTGGCGTCGTACCGGCAGCGCACCGATCGGGAAGGAAGGCTATTGTTCGGAGCGGGAACCTTGACGTTCGGTCATGGCGCATCCGCATCTTCCTCGCAGGACTCGGGGGTGGCGCAATTCAGCATGGTGCGCCAAGCGGGAGCCGATCTCGAACAGCTGGAGCTGCACGGAAGCGGCCGGTCCGCTGAGGTGCTGAACATGGAAACCGCCGTATGGAGAAAAACGGGTGCATTCCCCCAAGAGCAAACGTTCGGAAGCTGGGATACGATCCTGCACCGCCGGGGGTTTGCCGCTGCGGTGGAGCATTTCTTGGAATGCATAGCGGACCCTTCGCGCTGTACGATCCGCGCCGACCGGACCTTGCCGGCTCACCGGCTGGTGGAAAAGCTGTTCCCGATGAAGTGAGCGGGACCGCGTCAGGTTGACATGTCGAAGGAGGTGTCTGCTTTCATGGAGCAGGATTCCCTGATCAAGTACAGCTTCACCTATGCCCCCGGCGGTATCGCGCTCATTTCGGCGGAAGGATATTTTGTCAGGGTCAACCCGGCGTTCGGCCGTCTGCTGGGCTATACCGAAGACGAATTGGCGAACCGGCAGGAGAAGCAGCTTACTTCTCCTAACGATCCGGGTGTCAAGGAAGCGGCTGCCCCGCTGCTTGAGCCGGGCGCCGCATCCCGGATCACGGTGGTCAAACGCTACCTGCGCAAAGACGGCGGCACGGTCCGGGTAAAGCTCGAGGTCATCCTCATTCGCGACCAGGACGGGGCGCACGCCGGCTTCTGCGCTTACGCATCAGAATGGCCGGAACCTGAGGAGCCGAAGATGCTTCAAGCGGCGGAGCTGTACGAAATGGTCTCGGAGCATGCCCGAGACGTCATCTCTTACGGGATTGACGGCGTGCTGCAGTTCGTTTCGCCGGCTTCTCTCAAGCGCCAGCTTGGCTTCGAGCCGGAGGAGCTGATCGGAAAGCACGCTTCCGAATTCATCCATCCGGAAGACCTTGAGTCCTTGGGGGAGCAAACCTTTCGGGAATCCGATTCGTTCATCTGCCGGGTTCGCCACAAGCAGGGGTATTACATCTGGTTTGAACTTTCCGTGAAGCGGGTTATCGACCCGGAAGGAACCCAGGTTAAAGAGATCTATATCGGCCGGGACGTCTCCGAACGGGAGCGGGCGCAGGCTGCGCTTCGCCATAGCGAGCAGAATCTGGCGCAATCGCAGCGCATCGCCCGTTTGGGCAGCTTTGAATGGGACGCGCTAACCGGCAAGATGCTGTGGTCGGACGAGCTGAGCCGCATTCTCCAAACCGATCGGCTTGCGGGCGTGACGTGCGAGGAGCTGCTGGCCCGCATCCACCCGAACGACCGGGAGGCGGTGCGGAAGTCGATGCGGGAAGCTTTGGCCGGACGCGAAATTCAGTTGGAAAGCAGGATCGTCCTGAGCGACGGGACCGTCAAGTTCATTCGGATGCAAAGCATGACGACATTGACGTCGAACGGAAGACCGCTTCGAATCAGCGGGACGGTCCAGGATATTACGGGCCAGAAGCTGATGCTGCAAATGCTTGAAGAAAGCGTGGACCGGTATACGTCGCTCAAAAAATATAATTTGGACGCGATCGTGTCGCTGAACAAGAGCGGGATTATGACATCGGCCAATCCTGCGGCCGAAACCATTACCGGCTATTCCGTGCTGGAGCTGATCGGCATGCCTTTTACCGATTTGCTGGCCCCCGAAGAAGAGAGGGCACAGACGCTGCTCCATAAAATCATGCACGAAGGCGCCTTGTCCAGCATGGAGATGAAGATCGTCCGCAAATCGGGACAACCGGCCTATTTGCTTGCAACGCCGGCCCCGATCTACGTCAACCGCAAGCAGGTCGGCTGCTATATCATCGCCAAGGACATTACGGAGCAGAAGCGGAAGGACGAGCTGCTGCTCAAGTCCGAGAAGCTGACGATCGCCGGACAGCTCGCCGCAGGGGTCGCTCACGAAATCCGCAATCCGCTGACGGCGCTCAAGGGCTTCGTTCAGCTGATGGGCCGGTCGGAGCATAGCTATTCGCAATATTTGCCGATCATGAAGGAGGAGCTGGAGCGAATCGAGACGATCATCAGCGAGCTGCTGATGCTGGCCAAGCCGCAAGCCGTCCAAATGAAAATCGCCGACCTCGCCGTGCTTGTTCAGGATGTCGTAATGCTGACCAGCGCACAGGCGATGCTTCTTAATATCGAGATCCGTTTCTCCACAACGAGCGAGCCGCTGCCGATCCGCTGCGACCCGAATCAAATCAAGCAGGTGTTCGTCAACTTTCTGAAAAATGCCATTGATGCGATGCCCCGAGGGGGGATGATTGACGTAAGCTTGGAGGCCGCAGAGCAGAAACTTGCTTTGGTCTGCATCGCCGATCAGGGCTGCGGCATTACGGAGGAGCAGCTGCGGCAGATTGGCGAGCCGTTCTATTCGACCAAAGAAGCGGGGACGGGACTCGGCCTGCTCGTCAGCCACAAAATTATCGAGCATCACAAGGGCAGGATTCATATCGCCAGCGAGGTGGGCGTCGGCACGACGATACAAGTCACGCTGCCCCTCCACCGTTAGCCGGCGGGGAAAGGTTCCTGGAGAAGCCGGATGTAAGACAACAATGTCCAGTCCCCTTTTTACGGGTATACTATAAGGAAAAGACGCAGCGTGAAAAGGAGGCGTAATTGATGACGACGGATGATAAAAGGCCGGAGCCTGAAGCGGGAGGATCTGCGCCGGAGCGCGTGCCTCCCGGCCAGAAGGTGACGGAAGGCTTCCCGGTGCTGCACTATGGCGATATTCCTTACTACAACGACATGGGCAAATGGAATCTGCGCCTATTTGGGCTGGTGGACGAGGAGCTTACGCTGAGCTATAAGGAATTTTTGGCGCTGCCGCGCCGGGAGTTCCGCAACGACATCCACTGCGTCACGACCTGGTCCAAGCTGGACAACGTCTGGGAAGGCGTAGCCGTAGCCACGCTGATGGAGCGGATTCAGCTGAAGCCGGAAGCGCGGTACGTGATGCTGCACGCCGAGCACGGGTGGAGCACGAACCTGCCTTTAGCGGATTTCCTGCGCGATACGACGTTTTTCGGTATCCGCCATAACGGCGTACTGCTTTCGCCGGAGCACGGCTATCCGGTTCGCGCGGTCGTCCCGCACCTGTATTTCTGGAAAAGCGCCAAATGGCTGCGCGGCATCGAGTTTATGGAAAAGGACAAGCCCGGCTTTTGGGAGCGGAACGGATATCATATGTATGGCGATCCCTTCAAGGAGGAACGCTACGATTTTGATTGACGGGCACAAGCACTGAAATGACCGGCATCTGTAACGACCAGGTGCCGGTTTTACGTTAGGCTGAAATCGCCTGGAACACTCTTTTTATGAAAGCCGGCAGCCTAAATCAGCCTTGAATTTATGAATCGGGCATGTACCCCTGTTGGGACAAAATAACGATCCTTTAAACTAATTGTAAAAAGTTATCACCCAGGGATAAGTATTTCTGGGGAAACATTTTACGATTGGCGGTGGGCGGGGAATATGAAGGGAAAATCAATTCTGTACAGACCGATCATTGCGGTCACCGGCAGCTCCGGTAAAACGACAACGAAAGAAATGATTGCCGCGATATTGAAGAAACGTTGGAAAATCTTCAAATCTCCCCAAAATAGAAATGCTATATCGGCCACCAAAAGGCATGCAAAATTGCTCCGTTCTGTTCACCGTGCCGTTGTTTTGGAATATGGCATGCAGTATTACGGAAACATCAAACGTCACTGCCACTATATTCGTCCTAATATAGGGGTTATCACCAATATTGGAAGGGCCCATATCGGCAATTTTGGCGGCCGAATTCAAGGTGTGGCCAAGGCGAAGTCGGAATTAATCCGTTATATGAAATCGACAGGGACATTATGGCTAAACGCCGACGACCGCCATTCCAAACTGCTGCGAACGAAGGGATTCAGGGGCCGCATCATGCGAATCGGAATCCGCAATAAAGCCGATTACCGGGCGTCTCAAATCCATAACGCCAATCGTGGAACGACATTCCGGGTAAAGCTTGGCGGGACAGAGCGCCGTTTCTATATCCCGATTTTAGGAAGGCACAATATTTATAACGCGTTATTTGCCATTGGCATTTCGCATCGTTTGGGATTTGCACCGCAACAGATACAGAACGGTCTCCACACCTTTGAAAAGCAAAAAAGACGGCTGTACGTATACAGCTTGAGAAGAGGCATAAGATTAATCGATGATTCTTACAGTGCCAATCCGGATGCGGTAAAAGCCGCTCTTGATGTGTTGTCCGCTGCCGGCAAAAAGAAAAAAATTGCCGTACTGGGTTCCATGCTGGAATTAGGCGCATATTCGGTCAAGGGCCATAAAGAAATAGGAAGATATGCAGCACGAAAAAACATCACCCATGTATTCGCAATTGGAAAAAATGCCCCACAGATTATCGCTGGGGCCAAAGAAGCAGGCTTTCCCACCCAAAACTTGCACAGCTTCGTCTCCAGGGCACAGCTCCACAAGGCATTAACCCAAGTTATACAACCGGGCACGACGATTCTTGTCAAGGGGTCAAATCAGATGGGCATGAACAAAATCGTAGCATACCTAAAGCAAACTTATTACAAAAATGGCGATTCGTGAAATGAACAGCGCTGCGATTTTGATGCATGCAATTTAATTTAAGGGAAATGACCGGCGTTCGTATCGGACGCCGGTTTTTCTATGACCGCATTAGGCGCACCTTATTTCCATGTTTTATCGTATCGTTTGTTTGCATTTGTATTTCCTCGTGTTGCCGCAAGACTGTGATCAATGTCATTCCTATCGGGCAGGAAGAACGGTAACATAAATATAGTAGATCTCGGGGAAAGGGATGGTTTTTATGCCGTATCAAAACATATTGGTTGCCTTTGACGGCTCGGCCTTATCGGTAAAAGCGCTGGAAAAGGCAATGAAATTTGCTCAAGAGTATGCTGCGAGGCTTGAAGTGATACATGTCTGCCATATTCCCGTTCCTGTGTTCGGAGGACCGTTATATGCAGCCCCGTTCAACGGGGAAAAAGATTACTTGCTTGCCGCCCAAGCCGTTATCGATGAAGCGAAACGGATAACCTCGCAGCTGCCTGACGTGAAGGTGATCCTAAGGCAGGGGCAGCCGGCTCTTGCCGTTCTGGAATACGCTGAGGAAAGCGGATGCGACCTGATCATTATGGGAAGCAGAGGACTTGGCGGCCTGCGCGAGTTTGTTCTTGGCAGCGTCAGCCATCATGTGGTTCAGCACGCCAAAGTTCCGGTGCTGGTTGTCAAGTAACTCGGTTCAAAGCACCTATATGGTGCTTTTTTTATTTCCGGGTATAATGGTGATAACTAGCCAAGGAACGGAGGATGCGGATGCAGCACTTGACCTTGCTGCTCATGGAGCGGATGGGCCTGCTATTGTTGATTACGTTCATCCTGACCCGAATCCCGCAGTTCCGTTACCTGCTCGACCGGCGGCCGGATTGGAGAACCGGACTGACGTTTTCGCTGGTTTTCGGTCTGGTCAGCATCGGGGGCACATACGCCGGGGTGACGATTACCGGGGATAGGGTGGATTCTTCCTTTCTTGTGGCCTCCCTTCAGCCGGAGGAGGCGATGGCGGATTCGGCGCTGATCGGGGTGATGGTGGCTGGTCTGCTTGGCGGGGTCGCCGTAGGCACGGGGGCCGGTCTCATCTCCGGCATTCACGCGTACAGCCTGGGCGGAATTACCGGCGTCGCCGATGCAGTGTCTACGCCAATCCTGGGTCTCTTGGCCGGACTGGTCGCCCGCTTCTTTGCCGAAGAAAGAGTCATCGCGCCGGTGAAGGCGCTGTTTATTAGCGTGTTCGCTCCCATCTTGCAAATGGGCGTCGTGCTGATCGTGAACGAGTCTTCGCCTGCCGCAATCCACACGGTGGACCTCATCGGGATCCCGATGGTGGCGGCCAACAGCGTAGGGGTCGGCATTCTGGTCGCGATGATTCAAGCAGCCATGAAGGAGGAGGAGCGGGCCGCCGCCTCCGAGACGCAGCGGGCACTGCATATCGCGGAGATGGCGCTTCCTTTTCTTAAGCAGGGGTTGACCTTCGAGACCGCCGAAGCGGCGGCCAGTGTACTGCGCCGCGAGCTTCGCGCCAGTGCGGTCGCCATTACGGATACGAAGCAAATCTTGGCGCATGCAGGCACAGGGATGATGCCGGGCATCCAAGGAACGCCGATCGCTTCGGAATTGTCGAGGAAGGCGATCCAAACCGGGGAGATTCAGATTGCCCGAACGAAGGAACAGATTCAGCCGCACCATCCGGCGATCGGCGCGGCGATTATTGTACCGATCCGAAGCGGGGGACAAGTGGCGGGATTAATTAAATTGTATTATCCCAGCGTCAGGCAGATCCGTCCGGTGGAAGAGGCTTTTGCCCAAGGTCTGAGTAAGCTGATCTCGATTCAGCTCGATATCGCGATGGCGGAGCAGCTGAGGAGCTTGATGAAGGATGCAGAGTTGAAAGCGCTTCAGGCGCAAATTAACCCGCACTTTTTGTTCAATACGCTCAATGCGATCGTCACGCTGATTCGGATCAAGCCCGAGGCGGCCAGACGGGTTACCGTGCAGCTCGGGCATTACATGCGCATGAACCTGACGATGACCCAAGCGCCGCTTGTCCCGCTGTATAAGGAATTGGAGCATCTCCATACGTACCTCGGCATCGTGAATATCCGGTTCGAGGACCAGCTTTCCGTCGATTGTCATTGCGATCCCGGCCTGGAATCCGTGTCCATCCCGCCTTCCACGCTTCAGCCGCTGGTGGAAAACAGTATTCATCATGGCTTCAAAGGGCGGACGGACAAGGGGGACATTCATGTCGAGCTCCGCCGCGGAGCGGACGGGGTTCATATCATGGTTAAGGACAACGGCAATGGTTTTCCGGCGGAGGTATTGGAGACCCTGGGAGCTGCTCCGGTTACGGGCGGCGGGAGCGGAAGCACGGGCATTGGGGTCTATAACGTGAACCGGCGTCTGATTCACCTGTTCGGTCCGGAGGCGCGGCTGAGATTTTCCAACCCGCCCGAGGGAGGGGCGCGCATCGAATGTACAATACCCTATCAAGCGGAGGAAAGGCGTGAAACGAAAGATGAAAGTGATGATCGCAGAGGATGAGCGGCTGGCGCGGGAGGAGCTGACTTATTTATTGTCCCGGGAACGGGATGTCGAGCTGCTGCCCTTCGCGACGAGCGGGGTTCAGCTGCTGGAGCTGGCAGCGGTGCACAAGCCGGACGTCGTCTTTCTCGATATTCATATGCCCGGCCTGGACGGGGTGCAGACCGCGCACAAGCTGATGGATGCCGAACCGCGGCCGTATATTGTTTTTGCTACGGCTTACGAACAGTACGCCGTCGAAGCGTTCCGCCTGGAAGCGGCCGATTATTTGTTAAAGCCTTACGACGAGGAACGCCTGCGTCAAACGCTGCAAAAAATACGCAAAATGCGGACTCCCTCCGAAGGAAAGGCGGTCTCGCCCGCTGCCGCGACGGCTTCGGTGGCTTCGGATGGGGCGACCCGGTCCCGGAACGCATTCAAGCCGAAGCTGCTGATTGATGACGGCAGCCGGATGGTCGTCGTCGAGCCGGCAAAGATCAGCTATGCGGTCAAAGAAGAGAAGCTGACGCAAATTCATATGGCCGACGGGCAGGTGCATGCGACCCGGCAGACGCTTCAGGAGCTGGAGGAGAAGCTGACGGGGTATGCTTTTTTCCGGACGCACCGCAGCTATTTGGTCAATGTGGACCGCATCGATGAAATCGAGCCGTGGTTTAACGGCGCTTACAACGTCGTCTTGAAGGATACCGGGCGAAGCCGGGTGCCTTTGTCCAGAGTCGCGGCCAAGGAATTGATCAAGCGGCTGCAGGGAGAGTAGCGGGTGGGATAGACCGCCGTTCAGGACGGCTTTTAACCGTTTGAGGAACGCTTTTTGACATTTCGCGCCGAAGTTCAAGTGATCCTCACCTTCCTATGCTACAATAATAAAGCGCTTACAAGTAAATAACTGGGACCTGGGGCGGGCAGGATAAGACATCCCGGTTCCGATAGCGCCGCAGCCGGTATTTCCGGCAGACGTTAGACCAAGAGCGACGATCAATCTTTGCAGGAGGGAAAGCCCATGAAAGAACAGTCCCAAAGGAATGCTTACAGCGAAATCGTACGCTCCGATACGTTTCGCAGGCTGATGGTCCAAAAGAAACGTTTTATCCTGCCGATGTCGATCTTCTTCCTCGTCTTCTACTTCGTTCTTCCGGTCCTGACCTCGTATTCTCAAGTGCTGAACAACAAAGCGGTCGGTTCGATCACATGGGCATGGATTTTCGCTTTCGCGCAATTTATTATGACCTGGGTGCTGTGTTCGCTGTATACCCGCAAGGCAGTCGAGTTCGACGCCTTGGCCGAACAAATCAAGGACGAATCCAAAACGAGCCTGCGGAAGGTGGGGTAGCTGATGAATACGGCCTTTCTCTTGTTTCTGATCATCGTGGCGGGAACGCTGGTCATTACGTATTATGCAGCCAAAAAAACGAAGACCGCCAGCGAGTTTTACACCGCCGGAGGCGAATTGACCGGCTGGCAGAACGGTCTGGCCATTGCCGGTGACTACATGTCCGCGGCTTCATTCCTGGGGATCGCCGGGATGGTGGCGCTGTTCGGCTTCGACGGCTTCTTTTACAGCATCGGCTTTCTTGTCGCGTATCTCGTCGTGTTATATTTAGTCGCGGAGCCGCTGCGCAATCTGGGCAAATATACGATGGCGGATATGATCGCGGCCCGTTTTGACAACAAGAAAGTGCGGGGTGTGGCGGCGCTGAACTCGATTACGATCTCGATCTTCTACATGATCGCCCAATTGGTCGGCGCCGGAGCCTTGATCAAGCTGCTGCTTGGTCTGGAATATTCGACCTCGGTCTTGATCGTCGGAGCGCTGATGACCGTCTATGTCGTGTTCGGCGGGATGACGGCCACGAGCTGGGTGCAGATCATCAAATGCGTGCTGCTGATGGCGGGTACGTTCATCATTTCACTGATTGTGTTCGCGAAATTCGACTTCAATCTCCTTCATATGTTCGACGAAATGGCGAAGGCTACGCCGTTGAAAGAGGCCTTCTTGAACCCGGGCAACAAGTTTACGAACGGGCTGGACACGATCTCGCTCAATCTGGCGCTCGTGCTCGGTACCGCAGGCCTGCCGCATATTTTGATCCGCTTTTTTACCGTAAAAGACGCCCCGACCGCCAGGAAGTCCGTGGTTGTCGCTACTTGGGTGATCGGGCTGTTCTATGTCATGACGATTTTCCTCGGCTTCGGCGCGGCTGCTTTTGTCGGGAAGGATGTCATTGTGCAGGCGAACGCGGCCGGCAATATGGCGGCCCCGCTGCTGGCCAAGGCGCTCGGCGGAGACTTCCTGTTCGCTTTCGTCTCGGCTGTAGCGTTCGCCACCATTCTGGCGGTCGTCGCCGGACTCGTGCTCTCGGCCGCCTCCGCTTTCGCGCACGACTTCTACAGCCATATTTTGCGCAAAGGGAAGGCGACGGAGAAGGAGCAGGTAAGGTCTGCGAAGCTGGCCTCTGTCGGCGTTGCGATCATTTCGATTATACTGGCGCTGTTTGCCCAGAAGCTCAACGTTGCTTTTCTGGTCTCGCTGGCTTTCGCCGTCGCCGCAAGCGCCAACCTGCCGGTCCTCGTATTCACCGTGTTCTGGCGCAGATTCAATACCGCCGGCGCCGTGACGGGAATGCTCGTCGGCTTGATCAGCTCTTTGATCCTGGTGATCGTCAGCCCCAACGTGTGGGACCCGGTCGCAGGGAAGGCTATTCTCGTCGGGGAGCCGCTGATTTCGTTAACGAATCCGGGCATCATCTCGATCCCGATCGGATTTTTGGGCGCCATTGCAGGAACCTTGCTGTCATCCAAGCGCAACGATGAGAAATACGATGAGATTTTGGTCAAAGCGAATACGGGCATGCAAGAGGTTGTGTGAGTCGAAATGAATAAGGTGGTTCAGGAGTCGTGCAGTCGCACGGCTCCTTTTCTCGTTGTCCGGTTGACTACAATACCCCTTGGGGTATATTATATACCCTATAGGGTATTTATTATTTTATAGAAAAGGACTGATTGCCGTGCCTGGAAATATTGTCATCGTTGGCGGAGTGGCGGGCGGCGCTACGGCGGCTGCCCGGTTAAGACGTTTAAACGAGCACGATTCGATCACGATGTTCGAACGCGGAGAGCATATTTCGTTTGCCAATTGCGGGCTGCCTTATTATATCGGAGGGACGATTGCGTCCCGCGACAAGCTGCTGCTTCAATCGCCGCAGGGGATGAAGGACCGGTTCGGCATCGACGTTAAGGTGCGCACGGAAGTGACGGCGATCGACCGGGCGGGCAAAAAAGTCCGGGTGAAGCAGCTGGATACCGGCGAAGAAGCGGAATATCCGTACGATGTTCTCGTGCTATCGCCGGGGGCGAAGCCCATCGTGCCGGAAATTCCCGGCTTGACCGAGGCGGAGGCGGTGTTCACGCTGCGCAATATTCCCGATACGGACCGGATTCACGCATGGATTGACGAGCATAAGCCGCGTCATGCCGCCATTATCGGCGGAGGGTTTATCGGCGTCGAAATGGCCGAGAACCTGCGTCATCGCGGTCTTGAAGTGACGCTGGTGGAGCGGAACGGGCAGGTGCTGGGGCCGCTTGATCCCGAGATGGCGAAGCCGGTGGAACGGCACATGCGTCTCCAGGGAGTAAATCTTATGCTCGGTACTTCCGTCGTCGCCATCGGAGATCGCGGGAAAACGCTGCGCCTGTCCACGGGGCAAGTTCTCCGGACGGATATGCTGCTGCTGGCGATCGGCGTAACACCGGAGAGCGGATTGGCCCGCGAGGCGGGGCTTGAGCTTGGCGTGAGAGGAGCCATCCGTGTAAACGAACGGCTGCAAACGAGCGATCCGTCTATCTATGCGGTGGGCGATGCGATCGAAGTCAAAGACCGGACGCTCGGCTTTGAAACGGTAGTGCCGCTCGCTTGGGGGGCCAACCGCCAAGGGCGGCTGGTCGCGGACGCGATTTACGGACGGAAAGCTTCCTACCCCGGGGCTTACGGAACGGCGATTGTCCAAGCGTTCGACCTGACCGCGGCCGTTACCGGGGTGAATGAGAAGACGCTGAACAAGCTGGGGGTTGCTTACGAGGCTATCCATATTCATCCGGCCTCTCACGCCGGGTATTATCCGGGAGCCGCTCCGCTATCGCTCAAGCTGCTGTTCGATAAAGCAAGCGGCACGATTTACGGTGCGCAAGCCGTCGGACAGGACGGGGTAGACAAGCGGATCGACGTGATTTCCGCGGCGATGCGCGGAGGGCTGACGGCGGCGGAGCTGGCCGATCTGGAACTGGCGTACGCGCCTCCGTATTCGTCGGCCAAGGACCCGGTGAATATGGCCGGATACGTTGCGTCCAACGTGATCGAAGGCTTGGTCGAGACGATGCAGTGGCACGAGGTGGATGCGTATGTCGAGGGCGGCGGTCTGCTCGTCGACGTCCGGGACGAGGCCGAACGGATGACGGGCTACATTCCGGGCTCGGTCTGCATTCCGCTGAACGATCTGCGCAACCGGCTGCACGAGCTGCCGCTCCGGCATCCGGTTGTCGTCTCATGCCAGGTTGGCTTGCGGGGCTATGTCGCGGCCCGGCTTCTTCAGCAGCACGGCTACCGGGTGCGCAATTTGGACGGGGGCTACCGGACGTATGCCGCGATGGCAGACGAGCCGCCGCTTCCGGCTCCCGAGACGGGCAGCGGTCCGTCGGCGGTGCCGGCCGACTCTCCGGCCCCGGCCGCTGCGGTTCAAGCTCAGGTTCAGGTCGACGCTTGCGGACTGCAGTGTCCAGGCCCTATTATGAAAGTATACGAAGCGGTCCGGCAGATGTCGCCGGGAGAACGGCTCGAAGTGAAGGCCACCGATTTCGGATTCGCCGCGGATATTGCCAAATGGTGCGAAAAAACAGGCAATCCGCTGGAGACGGTCGAATCTTCGCCCGAAGGCGTCCGGGCGGTGCTCGTGAAAGGGGCCGATGCCGCACCGCAGCAATCCGTCCCGACTCCGTCCAAAAACGGCGCAACCATGGTCGTGTTCAGCGGCGACCTGGACAAGACGATCGCCGCCTTCATCATCGCTTCGGGGGCCGCAGCGATGGGCAAGCCGGTCACGATGTTTTTCACCTTTTGGGGCTTGAACGTGCTGCGCAAGGCGGAAGCCCCGGCCGTCAAGAAGGACGGCCTGGAGGCGATGTTCGGGATGATGATGCCCAAAGGCGCAGGCGCCCTTCCTTTGTCCAAAATGAACATGGGAGGTCTTGGCGCGAAGATGATTCGCCGCGTCATGCAGCGCAAACATGTCGATTCGCTGGAAGCCTTAATGGGCAATGCGATCCGGTCCGGCGTCAAGCTGGTCGCTTGTACGATGAGCATGGATATTATGGGCATCCGCAAGGAAGAATTGATCGACGGGATCGACTATGCCGGCGTGGCGACCTATTTGGGCGATGCCGAGGATTCGGGCTTGAATTTGTTTATTTAGAAGAGGTGAGTCGGTGTGGAATACGATAATGCGGTCAAAAACCGGCTGAAGCGGATCGAAGGCCAGATTCGCGGAGTGCTCGGCATGCTGGAAGAAGGACAAGATTGCAGAGACATCGTAACGCAGCTGTCTGCGATAAGGACGGCCGTGGACCGGACGATCGGCACGGTCATCGGGGCGAATCTGGAGCATTGCATCCGGGAGGAGCTGGAAAAAGGCAATTCGCCCGATCAAGTGATCCAAGAGGCGGTGCAGCTGCTGGTTAAGAGCCGATAAGGGGTTAGTTTGCCGCAGCGTGCGACGGCGCTGCACAAGGACCATCGAAGGATAGATGCTGCCAAATTAAGGAAGGGGGGCTGTCCCTCCTTTATTTTTTGGGAGCTTGTTGTGCTGCGGCTGATTGCGGCTCCTTCTTCATCCGGCTGCTGTGCATGAAGCCCCAATCGCACATGCTTTTGAGCACGGCCTGCAGCGTTTTTCCGTGCTCCGATAACGAATATTCGACCCGGGGCGGAATTTCGTGATACACGACCCTCGTTACCAGTCCGTCCCGTTCCAGCTCCCGCAGTTGATTGGTCAGCATGCCTTGCGTGACATGGGGGAGATGGCGCCGTAATTCGCCGAACCGTTTCGTCCCTTCTTCCAGCAGAATGAACAAAATCAGCGGCTTCCACTTTCCCCCGATCGCCTGCAGCGTGGTCACAACCCCATGCGTCGACATGGTATGTTGCGGCGGCTCCTGCATCGTCCTCACTCCTTTCGTAGCGTACATGATTGGCTCCCTTAATTATGGCGAGGCGCAGCGATTTTATGAAGTACTATTTTTATTCGTACTTAGTATGAAAAATATACTATAGTTCCTTTCCCGCCTAATCGTTGTGCGGATTTCAGGGATGATCTTGGGGGCCATTAATTTTTCAACGAAAGTGCTGAACAATTACCGGGGGCTGCACCGGGTAAACGGCTACTTGTACGTCCTGTCCGTTGCGGTTGTCGTCCTCACTTCCGGCTATATGCTTGGCGTCGAATATACGCTCAGCTATATGCTGGAAGTCTACAGCATTCGTGCCGTCAGGAAGCAGGAAAAATAAGGTCATTGCTGACTATTTTGCCGAAAAAAAAGCACCGTCCGAGGACGGACGGCGCTTTTTCGCTATTCGCTATTCAAGGCCGGATGAATCCTGCCGATCGAAAAGCCCCAGCTCCTGCGCCCGCAGCAGCGCTTGGGTGCGGGAGGAGACGCCCAGCTTGCCGTACATGCGGGACAGGTAGACCTTCACCGTGCCTTCGCTTAATGCATGCTCCAGGGCTATTTGCTTGTTCGAGGCTCCTTGCCGGATGCCGTTCAGCATTCTCCATTCGCTTGGCGTCAGCGCCTCCACCAGCCCGGAAGAAGAGGGAACGGCAGGCGGATCGTCCGGCTGCGGGAACCAGCCGAGCAGCTTGCTCGCATAGGCGGTCAAGCGCGTTTCCGGCTCTGACGCGCTTCGCTGCGCGACGTACTGTTGAAGCAGCCGGACCATTGCCGGGCCCTCGTCTACAAAGCTGCGAATGTACGTATATGGCTCGGCCACGCTGAGCGCTTCGTGCAGAAAATCAAGCGCTTGTCCCGCCTGTCCGCGCCTCTGCTCCATCAGCGCCTGCTGGATCGGAATCTCGATCATGCTGATCAAGCAGCCTTCCCTGCGGCCTTGCGGCTTGAGCTGCTCCAGCAGACGAAGCGCTTCGTCTTCCTTGCCCATGGCTCCCAACAGGCGGGTGGCGCTCAAAATCTCCATTTCCCGATTGTACGTCGGCTTGCGCTCCAACCGCAGCTGCAGCAGGGCGATCTGCCCGGCGGCCTCATCGACCTGTCCCTGCAATAAATGAATTCGCGCCCGGAACGCCCGGAGCGGGCGAACCCAATGGTATTCGGCATGATGGGATACGAAGTCGATCGCCTCATCCATCGTTTCGCCGGCGAGCGACAGACGGCCCTCGGCGATATCGATGCGGGCCTGCGTAATGCGGTTCGGCACGAACAAGCCGGGAATCCGTTTGGCCCGGGACACTTTCTCCACCTGCTCCGACAATTGCCGGCTTTCCTCCAAGCGGTTCCATTCATACATGGACTCGGCCACCGTCTGCACCACATATTGATTGATCAGCGAATCTTTCCAGCCGCGGGCTTCGAGCAATTGCATGAATCGTCTGCCGATTCTCCCCGCTTCCTCGGATAGCGCGCCCTTCAATCCGAAGGCGGTGCGGCGGACCAGAGGCTCCGATTCGTTGTAGTTGAAATTGTAGAAAACCGGGTCTTCCGGCAGCAGCTCGTTCATCCGTTCGGCGAACGCATGCCACTGCTCGTACTTGCCGCTCGAAAATGTCAGATTCGCTTTGACGAAAAACAATCCGCTGCGCACGCGGTCCCGGAATTCGGGAGAATATTCTCCGTTAGCGAGCCGAATCTCGACGGTTCGCATCTCGTCCTCGGCGCATTCGAATTGTCCGGTTGCGACCAAAAGAAAAGCATACAGCAAATGCAGCTGAGGCGGCCAAGCCGTACCGACAGGGAAGCAGGCGAACCAGCTCAGCAAGGTGGCGAACTCTCCCCGCAGCAGCACCCTCAAAATGTGCTTGTCGAGGAGAGCCGATGCGAGTGCGTAATCGTCGGCGGCGATCGCATAGTCGATCGCGTCGTCGAACAGCCCCCGCTCGGCAAAGCCAAGGCTCGCCAACCGGTTTAACCGGGTCCATTGCTCCGGGTGCTCATGCCTCAGGCGGGTGCGCAGAAATTCCGAGAAGACATGATGATACCGGAACCATGTGTGCCGGTCGTCCAGCGCAACGATGAACAGATTGCGGCTGCGGAGCTGCTCCAGAAGAAGCCGGCTGTCGCCGCGAAGCGTCACCGTGTCGCAGATGGAAGCATCCATGCGCTGCAGAACGGATGTCTGCAGCACAAACTCATGCAGCTCTTCCGGCAGCCGGGACAGCACTTCGTGGAATAAATAATCCGCTACGTTAAGATCGGTTCCGGAGAAGGTATGGACCAGGCGCTCGTAATCCGGACGCTCTTGGAGCGAGAGGGAGACGAGCTGCAGGCCGGCGGCCCAGCCCTCCGTCACCCCGAGCACTTTGGCGAGATGGTCAGAAGACAAAGGAAGCTTCACGACTTCCCGGTAAAAAATCTCCACCTCCTCGCTGGTAAACAGCATATGGGGGGCCGGGATATCCGTCCGTTCCTCTCTGACCAGCCACTTGGCCGTCGAAAAGGGAAGCTCCCTCCGGCTCGCGATCAGCAAATGCACGTTATCCGGCAAGACATCGATCATATAGCCGACGCTTTGATGAATGCTTTTGTCGTACAGGCAGTGGTAGTCGTCCAGAATCAAAGCAGCGGGCCGGTCCAGCGAATGCAGCTCGTTCATCATCACATCGATCAGGGCGTCGACGGAGCCCTGCGGAAGGGCGTGCAGCACAGGCGCCATCTGCTCGGCGAACCCGGGGGCCACGGAGGCGTCCAGAGCGTAAATGACATAACGCCAGAAGCGGACCAGATCGTTGTCCCTCTCGTCCAGCGATACCCAGGCGACTGGTTGTTCGTTATAACGAACCCATTGGCAAAGAAGGGTCGTCTTGCCGAACCCCGGAGGGGCGCAGACGGTCGTAAGTCTTCCTTGCATACCATTGGAAATTTTATGCAGAAGCCGATCCCGCGCTACGAGGATATCGCGGGTAACGGGCGGTGAAATTTTACTTTTTAGCACGACGGGCTCTGAGTAGCGAATCATAATTCCTCCGCAGAACGGTTAAGTTGGTCTCCTTCCCATTATACTTGATTCGCCTTGTTCAGTTCTATCTCCCCGTCTCAAGAAGTTCGCGCCATCGTTTGCGTTCTCCGGTATTCGCCGGGCGATTGTCCGGTGCGGTTTTTGAACATCCGGTTAAACGAGGAAATATTGCGGTAGCCGACCTGCTCGGCGATTTCCTGAATGTTCAGTCCGGTTTCGAGCAGCAGCAGCTCCTGCGCCTTCCGGACGCGGATGTCATGCAGATGGTCGGTAAAATTGACCCCGGTTTTCTCTTTAATATAGGTGGAGACATAGGCCGGCGTCAGGTTCAGCGACCCTGCCAGCGCCTCGAGCGAGAGGTCCTCCGCATAATGGCTTTGAAGGACGCCGAGCACGTGCTCGACGATCGGATCGGATGCTTCCTTTTTCTCCTTGATGAATACGGTAACGGCGTTCAGGAACGCTTGCAGCGTATCGCGGTATTCCTCCAGCGTACAGCATTCCCCGAGCTGCTGGATCATCGGCTTCAGCCGCCAGGAGATGCTTGCCTCCACTTTGTAGTGCTCCACGATTTTTTGCGCCTGCGCCGAAACGGAGGAGGCGAATAGCCGGAACCGCCGGACGCTCGCTTCATCCCGGTCCAGCTCGTCCAGCCATTGTCCGACGAGCCGGATAGCTTCGGCCGCATTCGCCGCTTGCAGCGCGGCATTCAGCTCCTGCTCCTGGGTCAGCGTCAGCGCATAGACGGACGGATCGGCGCGGCACTCCAGCACGATCTGCATCTCCTCAAGCAGTCTCGCTTGCCGGGCCATCTCCTGCACCTGCTTGTAGGCGTGCCCGAGCTGGGCGGAATGCCCGAACCACGAGCTGACGGCCGCCGTGACCAGGCAATGGCGCCGGTCGCGGTCGAGCATCGGCTTCAGCTCCTCCAGCATCGCCACCAAACGGTCCCGTTCGTTGCCCGGCACGACCGACAGGAATTGATGCGTCTCCATCCGGAACGTATAGGAGCCGGGAAAACGCTCGTCCATCACCAGCTTGAGGTGCTCGCCGATCGATTGGGCCGCGAGCTCCCGGTTGACCGGCATATCCACGAAAGCGGCGGAGCGGAAGCGAAGCTCGTAGAGCACGATGGTGAATGTCTCCGCATGATGCGGAATGCTGTGCCAGTCGCTCAGCTCGTGATTGATATTTTTCAGTTTGGCGATATAGTCGTAGCCGTTCAATACGGATTGCTGCTGCCGAAGCTCGCCGAGGATCTCGTCTTTCTCCTTGAGCAGCGTCTGGATTTTATGGCCGATCAGGTCGAATTCATGGATCTGGCTGTCCGGCGCCGTTTCGCCGGGGTTCGAGATGGAAGAGAGCAGCTCCCGGACCGGCTTATGGATCCGCTTGCTCAACAGGACCGACAGCACGAGGCTGACGATAACCGCCGCTGCCATGACAAGCAGCATGAGCTTATTCAGTCGGTTCGTCTCTTCCGCGAAGCTTAGGCCCGGAACGGTCAGGATGTACTGCAAGCCGTCCGCATCTTGTTGGTTGAAGTAATAGTTGCCGTCCAGCACCGTGTAATCCGGTCCGCCGCCGGCTGCCGGCAGCGCGGACAGCAGCCCGTCCGGCAGCTCCGGTCCGCCGGTGCTCGTCCGATACAGGACACGCCCGTCCGGTTCCAGAATGGTCAGGTTGAGATTGGTCCGCTCTCCGGCTATCGCTTGCCGCAGCCGCTCGGCGTCGATCATGGCAACGACCAGGTAGCTTGCCGTCGGCGGCTTGATGGAATATGGAATCAGCGTTTTTTTCTCCGGATATTCCGCGGGGTTAAAGAACGAAGCCGCCGGATGAATGACATAGTTCGGCTCGCGTTCGAACTGCGCTTTCCAATATGTAGAAGAATACGTTTCGCTCGTGAAAATGTCGGAAAACAGCCGTTCCTCTTCCTCGGCTCCCTTCTTGTCCACCAGCAGCGGAACCGGCTTGAAGAGCAGCATCATATTGTCCAAATACAGCTCCGGCTCCCGTACCGTCACTTGGATGTCTTCGACAATCGCGCCGGTTTTGAACGAATCCTTCTGCGTCATCGAGATGATGAGGCGGTTCAGCCTAGTCACGTCCTTGTCCGTGTACTGCTTGTACAGGGCGTTCTTCACCCGTTCGAATTGGGAATGGTACCGGTCCGCCGCATGGCGCAGCGTCAAACGGTTCTGCTCGATCCGTTCGCCGTGAAGGCGGTTTTTGACGAGCGAGAAGATGGCGACATCGACCAGCGCGAAGATGACGATCAGGATCATAAAGCTCGTTAATATTTTGCGGAATAAAGATTGGCGAACAAGCAAAGCGATCATGCGGACAGGCTCCTTTATCGTCTGGATGCGTCCTTCTATTGTAGCGCAATAGCGGCTGCCAAAGGTATGGGCACTTTTTTGGATCCTGCGCTTTTTTAACGATTTGGCGCTTCACAAAAGCTTAACGGGCGGATGACAAGCGGTGCAAAGGATCGAAGAAGATGTGTATAGGCAGCCGGGACGCTCCCGGGTATAGTTCGATTTGGAAGATCGGAATCACCTACAAGACCAGACGGGAGTGTGCAAAGCGTGTTTAACAGGAAGTGGAAATCGTGGGTTTCGGCGCTGACGGTGGGCGGTCTGCTGCTTGGACTGCTGCCTCCGGGCGGATGGGGAACGCCGGCAGCAGAGGCGGCCGGTATGCCGGATTATGCGAAAGTGCCGAAGCTGCTCGTCACAGAGCTTGTCCCCGACAGCTCGAATGTGGCGGGAAAAGCCGTCGATGCGTACGAGTTCATCGAAGTATACAACAATTCGAAGCAGACGGTGAACTTCAAGGACTATACGCTGGCCTACCTGGCCGGTTCGACCGAGACGGTATGGTCGGCGGTCTATAACAACGATATGGCGATTGCGCCTCAGCAGACGATCGTGCTGTGGGTCATGAACGCCGACAATACGAATGAACCGACAGCGGCCTTCAATGCGAATTACGGCACGCCGCTGCAGGAAAACGTCAATTTGTTCCGCGTGAACGGCGGCGGGGGCATGTCGAACAGCGCGCCCCGGAGCGTGCTAATAAAGGATAAAAGCGGCAGCGTCATCTCTTCCGCTTCGTATGAGAACGACGCCCAGACCGTCAAAGATATGGGGATCGTGTATCAGTATCCGACGGACGGCAGCGTCAACATGACGATGAGCAGCGCGGGAACGACGGCGGCGTCGCCGGGCCGCGTGGAGGCCTTCCAGGTACCGGAGCTGACACCGGACGACGTGCCGTCGGGCTCCAACCTGCAAATCAGCCATACGCCTCCTGCGGAAGCGTCGAATGCGGACGATTTGCCGATTTCGGCCGTATTTACCGGGAATCAGCAGACGGTCACGGCTGCGGTCTATTATAAAACCGGGTCGCAGTCGGCGTTCACTTCGCTGCCGATGGCTCCGGCTCCGGGCGGTGGGTATACGGCGAAAATTCCGCGGGAGTCGCTGGCCGAAGCCGTGCTGCAGTATTTTATTCAGGCGAAGGACGGGAGCCGGACGGTTACTTCGGAGACGTATACGGTAACGGTGAAGCTGCCCGACTTCGATGATTCGAAGCTGCCGCCGATCCTCGTGACCGAATTGCTGCCGAACAGCACGAACGTCGGAGGAGCGGACGGCTATGAATTTATCGAGATTTACAACAATACGGACCAGCCGATTAATTTCAAGGACTACAAGCTGTTCTACCGGTATACCGATTCGGGGCCGGACAGCGACGTGATCTGGCCGACGGACCGGGAGGACCTGATTCTTCAGCCGAAGAAGCCGTTCGTGTTCTGGGTCATCAACAGCCAAAATACGGCCAAAACCGTAGCGGATTTTAACGCGGCCTTCCAGACGAACCTCGTGGAACATACGGACATCGTCAAAGTATACAGCGACGGGATGGCCAATGGCTCCAAGCGGGGCGCAGCCATCGGAACCAATACGCACGTCGACGTATCCGTCGCGTATTATGACGGCTCGCTGCCGAACGAAACGAAAGAAAATTACGGCATCGTCTACAAGTATCCGATGGACGGTACGGGAACGATGATCAAGGCGAGCGCCGGGTTGAAGCCGGCCAGTCCGGGAAGCTTGGAGCCGGGACAAGTCCCTGCGAAATCGCTCATCGTAACTCCGGATACGTCGGCCCCGACAGTGACGAACCTGACCCAAGTGTCGCAAGTGGAGCAGTGGAGCAATCTGGAGCTTGTCGCCGATGCCCAGGACGACCGTCAGGTGCTGACGACGGCGCTGTATTTCCGCTCGGACAAGCAGGCGGAGTATACGAAACGGTACCTGTATCAGGACTACAACGATAAAAAGTATCATTATACGGTGTATTCGCCCGATCTGATCGGTAAAGCGTACATCGAATATTATTTCAAGGTGTCCGACGGGACGAACGAGACGACCTCCCCCGTATACCGGGCGAACGTAACCGGCGGCATGAATCAGGCCGGGCTCCGGCTGAACCTGAAGGACGGGGAGCTCGTATCCGGCCATCGTATCGTCAAGGCGGCTGCAGGGCAGTCCGGCCCGGCTGAGGTGAAGCTGGCCATTGACGGTCAGGACCTGTCTTCCCAGACGTATGCTGCGATGGAGAGCGATGCCTATTTTGCCTTCGACGCGGCTTCGGTCGATTATTATTTCAAAAATGCCGTGACCGTCGGCCAAGAAATCATCTATACGTTCCAAGACCCGATTCCGACCTACCGGACCCTTTCGGTGCCGATCGGCGCTGACCGGCTGCGTGTAGGCGGCAACGTATTTTCCATCCGGGCGGGCTCGAAGTCGTCGCCGTTCGACGACCGTCCGGAGGAGAACAAGGACGATTTCAACGTGAAAAACGTGCGGCTCGTGCTCGCGGACGGCACGGCGCTGTATGACCCGCAGTATGCCAATAAGGAAAAAGAGATCAAGATGGGCGACAGCAGCGGCCGTTTCCCGGCGCTCGATTTCCAATTCAATCTGGATGCCGATCAATTGAAAGCCAGAGCGTATGCTTGGGATACGAAGCAGCTGAACGACGGCGTGCACCAAGTGACGGCTACCAGCGCGGTGTACGGCACGGTAACGGCGAACGTGACGGTCGATAACACGGCACCGGTCATCGAGCCTTCGGTCGAAAGCGGGAAGGTATACCGGGGAGCGATTACGCTTGATGCGAAGGTAACGGATGCGCTGACGGGACTGAAAGACGTCGAGGCGGCCTTGAACGGCAAGCCGGTTACGCTGCCGTATGCGACGACCTCCTCACAGCTTGGCAAGGGGGCGCATACGCTCGTGATCCGGGCGGAGGACAACGTAGGCAACAAGGCCGAGAGCACGGTCAGCTTCGAGGTGCCGGAGGAAGATCCGTATAAGCCGACCGTTGTGGCGCCTGTCGACGGGCAGAGCGGTATCGATCCGAACGCCGTGCTGAAGGTCAAGGTCGGGGACCCGAACCAAGATGAGATGAACGTGGCGTTCTATCGAGGGTTCCACTATGGCGGCAGCCACAGGGCCGGTTTGACCGCCAAGCGGGGCGCATCGGATATCGAGCCGCCGAAGCAGCTGGAGCTGGCCGGGGAGAAGGCGTTCACCGAAGAAGACTATCGGAAGATCGGCGCCCCGGACGGCGACTATCTGATCGACGATTCAATCGGTCAATTCCCGTACCACCGTTTCGAAGCGAAGCTGGACCCGTCCGTGCAAGCGGCGGACCGAGTGAAGGTGGAATGGCAGGGCAAATCGCTCGAAGGCCGCAAGGTCAGCCTGTACGGCTGGAGTCCGAAGGCGCAGCAGTGGACGATGCTCGACAGCAAGGTGGCGGGCACGGAAGATTTTGCATTGACCGCTACCGTGACCGCCGGGGAGTACAATACGAACGGCACGCTTCAATTGATCGTGCAGGACGAGCTTCCGGTATCGCAGCAGCCGTACGATTTTTCGTTCCTGTGGATGTCCGACACGCAGTACTATTCGGAGAGCTACCCGGAAATTTACCGCCGCAACGTGCAGTGGATTGCCGATCGCCACGAAGAGATGAAAATCAAATACGTCGTCCATACCGGCGATATTGTCGATGAAGCGGACAAAGAGTACCAGTGGATCGAAGCGGACCGGAATATGAAGGTGCTGGAGGATGCGAAAGTTCCTTATGGCGTGCTTGCGGGCAATCATGACGTGTCCCATCAGCTGTCGGACTATACGCAGTACTGGAAATATTTTGGCGAGGACCGGTTCAAGAAGCAGCCAACCTTCGGCGGGTCTTATCAGAACAACCGCGGTCATTACGACCTGGTTTCCGCGGGCGGCAACGATTTTATTTTCGTCTACATGGGCTGGAACATCGGTGATGCCGAAATTCAGTGGCTGGACGAGGTGCTGAAGCGGCACCCGGACCGCAGAGCGATTTTGAGCTTCCATGAATTTTTGCTCGTCTCCGGCAACCGGGCCCCGATTGCGGATAAAATTTACGAGCAGGTCGTCGTCCCGAACAAAAACGTCATTGCCGTCTTGAGCGGCCACTATCACGATGCGGAAACGAAAATCGATCCGATCGACGACGACGGCGACGGCAAACCGGACCGCACCGTCTACCAGATGCTTGCGGATTATCAGGGCGCCGAAAAAGGCGGGCTCGGCTACATTCGCCTGCTGCAATTCGATGTGAACAAGAACAAAATTTACGTAAAAACGTATTCGCCGTATTTGGACGACTACAACTACTACGATCCGAAGGAGTATCCGGGCAAGGACGAGCTTGAGCTGGACGTAAACCTGACGCCGATGCAGAAGCGCGTGGCGACGGACTACATGAGCATCAGCGTGTATACGGACCAGGAGATCGGCCAAGCGAATCAGGTCGCCGGGGGGCAGGAGGCTTCCGTCGTTTGGAGCGGTCTGCAGCCGCAAAGCTACTACCAATGGTACGTGCGGGCAGCGGACAACAACAGCGGGCAATCGCTGTCGGACATCTGGGGCTTCACGACAGGCGCTTTACCGCCGACGGACGGCACGGACAAAACGGCGCCGGTATGGCCGGAAGGAAGCGCGCTGCAGGCGACGGATGTGACGGATACGGCGGTCACGTTAAGCTGGAACGCCGCGGCGGACAATGTGGCGGTCACCGGCTACCGGATCAAGAGCGGAGATCAAGAGCTGGTCAAGCTGTCTGGCGACAAGCTGTCGTACCGCGTGACGGGGCTGAGCAGCGACACCCGCTATACGTTCCAAGTCGAGGCGGTAGACGCCGCGGGGAACTGGTCGGCCGGGCCGAGCGTCACCGTGCGGACGGAAAGCTCATCTTCGAGCAGCGACGACAACAGTGGAGACGGCAGCAACGGAAGCGGCAGCGGGGCCAATCCGGGAACCCCGGCTAAACCGGAGCAACCGAAGCCGGAGCAGCCGGCATCTCCGCAGCCGGGCAAGCAAACCCCAACGGCTCCGACGCCTGCGCCGGTACCGAATCCGTTCCGCGACGTGACGGAGAGCTACGCGTGGGCCAGCGAAGCGATTGCCGTGCTCGCTTCGAAAGGAATTATTCAAGGCACTTCCGACACGACGTTTGAGCCGGGTCAAAACATAACGAGAGCGGATTTTATCACCTTGCTGGTACGCGCTCTTGGTTTAAAAGGCGATTTCGATTCCAACTTCAGCGATGTGAATCCGGGCGATTATTATTATCAGGCCATCGGCATTGCGAAGAAGCTGGGCATTACCGACGGGGTGGGAGACAATAAATTCAACCCGAAAGAAAAAATATCGAGGCAAGATTTGATGGTGCTTACGGCTAGAGCGCTGGACGTCTCCAAAAAGCTCGAAATTCGGGGAGCTGCGGCGGATCTGGCTGCCTATAGCGACAAAGCCGCTGTTGCTTCGTACGCAACGAACAGCGTGGCCGCTATGGTCAAAGCCGGTATCGTGGAGGGCAACGGCAGCGGACTGAATCCGCAGGGACAGGCGACAAGAGCCGAGACGGCCGTTATCCTGTACCGGATCTTCAAGAAGCTGTAATTCATCCTGCACGCAGCAGCCTGCGTCGAATAATTAGTTGCTCTTTATGTAAAAGATCAAGTCCCTGTTAGTTATCTAAACCTAAATTTTAAAAAACGATATTAAACAAGGGGTTTCGCATACTAGACATATCTAATATGTGAAACCCCTTATTGTTAAACTATCGTTCTCCGTTTAATTTCGTTGCTCTTCAAACTTGTTTCCCTCCCACTACTCCTTAAGTTGCCGAATCCCTTGAATGATCTGCTCCTTGACGCTCTCCCGTATCGTGTAAAACACCGGTGCTGAAGGGATATCAAACTTCAAATGAGAGTGGGGAATATCTGTCAGTAAAGTTCCAATCGGTTGACCTTGCTTATTTCGGACAACGTTCCAGAATACACGCGATCTGTTGTCTTCCGCTCCCCATTTTTCAAGGGAGTTTCGAAAAATCAAGTTTTTGCCGATGACAAAATCGTCCTCCTCTAGGGTCTCCGATACTTCGAATCCAGCCTCTTCCATTCTCTCAAATACAACCGGCATCAATTGATCCAAGAAAAGACCATACGCTGCATCCTCGATTTCAAGAAAAGCAGCAGTCAATTGTACATACATCGACTCGTACAAGGCCCTCCATTCAGATGCAATGTATCGGTTGCCTTCCGAACCGATTTCTTCGATCGTCATGCCACAATGGTAGGTTGGAAATGGTTTATTCATCCTAATACACCTCTTTTCTCAAGTCTACTTTCATTCTATAACATACAAGCAAATTGAAAGGTTTAACGCAAAATGAGAAGGAAAATCAAATGTAATTCCAGAAAATCTTACAACAAACTTTATCCTGATCTTTTAGGGGAGAGATCGCGAGTTGACAATGCGTCCAAAAAAAATGGCGGCCACATTCATGATTAGCGCCAGCACCTTACGGAATTACGAGGCCAAAGGCCTCATTCCTCCAGCAGAACGATCCGTCAATGGCTATCGTATTTATACGGACCTGCATGCAACATACTTGGCATGTATTCAAGCCATGGCCCCGGCATTTGGGATGGAAGTGACAACCGAAGTGCTTCATTATCTTCGGCAGGACAAGACGCATGATGCTTTGTGGGTCATTAGGGAAAAGGAAGTCGCTTCATACGAGGACAAGGAGAAATTAGAGAAGTTGATCGAGGATATTCGACTACAAGTGAACGAAAATGCGGCTCCATATACAAAGGAACGCTTCACCATCCATGAAGTATCTGAGCTGACTCATGTACCTAAATCGACGATTCGCTACTGGGAGCAAGCAGGTTATGTAACGGTGTACCGAGACCCTCAAAACCGTTATCGTTGTTACGATGGAGCTCATCTGCTAAAGGTCAGGTTGATCCAAGTGCTTCAAAACTCCGTTTATTCAGAGGAAACCGTAAAATTTAAACAATCAATCGCCACTGCCGAACATACGGATCTGCAGATGCTCATGAAGATAGCTGAGAAAATCCGAACTTACCAAGATAAGAGGATTGAGTCCCAAATGTGCGGGATATCTTGTTTACACAAATTAATTCAATTGACAAAAGCACCGGTCTAACTCGGACGGAATCAAACGTTAATGGGGTCACCCGATTGCATCCGCGGCGACCCCATGATTTGGTTTAGCGCGTTTCAATTGCGGCTCTTCGCATCGTTCCACTGCTGTCCCGTACCAACGAAAAAAACATTGACCGAGACTTGTTCCTGGATACCTTTTGAGGTTAGAACGTCTTTTGTTTTCATGGCTTGGGTGCGGATCATCTCAAGTCCGATTTTATTACGCTTCCCTTGCTCGTCAAGATAATAAAATTCCATTCCTCCCGAGGTTGGCGAATCTGACGTATTCAGAACCCCCGTGCGAGGAATGAGATGAACATATTCCTTCCCCTCGCGAATCAGCGGAGGGCTGCCTTCCTGCTCATATCTAATTTCGACCCATCCCGTGTAACCATCCGGCAATAGATAAATGTGACTTTTCTGATCATGAATTCCGTAATTTCCGATAACAAATGCAGCAATGGAGATTCCCAAAAAGACAACAAGATATAGCACATATAATTTTTTTAGCACAAGGGCTCACCGCCAGCCGGGCCGGAAGTCTGCTCGACGAACCGGAGAAATTCGCGCATCGCGTAGGAAACGTACCGCTCTTTGTTCCAAATGACGACGAGATTCCACGGAATCGCAGGATTCGTCATCGGCAGCACCCGGACGTCCGGGTTCACGACCTTGGAGCAGATCGCTTCGGGCAGCAGGGCCACGCCCAGTTCGGCGGCGACCATCTCCACAAGCAAGTCCCATTGGGAGCTTTCGTGCGCGATGAGCGGGTGAAAGCCGGCCTGGTGGCACGCTTCGAGCACATGATGGCGGACACCGAAGCCTTTGGCAAACATGAGGAACGGCTCCCGGCTCAGATCGGCCAGCTTCACGGGGGGACGCTCGGCCAGCGGGTGCGACCGATGGAGCACCAGCGCCAATTGCTGCCGGATAAAGGGCATTGTCCCGAAGCCGGCTTCTTCGTCGGGAGAAATGACGACGCCCAGATCGATCGATCCGTTCAGGACGAGCTGCTCGACGTTTTTGGCGCCTTCTTCGACCATCTCGAATTGGAGACGGGGATACAGCTTCTGAAACGGTGCGACGACGCGCGGGAAAAAAACGGAGCTGATCACGGGAGGCAGTCCGATCGTAAGCGTTCCGGTCTTGAGCTGGGAAACATCGTCCAGCGTAATATACAGGTCGTTCACCGCTTGAAGGATGTGATGGATTTGCTGGATCGCCGCGCTGCCCGCATCGGTTAATTTGACCTGCTTGCCCGAACGGTCGAACAACGTAACGCCCAGCTCTTCCTCCATGCTCCGGACCAGCTTGCTTAACGTCGGCTGCGTCATATGAAGCGCTTCCGCGGCTTTGGTGAAGTTTTGCAGCTTGGCGACCTCAAGAAGATAAGTCAAATTCCGCAAATCCAAAAAACTCATCCCCACCCATAATTTTTTGGCATCGTTGCTATTCGATGTATGAATTTTACCTCGTGACGTTCCCCATTGTAAACTGGAATAGCCGCGAGAACTTCCAATTTCGGGATGCAAAATTTCCAGAACAAAACAGCTTCGGCAAACCGGTGCTCCTGGTTTTGTAATCGCTATCTTTGGAAGGGTTTGCAATGTATTCATCTTAGAGAGAAAAGAGGAGAAGCGCGAGATGATCATCGAAGTTCTGGCCATTGTATTCGCCTTGGGACTGCTTATGTTTTTTGCTTACCGGGGCTATCCGGTCATTGTATTTGCTCCGATTTTCACCTTGCTGGCCGTCGTCATCTCGGGCAATGCGCTCATGCCCAGCTATACGGAAACTTATATGACGAACGCGGCCAACTATGTAAAAAACTTTTTCCCCATTTTCCTGCTGGGGGCTATTTTCGGTAAAGTGATGGAAATGAACGGGGCGGCGGCCTCCATTGCGCAGTCCATCGTGCGGGCGCTCGGCTCGAAGCGGGCGATTCTGTCCGTCATTCTGGCCTGTGCGGTGCTGACGTACGGCGGCGTATCGTTATTCGTGGTCGCGTTTGCGGTGTATCCGTTTGCCGTGGCGATTTTCCGGGAAGCGAACGTGCCGAAACGGTTAATTCCGGGGACGATCGCGCTTGGCGCGTTTACGTTTACGATGGACGCGCTGCCGGGCACGCCGCAAATTCAAAATATTATTCCGACCAGCTATTTCGGGACGGATGCTTATGCCGCGCCGATCGTCGGGATCGTCGGCAGTCTGATGGTGTTTTTCGGAGGGCTCTGGTGGCTGGAACGCCGGCGCAAGCAGGCCGAAGCCGCCGGGGAAGGATACGGAACGGATCATAAGAACGAGCCGGAGCTGCTGGAAAATCAGACGTATCCGAGCCTGTGGATCTCCGTGATGCCGCTGCTGCTCGTGCTCGTTTTCAATTATTTGCTCAGCCGCGGCTTTTTGGACGTGACGACATGGTACAACGCGGAGCTTCTGAAGTCATTTAATATCGCCAATGTGAAAACGGTTGCATCTTCCTGGGCGCTCATTATCGCTTTGTGTATCGGTATCGTCAGCGCCTTATGCATTAATCTTCGCCAAGTGCAGAGCAAGCTGGCCGCGGGACTGACGGCGGCGGCGATGGGGTCGCTGCTGGCGATTTTCAATACCGCCTCGGAGGTCGGCTTCGGGAACGTGGTCAAAACGCTGCCCGGCTTTAAATTGATTCAGAACTGGATTATGGGGCTTAGCTCGCAGCCGCTCATCTCCGAAGCGATATCGGTGAACATCCTCGCGGGCGTGACCGGCTCGGCCTCCGGCGGACTGTCCATTGCGCTTGAAGTGATGGGCAAAACGTACCTGGCCGCGGCCCAAGCGGCGGGCATCAGCCCGGAGCTGCTGCACCGGATCGCTTCGATGGCCTCCGGGGGCATGGATACGCTGCCTCATAACGGCGCGGTTATCACGCTGCTGGCGATTACCGGCTTGACGCACCGCCAATCGTACAAGGACATTTTTGCGGTTACCGTGCTGAAGACGTTGACCGTGTTGATTTTGGCCGTGATCTTCTCGTTCATTTAATAAGTACCAGCGGAGGGATGGACTATGGGAAATTTCTTAACGAATAAAGTCGCATTAATTACGGGGGCCGCCAGCGGCATCGGCCTGGAAATGGCCCGCACCTTTGCGAAGGAAGGGGCCCGCGTGGTCGTCTCCGACATGCATGGGGACAAAGCGGAAAGCGCGGCGGAAGAGCTGCGGAGCGCGGGCTATGAAGCGATGGGCGTGAGGCTCGACGTGACGCAGGAGAGCGATTTTGCCGCTGCGGTCGAAGCGGCCCGCGGGACTTACGGGAGACTGGATATTCTGGTCAACAATGCGGGCTTGCAGCATGTCGCGCCGATCGAGGATTTTCCGGTGGAGAAGTTCGACTTCATGCTGAAGGTGATGCTGACCGGCGCTTTTATCGGGATCAAGCACGCGTTTCCGATCATGAAAGAACAGGGCTGGGGCCGCATCATCAACATGGCCTCCATCAACGGAGTGATCGGCTTCGCGGGCAAAGCCGCTTATAACAGCGCCAAGCACGGGCTGATCGGCCTCACGAAGGTCGCGGCCCTGGAAGGGGCGGCGCACGGCATTACCGTCAATGCGCTGTGCCCGGGCTACGTCGATACGCCGCTCGTTCGCGGTCAGCTGAACGACTTGGCGAAAACCCGTCAGGTGCCGCTGGAGCGGGTGCTGGAAGAGGTCATTTATCCGCTCGTCCCGCAGAAACGGCTGCTGTCGGTCGAAGAAATCGCCGAGTTCGCGATGCTGATCGCCAGCGACAAAATGAAAGGTGTCACCGGGGCGTCGCTGCTTATCGACGGAGGTTATACCGCGCAATAAACCATAATTCACCTGATTTTTAGAGGAGGAGAGGACATGGGCACAAGTAAATTGATGGACTCCATGGCGGAAGCCGTACGGGATATTCAGGACGGAGCCGTGCTGATCGTCGGCGGCTTCGGGCTGTGCGGCATTCCCGAGCATCTGATCGCGGCATTGAAGGAGCAGGGGACGAAGGATTTGACCGTCGTCAGCAATAACTGCGGCGTCGACGACTGGGGGCTGGGGCTGCTGCTGGCCAACCGGCAAATCAAGAAAATGGTGTCCTCCTACGTGGGGGAGAACAAAACGTTCGAGAAGCAGTTCTTGAGCGGCGAGCTGGAGGTCGAGCTGGTGCCGCAGGGCTCGCTGGCGGAACGGATCCGGGCAGGGGGCGCGGGGATTCCGGGCTTTTACACGGCGACCGGGGTCGGGACTCCGGTTGCGGAAGGCAAAGAGCACAAGACGTTCGACGGGCGGACGTACCTGCTGGAGCGGGCGATTGTCGGGGATTTTGCCTTGGTCAAGGCTTGGAAGGCCGATCCGATGGGGAATCTCGTCTTCCGCAAGACGTCCCGCAACTTCAATCCGATGGCCGCTGCGGCAGGCAAAATTACGATTGCGGAAGCGGAAGAAATCGTAGGCGTCGGGGAGCTGGACCCGGACGAGATTCATACGCCGGGCATTTACGTGCAGCGCGTCGTACGGGGCGGAAGCTACGAGAAACGGATCGAGCGGTTAACGGTCCGCAGTGTGTAAAAGAGGAGGGTTCCACATGAGCGATAGCCGAACCAGAATTGTAAAACGGGCCGTTCAGGAAATTCGAGACGGCATGTATGTGAATTTGGGCATCGGGATGCCGACGCTGGTCGCCGACGAAATTTCGGCCGACCTGAATGTAATGCTGCACTCGGAGAACGGGCTGCTGGGGATCGGACCTTATCCGAAGCAGGGCGAGGAAGATCCGGATTTGATCAATGCAGGGAAAGAAACGGTCACGGCGATTCCGGGCGCATCGTACTTCGACAGCGCAGAATCGTTCGCGATGATTCGCGGCGGCCATATCGATCTGGCGATTTTGGGCGGGATGGAGGTGTCCGAAGCGGGCGATCTGGCCAACTGGATGATTCCCGGCAAAATGGTCAAAGGCATGGGCGGCGCGATGGATCTGGTAAACGGAGCCAAGCGGATCGTCGTCATTATGGAGCATGTCAACAAGCACGGGGAAGCGAAAGTGAAAAAGGAGTGTACACTCCCGTTGACAGGCCAAGGCGTCGTACACCGGCTCATTACGGACCTCGCCGTCTTCGACTTTACCGATCAGGGGATGGTGCTGGTCGAATTGCTGGAAGGCGCAGCGTTGGATGAGGTGCGCGCGAAGACGGAGGCTTCGTTTACGGTCGATCCCCGGCTGGCGGAGAAGCTGGGCAATTGATTCGAAATATCGTTTGAATAAAGCTTGAAGGAGGTTCACATGAACAACGATGTGGTGATCGTAAGCGCCGTCCGTACCGCGATCGGCGGGTTTCAAGGGGCGCTGTCGGGCATTCCCGCCACGGAGCTTGGCAGCCTCGTGATCAAGGACGCGTTGGAGCGGGCGGGCGTCAGCGAGGATCAGGTCGACGAGGTGATCATGGGCAACGTGCTCCAGGCGGGGCTCGGACAAAATCCGGCACGCCAAGCGTGGCTGAAAGGCGGCTTTTCCCATGCGGTGCCTGCGGTGACGGTGAACAAGGTATGCGGCTCCGGCCTCAAGGCCGTCATGCTGGCGGCGCAAAGCGTGCGGCTGGGCGATGCGGACATCGTCGTGGCGGGCGGCATGGAAAATATGAGCCAAGCGCCGTACTTGCTGGAAGGCGCCCGTTCGGGTTTACGTATGGGCGACGGAAAGCTGGTCGATTCGATGGTCCGGGACGGGCTGTGGTGCGCCATGTGCGATATCCATATGGGGATCACGGCCGAAAATATCGCGGACCGGTACGGGCTTACCCGTGCGGAGCAGGATGAATTTGCCGCTTGGAGTCAGCAGAAGGCGGAGCAGGCGATCCAGTCGGGACGTTTTCGGGACGAGATCGTTCCCGTGTCGATTCCGCAGCGAAAAGGCGATCCCGTCGTCTTCGATACCGACGAGCATCCGCGCTACGGCACGACAGCGGAGACGCTCGCCAAGCTTCGCCCTTCGTTCCGCAAGGACGGCACCGTGACCGCCGGGAACGCGTCGGGCATCAACGACGGAGCGGCAGCGCTGGTCGTCATGTCGGCGGCTCGGGCAGCGCAGCTCGGATTGAAGCCGCTGGCAAGGATTAAAGGCTATGCGCACGCGGCGTTGGACCCTTCGGTCATGGGACTGGGGCCTGTCGATGCGGTCCGCAAGCTGCTTGGCAAAACCGGCGTGTCGATGGACGATATCGACCTGCTGGAGCTGAACGAAGCGTTCGCCGCCCAATCGCTTGCGGTCGGACGGGACCTCGGCGTGCCGCGGGAGAAGCTGAACGTGAACGGCGGCGCCATCGCGCTCGGCCATCCGATCGGAGCCAGCGGCGCCCGCGTGCTCGTCACGCTGCTCCATGAGCTGGGCAAGCGCGGCGGAAAGCTCGGCCTCGCGGCGCTGTGTATCGGCGGAGGGCAAGGGGTTGCGATGCTGGTGGAGCGGGAGGCGTAACGGCTAACAAGGTATGGGGCGGCGTTATAGCGTAAAAAGAGGAGCGCACAGGGAGCGGCTCCTCTTTTTCGTAGGATGTGATTGTTTGGGCAAAACCGGTTCAATCGACCGCTGGAGCCAGAGCGGGTTGGTCGCCCGGTTCGGCTTTCGCTTTGGCTGACCAGACGGCTTCGATTTCCTCCAGCGATTTTCCTTTCGTCTCGGGCACGACGCGCCAGGTAAACAGGAACGTAACGAGCGACAGTACGCCGAAAATCCAGAAGGTCATCGCCGGTCCCGCGGTATTCAGCATCGGAGGAAACGATTGGGAGACGATATAATCGGCCGCCCAGAGCGACATGGAAGCGATGGCTGTCGCCCGGCCGCGGATGCGGTTCGGGAAAATTTCGGACAGCAGCACCCAGACGACCGGACCGAGCGAGATGGCGAAGGCGGCGACATAGACCAATATCGAGACGAGCACCAGCGGACCCAACGTCTGCCCGCTATGGAAAGCGATACCGATGACCAGAAGGGAGACGGTCATCAACGCCGAACCGACCAGCAGCAGCGCTTTGCGCCCCGCTTTATCGATCAGCCACAGGGCCAGAATCGTGAACAGGAAGTTGATCAGTCCGACCAAGATCGTCTGGACCAGCGAAGCGTTCGTCCCCGCTCCGGCTTCTTTGAAAATTTCCGGGGCATAATACATGATGGCGTTAATTCCCGTCACCTGCTGCAGCACGGCAAGCACCACGCCAACGAGCAAGGCGGTGCGCAGTCCGGGGCTGAACAGCTGGCGGAGCGAGGCGTTTTCCTGCTTGAACGACTCCTTGATGTCCAGCACTTCCTGGCGGGCCGGATCGTCGCCGTGAATCTTGAGCAGGATCGGCAGCGCTTCGACCGGCCTTCCCTGCTTGATCAGCCAGCGGGGGCTTTCCGGAACGAAAAACAGCAGCACCAGAAACAGCAGCCCGGGAAGCACTCCGACGCCGAACATCCAGCGCCAGCCGGTCGCGATATTCCATGCGTCGTCCCCGTAGCCGGCAATGCCCGAATTGACAAAGTAGACAAGGAAAATACCGGTCACGGTGGCAAACTGGTTCAGCGCCACCAGACGGCCGCGGTACCGGGCCGGCGCGATCTCCGCGTTATACAGCGGGCACAAGGTCGAGGTGATGCCGATCCCGATTCCGCCAATCATCCGGGCAATAATATAGCCGGTGAACGTGTCCGGGAAAGCGGAGCCGGCCGAGCCGATGATGAACAGCACCGCCGCGGCAATCAGCACTTTTTTTCGGCCGAATCTGTCGCTCAGCATGCCGGAAACGGCGGCCCCGGCAATACACCCGATAATCAGGCTGGAGACGGCCCAGCCGACCTCCAGCTCGTTCAGGTCGAAGCGCTGTTTCATGAAACCGATGGCGCCCGAAACGACGGCCGTATCAAAACCGAACAATAAACCGCCCAAAGCGGCGACGATAGAAACAAGCGTGACGAACTTCATGCTGACTTGTCCGTTTTGCGTGTTGGGATTGGTACTCATGATTCATTCTCCTTTCCGTGAATCCGGAAGTGGGTTCATTATATCACGCGAATCTGCGCGTCTTACCTTTTATTACCCGCACTTATTTGTGCTCTTTCCGCATTTAATTCGGAAATCCCCTGCTTCACACGCCGCACAGCGCGGGCTAGCATTTTCTTGTTCTCGGAACGCAAAAAAGTCCATGCCTTAAGAGAGCATGGACCTCCAAATGATTCGATTATTTCGTTTGGCCCCGGTAGTCGGTCGGCGTGACGCCGGTCACTTTTTTGAACACGCGGCTGAAGTAATTCGGGTCTTTATACCCTACCTCGAAGCATACTTCCTTCAGGCTTAAATCCGTCGAGGCCATCAGTTCCTTGGCTCTGCCGATCCGCAGGCCCGTCACAAAATCGATAAACGTCTCGCCCACCTGCTGCTTGAAAATTTTACTGAAGTAGTGGGGATTCAGATGAACGAAATCCGCCACCTCCTCCAGCGACAGCTCTTCGGCAAACCGCTCTTGAATATAGCCTTTGGCTTTGTCGAGGACGGTGACCGTCTGCCGCTCGCGCTCTTCCCGAATGCGCTGCAGTGCCGAGATCACGTAGGACTGCCGCGCCGTTTCCCTGTGGGCGGACCTTGCTTCCGGTTCCTGGATCACGCCCGCCTTATCTTCTTTCAGCTCGTCGAAGAGGCAAACTTTTCCGCCCTGCTCGAAATAAGTAGAGGCAAAGACCGCCTCGAAATACGAGGTGCGCAGCCCTGCTGCATCCTTACGGACCGACCCGATACCGACCGATACGGCCAATTCAAGCTGTCGCTCGGTTAATTCGCACAGCTTTTCTCCGCACCGCCTGATTTTGTTCTTCCATGCGGTCTCCGAAGCTTCGTCCGGCTGCTTCCGCACGAAAATCGCCATATGGCGGTCGATCAGCGAGCTGACGATGCAAGGCTCTCCCTGCGCTTTGACAAAGCTGCGGATGAGGTCGTAGATTTTTTTCTTGTCCTGAATGAAAGCCAGCTCCGGAAAAGCAATGACCATCGCGCAGCCTTGATCGAGAGGGAAGCCGAGCCATTCGGACAATTGGCCGGCGCCGGCGTCCAGCACTTGGTCGACCATAAACATCAAGGCCAGCTCGTTTTCCATCAAAGGCACCTGTTGGGATACTTTGTCCCGGAGCTCCAATTCTTCCGTCCGTTTGCGCTTCTCCCGTTCCAGCTCCTCTACGAGCAGCTGCAGCATGCGGACGACTTGCTCCCGCTTGGCCGGCTTGACTATATACTCCTTCACGCCAAGCGACAAGGCTTCCTTGGCATAAGCAAAATAGTCGTAGGCCGTGACCACGACCAGCTTCGCATCGGGCAGCCGCTCCTTAATTTCACGCAAAGCGGCCAAGCCTTGAATACCGGGCATATTGACATCCATCAAAATAATATGCGGACGATGCTCCTCCGCCAGCTCAATGGCTCTCCGTCCGTTCTCGGCATGAACGACCCGGAACGTATCCGGCATCGCCCGCCGGATGATCCATTCCAGCCCTTCGCGCTCCAGCGCTTCATCATCTGCGATCATCAGCCGGTACATGCGCCGCCTCGTCCTCCTTTCTGCGGGGAATCCGGATCGTCACCGTCGTTCCTTCCCCCGGTTCGCTGTCGATGTCCACCAGATCGCTGCGCCCGAAAAACAGCTGCAGCCGCTTGAACACGTTGCGCGTTCCGAGCCCGGTGGATTCCTTTTTTGCTGCGTCTTGCTCGGCTCTTACGCCGTTATCGGCCTCCAGCTTCAGCAACGCTTGCCGGACTTCCCCGCTCATGCCGCGGCCGTTGTCCGAGACGGCCAGACGCACATGCTCCGGCTCGCGCCGGACCGTCAGGCGGATCACGGCGCCTTGCTCCATCCGTTCGATGCCGTGCACGAACGCATTCTCCACGATGGGCTGAAGCGTCAGCGCCGGGACGTGCTCCTGCAGGGCGGACTCGTCGATGTCCGTCTCGAACCGGAACCGGTCGCGGAAGCGGGCCTGCTGGATCGTCACGTACTCCCGGACGTGCTCCAATTCCTCCCGCAGCGTCACCGGCCGGTCCAGCTTGCGCAGATTGTAGCGCAGCAGGTTCGACATCGACACGATCAAGTCGCTAGTCCGCTCCGCGCCTTCCAGCAGCGCCAGCTTGGAAAGCGCATTGAGCGTATTGAACAAAAAGTGGGGATGAATCTGGCTTTGCAGCGCTTGAAGCTCCAGCTCCTTGACCAGCCGGCCCATCTCCAGCCGTTCCTTATCCTTCTCGATCAACAGCTTGAGGTCGGCCAGCATCCGCTTGAAGGCATCGGACAAAATGCCCAGCTCATCCTCCGATTGCAGCGGCGGAGGCTCCGGATTCAAATTCCCCCGGGAAATTTGCCCGGCCATCTCGACCAGCCGGTTGACCGGTCCGGTGATGCTGCGGGAGATCCAGACGGCGACCACGACGCTGAGCAGCGTATTGACGGCGAATACGGCCACGGCCAGCCGGTTCATGCGCTCGTTTTCCGCTTGGATTTGCTTGTAGACCGGCTGGTACGAGCTCAGCTCCAGATCGACAAGATGCTGCTCTTGCTCGCGGATAAACCGGGTCGTGGTCTCCGCTTCCTCGTAGAGGGCCGGAGCGGCGCCGGGCAGGGCGGCGAGCGCCTGCTCCATCTGCGTATCGAGCAGATGGAGGTAGCCGGTCAGCTCGGACGTGTGAGGCGACGCGCCGCTGTGCCCGGCAAGAGCGGACCGCAGCTCCTGCAGCCTGGCCCGCTCCCGGTCGAGCTCGGCTTTCCGGTCTTCGCCCGGATTCAGCAAATAACCGTAGAGCGTCTTAAGATGATCCTCCGCCGCTTGGGCGGACTGCTTGTACAGCAGGATCCGGTTCATCATCAGATCGTAGCTCTGCTGCACGACCTTTCCGCTCTGGAATAAAAAGAACGTGACCGAGTTGACGAGCAGCACGAGCAGGGGAATAAACAGCAGCAGCTTTGTGCGGATCGTCATGGGCAGCTTCCTCCGATCCCCAAGGCGCTGCGGTCGAGCACGGACGTATCGGTATAGTGCTGCGGCTGCGGCGTTTTTCCTTGAAAATAATCGTGCAGCAGCGCTACGGCATCGTAGCCCATTTGACGCGGCTGCTGGACGATCGTGGAGGCTATTTTACACTGCCGGACGCCTTCCGTCGTTTCCGGCAGGTCGTCGAACGCAAAGATGCGCAGCCCTTGCGGCCGGACGCGTCCCGCGGCTTCCAGCATGCCCGGACCGTCCAAGGCGCTGAATCCGACCAGATCACTCATCTGCGGGTGCCGGTTCAGCATGGCTGCCGCCTGCTCGGCCGCTTGAAGGCGCGAAATGTTCGACGAGCGCACCTCGGCGATCTTCAGCTTCGGATAACGGCCGACCACGGAGCGGAAGCCTTCGAGCCGCAGCCGTTGATTGCCCGCTTCGCTGCCGATCAGAACGCCGATGGTCCCGGAGCCTCCTGCCGCCTGCGCCACAAGCTCGCCCATCCGTTTTCCCGCTTCCATGTTGTCCGTGCCGACATAAGCCAATCGCCGGCTTCCCGGCTCGTCCGTATCGACGGCGATCACGGGAATGCCGCGGCCGGCCGCTTTGTCGATCAGTCCCCGGTACTGCGGATCGCCGATGCCCTGTAGCAGAATCGCATCGGCTTTAGCCGCGATCGCTTTTTCCAGCAGCCTGGACTGTTCGGCCGGGTTGATGCGGAACGGTCCGGTATAGTCCAGCTCCATGCCGTACTGCCGGGCCGCTTCCCGCGCGCCTTCCTCGATGGACCGCCAGTACGGGTTATCCAGCTCCTGAGGGATCAAGACGATATGGCGGGGGCGGTCTCCGTCCGGGAGGCCGGACTCCAGCGGCCGGACCAGCTCCCTGATGCGCAGCGTGGAGAACACAAATTGCAGCAGCAAGCAGGCAAAGACGATAAAGAGGAGAAGAAGTCCCAAATTCCATTTTCGGTTTGACATGCGGACGCTCCTATTGCGCGGTAAAATATAGGCTCATTATACGTGACGGCTTCCCGGGAGTAAACGTAGGACTACCCGGAATTTACAAGCTCGTTTATTCCCGACGGTTCGTCAAGCTTGCGCCTAGTATTCCCTGACAAGCCAACATTCGCTAGCGAAAAATGTTGAAACAAAAAGTGCAAAAATAGTTCTTAATGTTCTACCAATTTTAACCATTTTGGGCTAAATTTAAATTACAACTTGTAAGATGGTGGAGCAGCTCTTCGAAAGGAGGAGGCTGTTAAATGGATTTATTTCAGGCTCTTTCTGTTCTCTTCGCGTTCGGAATGTTTATAATTACACTGTTGGGTTATATTGAAAAGAGGAAATAATCCGCTTGGTTCTTGTTTTGGTGTGAAACCATACTGACTGAGAAACATCCGCCAATTACAAGTTGATTGCATGAGTTGGATCATCCGATCTGACTCATCTTTTTTGAGAAAAGATACAGCTGCTTTCTCGAACAGGCTTCAGTAAGAAGCTTTTTTATTGCAATTTATATGACTATAAATTATATTTTAGTCATATAAATTAAATAAGAGGCGACATCACCATGAGACACTCAAAAGAGAAAACCGCCCTCATCGGCGGAACGGTTAAGCGGGGCTTTGAGGGCGTACGGGAAGCGTTTGTCCGCAATTTCGAACGGCTTGGGGAAACCGGCGCCGCGTGTGCCGTCTATTGGAGAGGCGAGAAGGTGGTCGACCTGTGGGGAGGATACGCGGACCCGGGAAGGCGGATTCCGTGGGAGGAGCATACGCTGGTTCCCGTGTTTTCCAGCACGAAAGGATTCGCGGCGCTGTGCGCCGCCGTGGCCCATTCGCGGGGCTGGTTCGGTTACGACGACCCGGTGACGCGGTATTGGCCGGAATTCGGGAAGCACGGGAAGGAGCGGATCACGATCCGGCAGCTGCTGTCCCACCAGGCCGGCTTGTGCGCGCTGGACGGGCTGGAGCTTCGCCGGTACGCCGATTTGGATACGGCGAACGTCGCAGGCCGTTTGGCGGAGATGAAGCCGGAATGGGAGCCGGGCTCGGCGCACGGCTATCATACGTGGACGATCGGCTGGTTTATCGGCGAGCTGCTGCGGCGGACCGATCCCCGGGGCCGAAGCCTCGGACGGCTGCTGCAGGAAGAAATTTGCGCGCCGCTGCAAGCGGAATTTTACATCGGATTGCCGGACGAGGTGCCGGATTCGAGACTCGCCAAGGTGCGGGGAATTGACAGCCCCTTGGACTTATTGTTTCATCTTCATGAAATCCCGAAGGCGCTGTTCGCCGGATTTTTAAATCCGAGGTCGCTCACCTCCCGCAGCATGGTGGACCGCAAGCGGCTGGTGGCCAATGCGAACTTCAACGACCGGGATATGCTGTCGATCGAGTTCCCGTCCGGCAACGGAATCGGCGAGGCCCGGGCCATGGCGCAGATTTACGGCGAGTTCGCGACGGGCGGCGAGAAGCTCGGGCTGGCCGCCTCTACGCTGGAGGAGCTGTGCCGGCCGGCGGAGCCGCCCGCCTCCGGCTGGTTCGACCGGGTG
>NZ_BILX01000056.1 GCF_004000785.1 Paenibacillus ehimensis NBRC 15659 | reverse complement strand
GCGCGTTTTCGCGGCTGCCGGGCCCTTCCCGCGCCCGTTGCCGCCTGCGCCGCGCTTCCCGGCGCGTTCGCTCCGTCCGGCGCGCGCTCCGCCTGCGGCGGCTTTCCCTGCCCGACCCGCGCGTTTGGTCTTGCGTACGGCGTTCAGCGCGTCGACCAAGCTCATTTTCTGCGGTCGCGGCTTCATATCGACCATCTCGAAATCGATGGTATGCTCCTCCATGTTCACCCGCGAGACGCGCACCTTCACTTCATCGCCGAGGCGATAAATTTTGGACGTGCGCTCGCCGATAAGCGCGTGCTGAGCGTCGTGGAAGTGGTAGTAATCGTCCGTCAGATCGGATAGACGGATGAGTCCTTCCACAGTATTCTCCAGCTCTACGAACATCCCGAAGCTCGTCACGCTGCTGATGATGCCGTCGAACTCCTCGCCGACTTTGTCGAGCATGAACTCGGCCTTCTTCAGCGCCTCGGTCTCCCGCTCCGCATCGACGGCCACCCGCTCCCGCTCGGACGATTGCTTGGCAATATCGTCCATCCGCGAGGCCAAGTACTCGTGCCGCGCTTCGCTGAGCGTACCGCTCTCCAGCACCTCGCGAATGACGCGGTGAATGACGAGGTCGGGGTAACGGCGGATCGGCGACGTGAAGTGGGAGTAAAATTCCGCAGCCAGACCGTAATGGCCCAAACTCTGCGAATCGTACTTCGCCTGCTTCATCGAACGCAGCATCACCGTGCTGATAACCGTTTCTTCCTTCGTCCCCTTGATTTCCTCCAGCAGCGTCTGCAGCGCCCGGGGATGCACCGAATTGCCCTTGCCCCGGACAACATAACCGAAGTTCGTAATGAACTCCATAAAATGCTGCAGCTTTTCCGCGTCCGGGTCCTCGTGAATCCGGTACAGGAACGGCACTTTAAGCCAATGAAAATGCTCCGCCACCGTCTCGTTCGCCGCCAGCATGAACTCCTCGATGATCATCTCGGCGATCGTCCGGTCCCGCTTCACGATATCCGTCGGCTTGCCGTCCGCATCGACCAAAATTTTCGATTCCTGAAAATCGAAATCGATCGCACCGCGGCGCATCCGCTTCGAACGCATCTTCATCGCCAGTTCTTCCATCAGACGGAAGTCGTCCATCAGGTACGCATATTTCTCCAGCAGCTCCGGTTCCGGCGCTTCCTCGGTCAGCAGCTTGCGGACATTCGTGTACGTCATCCGCTCGCTCGTCTTGATCACACTTGTAAAAATATCGTGGCGCACCACATTCGCATCTGCGTCGAATTCCATCTCGCACGACATCGTAAGCCGATCCACCTGCGGATTCAGCGAGCAAATCCCGTTGGACAGCCGGTGCGGCAGCATCGGAATGACCCGGTCCACCAAATACACGCTGCACCCGCGGTTGTACGCTTCCTTGTCGAGCGGCGAGCCCTCGCGCACATAATAGCTGACGTCGGCGATATGCACGCCGAGCACATAATTGCCGTTCGGCAGCCGCTCCACGTTGACGGCATCGTCCAAGTCTTTGGCATCTTCCCCGTCGATGGTGACGATACGCTTACCGCGCAGATCGCGGCGGCCCTTCAGATCCTCTTCCGAGATCGCTTCCGGCACAGCCGACGCTTCTTCCATCACCTCATCCGGGAACGCTTCGGGCAGCTGGTGCTTTCGGATAATTGAGAGAATATCGACCCCGGGATCGTTTTTATGCCCCAGAATCTCCACCACTTCGCCTTGCGCCGCCGCGCGCCCTTCCGGGTACGATACGATTTTTACGACGACCTTGTGCCCGTCCATGGCGCCGCCGAACGATTCCTTCGGAATAAAAATATCCCGCACCACCCGCTTATCGTCCGGAATGACAAACGCATACTCCTCATGGGACTGGAAGAGACCGACGATCTGCGTATTGCCCCGGCTGACCACCCGGACCACTTCGCCCTCCATCCGGCCGCCGGACGGGCTCTTGGAAGTGATCCGCACGAGCACGATATCTCCGTTCATCGCCGTCGCCATATCGTTGGCATGGATGTACACGTCCGGATGATCCCGGTCGTCGGGAATGAGGAAGCCGAAGCCTTTGGCATGCGCCTGCAGCTTGCCGCGCAGCAGATTCATTCTCTCGGGCACCCCGTACCGTTCGTTGCGCGTACGAAGAATAAGTCCTTCATTTTCGAGTTCATTGAGCAGCTTAAGGAATGCTTTGAACTCCTCTGCGCTCTCCAGCACAAAGTGCTGCTCCAGCTCATGATACGTCATCGGCTTGTAGGCCGTCTCTTTCATAAAATCTAGTAAAGCTTCACGCGTTATCAATGTTCTCACCTGCCTTTTCTTTCTATAACCTATGTCTGAAGTTCCATGACCGCCTGTTTCCATGTCCCGACCTGGTCAAGCGTCGCCAAAAAACGGGATATATCTTCGTATACCCGTTCCCGCCACTCGTCAAGCAGCAGGCCATGGGAGGAATGGGGGTAATACTCGATTTGGCGGACGAGCGAGGAGACATGCCGGTAAATGTACTCTGCGCTTTTCGGAAGAACCATCCCGTCTTTCTCTCCCTGCCCGACAAATAACGGCGCCGATACTTGGCCCAAGCCCGCTTTGACAAGCTTCATCAGCTTCCGAAGATCGACCACGCACCGGACCGGCGTCTTATCATATGTACAGGCTTCCTCCGTCAGATGCGCAACCGCCGTCGGTCTCCGTTCAACGTATTTGATAAAATACTGCAGCAATAGGGCCAGCGATGTTTTCCGGCTGGACAGAAACATCGGTGCCGCCAGCGAAACCACGCCGTCAAGCCTTCGCTTCATCGCCAGCTCCAAAGCGAGCAGCCCTCCCATGGAATGACCGATCGCCACAATTTTGCCCCCATGAACCCGGCCGGCGGCCATTGTATCATAGCAGTGCAGCACATGGCCGGACCAATCGTCGAGGCCGGTTCTAATCATATCCTCCGGCGTCGTTCCATGCCCCGGCAGCAGAACCGCATTAACAGTATAGCCCAGATCGTTCAAATAATAGCCGAGCCGCCGAAGCTCCGACGGGGACCCCGTGAAGCCGTGTATGAGCAGCAGCTGCGTCGAGGCCAGCTCTCCAGCTCCTTCCAGCCGAAAAGGCTCCGTTGTTCTATATACGCGATTCAAGCGCCCCGCCTCCGTCTCACACCGTTCAGGATAGTCAAGGCCGCCTCTTCCTTCCTGCAGCATGTGAAAAGCTACAAAAAAACAGCAGGAGTAATATTCCCCTGCTGTCGCCTTTTTATGTTTACGCGCCTTTTACAAAGTACGCCACAATCAAAGATAAGACGAAGAATACAACCGCGAGACCCATAGTCAAACGGGACAAAAACAGCTCCAGCCCCCGCGCCTTCTTCTTTCCGAACAGATGCTCCGCCCCTCCGGAGATGGCACCGGACAAACCTGCGCTTTTTCCCGGCTGCAGCAATACGGCCGCAATCAAGCCAAGCGAAGCGATGACCAGGATGATCTTCAATGCTAATTCCATGATTCCACCTCCTGCAAAAATAAACGGACTTGTCCGAAAATAGACAGCATGCTTAGTATACCACAAAAAATACGCACTGACAAATCCTGTTGGATCGTCCATGCGTATTTTACAAAATCTTTACTCATCGAACGGCTGCCGGTAGGCGGGCCGAGGAGAACGTGACGCTTTGCGTCCGGTGAGAAACCATTTCAGCGCCCGCACCGCGCACCATAGGGAAAACAGCGTCAACAGCATGGCCCATCCGATGGCCGGAATCGGAGTCACCAGACTGAGGTTCGTCGCATCGCCGGCCTTCGCCGGATCGTTCCAGGCATACAGGATCAACGAGAACGGTCCGAAAACCGACTCTTCCAGCGTCAGGAACGCCAGCAGCAGGTAATACAGATCGCTGAGCCAGCGCGGCATAAACGCCAGCATCATCGTATTTAAGATAATGAAGCCCAACAGCCAGAAAATTCCGAACTCGTTGCGCACGAACAAGACAAGTGCCACGATGGCGATCGCTGTCATCACCTGCAATCCAAGCCGCTGCTTACCGCTGGCACGCATCCGGAACAGGAAGAACGCGAACAAGGAGGCCGTCGTATACCCTGCCAGCGCAATCGGTAGGAGACTCCACCGGCTCGTTACCTGCGAATACGTCACGCCGCTATGGTTCGCGAACAGCTCGATGTACATCACTTTGCCGGAAAGCGCCAACGTCACGATGGCATGGCCGAACTCGTGAATCATCGTATCAAGATTGCGAAAATAATCACTGAAGGGGATCAAATGCGTAAGAAAGGCCGATAAAATCAAGAAAAATACGGTCTTTAACAAATTACTCATGTGATCCCCTCCGGGTGAGTGTCAGTCGTCGTTGTAGGATTGACGTTCGTCAAAAACAATACCGCCTGACGGTTATTTTATTATGAAAACCGTGTACTTTACAACTGCAAACTTATTTGAAGTTTTTCAGGTTGTAAAATGCGGATTTGCCTGCGTATTGAGCGACGCTTGCCAGTTGGTCCTCGATGCGGAGCAATTGGTTGTACTTCGCCACGCGGTCGGTACGGGAAGGCGCACCGGTTTTGATTTGGCCAGCGTTCGTAGCCACTGCGATGTCGGCAATCGTGCTGTCTTCGCTCTCGCCGGAACGGTGGGAGATCACCGCCGTATAGCCGGCGCGTTTTGCCATTTCGATGGCGTCGAACGTCTCGGTCAACGTACCGATTTGGTTTACTTTAACCAGAATCGAGTTGCCGATGTCTTGCTGGATACCTTGGGACAAACGGTTCGTGTTCGTTACGAACAGGTCGTCGCCGACGAGCTGTACTTTGCCGCCAAGCTTCTCGGTAAGCAGCTTCCAGCCTTCCCAATCGTCTTCGGAGCAGCCGTCTTCGATCGTGATGATCGGGTATTTGTCTACCCAGGAAGCGAGGAAGTCCACGAATTCAGCGGAAGTGAACGACTTGCCTTCGCCTTCAAGATGGTATTTGCCGTCTTTGAAGAACTCGGTGGAGGCCACGTCCATGCCCAGGAATACGTCGACGCCCGGCTTGTAGCCTGCGCGCTCGATCGCCGTGATGATCGTTTGAATCGCCGCTTCGTTGGAGCTCAGGTTCGGCGCAAAGCCGCCCTCGTCGCCTACCGCGGTGTTGAGGCCTTGCTCTTTCAAAACGTTTTTCAAGCTGTGGAAAATTTCCGCGCCGGTACGCAGCGCTTCTTTGAAGGTCGGAGCGCCAACCGGCAATACCATAAACTCCTGCACGTCCACGTTGTTGTCCGCGTGTGCGCCGCCGTTGATGATGTTCATCATCGGAACCGGAAGCGTTTTGGAGTTGAATCCGCCGAGGTAAACGTACAGCGGAACATCCAAAGCTTCAGCCGCTGCGCGAGCTACGGCCATGGAAACAGCGAGAATCGCGTTCGCGCCAAGCTTCGCTTTGTTCGGTGTGCCGTCCAGCTCGATCATGCGCTTGTCGATGCCGACTTGATCAAGGGCGTTCATGCCGATGATTTCCGGCGCGATCACGTCGTTCACGTTCTCAACGGCTTTCAGTACGCCTTTGCCGAGGTAACGGCCTTTGTCGCCGTCGCGAAGCTCTACGGCTTCATAAGCGCCTGTCGATGCGCCGGACGGAACGATCGCGCGGCCGCGCGCTCCGGATTCCAGATACACTTCCACTTCTACGGTCGGGTTACCGCGGGAATCAAGCACTTCACGGGCGTATACATTGGAGATTACAGTCATTGCTAGAACACTCCTTCTCGTTTTTTAATCCATTTTGCAAAAGGGTTAACCGCGTGCTGCAACGATCGATTTACCGGTCATTTCTGCCGGCTGCGTCAAGCCCAGAAGCTCGAGCATCGTCGGGGCGATATCCGCCAAAATGCCATCGTTTCTTAGTGTAACACGACTGTCGGTCACAATGAAAGGGACCGGATTCGTCGTATGTGCGGTGTTGCGCGAGCCGTCCGGATTCGTCACAATATCGGCGTTGCCGTGGTCGGCCGTAATCAGTGCGACCCCGCCCTTCGCCAGAATGGCGTCGACGACTTTGCCGAGGCACTCGTCCGTCGCTTCGATGGCTTTGATCGTCGGCTCCAGCAAACCGGAGTGTCCGACCATGTCGGGGTTGGCAAAGTTCAGGATGATCACGTCCTGACGCTCGGCCTCGATCTCCTTCACCGCCGCTTCCGCCACCTCGTAAGCGCTCATCTCCGGCTTCAGGTCATACGTCGCTACCTTCGGCGAGTTGATGAGGATACGCGTTTCGCCCGGGAGCTCGACGTCGCGGCCGCCGCTGAAGAAGAACGTGACGTGCGGATACTTTTCCGTCTCCGCAATGCGAAGCTGCTTCAGATTATTCTGAACCAGCACCTCGCCGAGCGTATTGTCCAGATTCTTCGGTTTATACGCAACGTAGCCGCCCACGGTTTCGCTGAAGAGGGTCAGGCAGACGTAGTGCAGATCTTTAGGCCACTTGTCCCCACGATCGAAGCCGCGGAAGTCGCTGTTGGTGAACACCTGCGACAGCTGGATGGCCCGGTCCGGCCGGAAGTTGAAAAAGATGACCGCATCGCCGGACTCTACCAAGCCGACAGGCGTTCCGTCCTTCTTCACGATCACCGTCGGCATGACAAACTCGTCGAATACGGAACGGACGTACGATTCCTTGATGGCGTTCATCGGGTCCTCAAAGGACGGTCCATCTCCGTATACCATCGCGCGGTACGACTTCTCCGTACGCTCCCAGCGCTTGTCGCGGTCCATGGCGTAATACCGCCCTTGCACCGTTGCGATATGTCCGACGCCAAGCTCCGCAATTTTGTTTTGCAGCTGCTCCATATAGCTCACGGCGCTGTCCGGCGCCACATCGCGGCCGTCCAGGAACGCATGAATGTATACTTCGTGGAAATTTTCCTTTTTGCACGTTTCCAGAAGGGCGAACAGGTGTGCGATATGGCTATGTACGCCGCCGTCGGACAGCAGTCCGTACAAGTGGAGCTTTTTGCCGTTCTCGCGGGCATGCCGGATCGCTCCCAGAATCGTTTCGTTCTCGAAAAACTCGCCTTCGCGAATCGATTTGGAAATCCGCGTCAAGTCCTGATACACGATCCGTCCGGCGCCGATGTTGAGATGGCCCACTTCCGAGTTGCCCATCTGTCCTTCCGGCAACCCGACCGCTTCGCCGCAAGCGGTCAGTGTCGTATGCGGAAACTGGCTCCAATACCGGTCGTAATTCGGCTTTTTCGCCTGTGCTACCGCATTGCCCTGCGTTTCGCCGCGAAGGCCGAAGCCGTCCAGAATGATCAGTGCTACCGGTTTCGGTCTGGCCATGTTACTCGGCCCCCTTGATCAAATCGATGTAGGATGCCGGCTCCAGACTCGCTCCGCCTACCAGCGCGCCGTCGATGTCCGGCTGCTGCATGTACTCGGCGATATTGCTTGGCTTCACGCTGCCGCCGTATTGAATCCGCACCGCCGCTGCCGTCTCGGCTCCATACAAGCCGGCCACCAGCTCGCGGATGTAGCCGATCACGTCCTGCGCGTCCGCTGCCGTCGACGATTTGCCCGTGCCGATCGCCCAGATCGGCTCATAAGCAATGACGACTTTCGCCGCCTGTTCCGCGCTCAAGCCGGCAAACGCCGCTTCGGTCTGCACTTTGCATACGCTTTTCGTTTGGCCCGCTTCCCGCTCTTCCAGCTTCTCGCCGACGCATACGATCGGAGTCAAGCCGTGCTTGAACGCCGCATGCACTTTTTTGTTTACCGTTTCGTCCGTTTCCGCAAAATAAGCCCGGCGCTCGGAGTGCCCGATAATCACGTACTCTACGCCGAGATCTTTCAGCATCACGCCGCTGATCTCGCCCGTATACGCGCCGCTGTCTTCAAAATGCAGGTTTTGAGCGCCAACCTTCAGCGTCGTCCCCTTTACCGCTTCTACCAAGGCAGGAAGGTTCGTAAACGGCGCGCAAATAACGCTCTCAACGCCCGCTGCTTCCGCCTTGCCCTTCACCTCGCTGACGAAGGCCAGCGATTCTCCTACCGTTTTGAACATTTTCCAGTTGCCTGCAATGATCGGTTTGCGCATATGCCCCCGCCTCCTATTTATCGTTCAAAGCCACGACGCCTGGAAGCGCCTTGCCTTCCATAAATTCAAGAGAAGCTCCGCCGCCGGTGGAGATGTGATCCATTTTGTCGCCAAGATGGAATTTCTCCACGGCTGCCGCCGAGTCGCCGCCGCCGATAACCGTATAGCCGGCCGTCGCCGCGCAAGCTTCCGCTACCGCTTTCGTTCCGTCTTCGAACGGCTTCAATTCGAATACGCCCATCGGTCCGTTCCAGACGACCAGCTTGGATTCCGCAATCGTTTTGGCAAACAGCTCGCGGGTTTTCGGTCCGATATCGAAGCCTTCCCAGTCCGCAGGAATTTGATCGACGTCTACGACTTTCGTATTCGCCGAAGCGCTGAAATCGTCGCCGACAACAACGTCAACCGGCAGCAGGAAATTCACGCCTTTTGCCTTCGCTTTGCGCTCGAATTCCTGCACCAGCTCCAGACGGTCGTTGTCCACGAGGGATTTACCGATCTCGTAGCCTTTCGCTTTGAAGAAGGTGTAGGACAGCCCGCCGCCGATGATGATATTGTCCGCAATCTCGATTAGCTTCTCGATGACGGCGATCTTGTCTTTGACCTTCGCTCCGCCGACAATCGCGGTGAACGGACGGTCGGGGTTGTTGAGCGCTTTGCCGAGAACGTCGAGTTCTTTTTCCATCAGCAATCCGGATACGGCTGGCAGATGGTGCGCGATGCCTTCCGTGGAAGCATGAGCCCGGTGCGCGGCGCCGAACGCGTCGTTCACGTACAGATCGGCCAGCTCGGCAAAAGCCTTTGCCAGCTCCGGATCGTTCTTCTCTTCGCCCGCGTAGAAGCGCACGTTCTCAAGCAGCAGCACGTCGCCGTCGGTCAGCTTGGCAATCTGCGCTTTGACCGCGTCGCCAATCGCTTCGTCCGCCTTCGCAACCGGCTTGCCGAGCAGCTCGGACAAGCGTGCCGCAGCCGGAGTCAGCCGCATCTCTTCGACGACTTGTCCTTTCGGACGGCCCAAATGGCTGGCCAGAATGACTTTCGCTCCGCGATCCGTCAAGTACTTGATCGTCGGCAGCGTTTCGCGAATCCGCGTATCGTCGGTAATCTTCCCGTTCTCCAGCGGCACGTTGAAATCGACCCGGACAAATACGCGTTTACCGCTAACTTCTACGTCACGAACGCTTTTCTTATTCATCTTCCATGCCTCCCAGCGGTTTTTGTCTCTTCCTACCCACACACAAAAAATTGTGGGGACGGTCCTTCGGGCTTAGAAAAATATCTCGCGCGGCAGCAGATGGGATGTGCCGTAGAGCGTCAGCGCGGCTCCTTTGAACTCTCGTTTCCTCAACTACCCTTTAAATCAAGAAACGAGAGTTCAACAGAGCCCGGAGGTACATCCCATTTGCCCCGTCATAGCGAGATCTTTTTCAAATGCTTCAGAACATCACCACAATTTTACCATTACAGACCTTTTTTCGCGATAAAGCTTGCCAAATCGATGACACGGTTGGAATAGCCCCACTCGTTGTCGTACCAGGATACCACTTTCACCATGTTGTCGCCGACAACCATCGTGGACAGCGCGTCGATCGTGGAGGAAGCCGGGTCGCCGTTGTAGTCGCTGGATACGAGCGGCTCTTCGGAGTAGTTCAGGATGCCTTTCAGCGGGCCGTTAGCCGCTTCTTTCAGAGCGCCGTTCACTTCGTCAACCGTTACGTTTTTGCTCAGCTCAACAACGAGGTCCGTAACCGATACGTTCGGCGTAGGCACGCGCATAGCCATACCGTTCAGCTTGCCTTTCAGCTCCGGCAGTACGAGGGAAACAGCTTTCGCAGCGCCCGTCGTCGAAGGAATGATGTTTTCAGCGGCTGCACGTGCGCGGCGCAGGTCTTTATGCGGCAGGTCGAGCACTTGCTGGTCGTTCGTGTAGGAGTGAACCGTCGTCATCATGCCTTTCACGATACCGAATTTGTCGTTAATAACTTTGGCGAAAGGAGCCAAGCAGTTCGTCGTGCAGGATGCGTTGGAGATGATCGTATGTTGAGCCGGATCGTATTTATCTTCGTTAACGCCCATAACGATGGTGATATCTTCGTTCGTTGCAGGTGCGGAGATGATAACTTTTTTCGCTCCGCCTTTCAAGTGAAGCTCGGCTTTCTCTTTTGCGGTAAAGATCCCTGTGGATTCAACGACGATTTCAACGCCGTTTGCGGCCCAAGGAAGGTTTTCCGGATTGCGCTCGGCGAACACTTTAATCGTTTTGCCGTTCACGATGAGCGCGCCTTCGGTAGCTTCCACCGTAGCGTTCAGACGACCGTGAGTCGTGTCGTACTTGAGCAGGTGAGCCAACGTTTTTACATCTGTCAAGTCGTTGATAGCAACGATCTCCACCTCAGGATTGCCAAGTGCTGCGCGGAATACGTTACGACCGATACGTCCAAAACCGTTAATACCAACTTTTACCATGTTGAAAGCCTCCTAGAAATGATTTGATGTCCGCTGCTCCCGGCAAGGTTTCGTAGAATTACGACCGCGGCAGCGATATGTCAAGACAGGCAGAGCCCGTCAAGATAGCAAGCGATTGACAACTTCCAAGGCAGCCGCCTCATCGGTCACCAACACGTCCTCGTGACCGTGCTTCAGTACCGAAGCGATCGACTCGCCCTTGCTTTTGCCTCCGGCAATTCCGATCACATGGTCCATGCTGTGAATGTCTTCGATGCGCAGCCCGATGGTCGGCATTTTGTGCAAAATGTTTCCGTCCCGGTCAAAATAGTACCCGAACGCTTCCGCAAGCGCGCCGTCGCGCCGCAGGCTTTCGGTCGTTTCCGGGTCCACCTTGCGCCGTCTGGCCATGACCATAGCTTCTCCGATGCCGTGAACCACAATCCGCGCGCCGCGGATGAAGGCGATGATCTCGGCAATGTGGCTGTCCTGCATCAGCGATTGATAGGCTTCCTCGCCGAGATGGTCCGGCACGTGCAGCAGCCGGTAGCGGCCTCCCGCCTTCTTCGCCATCGTCGAGGCGATCGTGTTCGCTTGAAGCTCGACGCTTTCCCCGAGTCCGCCGCGGGCCGGTACAAACCAGCAGCCCTTCATCGGAGTCGCCGGCGTCAAATGATAGGCCACTTCAGCCATCGTGGAGCCGCCGGTTACGGCAACGGTCTCGTTCTCGCCGACCAGCTTCCGCAAGACGGAGGCGCCGGCACGGCCAAGCTCTTTCTTCGTATGCGGGGAGACGTCCGAATCGCCGGGGACGATGATCACCTGCTTCAAGCCGAAGTGCGAGCGTATGCGTTCTTCCAGCTCCGTCAGACCGAACAAGTCTTTGACAAGCGGTTCGAGCCGCTCCAGCAGTTCCCTGCCCGCGCCGCTGATCCGCATGCCGGAAGCTTCGACTTCGATCAAGCCCTGCTCCTTCAGGAAATCCACTTCCGCGCGGAGCACCCGCTCCGTCGCTCCCACCGACAGCGCCAGCGTCCGCCGGCCCACCAAGCCGGATACCATGATGTGATGCAGAATCGTATATCGCTTTTTCATGGTGTCGACCAGGTCGGGCAAAAGCTGCTTTTGAATGTCGAGGATTTCTCTCATGGATTCACACCCGCTTAAGATTGCAGCTTTGTTGGACGTTTTTTGTCCCGGTGCTGCATTTTGAGTCCCACATACTCTAAAAAAAGTACTAAGCTGTTTCACTTAGTGTCCTTATTATAACCTATTCTTTCCTTCGCATCAAGTCTCTTCGCCACCATTCGACATGCCGCCGGCTGTCCGCAGCCGCTATTCCTGCGGCAACTGTACATGGAAAATTTTTTTATCGCCAGGAGGTTGCTTTTCTTTCGCTTATGGCTTATAATAATTTTTGCTGTCAGTTATTGAAGCACAGCAAACTTAACTTTCATATGCGCCCGTGGTCCAATGGATATGACGTAGGCCTCCGGAGCCTGAGATCAAGGTTCGATTCCTTGCGGGCGCGCCATTTACACACAATCAGTTTGAGCAAAACTGGTTTTTTTATTTCCTTGGTTTGACCTTTCTTGACCTTTGTTTGTTTTTCGTTTATGATGGTTATAGTTTGAATATAAAGGAGGCTGCAGCCGATGAGTTTCATTCCAATGGTTGTCGAACCGGATGCAAGAGGAGAACGCGCTTATGACATCTATTCGCGTCTGCTCAAGGACCGGATTATTTTTCTCGGAAGTCCGATCAACGATGTTGTAGCCAATTCGATTATCGCACAAATGCTGTTCCTGGCCGCAACCGATCCGGATAAAGACATCAGCTTGTATATCAACAGCCCTGGCGGCTCCATTACGTCGGGGATGGCGATCTATGACACGATGCAGTTCATCAAGCCGGACGTGTCCACGATCTGCGTCGGCATGGCGGCATCGATGGGCGCCTTCCTGCTGGCCGCGGGAGCCAAAGGCAAGCGCTTCGCGCTGCCGAACAGCGAGGTTATGATTCACCAGCCGCTCGGAGGAGCCGAAGGCCAAGCCAGCGATATCGAGATCCGTGCGAAGCGCATCCTGAGAATGCGCGACAAGCTGAACACGATTCTCGCCGAGCGTACGGGCCAGTCGTTCGAGCGCATCGAGAAAGATACCGACCGCGACAACTTCATGTCCGCAGAGGACGCGAAAAACTACGGCTTGATCGATAAAGTTATCGAACGCGTATAACCTGATCAGGTCAGCATGAAAAGCCCGGCCATTTCACGGCGCATCTTGTATGCCTCCGTGCGAATGGCCGGGCTTTTTTGCATACAACGACTCCGCGGCCTCCATATGAAAAAAGGCCCTGCTCTGAGACCGCATTGCGGCGGCTCAAGAGCAAGGCCTTGTTTTGTATCTTTATTCGGCGCGGTCGTCCAGAGGATAGAAGATCAGTTCGATCGGCAGCGCCGAGCCGGCCGGCGGACTGAATTCAATATCGAGCGAATCTTCTTTGCCCGTCGTTTTGGCCAAAATCTGCATTCCGTCAAATGCGGTCATCACGCCGGATTCAGGCGCCAGACGGATATCGCCGTTAATTTTGAACGGCCCTTTGTACACGCCGCCTTTAGGCAAAATCATGACAGCCATCTTCCGAGGCTTGTCGGCATGAATCTTATAAATGACGCCATAATTGCCTTCGTTCTTTACTTCCATTTTGCGCATCGGATCGTATCCCGGCTGGAACGGATCGGTAATGCCGTCGCCAATCAAGAGTCGGGAAGGCTGCGTAAAAGATGAAGCATCAATGTTCCACGTCAACTCGGAAACCGGGAATGACCCTCTTACATGCCCCTCAAACGGAAGCAGCGGCAAAGTCAGTGAATTTTGGGAAATTTCGCGGTCGGCCACGAACGAGAACTGCACTTTTCCGTCCGTCTCGACATCGTAGAACAAGTTAACGCCCTGATCCGGATAGAAGTCCGGCATTTGCTTGTAAATGAACGTTTGGTGGGCCGGAATCGTAATCGTCTCGTTGATCTGGTCGTTCATCAGGAAATCGACCGTCGCTTCGCTGCCGATCAAATTGGCATACACCGAAGGCCACACTTCGCCTTTGTTCGTCGTTTTGATCGTAACCGGCTTGTCCGTCAAGTTTTTGGCGAGAATCGCCATGCTGACCTTTTCCTTCGTCCCGTTGATGTGATCGGCATATAAACGGCCTTTGCCTTCCACTTCATCCTGGTACAAAATGCCACGCTCCGTGAACGTCTCCGGGCTGTCGCTGACGAGCAGCTTGCGCGAACGATCCTCGCTCACCGTCTTCGGCAGCTGTGGCAGCTCCCAGAACGTGCCCCAGAGCATGCTCCAATCGGTCTTGATAAAGGAGCCGACCGGTTTCATAAAGATCGGATATTCAATCGCACTCAGATAAGTATCGTTGCCGATGACCAGATTGCGGGTATAGGTCTCGCTCTTATTGCCGTGAATATCCCAAACGGTCAGCGTAATCGGATACGTGCCCGGGGTGAAAAAGGCTTCTTGCTTCCCGGTCCACTCATACCGCGCAATGCCTTCCGCATCCGGGTCATAGCTCAGATCGACGTATTTGACCGGTTCCCCGATCTTGTAGCTCGGCTGGGCGAACGTAAATTTCGCTACCGGATTCGAGTTGCCCCGATTCGGATCGAAAATACCCGCAGGCGCCTTCACATGCAGCACTTCCACGCGGCGCAGCTCGTTGTTGTACGTATACTTCGCTCCCATGTAATCGGCCAGCCAAGTCAGTTTAATCATTAAGCGGCCATTCACAATCGCGGCTACGTCGTCGAACTTCATCCAGTAGCCGTTAATCCACACCGACTTGTTATCGATGTCGATCATAATGTTGTGGCTTGGTGTTACCATTTCAATTTGACGCGTCTTGTCGTTCCATTCGACCTTCATCCCGAACGCATCGCCCAAAAACTTGGCTGGCACGAACGTCTTGTCCTTCAGAATCGTCGCAGGCGCATCCAGCTTCACCTGCTTGCCGTTCAAGAAGGCCTCGGGCTTATCGATATACAGCAGCACATAGGTCGTTCCGGACGACATCGGCGCTTCTTTCTCTTGGACGGACGACATCGGCGTCTCTTTCCCTGGGGCAGACGTCGGCGGCGCTTCTTTCCCTGGGGCGGGCGACATCGGCGCTTCTTTCTCTGCGGCGGATGCCAGCGGCGCAATGCCAAACGACAGCAGCATGGCCATAACCAGCAGAACGACCCATTCTTTCTTCAACGGCTTCATTCCCTCTACTCCTCTTTCTGCGCTTCTAATGGTGCCCGATACAGAAAAAACCTTTTCCGGTTCAAAGACACGTCAATTTAGACGCATCAGCCCAAAAAAGGTTGCGCTTTATTTACGGAGATCATATGTGACAAAATAAGGAACGCCGCAAAGAAAAAAGCTTCCGGAACGGAAGCCTTGTGGCGGTTTATTGGTTTTCCAGCTCTTCCTTGCTGACCAATGTGACTAAAGCGTTTACAGCCTGTTCGGCGTCCGAACCTTCTGCACTTATGTGAACTTCGGTTCCTGTGCTGATGGCCAAACTCATGATGCCCATAATACTTTTGGCGTTGACCTTCTTCTCGTCCTTCTCCACAAAAATCTCCGAAGAAAACTTATTCGCTTCCTGCACGAAAAGCGCTGCCGGTCTGGCGTGAAGGCCTGTTTTCAACTTGACGACTACTGGGCGTCTCGACATGCAACCAATACCCCCTACAATACTTTGAATTCCTAAAAATAAGGAAGGGCATAACGCCCTCAGCGTAAACGAATACATCGTCCTGAAGAACATGGACAAACGGGTTACCAACGATTCCGGCATTGAAGCGCAATCTGGAGGCTAGTCTATCCGAAACCGATTTAAAAAAAGCGATTTTTCAAACATTATATCATTTTTCGGCAGTTTGCACTAGAATTATTGCAAATTTACACAAAAAATCTATAATTGGCCGATTCTACTCACGATTTCCGCAGCTTTTCAGCCAATTCATCGATCTTGCGCAGCCGGTGGTTTACCCCGGATTTGCTTACTTTGCCTTTCAGCAGATCACCGACTTCTTTGAGGTTCATATCCGGGTGTTTGAGCCGAATCTCCGCCACTTCCCGCAGCTTGTCGGGCAAGTTATCGAGCCCCACTTCCTTTTGCAGCAGCCGGATGTTGTCGATCTGCCGGACGGCGGCGCCGATCGTCTTGTTCAGATTGGCGGTTTCGCAGTTGACGAGGCGGTTTACGGAATTGCGCATATCCTTCATAATCCGGACGTCCTCGAACCGGAGAAGCGCTTGGTGAGCGCCGATCAGATTTAGAAACTCGATGATCCTCTCGCCTTCTTTGATGTAGAGGACGAAGCCCTTTTTCCGCTCGATGCATCTGGCGTTCAGATCGAACTCGTTGGCCAGCCGCACCAGAGCCTGGCAGTGCTCCTCGTACATCGAATAAATCTCCAGATGGTACGAGGACCCCTCCGGGTTGTTCACGGAACCGCCTGCAAGGAAAGCTCCGCGCAAATAAGCGCGCTTGCAGCAGCTGCGTTTAATAATTTCCGGCTCGATGCCCGGGGTGAACAAAAAACCTTCGGAGACGATATGCAGCTCCGACAACAGGCCCTGCACTTGATTCGGCACGCGCACGATATACACGTTGTTTTTTTTGAGCCGCATTTTTTTGCGGACAAGCAGCTCGGTATGCACCTTGAACGACTTTTTGAGCAGCGAGTAAATGCGTCTGGCAATCGCGGCGTTTTCCGTCGAAATATCAAGGACGATCTTCTGGCTGGTCAACTGCACAGCCCCGTTCATGCGGATGAGGGCGGACAGCTCCGCTTTCTCACAGCAGCGCTCCGACTCCATCATGGTCAGCTCTTTTTTCGTCTGGGCGGCGAAGGACATGGGAATCACCTCTTCTTGAACATCCAGCTCTCCACCAGTTGATAAATGTGTTGACTCAGCTTCTCGGCGTCATGACGCAGATAGGTCCGGAACAGAACAAGCTGGTCGGCAATGACCTTATAGCCCTGCCTGGTCACTTCGTCCAAATCGAGCGGAACGATCTTGGCCCCCTGCTCGGCATATTTGCTCTGCACCTGCTCCGGGATGTCCCCGTTGTTCACGATCACGTAATCGAAGAGCTCGCTGCCGACATGGTCGCGCACCGCTTTGAGATGGTCGCTGACCTTATAATCGTCGGTTTCACCCGGCTGCGTCATCACGTTGCAAATAAAAATTTTGAGCGCATTCGACTCAACGATCGTTTTCGCAATTTCCGGCACCAGCAGATTGGGCAAAATGCTCGTATACAAGCTTCCCGGACCGACCAGAATCGCGTCGGCCTCCCGCAGCGCCTCCAGCGCCTCCGGAAGCGCCCGGACGTCCTTCGGCTCGATGGACAGCCGGCGTATAACGCCTCTTGCCTTCGGGATATTGGACTCTCCCTCGACAATCGAGCCGTCCTCCATCAGCGCCCGCAGCACGATCGAGTGATCGGAAGCCGGGAGAACGCGCCCCCGCACGGCCAGCACCCGGCTCAGCTCGCGCACGCCGGTGACGAAATCGCCGGTAATGTCGCACATGGCTGCCAACATTAGGTTACCCAAACTATGGCCTGCCAATCCGTTGCCTTTATCAAAACGGTAATCGAGCAGCTGCCCGAGCAGCGGCTCCACGTCCGCCAGCGCAGACAAGACGTTGCGGATGTCGCCCGGCGGAATCATTTCCAACTCCGACCGCAAGATGCCCGAGCTCCCCCCGTCATCGGCTACCGTAACGACCGCCGTAATTTCTACGGGCTTCTGCTTAAGCCCTCGTAGCATCACCGACAGCCCGGTCCCCCCGCCGATCACGACGATGCGCGGAATGTACGTTTCCCTCTCCCGGTCAAACGTCATTTCTTCACCTCAACCCGGTCGCGCTCGGAATCGCGGTGGCTGACCCGAACGATTTCCGTTTCGCTATTGCCCATCATTTTACCGAGATATTCGGCAATCGCCACCGAACGGTGCTTCCCGCCCGTACAGCCGATACCGATAACGATTTGACTTTTGCCTTCTTTCTTGTATTGGGGAACGAGAAAGTGGAGCATGTCGAGCAGCTTCGCGAGAAACTCCTGCGTTTCGGTCCATTTCATGACATAATCGTACACATCCGGGTCCTGCCCGGTGTTGGGGCGAAGATGGTCCACATAATGCGGATTCGGCAAAAAGCGGACGTCAAAAATAAGATCGGCGTCGATCGGAATCCCGTACTTGAAACCGAACGAAATGACGTTGATCGAAATGCCGCTGTTTTCGAGGCTGGTGAACCGGGATATGATTTTTTCCTTCAGCTGCGCCGGCTTCAGGTTGGATGTATCGATCACCTGCGTTGCGTGGCCTTTGAGCTCCTCCAGCAGCTTGCGCTCCTGCTGAATCCCTTCGAGCGGGGCGCCCGTCGGGGCCAGCGGGTGCTTGCGCCGGCTTTCTTTATACCGCTGCACCAGCGTCGAATCCGTCGCGTCAAGGAACAGAATCTCGTGCGTCAGCGTATAGTTCTCGCTCAAGTAGCGCAGCGATTCGGACAGCGAAGTGAAAAACTCTCTCCCCCGCAGGTCGATAACCAGCGCAACTTTGCCGATCCGGCCTTTGGACTGCTCAATCAGCTCGGCAAATTTGGGAATCAACACCGGAGGAAGGTTATCCACGCAAAAAAAGCCCAAGTCTTCCAAGCTCTGCACCGCAATCGTCTTGCCGGCTCCGGACATGCCCGTAATGATAACCAGCTTTCCGAGGGTTTGCATTTCTTCCATGGCTGCTCCTCCTGAGGACGCTCCGTTCGGGTCTCTTCGCTGTCGCAGCAGGAAAGTACCTCCGGGTCCTGTTCAAATCGTGTTCCTGGAATAATAATAAAATGGTCGGAACACGATTTAAAAGGGACCACGTAAACTCTCCGGTATCTTTCCTGCTGCTTACGCAGACCCGACCTTCGCTATAAATATATCTGTTGGCGCTTTGGAATTGGTGGCGCCGTTTGTTTTATACGTGAAAATCCGGCCCGGGTTTCCGGGCACAAGCCATGCAGGTCCGTCAGCCTGCCTCTAGCTGTGCAGGTTGAGGCCCGCTGCGCCGACGACGCCGGCATCGTTGCCGAGAACGGCAGGAACGATGTCTACGCCTTCCTTGGCCGTTTCTTGGGCGTGCTCGTTGTAGTACTTGCGGATCGCATCAAACAGGATGTCGCCTGCCTTGGATACGCCGCCACCCACGATAAAACGCTGCGGGTTCAGAACGACGGAAATCGCCGCCATCGATTTGCCGAGATACAGCGCGGCGCGGTTAATGATCCGCAGCGCCGTTTCGTCGCCCGTTTTGGCCGCGTCAAACACATCTTTCGCCATAATATTCTCGACAAGCGCCAAGGACGTATGCTCGCCCCGTTCTACGGCTTCTTTGGCCATCCGAATAATGCCTGTCGCCGACGATACGGTCTCCAGACAGCCTTTCTTGCCGCAGCCGCATTCAATCGCTTCCAGGTCCGGTACAACAACCATGTGTCCGAGTTCCCCGGCCATGCCGTTGTAGCCCTGATAAATACGGGCGTGGATAATGACACCGCCGCCTACTCCGGTGCCCAGCGTATAGCAGACGACATTCGGAATGCCGGCGCCGGCCCCGCTCCAGGCTTCCCCGAGCGCAGCGACGTTGGCGTCGTTATCGATTTTGACCGTCTTGCCAAGCTTCTCTTCCAGAATCTTCTTGACCGGTACGTTGCGCCAGCCCAGGTTGGGCGACAGCTTGATGAAGCCTTCGGGAATATCCATGAACCCGGCGATTCCCGCACCGATGCCGGCGACCTGCTCCCACTCGTATGGGGATTCGTCAACCAGCTTACGCACATACTGCGCGATATTTTCCAGCACTACCTCTGCGCCATGTTCGGTACCGGTCGGGCCTTCGTACGTTTGCAGCAGCTTGCCCTGCCCGTCGCACAATCCGACTTTAATCGCGGTTCCTCCCAGATCGACTCCTACATAAACACGTTCTCCCATACCTGTCGAATCACCTCGTACCCTATCCGTTATCTATAAGCTCCTGTTCCAACTATAAGCCAACCTACCTAGAAGGTCAAGATTAGCCCAGGGGAAGCTCGCAGCTCTTCCGGGAGTGTGTCGAGAAAGTGTCAACCGGCTGTAAAGCCTGCAAAGCTGGGGCCGCTTCCGATTCGCCGCCCGCACGGGACCCTCGCCTTCCCTAGCTTTTTGCGCTCCCGTAATGACCGCTTTCCTACCGCTTACTCCCGGACTAACGCCCTCGCGAAGCTTAATACGGAAGGTAATTTTTGTAAGCATGAAAAAGGCGCAGAACACACGGTTCCACGCCCGAATGGCGTTGTTACAGGGACTTGCTCCAGTCATGCACCATATGCCCTTCCAGAAACTTCTCGCAGTCAAGCGCCGCCATACAGCCGCTGCCGGCCGCCGTAATCGCCTGGCGGTATTTGCTGTCCTGCACGTCGCCGCAGGCAAAGACGCCCTCGACGTTGGTCAGGGACGTCCCCGGCTTCACCTGGATGTACCCGACTTCGTCCGTGACGATTTGCCCGCCGAGGAAATCCGTGTTCGGCTTGTGGCCGATGGCCACAAAGATACCGTCGGTTTCGAGAATTTCCTCTTCGCCGGTCTCGTTGTTTTTCACCTTCAAACCGGTCACGCCCTTTTCGCCGGAAATCACTTCCAGAGGCGTACGGTTCAGGCTCCATGTAATTTTCTCGTTTTGGCGTGCGCGATCCTGCATGATTTTCGAAGCACGCAGCTCGTCTCTGCGATGTACCAGGCGCACTTCCGTCGCAAAACGGGTCAGGAAGTTCGCTTCCTCCATCGCCGAGTCGCCGCCCCCCACGACAATGATCTTCTTGCCGCGGAAAAAGAAGCCGTCGCACGTTGCGCAAGTGCTGACGCCGCGGCCGATGCTTTCCTTCTCGTTCTTAATGCCGAGCAGCTTCGCCGAAGCGCCGGTCGAGATGATGAGCGATTCGGCTTCGATATCGCCAAGGCCTTCCACATTCAGCTTGAACGGCCGCTTGGACAGATCGACCTTGTTCACCCAGCCGGTTTTGAACTCGGCGCCGAAACGCTCCGCTTGCTTCCGCATGTTGTCCATAAGCTCCGGACCCATAATCCCTTCGGGGAACCCGGGGAAGTTCTCGACTTCGGTGGTCGTCGTCAATTGTCCGCCCGGCTCCGGTCCTTCGATGACGAGCGGGTTCAGATTGGCGCGGGCCAAATAAATGGCCGCCGTCAGTCCCGCCGGGCCGGTTCCGATTACGATCGATTTGTACATAGAGGTTCCTCCTATCGTATCTGCTTAATCTCTATATTAAGATTGAGACTCCATGCCGGTCAATTTTTTGAAAATGGCGTCCATTTTCTCTTTTAAACCGCAAGCTTCGTCGATCCGCTTCGCATTCTTGCTCACCGTCGCCACCGACACCCCGTAACGCTGCGCCGCCTCGTGATAAGTAATCGGACGCCGATGCATCTTGGCCGTCAAATATTCAAGCGCGGCCGCCCAGCCTTCGACCTTGGTCATCTTGGGCACGTTCGGAAACACCCGCGATAAATATTCTACCCAAAGCGTCTGCAAATCGTACTGCTGCACCATATCGTAACGCCGGGCCATATGCCGCAGCGCCGTTTCCATAATGGCCTGCCACTTGCTCTCCCATACGGGAAGCCCCGGGGAGAATGGCGAAGGCGCGACCGTCGTCCGCTTGCCGTTCAGCACAGCCGTCAGCGGCTCCTTGATCCCGATGCTGCGCAGCACAAAGATGGCCACCTGCTTCAAGTAATCGTCCTCGTCCGGCAGCATAATAAATTCCGTGAGCGCATCCTTCACTTCGTCGTCCGCAATCAGACCGAACGCTTGGATCACCTGCAGCTTCGTGTCCCCGTCTCCATGACGCAGCGCCCAGAAGAACGACGACCTGACAAGCGGATCGCGCTTCATATGCTCCGGCAGTCCGCCCTCGGCGCGCTCCAGCCCGCGAAATTGTTCCTCAAACGGCAGGTGGTAATGATAGCTGACCGGAGGCTTTCTCGTTTCCTCCCGGTGCTTATCCAGCAAATTCAGATAGAATTTCGGAATCTCCGAGCCCGGATCGAATTTCTCCGCCTGCTTCCACTGCCGCTGGGCTTCATCGTACCGTCCCGTATTGTAAGCAGCTACGGCGGTGTAATGGAACAAACAAGGATCGAGACCTGCTTCGCCCGTTTTCAACAACCTCTTGAATAGGCGGAACGCTTTCTCATGCTCGTTTAAGATCCCCATCGTCGTGGCCAGCTTAAAGACGTGGTCCTGATGGAACGGGTACGTTTTGCGCAGCACTTCGAGCAATTCCGCCAAGCTCTCCCGGTCGCCGAAATGCTGATAAAAGATTGCCAGGTTGCAGAGCGCATGCAAATTGCCGGGCTCCATCTCCAGCACCTGCCGGATCATGTCGACCGACTTGTCGAAATGCCCCATATAATAGTAGGCCAAGGCCAAATTGTTGCGCGCGGCCATAAAATCGCTATGCTTGCTGATGATATTTTCCAAGAGACGAACCGCTTCGGAGAACTTTCCTTCCTCCAGCATCGAGCGCGCCCGGTCGTGATCGAACAAGCCTTCCCGGCTCTTGATCGTCGACAGCTTCGCAGGACGGTCCAGCTCGTAGCTGAGCAGTTCCATCATTTCCTCGGACTCCTCCAGAAACTGTCCGGTCGGATCGTTCTCAAGGTAATGAATAATCGCTTTTTCCGCCGATTCGTAGTTTTCCATGTTGGCAAAATTGTTCGCCATATAGAAGTAGCATTCCGTCATCGTCGGATCGATCCGGTCCAGCACGTGCTGCAAAATGCGGTTGGATTCCTCGTAATTTCCCATCTCGGACAGCAGCCCGGCCAAGTTGCAGTGATTTACCGGGTTTTCCGGCTCGTACTCGGCCGCACGACGAAAATATTTCAATGCCTTATCATAATGATAACGGTCCAAGGACTGAACGGCTTTTTCGAAAAAGAACGTGGCATCCATTTTCATCGGTACGACATTGGTGCTGGGTTTCGGCAGCACACGTTTTTTCTTCTCCATAATTCAGGCACCTCCGTGACCCGTCCGGAATTACATGAGAAACCCGCCTGTGCATTTCAGAGCTTCATTTCTACATTGCCGGAGTAATAATGATTCCTAAGTATAACACAATCCGGCCCAAAACCGTAAGGTTTCGACAGCCGGAGTCGTGTGGTAAAAATTATTATACGCCGCCGTATTTGAACAGCGAGCTGAGCGAGCCGCCGGACATGATGATGTTGATCGCGTCCGAAAGCAGATGGGCAACGGAGAGCACCCGGAATCGGTTCGGATGGCTGTCCGGAATGGCGATGGAGTCCGTGATGACGACTTCCTTAATGTTCGGATGATCCAGTCGCTGCAAGGCCGGGCCGGAGAATACCGGGTGCGTCGCACAGACATAAGCGTCGTGGGCCCCGCGTTCCTTCAGGCCTTCCACGACGTTGACGATGGTCGAGCCGGTATCGATCAGATCCTCGATGATGATCGGCGTGCGGCCGGCTACGTCCCCGATGACATGCGTAATGACCGCTTCGTTGTGAGCCGGTCTTTTCTTGATCATCATTGCAAACGGCGCATCGAGAATGTTCGCCATCTTCTCGGCTGTCGTCGCGCGTCCCGCGTCCGGGGAGACGATGATCGGGTTTTGGATATTAAGCTTTTTAATGTAATCGCTGACTAAATCCAGCGCCGTCAAATGATCCACAGGGATGTTGAAGAAGCCTTGAATCGCCGGGGCATGCAGATCGATCGTGATGACACGGTCCGCTCCCGCTGCCGTCAGCAGGTCCGCCACCAGCTTGGCCGAGATCGGTTCCCGAGGCGCGGCTTTACGCTCTTGGCGGGAATAACCATAGTAAGGGACGACAAGATTGATCGTTCTCGCCGAAGCCCGTTTGGCGGCATCCATCATCACGAGAAGCTCCATGAAATTCTCGTTGATCGGATGAGAGAACGTTTGCACCAGAAACACGTCGCAGTTCCGGATGCTTTCTTCGTAGAGACAATAAATTTCCCCGCTCTTGAATCGGGAAAGCTTGATTTTGCCGAGCGGCACTTTAAGCTCTTCGCATATGCGCTCCGCCAGTTTCGGGTTGGACGAACCCGAGAAAATCTTCATTTTGTCGCTGTACATGGTTACCTCCGCTTTTGCTTATGTTACAATGGGTCATTCGACGATGGATGGACCTTCAAAAAGGCTCCGGTTGGCCGGTTTACACAATATTTAAAATGCCCACGTCCCCATTATACATGAAATGAAGCGAATCCAATAGGCACCATGGCGCGTTTCCTGCTTTTAAATGTGGCTAATTCGTTAAATCCTGCCTGCCGCAGCAGATCGGTTGCCTGATCAAGGTACTGTGCGAGCCGGTCCGGCTGGTGCGCGTCCGATCCGAGCGTTACAGGAATTCCCAGCTCGCGGGCGTACTCCAGCATGCGTCGGCTTGGGAACATTTCCCCTGCAGGCATACGCAAGCCCGATGCATTCAGCTCGATGGCCATGCCTGCCTCCCGGACGGCTTCCAGCGCCTGACGCTCCAAGTGCTCCACGCTCTGCTCCGGCTTGAACCCGAACCGCTTGATCACGTCGATATGCCCGATGTAGTCGTAGAAGCCGGTCTGGCACGCTTTGCAGACGGCGTCGTAATATTGAACGTAGACCTCGTAGGCGTCCCGCTCCTTCCAGCCGTCCGTCTGCCGGTGATCCGTAATGTCCCATTCGCCTAGAAAATGAACGGACCCGATCACATAATCCCACGGATAGGCTTTGAGGATCCGCTCGATCTCCGCTTCGTACCCTTCGATATAATCGCCTTCGAGTCCGACCCGGATGTCGATCCGATCTTTGTATTTATGCTGCAAGCGCAGCGCTTCTTCCACATAATTCGGCAGTTCGTCCATCGGCATGGCCATGCCCGGATAATAGGAAGCCGGGTCTACATGCAGCAAGGGCATGTGATCGGAAAGCCCCAGTTGGTCCAGTCCGATCTCAATGCCCTTCAGTACATATTCCTCCAGCTCTCCCGACGCATGTCCGCACCGCACATGGTGCGTATGATAATCGATGCGCATTCGAGTGAATTCCCCTTTTCGGCGGAGGAGAGCGGCATGGCGAGTCGCCTGCCCCTCCCTTCGTCGCCGTTATTTTTTGTTATTGTGCCGGCGGTCCAATTCGCGCATAACCTCGTCGAGAGGCAGCTTTGCTTCGCGGAGCAGCACCATTAAGTGGAAAATAAGGTCGCTCGCTTCGTACCGCAGCTCGTCGTTGTCGCGGTTTTTCGCCGCGATAATCACCTCGGCCGTTTCCTCGCCGACTTTTTTCAATATTTTATCGATGCCTTTTTCAAACAAATACGTCGTATACGCGCCTTCCGGCCGTTCCGCGTCGCGCTGCGCGATCACCGACTCCAGCCGGCCGAGCATGGCAAAACGGTCGTTAGACGGCGGCTCTGCCGCGGCTTCCCCGCCGTCCGCCAAAGCCCCAAGCTTCACTTCGTTGTAGAAGCAGCTGTAGCGTCCGGTATGACAAGCCGGTCCCGCTTGGTCCACCAGCACGAGCAGCGTGTCGCCGTCGCAATCGTATTTCAAAGCTTTGACCTTCTGCACGTGGCCGGATGTCGCGCCCTTGTGCCACAGCTCGCCGCGCGAACGGCTCCAAAACCACGTTTCGCCCGATTCCAGCGTCAGCTTCAGCGACTCCTGATTCATGTAGGCCATCATCAGCACGTCCTTGCTTGCCGCATCCTGCACGATGGCCGGCACAAGGCCATTCGCGTCCCATTTGATGGCCGCCGTGATCTCCTCTAAGGTTCCTGCCGTTTGCCCGCTCACCGGACCTCCACTCCTTTATGCCTGAGGTCGTCCTTAACCTCTTCGATGGTCATTTCTTTATAGTGAAAAATGGTGGCGGCCAGCCCCGCGTCCGCCTTGCCCTCCGCAAACACGTCGTAGAAGTGCTCCTTCTTGCCCGCTCCGCCGGAGGCGATAACCGGAATCGATACGAGCTCCGAAACCGCCCGCGTGAGCCGCAGGTCAAATCCGTCCTTCGTGCCGTCCGCATCCATGCTCGTCAGCAAAATTTCGCCGGCGCCGAGCTCTTCGATCCGCTTGGCCCATTCCAGCGCCCGGATGCCCGTGCCGTTGCGTCCGCCGTGGGTGAATACTTCCCATTCGTTCCACTCCGGATTGTACCGGGCGTCGATCGCCACGACGATACATTGCGAGCCGAAGCGCCGCGCTCCGTCGGACACGAGCTGAGGAATGCGCACCGCGGCCGTGTTGATGCCGATTTTGTCCGCGCCCGCCCGCAGCAGCCGTTTCATGTCGTCCACGCTCGAGATTCCGCCGCCGACCGTGAACGGGATCGTGATTTGGCCGGCCGTCTGCTGCACGACGTTGACCATCGTCGCCCGTCCCTCGTGGGATGCGGAGATGTCCAGGAACACCAGTTCGTCGGCTCCTTCCCGGTCGTAGATCGATGCGAGCTCGACCGGATCTCCGGCATCGCGCAAATTGACAAAATTGACTCCCTTGACGACCCGCCCGTCCTTCACGTCAAGACAAGGGATGATCCGTTTGGCCAGCATATGCCGTCCTCCTTTCTGTCGTTATACCCGTCCGTGCGCTTCCTCCAGCTTGATGCTGCCGGTATAGAGCGCTTTGCCGACGATCGCGCCGCCTACGCCGTCCGCCGCATGCTGCGCCAGCCGCTCCAGATCCTCGTAACGGCTTACGCCGCCGGAAGCGATCACGGACTGCCCCGATACCTTCGCCAAATGGACGATCGCTTCCACGTTCGGACCGCCCATCATGCCGTCGCGCGAAATGTCGGTGAAAATAAACGTTTTCGCGCCTTCCTTCGCCAGCTCTGCGGCAAGCTCATCCGCTTTGACCGCAGACGTTTCGAGCCAGCCGCGGGTCGCCACATACCCGTCTCGGGCGTCGATGCCGATAGCGACTTTGTCCCCGTGCTTTTGGAGCACCCGGTTGACGAAATCGCGGTTTTCGATGGCCGCCGTGCCGAGAATAATACGCGACACGCCGAGCGACAAAATATGATCCACGTCCGCTTCGGTGCGCAAGCCGCCCCCGAGCTGTACCGGAACGTTAACGGCCTTGGCGATATCGCCGACCAGCTTGTCGTTAACCGGATAGCCCGCCTTCGCTCCGTCCAGATCGACGAGATGAATCCATTTGGCTCCTTGCGCTTCCCAAGCTTTGGCGACCTCCAGCGGATTTTCGTTATATACGGTTTCCTGATTGTAATCGCCTTGGATCAATCGCACGCACTTGCCCCCGCGAATGTCGATGGCGGGATAAATGATGAATGAAGACATGAAAACGTTCCTCCAACCTTGGAAATATGAATCGCACCGACCCGTTTAGATGCCCGGCAAACCGGAACCAAGCGCACGGCTGGCGAAGCCTGTCTACTTACGCGTACACAACGCAAGAAAATTGCCGAGCAGCTTCATGCCGACGCTGCCGCTTTTCTCGGGGTGAAACTGCATCCCGAATACGTTATTGCGGCCAACAATGGCCGTTACCTGCTGATAATAATCCGTCACCGCCAGCAGATCGCCCGGCTGCTCCGGCTTCACATGAAACGAGTGTACGAAGTACACATGCCCCTCTTCTACCGTTTCAAACAACGGGCTTGCCTGTCGGAATTCCAGTTTGTTCCATCCCATATGAGGCACCTTATAATCGCCTTGGAAACGGACGACGTCTCCGGGCAGCAGGTTCAGCCCCTCATGCAGGCCATGCTCCTCGCTGCGGGCAAACAAAAGCTGCATGCCCAAGCAGATGCCAAGCAGCGGCTTGCCGCTTGCCGCAAAACGCTGCACGGCCGCATCCAGCTTCGATTCGCGCAGGTGATCCATCGCATCGCCGAACGCCCCGACACCGGGAAGAATAGCTCCTTCCGCCTGAAGCAGCTCCTGCTCGTCCGAAACGATCACGCCGCGGTAACCGAGCCGCTCCACCGCCGAAGCGACGCTGTGCAGATTGCCCATGCCGTAATCGATGATGGCGATCATGGATTACAGGACCCCTTTCGTCGACGGCACGCCCTGTACGCGGGGATCGATGCTCGTCGCTTCGTCGAGCGCCCGTCCGAGCGCCTTGAATACCGCTTCGACCATATGGTGCGTGTTATGCCCGTAGTGCACGATCACATGCAGCGTAATCCGCGCTTCCAGCGCAAACTTCCACAAAAACTCGTGCACCAGCTCCGTCGTAAAGCTGCCGACCGTCGCCGACGGATATTGGGCCCGGTACTCCAAATGCGGCCGGTTGCTGATATCGATCGCCACCTGCGCCAGCGCTTCGTCCATCGGGATGAATACGTTGGCGTAGCGCTTGATTCCCTTCTTGTCGCCAAGCGCCTCGCGCAGCGTCTGTCCGAGGCAAATGCCGATATCCTCGACCGTATGGTGATCGTCGATCTCGACGTCGCCTTTGGCGTCCACCTTCAAATCGAACTGTCCATGCTTCGTGAACAGATCGAGCATATGATTCAAGAACGGCACATCCGTTTCGATCTCGGATACGCCGGTACCGTCTACGTTGAATGCGAGCCGGATGTCCGTCTCGTTCGTTTTGCGCGCGATTTCGGCCTGGCGCCCGGCCCCCTGTTGGTTTTGCTCAGCCACGCTGGTCCCCTTCTTTCCTCAAGCGAATTTCGATTGCCCGCGCATGCGCGTCCAGCCCTTCGTGACGGGCCAGCGTTATAATCTTCTCCCCATCGCGCAGCAGCGCTTCCTTGCTGTAATAAATGACGCTCGACTTTTTCAGAAAATCGTCTACGTTCAGCGGCGACGAGAACCGTGCCGTGCCGTTCGTCGGCAGCACGTGGTTCGGTCCCGCAAAATAGTCTCCCACCGGCTCCGAGCTGTAAGGCCCGAGGAAAATCGCCCCGGCATTCTCGATCCGGCTCAAATAATCGAACGGGTCGCGCACGATGATTTCCAGATGCTCCGGCGCCAGCCGGTTCACGACGCGGACGCCTTCCGCGAGGCTGTCCACGGTCAGAATCGCGCCGTAATCGCGAATCGATTGCTCGGCAATACCGCGCCGCGGCAGCTCGCTCAGCTGACGGTCCACCTCCAGGCGGACCGCTTCGGCCAGCTCCTGCGACGGCGTGACGAGAATGGCCGAGGCCATCTCGTCGTGCTCGGCCTGCGACAGCAGGTCCGCCGCTACATAAGCGGCGTCCGCCGTCTCGTCCGCCAAGACGACGATCTCGCTCGGCCCGGCGATGCTGTCGATGTCCACGGCGCCGAACACGCTGCGCTTCGCCAGCGCGACGTAGATGTTGCCGGGGCCGACGATTTTGTCCGCCGCCGGAATCGACTCCGTCCCGTACGCCAGCGCAGCTACCGCCTGCGCGCCGCCGACGCGGTAGATTTCGCGCACGCCCGCTTCCGCAGCCGCGACAAGGATGTGCGGGTTGATGCCTTCCACCCCGGCCGTGGCCGGAGGCGTCACCATCACGATTTCGGGCACGCCCGCGACCTGCGCCGGGATCGCATTCATCAGCACCGACGACGGATACGCCGCCTTGCCGCCGGGCACATACAGCCCGACCCGGCGCAGCGGGCGGATCACTTGGCCGAGAATACTGCCGTCGGCTTGCAGATCCATCCAAGAGTTGCGCATTTGCTTCTCATGAAAGCGGCGCACGTTCGCGGCCGCTTCACGCAGCGCCGCCAGGAAGCTCTCGTCCACCTGCGCATAGGCGGCTTCAATCTCCTCCTGCGCCACGCGCAGCTCCTCTATCTTGACGCCGTCAAACTGCTGTGCGAACTTGCGCAGCGCGGCATCCCCGTCCCGGCGCACCTCTTCGATGATGCGCTGTACGCGCTCGTTTTGCTCGGGCGTGCCATATTCGACCTCCCGCTGCAGCGAAAATTCCGATGCGGGCATTACTCTCATGGCCGCAGCCTCCTTTGATCTATGCGAATTCTGTTCTCTCTCCGGCAATGTAACCGGCCTATAAAGGCTATGCCTATGCCTTTGCCGTCACAGCGGCAATGACCGGCTGCAGCCGGTCGCAGAGCGCCTGGATGGCGTCGTTCTTCATCCGGTAGCTGACGCGGTTGGCAATGAGCCGGCTTGTAATCGCAAAAATCTGCTCATGCTCCGCGAGCCCGTTTTCCCGGATCGTGCTGCCCGTCTCCACCATATCGACGATCCGGTCCGCCAGACCGATCAGCGGGGCCAGCTCGATCGAGCCGTTGAGCTTGATGACCTCCACCTGCTGCCCCTGCTCCCGAAAATATTGCGAAGCCACGTTCGGATATTTTGTCGCCACCCGCGGGTTCAACACCGGCTGCCAATCCGGCAGCCCGATGACGGACATGCGGCAGCGCGCAATCCCGAGATCCAGCAGCTCGTATACGTCCCGGTTCTCCTCCATCAGCACGTCTTTGCCGACGACGCCGATATCCGCCACGCCGTATTCGACGTAGGTCGGCACATCGACCGGCTTCGCCATAATGAATTCCATCCGCGCCTCCGGAACGGCGATAATCAGCTTGCGCGAATCGTCCGTCTCCTCGGGGATGGCGAGCCCCGCTTCGCGGAACAGCTTGGAAGCCTGTTTATAAATACGCCCTTTGGGCATTGCCACCTTCAATAAATCCTGCATGCGCTGCCCCTCCTTACTCCGTAAACGATATAATGTCGCAATAGCGGGAGCCGTGCACGTGCAGCACGCCGTCTGCTTGCCGAACCGCATGCAGCCCTTGTTGTCCGTCCGCCAGAAGACGCGTCTCCGCGATAAAGCCTTCCCGGGAGCGGTACTCCCTTGCCTTAGCCAGCGCGGCCGCCCGATGGGGCTCCGTGTAAACGATCAGTACGCGCTGCGGGGCGTCTTCCGTTTTGCTTTTGCCGATTACTTCCAGTATCCGGTTTGTTTTCAAAGCGAAGCCCGTCGCCGGCGCCGGACGCCCGAACTGCGCCAGCAGGTTGTCGTACCGTCCTCCGCTGCATACGGGAAAGCCCAAGTCCGCGGCGTAGCCTTCGAACGTCATCCCCGTATAATACGAGAAATCGCCGATCATCGTCAGATCGATCAGCACATGCTCGCTGACGCCGTACGCTTCCAGCACGTCCCAGATTTCGCACAGATGCGCAATCGCATGCTGGGCGACGGGGTCCTTCGTTACCTGCCGCGCCTGACGGCAAATTTCCTGGCCGCCGCGCAGCCGGAGAATACCTTCCAGCTCCTGCTGCACTTCCCGAGGAAGGCCTAGAGACTTGATCGTCTCCCGGTAGCCGACGTGATCGCGGCTAAGCAGGCACGCTTTCAGCGCGGTCTGTGCGTCTTGACGCTGCCGGAGCGTCTCCTGGAACAAGCCGTTGAGAAAGCCCACGTGGCCGAGGGCGATCTTGAACTCCTGCACACCGGCCGCTTGCAAGCAAGCGATCGCCAAGGCAATCACCTCGGCATCGGCTTCACTGGAAGCATCGCCTATGAGCTCCACGCCCGTCTGAAAAAACTCCGCATCCCGGCCCGCCTCGGCTTCGAACGCCCGAAACACGTTCGCTTGATACGAGAGCCGCAGCGGAAACGGATGCTCCTTGAGCAGCGAGGACGCGACCCGGGCGATCGGGGCCGTCATATCGGAACGCATCACAAGCGTCGTGCCGTTCCGGTCCAGCAGCTTGAACAGCTTTTTATCCTCCGTCGAGCTGGCCACCCCAACGGTATCGTAATACTCCAGAGTAGGAGTAATAATTTCTCTATAGCCCCAGCGCTCCATGCATTGCATGACTTTATATTCGATGCTGCGGAGCTTGGCCGCCGCTTCGGGGAGGTAATCTTTTACGCCTGTCGGCTTTTCAAACACCTTCGGTTTGGACACCGTCTTCACCCTGCTATCTCTAATTTTGCTTTAGTGCGCTACCATACTACCAAAATAAAGAATGTAATCGTAAGTTTATCACGGGAACGCTTGATTCGTCAATGATCCGATTGCATGGAGCCTGTTGCGCGAATAAAGACAAGAGCATATAATAACAATACAAGGGAGCAACGGCTGCCACCGTGCTCCCGAGGTACAATAACCGCTTCAAAGGCGGTCGGCTGAATAAGGAATGATCGTGAAATAGACCGTATTCCCTGTGTGATGGGCGGTCTATTTCTTTTTGTTTTGGATAAGGGCGACGATGATGTTAACTACCAGCGTGAGCAGCGCAACAAGCAGCATCCCGAAGCCGATCATTAAAGTCAGCGTGTCCTTAACCTCCACAGGCATCACCTCCCTTCCGGGAGATTAGCCGACCGCCCTTGCAAGCCTTTTTATTGTACAAGCCGTATTATAGAACATAATGTTAACTTTTGCAAAATATTAAATTCGCTATTTGTAAAAAAAACCTGCCGACTCATCGTTCCGGCTCCGCCCTGCGCACATCCTCCCGGATCACCCGAAGCGGATTCCCCGCCACAAAGCTGTACGGCGCCACATCCTTATGCACGACCGAGCCCGCGCCCACGACCGCATGATCGCCAATCGTCACTCCGGGCAAAATCGTCGTATTCGCTCCGATCATCACATGGGAGCCGATCTTCACCCGCCCGAGCCGATATTCCTTGATCAAATACTCATGCGTCAGAATCGTTGAATTGTAGCCGATGATCGTATTGTCTCCAACCTCGATCTTCTCCGGAAAAAACACATCCACCATCACCATCAACGCAAAGGAGGCATGCTCCCCTACCTTCATCCCGAGCACATGGCGGTAAATCCACCGTTTCAGCGGCAAGGAGGGGGCATACCTGGAAATCTGGATAAAAATGAAATTACGGACCGCCTTGAAACGGCTGATCGTCTTATATACCTGCCACAGCGAGTTCGGTCCTTCCACCGGATATTTGTCCGTGTTTCTCAAGCGCTATTTCCCCTCGATCCCGACAATCGGCACAATATCGCGCATATCCTGTATAATATGGGTCGGCTTGTACTGCTTCAAATATTCGGTCCCTTTCAGCGACCATGCGACCGCCACCGACGGAATGCCCGCATTGTGCGCCGCTTCGATATCATAGTGGCTGTCGCCGACCATCAGCGTGGACGAGAGGTCGCCGCCGAGCTCCCGGACCGCTTTGTGAATCCCTTCCGGGTCCGGCTTCGCTTTCCCGACGTCGTCCACCGTTACGATCGTGCCGAAGTAGTCGTACAGTCCCGTCAGCTTCAGCCCCATTTCCGTCGTCTGCCGGATTTTGCTTGTCACCACGCCCAGCTTGACGCCGGCGGCATGGAGCTTCGCCAGCGTCTCGCGCACATGGGGAAATTCCCGCACCAGCTCGTCATGATGGGCAATATTAAACGTCCGGTACTTTTGCACCAAATCATCCACCTGCTCCCGCCCGGAGAAGAACATCATCTGCTCAATCAAAGGCCGTCCCATGTTCGGAACAATATGCTCCCGGGTGACCGGCTCCGCGGTGATTCCCTCGAACGTATGCAAGAACGACTGAATAATCAGCTCGTTCGTATCGACAATCGTTCCGTCCAGATCAAATAACACAGTTTGTATCATGCTGCTACTCCTTTGCCTTTACGTCTGCTTCCTTACCGCTTTCCGGCCGATTGCCTGCATCCGCGGCGTCAGCCGTTCCCTCCGCCGCTTGTCCGATCCGTACAATCGGATCGCTGTATCGCTCCGAAGCTGCCCCCGTCCGGCGGCGAACGATGATCAGCGCAATCGCGGCCAGCACGATCAGCACCGCCAGAAGCTGCGAAATCCGCACATTCCCTCCGTAGGTCATAAACCCAGGCTCAAAGCCAAGGGCTCTCATCGGTGCCCACATGCCGTTCATCAGCGCAGCCAGCCAGCCTGGCCCCGTAAAATCGAGACTGTCCGTCCGCAGACCCTCTACGAAAAACCGCCCGATCGAATACCAGATGAAATAACTGAAAAAGAGCTCCCCCGCCCGCAAAAACGAACGCCGCCGCAGCACGAACAGCAGGAGGAGTCCTACGACGTTCCAAAGCGACTCGTATAAAAACGTCGGATGATAATACTGACCTTCAATCAGCATTTGATTGACGATCCAATCCGGCAGATGCAGGTTGTTCCTGAGGAACGATTCCGCCACCGGCCCGCCGTGCGCTTCCTGATTGATGAAGTTGCCCCAACGCCCGATCGCTTGTCCAATGATTAAGCCCGGCGCGCAAATATCGGCAATACGCCAGAACGAATAGCCTTTCCGCCGCACGTAAATAACCGCCGCGATAATGGCGCCGATCAGCGCCCCGTAAATGGCAATACCGCCTTCCCAAACGGCAAAAACTTTCCATAGATTATCCTGATAATCTTCCCATTTGAAAGCGACATAGTAAATTCTTGCGCCAACGATCGCCGATGGTACCCCAATCAACACCAAATCCATGAAGAAGTCCGGGGATATGCGGAACCTTTTCCCTTCTCGAATCGCGAGCAGCAAACCGACCAACGCTGCCGTCCCTAAGATGATGCCGTACCAACGGACGCTCAACGGACCGATGGAAAAAGCAATCGGATTAATCGCGAGAAACATGCTTGTGACTCCTTCCTTACGTCAAAAGTTGTCCGCCCTCATGCGGGCTTCCCTTACAAATCGTCCATGTCCTCGGCCAGCGACTCGGTCAGCTTATTCGTAAACTGCAGGGCAGCGTTATAGCCCATCCGTTTCAAACGGTAATTCATCGCCGCAACCTCAATAATAACCGCCAGGTTTCGTCCCGGCCGCACCGGAATCGTCACGAGCGGTATATTCGTATCGATAATCTGGGTCGTTTCCTCGTCCAGGCCGAGCCGGTCGTATTGTTTATCCTGCTGCCATGTCTCCAGTTTGACGACCACCGATATTTTCTTCTCCGTCCGCACCGCACCGGCGCCGAACAGCGTCATGACGTTAATAATCCCGATGCCGCGGATTTCAAGCAGGTGCCGGATTAATTCGGGCGCATTGCCGATCAGCTGATGGTCGGCCGTTTGACGGATTTCCACCGCATCGTCCGCGATCAGCCGGTGTCCCCGCTTCACCAGCTCCAAAGCCGTTTCGCTTTTGCCGATCCCGCTGGAACCGGAAATCAGCATGCCGATACCGTATACGTCGACCAGCACCCCATGAATCGTCGTCGTAGGGGCGAGCCGGTTTTCCAGAAAGTTCGTTAAGCGGCTGGCCAAAATCGTCGTCGCCATCGCCGTCCGAACGACCGTGATCTGATGCTCGTTAGCCGCGGCAAGCAATTCGATCGGCGCGTCCATACCGCGACTGATAATAATGCAGGGTGTCTCCTCTGGCGCGCACAGCCGGTGCATCCGGTCCATCCGCTCCTCCGACGACAACCCATCGAAGAACGTCAGCTCCGTTTTGCCGAGAATTTGGACCCGGTCCGTCGGATGGAATTCGTAATAACCGGCCATCTCGAGTCCGGGACGGTACAAATCCGCCGTGACGATCGGACGCTTCAGTCCCTCTTCGCCGCAAATAATTTCCAGATGGAACTCTCTCACCAAATCCGATACTTTCACTTTTTTCGGCATCGTGATCTTTCTCCTTTTTATCCCAATATCCTCATCCTAAAGGAATCAGCCGCATAAATCAACCGGAAGCGGCCGTGCGAAGCCCTCTCACCTGCTGGACGAAACGGTCCAGCGCAAGCGTTCCCGCCCGCTCCTCGCCTTGAATCAGCGACAACAAACGGGTGAGCCGCTGGCCGCGAATCCGCAGCTCCTTCAGTTCCTCCGTCGCAAGCATCCGTCCTACGGTCCAACGCGATAGTACGGCAATACCCAGTCCGGCTGCAACCGTCTCCTTGACGCCTTGCGTACTGCTCAGCACGTAAGCCCGCTGCACCCGCAGTCCCCACTCGCGGATCAGCCGGTCGCTGTAGGCCCGGGTACCGGAGCCGACCTCGCGGAAGATCCAAACTTGGTCCTGCAAAGCCTCCGGCGTCACTTCCCTGTACGCCGCAAGCGGATGGCCTGCCGGAACGGCTACGATCATCTCGTCCTCCATGAACGTCTCCGAGCGGATCCCCGACCGCTGCAGCTCCCCTTCGACCAGCCCGACCTCCAGCTCGTGCGCTTGCACAAGCCGCTCGATTTCATCCGTATTGCCGACGGTGACCTGTACCTCCACCCCCGGATATAGACGTGCATAGCTGGCCAGCAGCTTGGGCAGAAGAAACTCTCCGATCGTGAAGCTCGCTCCTACGCTCAAACTGCCGGAGACAACCTGGTTCAGTCGGTCGATCTCATGCTTCGCCGTTTCGTATTGCAGCAGTATCGCCTTCGCTTGACGATACAGGATTTCCCCGGCCTCCGTCAGCTTCACCCGTTTGGACGAACGATGAAGCAGCTTCGTCCCGAATTCGTTCTCCAAGCTGCGGATATGCATGCTGACCCCCGGCTGAGACAAATGCAGCAGCTCCGCCGCTCGCGAAAAATGCTGCAGCTCCGCCACCGTCACAAACACTTTCAATTGCTCGATGCTCATGAATCTCCCCGCTCCCTAGTTCTTCGTACAGCCGCGCTGTCCGGACGAACCCTTCATTCGTAGAGGCTACGCCTAGCATATCGCGATTTCCCTTCCAATACCACCCGCAGCAAAAAAGGCCAGCCCGTCAGGACTGACCTTTTATTCCGTACGATACGCATTAAGCGTTCAGCAAAATGGAATTCGTCGTATCTTTATCGAAGAAGTGAACTTTGTTCATGTCCACAGCAAGCTTCACATTGGAGCCTTCCTTGGCGTTCGAGCGGCCGTCTACACGAACGACGACCATTTGGCTGCCGAGTCCGCTGAGGTGCAAGAGCATTTCATGACCGAGGTTCTCCGCCACTTCCACGTGTGCGTTGACGATGGTGTTCGGAGAAGCTTCCATAAAGATCGCTTCTTCGTGGAAATCTTCCGGACGCACGCCCAGCACGACTTCCTTGCCGGCGTAGCCTTTTTCGCGGAGGATTTTGGCTTTGCCTTCCGGTACTTCGACATTAAAGCCCGATGCTTTAAAGTACAAGCTGCCGCCTTGCTCAGCGAATCCGCCGTGAATGAAGTTCATGGACGGGGAACCGATAAAACCGGCTACGAACATGTTCACCGGATAGTTGTAGATGTCCTCCGGAGATGCCGCTTGTTGGATAATGCCTTTATCCATAACGACGATCCGGTCGCCCATCGTCATCGCTTCCGTCTGGTCATGCGTTACGTAGATGGTTGTCGTTTCAAGACGTTTCACGAGCTTCGTGATTTCGGCGCGCATTTGGACGCGCAGCTTCGCGTCCAAGTTGGACAGCGGTTCGTCCATCAGGAACACTTGCGGCTCGCGGACGATCGCCCGGCCCAAGGCCACGCGCTGACGCTGACCGCCGGAGAGCGCCTTCGGCTTACGGTCGAGCAAGTGTTCGATATCGAGAATTTTGGCCGCTTCGCGCACGCGGGCGTCGATGTCGGCTTTTTTGAATTTGCGCAGCTTCAAACCGAATGCCATGTTTTGATATACGTTCATATGGGGATACAAAGCGTAGGATTGGAATACCATCGCAATATCGCGGTCTTTCGGAGCGACGTCGTTCACGAGACGGTCGCCGATATACAGTTCGCCTTCCGTGATTTCCTCCAAGCCGGCGATCATCCGCAGCGTCGTGGATTTACCGCAACCGGAAGCGCCTACCAGAACCAAAAATTCCTTGTCCTGAATATCGAGATGGAAGTCTTTCACCGTTGCTTCTTCTGCGCCCGGATATTTTTTGACGACATGGTTCAAACGTACACCTGCCATGATTGATTCCCCCTACGAATTGGTATCGTGTTATTGCTTAAATCATACCGTAACAAGGCGTATCATGACTATGCACAATCTTCACAAAAAAATTACTTTCTTTTCGTTACTTTGTACAATAGCATGGCAATCTTCACAAGCACGGCGTTGTTGAACGTCCGCACGTCCAATCCCGTCTCCTGCTTGAATTTGTCCAAGCGGTAGAGCAGCGTATTCCGGTGAATATACAGCTTTTTGGCTGTCTCGCTGACATTGCAGTCCAGCTGGAAAAACTGTTCGAGCGTCGTCATCGTCTCCGCATCGAACGCCACATCGAGCCGCTTCAGCACTTGCTCCAGAAAGCTCGCCTTCTCCGCTTCCGGCACCAAATGCACCAGCCTTTCCAGCTGAAGCTCCCATGGCATATGCATATTGCTGCCCACATGATACGTGCGCCCCAGCAACATCGTCTCCCTGAGCTGAAGCACCGCGGCATATAGCGATTTCGCCGGCAGGATCGGGTAGTGGATGGCCAGATGGCATTCGCCTACCCATTCGTTCTCAAGCATTTCGTGCAAGCCATGGCCGATGGCCGCGAGCCGGTCTTCCAGCGTTTCGCCGTCCGAGTCTTCCTTATCGTCGCCGGTGTCCATCGACAATATTTTCTCCGAGCCGAGAATGAGCCATTCTTTATCCGTCAGAGGAATCAAGGTCATGTCCGCATCGAAGAACGATTCCAGCAGCTTCTTCAGCTCCCGGTCATGCGCCCGCCGCGAGGTTGTGTAGTCCCCATACAACAACAGCGGAATTTTCTTGGAGTACAGCGACAGCTGCGACACAAGAGCATCGGGCATCTCGGCCTGCGTCAAGCCGAGCTCCTGCTGCGTGCGAAGCCAATCGCGCACCATCCCCGCTTTGCGCTCCTCCTCGTTGGCGAGCGCCGGAGGCTTTTTATCCTGCGTTTTGCGGCTTTCCAGCGTAAGCTCCACAAGACGCCGTTCCACAGGCGATACGGCATCAGCCTGGATGGCCAGAAGCAGCGCATCCTGCCCTTCTTTTTGCGCCAAAAAAAGAAGCCTGCCTTCTCTAATCAAGCTTCCGTCCCCGGACCCCGGCTCCGCCTCATGCTTCTTCACTTCGCGCCGCCACGCTTCCCAGGCCCATCTGGTGGTTTGGACCGGAGTATTCAATATGGCTTCAAGCTGCTCCTTGACTTGTTCCCAATCCATCTCCTCGCTCCCAACCCCTTATGTCTGTAATAAATAACTGATTACCATCTATTGTAACACAACCTGGCCCAGGAACAGCAAGAAAAGGAACTGCCTTAGGACGTAAATCATTAACCAGGTTTAGCTGCGGATAAGAACACAAGATACGGTCATACTAAATGTAAATTTTTCATCTTTATCCATTGTTGATCTCCAAGAAAAAGGAGGCCTGTGCCATTCCCGAGCTGCATTATGGCTGCACCACCGTCTCGCTGAACCTGCCTTCGGGCAGGGCCTACGATACATTGACGTACGGGCTCGAAGCTTTAGAGACGTCTCCCGAGTTATCTCAAAACCGGATTCGCGAAGCATTGGCGGCGCCGATCGGAGCAAAGAGGCTCCGCGAGCTTGCCAAGGGCAGAAGCCGGGCCGTCATTCTGATCAGCGACGGTACCCGTCTGTGTCCTACCAGGCTGCTTTTGCCTCCGCTACTGGAAGAGCTTCACGCGGCTGGCCTGGGTGACGATCAAATCGATATTGTCGTAGCCCTCGGCGCCCATCGCAAGCACACGCCCGACGAATTGAAACGGCTGGTCGGCGCCGAAGTCTACGCGAGAATTCGCGTGCATAATCATTCGGCCGCATCGGAGGATTGCGTGTATATGGGGACGACCTCGCTCGGCACCCCGGTCGAAATCAACCGTATGGTCGCCGACACGCCGCTGCGCATAGCGACGGGCAATATCGAGCCTCATGCTATGGTAGGTATTTCCGGAGGCGTCAAAGCGCTCGTCCCCGGGGTCGCTTCCAAGCGAACCATTGAATGCCATCATGCGTTGTCGTTAACCTACAAGGCCGTGCCCGGCATCCCATATAATCCGTTGCACCTCGATTTAGAGGAAGCCGAGCGGTTCGTCCCTATTCAGTTCCTGCTCAATGTGATCGTCGACCACGATCGTCAGGTGCTGAAAGCCGTAGCCGGACATATCGCGGAAGCCCATCGGAAAGGAACCGAGTTTGCCGCCGGCTGGTTTACCCGGCAGGTAACTGAACTGTACGATGTCGTCGTCGTTTCGGCTGGAGGAGCTCCGAAAGATTTGCAGATGTATCAAGCTTTAAAAGCGCTCCGCAATGCCGCGGCCTTCGTAAAGCCGGGAGGCTCCCTGCTTCTTGTGGCGGAGTGTCCCGAAGGAATGGGAAACGGCTTGTTTCAGCATTGGATCGAGACCATGGGCGACCGCCGAAAAATGACGGACAAGCTTCGGGAGCGGTTCGTCCTCGGCGCCCACAAAATTTTGCATGTGGAAGAAGTGCTGCACCGCGCCAGGGTGTTTGTCCGTTCCTCGTTGCCTCGTCACCTGATCGAATTACTGGGCTTTTATCCGGCCGACGATTTAAGCGCTACGACCCAAGCTCTGCTGCAGAACCCCGGGGCGAAGCTGGCTGTCATGCCGTTCGGGTCGCTAACCTATCCGCGTCATCACCGCTAACAGAAACGGAGGAAGATTCATATGCACTGGATCGGATGGCCCCTGGCACGCGTCGTGTTTTTGTTCGTGGGCATCGCTTTTTTTGCCATTTGGATACAAGTGACCATCTCGCATTACCGGCAAAATTTTCACCATAAAGCCATGTGGGTTCCCGTCGTCTCTGCGCCTGTATTCAGCGTGCTAGCTGTATCGCTCGCCTATTACCGGCTGGACTGGCTGCTCTACCTTTTTTCCTATCTTATGTGGTTTGGCGTTATTGCAGGCGGCATCGGGTTTTACTTTCATTTCCACGGGGTAGGCGTTCGCGTCGGCGGGTATACGATGCGCAACTTTCTTGTCGGTCCTCCTGTCGTGCTTCCGGTTATGTTCAGCGCTTTGAGCGTCCTTGGACTTCTCGCCTATTATTGGAGGTAAAACGATGAAAAAGCTTACACGGTACCCTTCCTACGATGTCATGCACGAAAAAGACGCTTGGGACGATCATACCCAGCAAATCGTGCTTTCCCGGCTGCACACTACCGGCGATTATGTTTTCCTGACGACTGTCGAGGCCGAGAATTTGCGGGCCTGGTGCTCTCTCTTGGTCGATGACGAACGCCCGGATATCCTTCAGTTCGTATTGGATCATATCGACCGGACGCTGGCGGGCGGACAAGAAGGGCAGCGGAAAACCGGCGAGCCCGAAGCAGCCGTTCTGGTGCGTGAGGGGCTTCATGCTCTGGATATCGCATGTCAATCGATCCATACCGAGCGCTTCTTTCACCTTCAACCGAAGCAGAAAAAACAGCTCATGCTCGATGTCAGCCGGAATCAAGCGGTTCCTCTCGAAGTGTGGCAGCACGTGCCGCAGGCCGCGTTGTTCAAGAAATTGTTGAACCTGACGGTTGAGGCTTATTATTCTCATCCTGAAATATGGTCGGAGATCGGATACGCAGGTCCCGCTTATCCCCGCGGTTATGTACGTATGCATCCGGGGCAGCTCGATCCATGGGAGCCTAAGGAGGAGAGAAAGCAGCATGAAGCGTAAATATGAAGGCGAGACGGTCGATGTCGTCATTGTTGGAGCGGGGGCTGCCGGCGGCGTGCTGGCTAAAGAGCTGAGTGAAGCCGGAATGAGCGTCGTCGTGCTGGAGGCCGGACCGTTTCGGGATCCGCAGCACGATTTTGCCAGCGATGAGCTGGCCATGCAGAGCTTGGGCTGGCAGGAAGCACGCATCGTAGACGGCCGCGATCCGCTGCAAATGGGCCATAACAATTCCGGCTGGGGCGTTGGCGGGGGAACGACGCATTTTACCGGAGTCTTTTTGCGTTTTCATGAAAGCGATTTTCGAACCAAAACGCTTGACGGCGTCGGAGAGGATTGGCCGATCACATATTCCGATCTGGAGCCTTACTATACGAAGATCGAGAAGGAAATCGCCGTCTCGGGCCCAAAATATTTCCCCTGGGGCGAGTTTCATGGCCCCTATCCTTATCCCGAACGCGATCCGATCAGCCCGAACGCACAGGTATTTGCCAGAGGCTGCGAAAAGCTCGGCATTCGCTGGGTCGTCAGTCCGCTTGCCATTTTGTCCGCGCCCTTCGAAGGCCGCCCGCCTTGCATCAACCGCGGATTTTGCAACCAAGGCTGCATGCCGGACGCGAAATTCAGCACCTTGATCGTCCATATTCCCAAAGCGATGAAAGCCGGCGCGGAAGTGCTTGCCGATTGCAGGGTTACCCAAGTGAATACGGACGAGAGCGGACGGGCCACCGGAGTGACGTTTGTTCATAACGATGTAACCTATGAGCAGCGGGCGCGGCTGGTCATCGTGTCCGCCTATGTCGTAGAGACTCCGAGGCTGCTCCTGAATTCAGCGAACAGCCGTTTCCCGGACGGGCTTGCCAACAGCAGCGGATGGGTCGGCAAGGCATTCATGACCCACAGCAGCCACGACGTCTATGCGCGATTCGAAGAGGAGGTCCGCTTGTATAAAGGAACGCCGGTGCTTGCAACGACGCAAGACTTTTACAGCACTTCCCCCGAACGCGATTTCGCCCGCGGCTATACGCTGCACGCCCATGGGGTCCGCCCGGTGAGCTTTGCCAGTGGAATTACCCAATCGGATGAGGATGGCCCAGTTTGGGGGAAACGTTTGCGGGAAACGATACTCGACTACAATTACTTTGGAAGAGTGACCTTAGTCGGTGAAGTGCTCCCGAATCCGGACAACGCCATTACCTTGAGCGATGAAAAGGATGCTTTCGGCATGCCTCGCGCCAAAGTCACCTTCAGCTATGGCGAAAACGACAGACGGCTCATCCAGCATGCCATCGGAACGATGAGCGAAATTTTAAGCGCCGCCGGAGGCAAACCGGAGTTCGTCGTCCCCGATACCGCTCATTTGATGGGAGGCTGCCGCATGGGCAACGATCCCGATACGTCTGTCGTAAACTCCTACGGGCAAACGCACGATATTCCGAATCTGTTTATATGCGACGCCAGTATTTTCGTGACGTCCGGAGGCGGCAATCCGACCAATACGGTGATGGCATTGGCTGCCCGTACGGCCGATTATATCAAGGCGACCATGAAACGACTGGACCTGTAGACTATACCCCGTCCTATCCTTTGCGGTAAAATAAATACATGCCGTCTTACAAGCGAAGAAGGAGGGAGAACCAATGGCTATAGTCGAAGTAACCGTTATTCCCATCGGAACCGAAACGACCAGTTTAAGCGGATATGTCGCCGATCTGCACCGCCTGCTGGAGCAAGCTCCGGAGCCGATTCAATTCCAAATGACGCCGATGAGCACCATCATCGAAGGAGAGCTGCAAGATTTATTTCAAGTGCTTCAGCGGCTGCACGAAGCCCCATTCCAGCATGGAGCCAAACGCGTATCCACATCGATCAAAATCGACGACCGCCGGGACAAGATCGCTTCCATGGAGCAAAAGCTTCGCTCCGTCCGCAACAAACTTCAATCGTAAGACTTAAGTACAACGCAAAAAAGAGACCCTTTGAGGTCTCTTTGCTTGTCACCTGAATGG
>NZ_BILX01000055.1 GCF_004000785.1 Paenibacillus ehimensis NBRC 15659 | reverse complement strand
CGCAGCGCACGGGTCTTTTTTTTGTCAGCGGGTTTGCTTTCGGACAAAAATGGGTAAATAGTTGTAGGTTTCGTTTGTCTTAGTTCAAAAAGCTCATCGAAATCTAACAAGGACCTAAAAGATTCCAAACATAACTTTGTTATGCTTGCCTTATCATCACAGCAGCTCTTGGGCGCAAGGGACAATGATGGAGGTGCGGCTTATGGAAGGAAGATTCTCTGTAGGAATCATGTTCGGGGTGCTGTTCAGCGTCCCGCTGTGGCTCTCGATGATCGGCTGGTACAGGCTCGTCATGGCCGGCATCGCGTTGTTTATATAAATTTTAGCCATCGGCCGGATGGGCCGATGGCTTTTGTGTGCATGAAGCTTTTTTGGCGGAATTCGTTATATTTTCGCTTTAAAATGAACGACGGCGCTGTACAGCATTTTCCCCGCATTCGGGTCGAACACCACTTGATGGCTGATCGAGAAAACATCCAGCAGCAGCGCTTTGTTATTTTCGATTTGCGCGTCGATTTTGGCTTCGAGCGTTTTCGCATCGTAGGCTTCGAAAAATTCAATTTTGTTCTCGATTTTGTCTAAAGTAAAACTCATCGTCATTCGCTCCCGGCTCATAGTTTGGCTTAAAATAAATCTACCAAGCTCTGTCCTTGATTGCAACTGTAGGTCGTTAGAACTTGAGCATGTCGTTCTCGTTTGTTGAATTTGTGGAGATAAGTAATTTCATGTTAAATCATGGACTATATTGTAATTTTTAAAGCGATATATTATTATTACTATATATTTACTATTCATATAATTCCAAGTACTATTAGTGGATTACATAGTCTGCAATAATCTCTTCGGCAATGCGATCATATTAACGCAATCGCTTACATCAAGCTCCCCACATGGCATCATACAGCTCGAAAGCTATTGGACACGGAGAACATGCGCCAAGTGTCCCTTCCTCTATCCGACTCTTTTAATTCTACCGGCAGCAAGAACGCTCATTTTTGACACTCACGGAATATCGGCATATATAGACTCTTTATGAGTTTATATAGAACATGGAGCAGAAAGGAGGATATGCACTACTGACAAGAGCTTCTGCATGGGTTCACAATTGTATTTTAGATGAAGAGGAGGTTTGATCGAGCTGACGATCGTGAACTAGTGAAAGGGAAATGAATCATCGTCGTGTCCTTACCGACCCCAAAAATAAGGAGGTAACAATAGATGACACAGCTTCGTTTACCCCACCATGCTCTATCCAAACTGCTCGTTGCCAGCGGCATGATGCTGCTGATGGCCGTCATTATGCTGCTTTTCTCGGACCGGGCTTTTGCCCACGGTTATATCGATTCGCCCGGCAGCCGCGCTTATTTGTGTAAGCTGGGGCAAAACAAGAACTGCGGAGCGATTATTTATGAACCGCAAAGCTTGGAAGCGCCTAAAGGGTTTCCGCAGGCCGGACCGGCCGACGGCAAAATCGCCAGCGCAGGCGGAGCTTTTCCGGAGCTTGACCAACAATCGGCTACACGTTGGGCTAAGGTCCCGATGACGGCAGGTACGAAAACGTTTACTTGGAAACTGACTGCGCCTCACGCCACGTCCAGCTGGAAGTATTACATCACCAAACAAAACTGGGATCAGAACGCCCCGCTCAGCCGGGCTTCGTTCGACCTCACGCCGTTCTGCTCGGTAGACTACGGCGGAAAGAAGCCTCCGTACACTTATTCCGATACGTGCAACGTTCCAAGCCGGACTGGCTATCAAGTTATTCTGGCCGTTTGGGAAATTGCCGACACGGCTAATGCTTTCTATAATGTTCTCGACGTAAATTTCGGTGGAGATTCTGCGGATACGCAACCTCCCACTGCACCGACGAGCTTAAGCGCTTCCAACCTTACAGCCACGAGCGTATCGCTGGCATGGAACGCATCGAGCGATAACGTCGGAGTGTCCGGCTACAAAGTGTATAACGGTTCGACGCCGATTGCGGCCGTCTCCGGCTCGACTTTAAATTACAACGTCACGGGGCTGACCTCGAATACGTCCTATACGTTTACGGTTCGCGCCGAAGATGCCGCAGGCAACGCCTCCGGCGCGAGCAACGCCGTCACGGTTACGACACATGCCGTACCCGTAGACAACGAGGCGCCAACGGCTCCGACCGGCTTGCATGTGATGGGTACTCCGACTTCCTCCAGCGTTCATCTGATGTGGAGCGCATCGACGGATAATGTCGGAGTGACGGGCTACCGGGTGTATCGTGGAACCGCTTTAGTGACTACGGTTTCGGGGACGACGCTCGAATATACCGTTACGGGGCTGACGCCCGATACGTCCTATTCGTTCACGGTCCGCGCCGTTGACGCCGCCGGCAACGTATCGGCCGACAGCAATGCCGTAAATGCCAAAACGGCTACCGGCCCGGCGGTATCCGCATGGGCGCCGAATGTAGCCTACACGGTAGGCACGCTTGTTACTTACAACGGCAAAACGTACGAGTGCCGCCAGGCCCACACCTCGCTGGTCGGCTGGGAGCCGCCTAATGCAGCTTCGCTGTGGTTGTTGAAGTAATCGGAAAATTTTTCTTCACGGGGATAGTTTGTCGGAATCACTTCTGACGGGCTGTCCCTTTTTCATTTGGAAGACCTAGTTAACTTAAAGGTATTATGAGCAATGCGGACCCGGAAGCAAAAACGGAGGGCTTCCCCGCATCGGCGATTTGCTTCATCTGATTACTTGCTATAAATTGGGTCTTGTTACCTGTTTTGCGAACATGCCCTATTTCGTGACTCCATTATCTCCTCTCCGATGTGTCTCACATTGAGTGCTGCATGATGCAGGATAAAACAAATGGACTATTGCCTGTTCGCATTTTGTTCGTATATAATACAAACAAATGTTCTCATTTGGAGGCGAATGTGATGGAAAGATATATTGGCCATATTATTGAAATTATTTATTTGGATATCGACAATAAGACCAAGCAGCGGAGGATTGAGGTCTTGAAGGTTGAGAACGGTATCGTCAAAGCCTTTTGTCATCAACGGCAAGCGCTGCGGGTGATTAGGATCGAAAATATTTTAGCTGTGAAAATGGTTTCCGTGTCCTCAAGGGTATCTTAAGCTCAAGCACTGAAGGAAAAAAGAATCAAATCGTCGATGTGGATTTAAGGAGTAAATGACGAGTCAATGGAGCTCGCTGACGTGATCGGGGTGGAATTCGTTGATGACCGAAGTGGAACAGAAAGTGCTTCGATTTCTGTGGAATCTATACCAAACAGCGTGGGTAAGGCCTGATGTCAAGAGGATTTCATGGTTATCCGGACGCACGGTGGAGCAACTGCGAAAAATTGTTTTGTGCCTCGTCAAGGATGGTTACGTAGAAGTTCGCAGGGACGAGCTTCGGGTCATCCAAGGCTTGGAGCAAAGGGCGCCGCGCTAAAAAAAGCAATAGATTGAAATGAATTAGAAAGGAGATGGAAATCATGATAGGCATACCGACGTTAAGCAAGAAATATCGCCCGGCAAGAGACGAATTTGAATTGGAGGAGCTGGGGAACCAATTGTTTGTAGCTCAAGAAGAGGGAGCCGAGATTTTCTTGACCGTATGGGGAATGGACGAGCAGGTGCGGGGGCGGATCATCAACATGGATCCGAGAACCCGGCAGGTACATATCGAGAGCTGCGGCGATACGCTGAAGGTTCCTTATTTGGATATCATGAAAGTGGAGAGCCTAAAGGATTGATCCTTGGGCTTTTTCATTTATAAAGCGGCGAAGACTTCCCGATCAAAGAAAGATCCTCAACAATCCGATCAATGGAAGGAAGGGGCAGCAATAAATGCCGTGCCAAACTAGAGAACCCGCTAAATGGGTCGGCCGGCAAACCGCCGAGATAAGACTGATGACGTTCGCTGCAACAAAAACAAAAAGAACTAAGTACTTTCTTGATTAAATTTTTTGAAGCTTCTGGTGATGAATTGGCTTCGTTATGCCTTGCTTCCTTCATTGGAGGGGAAGCAATTAGTGGGATTTTCAATATTTAAATAAAGGGAAGGAAGGATATGCTGCCCTTTTAGATATTAAATCTAAAAAACGGGATGAGGCTCACGCTCTCTTTGTGATTGCTTTGCGAATTTCGGGAAAAAAGTCCGAGGATCCTGTCGATTATCTTGAGTTTTCCATACAGTCATCGAATAGTTTTCGCCATTTAGAACAAATGGAATCGCTGCTCTTTGTTTAGGATCAAGAAATCCTACAGTACCCATTGCAAGTAAACCTTCTGTACTCAAGCCTACGAAAAAACCGCCTTTACTTTTCATCAAATCAGTTCTACCGTTCTCATCACTAGCCGAATAAATATATTTTATTGTGATTATCTCGGCTTTTCTGCTCTTTTCAGAAGTTATTACTTCAACCTCCTCCAAAAATCTAATCTTATCTTCCTGATGAGTCACTTCGAAGGGCCCATCATTGATGTGATAATGGTACCAAGAGTGGTGGCCTGAAAGAGAGCCTTCCTCACCTTGCTCACCAATAAAAACATGTTCAAAAGCCGAAGTGCTGTTTCTTCTGTATTGATTAAACCAAATAGACTTGAGTTCATTGATCCATGCCTCATCGGATGATGTACTGCTAATTTTCCCTTTGTCAATTGCGAAATCTCGGGCAATCTTCATAGGCGCTGTTTTAATTGCAAAATTAAGGAATTCGTTTACTTCATCCAACTCAGCTTGCGGTGTTTCGTCATTTTTATTCCTGCGCCAGTCGTAGTTGTCATGAAGTTTCTTAAACAAACTGTAAGATTCTAACTTCTTATCTGGAATATGAACTTCCTCTAAAACATTGACTTGACGTGTCTGACTGCGCTCTCTTTTTTGTCCTCTAGGAAAAGGATTTTGGTTTACAATTACGTAACCTTGTTGTTCATTTTTTTCATCATCACTTACCCCTTTAATCAATGGAAGGAGACCGTTTCCATTATTCATATCTGCGTGCCAAATCTCCTCAAATGGAACAATAGTCACCGAACTAATACCTCCCCTAATTGTTAATGAGGGTAGTGTGTACTTTGAGGTTACAGGCTTATACATATTATCGGGGTTCAAAAACGTTCATCAAGGATCTCAAAGCTCGTAAAAATGCAAAGGAGGGCTAGGAACTATTTGAGTTTACTGATGTACTCGGCGTAGATTTCTGATATTGGGAATAACGAAGTATTGTTAATTTAATCTGAATCATTGGTGGACATTCGTAAAAAAATCAATCTGTACTACTTTTTTCAAAGTAACTGTTATATATAAAAACATTGATTTAAAAGGGCCTTTCAGATGCTGTACCCATAAAATCGGGGCCCCTCTCACGACGAGCCCCTTTTATGTGAGAGGACAAGAATCCTATATGATCAAAACTGTTACAGTACAGTTTAGTTGAAGGAAGATGAAAACTACGTGGCAAAAACTCCTCTTATTTGAGAATGATTGGAAATTGGAATGACTCGGTGACGCACTGAACGGTCTTTACAAGAAGGGGCTTATCACGGACTATACTTGGGCCGAGAAAGAATATACGCGGGAGATGACCGGAGCAGAGTTGGCTTGGTTAATACTGTTATCTATGCAACGGCAAGCAGGGAGTCGACGTTTGATAACTCTATTGAATGAATATATAAAAATATTAAAATATATATATTAATATAACAATATATTGGTATTAATCGGCCGATTACTAGAGTATTAAAACATTCATCAAAATGGTTGTCGTCTAGTTTGAAAAGAATTCCGGGTTCATTCTTTTTTTGCCTCCATCTTATCCTGAGAAAGGGGAATCTCAATAACCATGGGAAAAGCAAGATAATCACAAGTTTGGTGGTGTTTACTTTGTGTGTTGCTTTACCAGCAACCGTTTTTTACAAGGATTTGGGAAATTCAAAGGCAGGTGACATTGCTGTAGATCCAAAATATATTAAACTTGGATAAAAAGTTCGTGTTTCCGGGGCTATAAAACCATACAATGGAAAGTGGGAGGCGTTTAACGCTTTTGCTGGCGATACCGGAAGAGATATAAAAAAGGGTCGTATTAATATTTTCTACCCTCAAGGTGATCCGGACGAGTGGGCTCATGGTCAGCTCATATAACCTAGAGCGATCCTTTATATTCCCAGTTTTCAATCTTCTAAATTAAAGGGAGCCGCTGGACAACCGATGTGAATTTCTTGGGGTGGAAGTAGGAGTTTTGTTGCTAAAGACGAAAAGAGTCCTAACCAGACAGAAAACTGGTCGGGGACTCTTTTGTATCGTGACGCCGTGCTGTTCCCTCGTAGCGGATATCCGCAACCATCCCGGGAGCTTCTGCCTGTAGGTTTTGATCGAAGCGGAACAGGCCAGAGATAACACCACGGCCGCAGCATACGAGCAGCAGGCCGATTGTATTTATTGGCTGGCGAATGAGCTGTGGAAGGCATCAGAGCAGGTTTTGCAATAAACGGATGATAATGAAAGATTATTTTCTAAAAAAATATTAATGTTTATATTCCAATGATTCCATTATAAGTAATTATATGTTATTGTTTTACTGTAAATTGAATTTATTATGATTTAGGAGTGATTAAAGTGAAAATTTTGAAAAAGGTTTGTATGATTTCAGCACTTGCATGCTTGACTTTTGCAGTACCAGTTAGTGCTGCGGAAGGGAATGTTCCGGCAAGTTTCGCCGATAAAAAACTTGAGACAAGCAATAACTTTTCAACCGCCAGTGATCCTAGCGGGAGTTATATTCTTAAACCGTGGGAAACTAAAAAATTTATCGGGTTATATCCTGGTGGAGACAATCCGATAAGATTCGAAGTGAAACAACAGGGATTATTCGGTGGTGTTCCATTTTTAAATTATAAGCTTTACATGAACAAGGATGGAAATGATGTACTGATAAAAGATTATTCGGTTGGGGGAAATGGATTTAATAGTGATTCTTTTGGGACTGAACGAACGTATTATCGTCTCGAAATAACAAATGTCATGTACTACTCTGGAACATCCGATGTCAAGATCGACATCCAATTTTATGAGGTCGAATGAATACTACGAGATAGGTCGACCATCACTAATAATCGCCCTTGATATTACCGCCCCCGGGGTGGTATGACTCGCGGACGAGCTGTCTAATATGCGGGAGGGTGTGCTATAAAAATACTAAAAAAATAACAAAAATTATATTAATCTGTAATTATCCTTTGGTACTTCTTCACGCCCAAATGTCCCGATCGTGTCCGAAAACACAGGAGCAGGCTGTTTTTTGTGGTTAGCTTTACTTTCAGCATAAGCTATTAGTTCCATTGTTCCAGCCGCATATGCTGCAGAGCAGGTGCCGTCTGCAAATTCAAACGTCTCGAATCTAACGACTTCTTCGCAAACCAAACACAAGAAGTAACGGTCACAGTTAAAGCGCATAAAGGCGCGGAAAAATGCTGGTTCAGAATTCTTAGAGGCAATGACGTAGTGGTGGATGTAAAGGATCACCCAAGTAACTCGTATGAATTTACAGCTGAAGTAGGGAAAAGATATAAAAAATGTGGGCCGCAGCAATGAAGAACGGCGAACCAATTAACAGTACTAACCGGGATTTTTTTGTAAAGTTTACAGAAGGTAAAGAATTAGTAGAGCTTACATGGAAATAATAAGGTATGGTTGCTACTTTTTATCTATTACCCCCACTAGCTTCGGCCGGTGGGTGGTTTTTCATAGATTCATTCAAGGCATCGTCTAATCTCTGATTGGCCTCGTTCAATTCGGCTCTAAGCTTCTCTACTATAATGATAAGACTTTCCAAATCGCACATAATTTCTCCAATTATCAAGGGCCATCTATAAAACGGCACGCTGCGCGGCGGCCGTGAGGCGGATATCCGCGACCATCCCGGCAGCTTGTGTCAGGAGGCTTCGGCCCGTTCTGGATCGGGGTGATTTTAATCGTATACCCATTGAAGCACAGATGAACAGCTAAAAGGGATAAGCATTAACCAGACGAAAAAAGCGCCAGCAAAAAACGTGGCGCTTTTTTCATTTCAATAAAAATATTTCAGAAGGAAGATATTGTTATTGTTTGTTCGCTTTCTGTTCGCATATAATGCAAACGAATTTTCTTTTTTTGGAGGATGGAAAAATGAATGCAAATAAGGATGCAGGTAAACAGGTATTTTTAAAGCTGACCGAGGAAGACCAGCTCGAGCTTTTCGGACGGCTACGAATGTCTTGGTCAAACACAATCGAGGTAACGATCACCAGATGTATATCTGAGATCTATGTTTATAATAAAGGAAAAAAATTTGGTCTACAAATGGTCTATAAGTGTTCGAAAAACATACCTGTTATAGTGCTTTAATTTTTACTGTTACATATAAAATTTCTTTTAAATAAAGCATTATTTTATACTGTACCCATAAAATCGGGGCCCGTCTCACGACGAGCCCCTTTCATGGGAGAGGAGAAACCGGACGAAGAGCTTATGGGGAACGTAAGCCTTCTCCGCGGTTGTCTACGACATTTTCGGATGTCGATGATATAAGGATGATCCTTTTTGCAGAAAGATATACATCCGCTGACAAAATTTTTTTGGATTTTTTGTGCAAAAGATTGCGTTTATGATACGATATCAATATTAAGTTGGCGGAAAGAAGGCTATACAGCATGAGAGTCATATCGGGAAGTGCCAAAGGGCGGCCGCTGAAGGCGGTTCCGGGCATGGGGACCCGGCCCACGACGGACAAAGTGAAAGAAGCGGTATTCAGCATGATCGGCCCTTATTTCGAAGGCGGACAAGTGCTGGATTTATTTGCGGGCACCGGCGGGCTCAGTATCGAAGCGTTGAGTCGGGGGATGGACCGTGCCGTGCTCACGGACGTGGACAAAAAAGCCATCGACACGATTCGCCACAATCTTCAGGCGACCGGGTTGACAGAACGGGCCGAAGTGTACCGCAATGATGCGATGCGCGCGCTCAAAGCGCTTTCCAAGCGGGAAGCGCGTTTTGATCTGGTATTTTTGGACCCGCCGTATAAGCTGAAAGTAATCGGAGAGCTGTTGGAGGAGCTGCAGCGGGGCGGCTTGCTGGCGGACGGAGCGCGGATCGTCGTCGAGCATGACGCCGAGGACCGCCATGAGGGGGACTTCGGGGAGCTCGAGTGGCTGCGACGGGCCGAGTATGGGGATACGGCCATTACGATTTACCGTACCCGCTCCGAGGGTAAAGAGACTTAAACTCGACTATAAGGGAGCTGACTGTACCAATGAATCCAATTATCGAGATTGGCGATCAACCCGGGCTGCGGGTAGCCGTGTATCCCGGCAGCTTTGACCCGGTGACGAACGGGCATCTGGATATTATTCACCGCGCGGCCAAGGTGTTTGACAAGCTGATCGTCGCCGTGCTCAACAATACGAGCAAAAATCCGCTGTTTTCGGTGGAGGAGCGGACGGAGCTGCTGTGGCAGGTGACCAGAGATTTGCCGAACGTCGAAATCGACAGCTTCCGGGATCTGCTCATTAATTATATGAAGAAAAAAAACGCGCACCTCATCGTCAGAGGGTTGCGCGCGGTCTCCGATTTCGAATACGAGCTGCAGCTGGCGTCTACCAACCGCAAGCTTTGTGAAGATATTGAGACGTTCTTTATGACGTCTACGCCGAAATACTCGTATTTAAGCTCCAGCATTGTGAAAGAAATCGCCCGCTTCCATGGGCCCGTGGCCGATCTGGTTCCTCCGGAAGTGGAGCAGGCGCTGCGCGGCAAATACGGCAGCGGAAGCTTGTAGCTCAAAACGAATGCTTACCGCTGATGGCGGCGGCGCTGGAAGAGAAAAGCGGCAAAGACCGAAAGCACGAGCAGGACAAGCAGCATCGTGCCGAACTGCAGCATCATCGGACTGACAAGAGGCCACAGGCTGTCGCGCTCGAAGGACCAGCCGCTGCGGACTGCGGTATAATGCGCTAGTACGGGCTGCTCTCCGTCGAACGAATCGGTGAGCGGCTTCCAGGCTAAGCAGGTGAGCACAAAAGCGATTCCGCCATGCTCAAGCCGGGAGCGCAGAAAGCGCAGATAGCGCAAATCGGAAACCGCAGTCAAGCTTTTGACCTGGGCGTGCGTGGACAAGCCTCCCCATGAGAGCAGCAGGCTGAGCAGCGCATACGGCAAGGCCGACGAAGCGGCTTCCGTATATTGCGACAATGCGTATGCTCCCAGATGCGGTTCGAAGAAGCCGGCCAGCAGCGCTTGGGCGAGCATCAGAGCGTTGTCGCGGTTCAGGCCGAGTGCGGAGGCAAGGGAAGCGGCCGCGGAGATGAGTCCGGAAAGCGAGACGGCATGAAGCAGCACGGAGAACATCATCATGCACCCGCCGATCAGAAATAGCTGCTGAACGCTTGATGTCACCGAATCTCCCAGCAGCTTCCCGAACGTCCGGCCGTCGCGCGTCCGGGCGTTTTGAAATGCGTCGAAGCTCCGGCCAAGCCACCCTGCGCCCGCCTTGTCCCGCGATTTCGTTTTCGGCAATGGATGAGGTCCAGGGATGCTGCGAAAACGGTGAAGCAGGGCCAAGAGCAGCGTAGAGGCATAATGGATGACCGCAAGCGCAAGTCCGGCGGTCGCGCTTTGCAGGAAGCCGACGCCGACCACGCTCACGAGGAATACCGGGCTAAGCAGGTGGGAAGCGGAGAGCAGACGTTCTCCTTCGTCGCGGGTCAGCGTGCCGTCCTTACGAAGCTGCCCTACCGCTGCGGCACCGGCGGGCATGCCTGCAGTGAAACCGAGCGCCACGATCCAGCCTGCGACTCCCGGGAGCTTGAATAAAAGGCGCAGCAGCGGCTCGAGCAGTACGCCAAGTCCGTGCAGCACGCCCATTCCGCGAAGCAGCTCGGTTGCGATTAGAAAGGGCAGAAGGGCCGGGAAGACCAGCTTCCACCAGAGCTGCAGCCCCTGGAGCGAGGAGCGGAACGCTTCGTCGGGAAAGGCGATGATGCTGACGACGAGAGCAAGCGCCGCGGCGCCGAGCAGCAGCGTTGTAAAGCGCGGGGAGAAGAGAACCTGTAACCGTTGCATCCGAATCATCACTCCAGCTTGGGTTAGTGGTACATGTTTACGCTTTGTCCGCATGGAATAGACCTGGCAGGCGTACGCTACCTATAGAGATACAACATTTGCGAACGGCTGGGGGGGACAGCTATCAATGGGAGAGGCCCGACACATGAAACGCGCGTCACGCGTCGTTTTTTCGGTTTTTATAGCGATAGCGCTTTTGTACGTTGTTTATTTTATGCCTTTGCCCCTGTATATTTTTAAACCGGGGACGGCCGAGGACATTCACCCGATGGTTCACGCCAAGCAAGCTTCGGAGGAAAAAGGCAAGTTTATGCTGACTACGGTGCAGGTGGCCGACGCGACCGTATTCGGCTATTTGATGTCTTACGTTCGGCCTTACGAAGAGCTGCGTCTGAAGCGGGATTTGCTCCGCAACAACGAGACCGAGGCGGAATATTCGCAGCGTCAGGAAGTAGTTATGCTCACCTCGCAGGCGGATGCGATCCAGGCGGTGTATAACCGGCTGAAAATTCCTTACCATATCAGCAAGGACGGCATCGTCATCCAGCAGGTGTATCCGGATGTTCCGGCGCATGACGTGCTTCAGGCAGGTGACACCATCGTGAAAATCGGAGACAAACCGATTCAAACCATGGAGGAGGTGCGGGGCGGCGTCCAAGGTAAAAAAGCGGGAGAGACCGTCTCGGTCAGCTACAAGCGCAAAGGCGTGATCCGGACGGAGGATATAGCTTTGGCCACGCTGCCTGCCGATCCAAGCGCCCAACCGGCAGACGCCGCATCCGCAGCTTCGCGGGTCGGGCTCGGAGTCGTATTGGCCGAAATGCACAGTGTGAAAGCCGAATCGGAGGAGCAGCAGGTAACCATTCAAGCGGGAGACATTGGAGGGCCGTCGGCGGGCCTGATGTTTTCGCTGGAAATCTATAACCGGCTGACGCCAGGGGATATTACCAAAGGCTATAAGGTGGCCGGAACCGGAGAGATCGATCCGGACGGACATGTCGGCGTCATCGGGGGCATTCAGCATAAAATCGTTGCGGCTGATCGGGCGGGAGCCGAAATCTTTTTCAGCCCCGCAGACTATAAGGCTCCGAACGGACAGACGATCCCCAATTATTCGGATGCGAAGAAACGTGCCGAGGAGCTGGGGACCAAAATGAAAGTCGTTCCGGTCGCCACGATGGACGAGGCTTTGGACTATTTGGCGAAGCTGCCGGAGAAAACGGGAAGTTAGGAATTAATCCGCCACAACAACCGGCGGCTCGTAGTAATCCGCGAACCAGTCGCGCGGAGCGGGCGTTTCATATCCGAGCGCATAGACAGAGGTAGCGCGAATATCCATTGCCAGCAGCGGCGAAAGCGTGTCCGTTACTTTGGTAACGACCGGCACCTTCGCCGTTTTTTTCATTCGTCGGAGCAGCTCCCTTCCTTTCGGACGGAAGCCAAGCACGCGCAGGTACGGCACACCTCGTCCCAGCGTTTCGGCAGCGAGCTCTTCCTTCGTGTGATTCAGCAAAATGCGCAGCAAAGTGCGCTGCAGCTTGGTCCGCGTATAGCGCTTGGTCTTAAGCCGGTCCAGCAGCGAAGCGATACAGCCTTCATCGGGAGCGGCCGTCCCGGTCAACGCCTGCCGGATGCGGTGCTCCAGCCCTTCCGTTACCTCGTGAAACGCCGCCAGCTGCTCCGGGGTATGGTGCATAAGCTGCAGCAGCAGTGGCCGTGCAAAGCGCTCCCAATCGACCGGCGCGCGTCCGGCCTGCCATTCCCGCTCCAAAATATCCAGCGTCGCCGCAGGCACATAAGGGCGAAGGCCGTGCAAAGCGCGTTCCTCGAAGATCAGCTTGCGCAGAGCGGTAGCGCTTGCAATCCGCCCGTCCGTAATGTCCGTCTGATTGTATTCGGCTTTCGTCCTTGCAATCGTTTGCGGCCGGATGCCGCTTCGAAGCCGCCGCAAGGCGATCAGATAATGCAGTCCGAGCGTATTATTCGGTTTGGCGAGCTCGCTTTCGTCCGCGCCCGGCACAAGCTGCGCTACGGCGCGGCTGTAGGCGGCCGGAAACGGTACCCCGGCTTTCAGCTCCTGCTGCAGCCGCTCCCGCAGCGAAGCCGGCTCGTCCTGCAGGACATCGGCTGCCGCTTCGAGCCAGCCGATATCGCCGCTCTCGCTGCCGAAGCAGAGGCTGTCGACGACTCCGGTAGCGTCGAGCGCGGAAACGGCGCCGAAGGCGAACCATTCCGCCGGCTGAGCGCTGTAGGCGACGGGCAGCTCCAGGACGAGGTCGGCTCCCATGCGGAGCGCCATTTCGGTCCGCGCCCACTTGTTCACGACCGCCGGTTCCCCGCGCTGGAGAAAGTTTCCGCTCATGACACAAACCGCGCTGTCCGCTCCCGTTACCTTTTTCGATTGTTGGTAATGATAGTAGTGACCGTTATGCAGCGGATTATATTCCACAACGAGGCCGACGGTTGACATGCGTACGATTCCTCCTGTTCAGGGTTTCAGCTTCTTTTGCCAATCGCAATTATGTTTAATCACTATAGCATGAACTGAAAATGTTGACAAAACGGAACCGAAGTCGATATAATAATCTTTGTTTGTTTGGGGTGATACTCATGTTTATACATTTGAAAGATTTGGCATCCAAAGGCACGATCCGGATCGAAGGCACGGAAGATTTGACAGGCATTCTGCCGAAGTCCGGAAGTCTGCTCGGGTACGGCCCGCTGCAGGTGCGTTTGGAAGCTCGGGACAAGGCCGGCACGGCCGAAGTCACCGGCGAACTGGACATCGACGTGGAGCAATCGTGCTCGCGCTGCTTGTCCCCGGTCGGACAGCATTTGACGATTCCGTTTCATGAAACGTTTGTGAAGGGCGAAGCGCAAGAGCTCGAAGAGTCCGAGGATGAGGACCAGGACGAGGAAGACGTGCTGTATGTCTCCGAAGACCGGTTTGAGCTGAAGCCCTATTTGGCGGAAAGCGTCCTGATGGCGCTGCCGTTCATCCCGCTGTGCAGTGAAGATTGTCAAGGACTGTGTCCCGTGTGCGGAACGAACCGGAACGAGAAGGCTTGCGAATGCAAGACGGAGAAGGTGGACCCGCGTTTGGCCGGACTTGCGGATTTTTTTAAAGACCGATCGTAACCAGGAACGCAGGCTGAATTCGTTGAAGGAGGTGGGAAATATGGCAGTACCTCAAAGGAGAACATCCAAGACACGCCGCGACAAGCGTCGTACTCATTTTAAATTGGAAGTACCGGGCATGGTAAAGTGTGACAATTGCGGTGAATTGAAATTGGCTCACCGGGTTTGCAAGGTTTGCGGTCAATACAAGAAAAGAGAGATTATTAGCCAATAATCTTCCTGCAGACAAAAGAGATAGTACTCCACCTTCAGGTGCAGTGCTATTTTTTTTGTCTGCTTGCGCTTCCCTTTTCAAACAGAATCCAGTATACTTTGCTTTGGAACTTGGTCATAAGAGATAGTGACAAGTCATAGGCATCAGGTGGGGAACTCCCTAGTTTAAGCTAAAAGGTGGTGCTCGTTATCGAACGCCTTCCGAAACGACAGCGCCAGCAGCAGTTGGCCAAAGCGATCGAAGAAAATCCGTTTATTACGGATGAAGAGCTGACGAAGCTGTTTCAAGTCAGCATCCAGACGATCCGTCTGGACCGGCTCGAGCTCGGCATTCCCGAGCTGCGGGAGCGGATGAAGCTGATGGCGGAGCAATCGTACGATCAGGTGCGCTCGCTTCCGCTGCATGAAGTCATCGGGGATGTCATTGATCTGCAGCTCGACAAAAGCGGCATTTCTATGTTCGAAATTCGAGAAGAGCATGTGTTCTCCCGGACGAAGATTGCCCGGGGTCATCATATATTTTCTCAGGCCAATTCCTTGGCCGTTGCGCTGATCAACGATAAAGTGGCGCTAACCGCCGCAGCGGACATCCGCTTCGTGCGGCCGGTCCGGCTGCAGGAGAAGTGCATCGCCAAGGCTTATGTCCGTTCGATCTCCAAAGGCAAGGCGAAGGTCGAAGTTTTTACATACGTCGGAGACGAAATGGTATTCCAAGGAAATTTCATCATTTATCATGCGAGCAAAGATCGGCATGAAGGAGGAGAGCTTCATGCGGATAGCGATTGACGCGATGGGCGGAGACCATGCGCCGCAGGCGGCGGTGGATGGCGCGATCGCGGCGGCCGAAGAATGGCCGGATACGACGATTGTACTGGTTGGAGATACAAGTGTGCTGGAGCCGCTCCTTCAAGGCAAGAAGCTTGCGAATCTGGAGTTGAAGCATGCGAGCGAGACGATCGAAGCAGACGACGAACCGGTTAAAGCGGTGCGGCGCAAAAAAGACGCTTCGATGGTCGTCGCCGGCCGTATGGTGAAGGAACAGGAAGTAGGCGCCATGATATCGGCTGGCAATACGGGAGCGCTGATGACGACGGGACTCCTGGTTGTCGGCCGAATCAAAGGGATCGAGCGCCCGGCGCTTGCGCCGATGCTGCCGACGGTGGACGGGGAAGGCATTCTTGCGCTCGACCTCGGGGCGAATATGGACGCGACGGCGGAGCATCTGGTACAGTACGCCATCATGGGCAGCTTGTACCGGAGCAAAGTCCACGGAGTGGCCGAGCCGCGCGTCGGTCTCCTTAACGTGGGGACGGAAGCGATGAAAGGCAACGAGCTGACGAAGGCGGCTTTTCCGCTGCTTGAGCAGGCGCCGATCCGCTTCATAGGCAACGTGGAATCGCGCGACGTGCTCCGGAAGCCTTGCGACGTCATCGTATGCGACGGATTCGCGGGGAATATTATGCTTAAATCGATGGAAGGGGCGGCCTCGGTCATCTTTTCCGTCTTAAAAGAACAATTTATGCGCACGTGGTATACTAAGCTTGCGGCTGCGGCGGTCAAGAAAGGCCTCAGCCAATTCCGCAAAAAAATGGATTACGCCGAGCATGGCGCAGCGCCTCTGCTCGGCATTAACGGTCTGGTGCTCAAAAGCCACGGCTCGTCCAATGGCGTAGCTTTTAAGAACGCGGTACGTCAGGCCCGGGTCGCTTTGAAAAACGATTTGGTCCGCAGCATTTCTGCGGAAATTAGCAACGGGAGCGAGTAGTTATGAATAGCAGCTTAAAGCCTGTAGGCATTCTCGGAACGGGGAAATATGTGCCCGAAAAGGTACTGACCAATTTCGAGCTGGAACAAATGGTGGACACAAACGACGAATGGATCGTCACCCGTACCGGCATCCGCGAACGCCGCATCGCTTCCGCGGAGCAAGCGTCGTCGGACTTGGCTTATGAAGCGTCGAAGATCGCCCTGCAGAACGCGGGCATCGCGCCGGAGGAGATCGATTTAATTATCGTCGCGACCGTTACCCCGGATATGGCGTTTCCATCGACGGCATGTATTTTGCAGGACAAGCTGGGAGCCAAGAAAGCGGCCGCCTTCGATCTGTCGGCGGCTTGCTCGGGATTTATCTACAGCTTGGCCAACGCCGCGAATTTCATCGCCACCGGAACCTATAAATATGCGCTTGTCGTCGGGGCGGAATGCTTGTCTAAAATTACGGACTACACTGACCGGAATACATGCATTTTGTTCGGTGACGGTGCAGGCGCAGTCGTGCTCGGCACCGTACCGGAAGGCCGCGGATTTAAATCGTTCGAGCTTGGCGCAGACGGCGCAGGCGGCCCGCTGCTGAATGTTGCCGCCGGCGGCTCCCGCTGCCCGGCATCGCCGCAGAGTCTGGAAGGCAAGCAGCATTTCATCTTCATGGCCGGCAGCGAGGTATTCAAATTCGCGGTCCGCATTATGGGAAGCGCTGCGGAAGAAGCTCTGCGCAAGGCGGGAATCGACAAGTCCGAGGTGGATTTGCTCGTGCCGCATCAGGCGAATATCCGGATCATTCAGTCCGCGCTGCAGAAGCTGAATTTGAGCGAGGACAAATGCATGATCAACTTGGACAAGTACGGCAATGTGTCGGCAGGATCGATTCCGATCGCTCTTGCGGAGGCGGCGGAGTCCGGACGGGTCAAAGTGGGCGATTGTCTGGTGCTTGTCGGCTTCGGCGGGGGCTTGACTTGGGGCGCTTCCGTATTGGTTTGGTAAACATCTGATGAAGGAATTCAATCTATAGAGCTTTGTGAAGGACCGGCCGTTTCGGTTCGTCCGAACGGCTTGCAGTCGGTAATAAAGGAGAATCGGATATGGGCAAAATCGCATTCGTATTCCCGGGTCAAGGGGCGCAGGCGGTAGGCATGGGGAAAGACGTTTATGAAGCGGATGCCTCCGCGCGGGGGATTTTTGAATCGGCCGACAAGGCGCTCGGCTTCCCTCTCAGCCGCATCATCTTCGATGGTCCGGAGGGAGAGCTGAAGCTTACCGTTAATACGCAGCCTGCGCTGCTTACAACCAGTATAGCCTACCTTGAGCTGTTCCGCGCGCGTCACGGCCTTCAGCCGGATTATACGGCCGGGCACAGCCTTGGCGAGTACAGTGCGCTTGTGGCTGCAGGCGTGTTGAGCTTTGAAGACGCGGTCCGTACGGTACGTGCGCGCGGCGAGTTTATGGAGCAGGCGGTGCCGAGCGGACAAGGCGCTATGGCAGCCGTGCTCGGCGCGGAGCGTGAAGCGCTGCGGCAGCTGTGCTTGGACGTCAGCGGGCAGGGAACGGTCGTTGAGCTTGCGAACCTGAACTGTCCGGGACAAATCGTTGTTTCCGGCAGCAAGGAAGGGGTGCAGGCTATCGCCGAGCGCGGCAAAGAAGCCGGCGCGAAGCGCGTGATTCCGCTTGAGGTTAGCGGGCCGTTCCATTCCTCGTTGATGAAGCCCGCTTCCGAGCGTCTCGGCGGCGTGCTTGAATCCGTTGCGATGAAAGCGGCGGTCGTTCCGGTCGTTGCGAACGTAACGGCGCTGCCGGCACAGGAGCCGGGGGAAATTAAGCAGCTGTTGGTCGATCAAGTACATTCTTCCGTGCTGTGGGAAGACAGCGTCGCATGGCTGCTTGGGCAGGGTGTGGATACGTTTGTCGAAATCGGCAGCGGTACCGTTCTAGCGGGTCTGATCAAGAAAATCGACCGCAGTGCGAAAGTGTATTCCATCAACAGTCTGGAAGCCATCGAGAAATTTCAGCTGGAAACGACGGTATAAACGATTATTCTTGGGAGGGATTAGCGTATGCTAACGGGAAAGGTAGCGCTGGTTACCGGCGCCTCTCGCGGCATCGGCCGGGCCATCGCCATCGGGCTCGCGGAAGCGGGGGCCGATGTGGTCGTCAACTACGCGGGCAGCGAAGCGGCGGCGGCAGAGGTTGTGCAGGCGATCGAAGCGCTGGGACGCAAGTCGTTTAAGGCGAAGGCCAACGTCGGTTCCGTGCAGGAAGTCGAAGACATGTTCAAGCTCGTCCTGGAGGCGTTTGGCCGGATCGATATTTTGGTCAACAACGCGGGAATTACGCGGGATAACCTCATTATGCGCATGAAGGAAGAGGAGTTCGATCAGGTGATCGAGACGAACCTGAAAGGCGTATTCAACTGCGTCAAAGCCGCTACCCGCCCGATGATGAAGCAGCGTTTCGGCCGGATCGTCAACATCTCGTCCGTCGTCGGGACGACGGGGAACGCGGGGCAGATGAATTATGCGGCTGCCAAAGCAGGCGTCATCGGGATGACCAAAACGGCGGCGAAGGAGCTTGCTTCGCGCGGCATCACCGTCAACTGCGTGGCGCCCGGCTTTATCGAGACCGATATGACCGACAAGCTCTCGGAAGATCAGCGTTCGCAGCTCATGACGCAAATTCCGCTCGCACGTCTGGGTCGGCCGGAGGACATTGCCAAAGCGGTGGTGTTCCTGGCGTCCGACGATTCGTCCTATATGACGGGACAGACGCTTCATGTCGACGGCGGCATGTATATGTAGCGCGGCTTGCGGCAACAATGGGCGGAGGTGCAGGCAGTTGTATCGCACTGCCAGAGTTGCCGCAAAATAGAATTTTTTGGCGAAAATTGTTTTTTTTCGCACCAAGCGAGGCTTACTATGGCATTTTGTCCATAAGTTAAGTATAATACCAAAGAGGAGGTGAACCGGATGTCCGACGTTTTGGATCGCGTAAAACGCATCGTCGTGGACCGTCTCGGCGTTGACGAAGCGGAAGTGACCCTTGAGGCTTCTTTTAAAGATGATTTAGGTGCCGATTCTCTCGATGTCGTGGAATTGGTTATGGAATTGGAAGATGAGTTTGATATGGAAATCTCTGATGAAGATGCAGAGAAGATCACTACTGTAGGTCAAGTAGTAGAGTACATAAAATCTCATACGTAAAACGCATAAGTCCCGTTTTTCTTGGATAAACGGGACTTATCTCCATTCCGTGCCTAACTGCACGCACCAGCGAGCTTAACCCCTTACGAACGAAATACATAACGCAGGTTATTTACGATAGAGGTGAATTGCAGCATGAAACAAAGAGTTGTTATTACGGGTCTCGGTGTAATGTCCGCGCTTGGACGTGATCTTGAAACCTTTTGGGGAAACCTGATGTCCGGAAAATCCGGCGTTAGTGCGATTGAATCGTTTGACGTCAGCGAATACCCGACACGAATCGCCGCCGAAATCAAAGATTTTAATCCCGAAGATTATATGGACAAAAAAGAAGCCCGCCGCATGGACCGCTTCGTGCAATTTGCCGTAGCCGCTACCTTGACGGCCTTGAAGGATGCAGGGCTGAATGTCAAAGAAGATACCGATCCGGAGCGGGTCGGCGTTTATGTCGGCTCGGGGATCGGCGGTTTGTCGACTTGGGAAGAGCAGCATAAAATTTTGCTTGAAAAGGGACCGAAGCGGGTCAGCCCGTTCTTTATTCCGATGATGATCGCCAATATGGCGTCAGGGCAAATCTCGATGATTACGGGAGCCAAAGGACCGAACAGCACGGCCGTTACCGCTTGTGCGACAGGTACGCATTCCATTGGAGACGCCTTCAAGACGATCCTTCGCGGCGATGCGGACGTCATGATCTGCGGCGGCGCGGAAGCGACGATCAGTCCGACGGGCGTTGCAGGCTTTTGCGCGCTGCGCGCCATGTCGACCCGCAACGATGAACCGGAAAAAGCGAGCCGTCCGTTCGATACGGATCGCGACGGGTTTGTTATGGGCGAAGGCGCAGGCATTCTCATTCTGGAGTCGCTGGAGCATGCGCAGAAGCGTGGAGCCCGCATTTACGGCGAAGTGATCGGCTACGGCATGAGCGGAGACGCGCATCATATGACCGATCCGGATCCGGACGGCGCTGCCCGCTGCATGGTCAAAGCCGTGAAAGACGCCGGCATTCCGTTTGAAGCGATCGATTATATTAACGCGCATGGCACTTCGACGCCGATCGGCGACAAATCGGAGACGACCGCGATCAAGCAGGCGTTCGGCGAGCACGCTTACAAGCTGGCCGTCAGCTCGACCAAGTCGATGACCGGTCACTTGCTTGGCGCCGCAGGGGGCGTGGAAGCGCTCATCTGCGCGCTGGCTTTGAAGCATGGCGTGATCCCGCCGACGATCAATCTCGACAATCAGGATCCCGAATGCGATCTGGATTACGTGCCGAATACGCCGCGTCCGTTCGATCTCCGCACCGTAATGTCGAACTCGTTCGGCTTCGGCGGCCACAACGCAACGGTCATTCTGCAAAAGTACGAGGCTTAAGGGCATAGACTTTCACGGGGCGGGCTAAACTATAACATTGTTTCGTGGGGTTGGTTCGTACGTTTCAACCTCCACGAAACAAATTGCTTACACGAAGGTGATTAGAGATGCATCGCAACTTAAAACAGCTGCAAGCGGACCTGGGCATTTCGTTCCGGCGTCCCGACCTTCTACGGCAGGCATTTACACATTCTTCCTACGTGAATGAACACCGCATCGGCCAGCACAAGGATAACGAGCGGCTGGAATTTCTCGGCGACGCTGTCCTGGAACTGACCGTATCGGAATATTTGTTCGACAAGTATCCGGACCGCACGGAAGGCGAATTGACCAAATTGCGGGCTTCCATCGTCTGTGAGCCCTCGCTCGTCGGCTTCGCCGAGCAGCTCGACTTCGGATCTTATGTGCTGCTCGGCAAAGGAGAGGAGCTGACCGGCGGTCGAACCCGTCCGGCACTGCTCGCAGATGTGTTCGAATCGTTCATCGGTGCGCTTTACTTGGACCAAGGTTTGGAGCCGGTGCGCGCTTTTCTCAGCCGCCATATGTTTCCGGGCCTGCCTCAGCAGGGACGTCTGTTAACGGCGGATTACAAAACGATTCTGCAAGAGCATACCCAGCAGCATAATATGGGCCCCTTGGAATACAAAATCGTAGACGAACGCGGTCCTGCGCACGAGCGGGAGTTCGCGGCGGAAGTATATCTTCACGAGGAAATGCTCGGTCGGGGACTCGGCCGCTCCAAGAAGGAAGCGGAGCAGCATGCGGCCGCCGAAGCGCTCGCAAAGCTCGAGGTCAAGGTGGATCAGCCATAAAGCAAGTTCGCAGAAGGTGACGGCCGTACAGCGGGCCGTCGCTCTTTTTTTTGCAGGTGAACGGGAATGAGGAAACAAGTCACACCGCAGCCTGCGCTTAGACCGCCGGAATGCCAAAGCGTCCGGTATCTACTACAGGTCCGGAATATGGTACAATAGCCGTAAGAGGTGAGCCAAGTTGTTTTTGAAACGTATCGAGCTCTCGGGCTTCAAATCGTTTGCGGATCGGACCGAGCTGGAATTCGTACAAGGAATTACGGCAGTGGTTGGGCCGAACGGCAGCGGAAAAAGCAACATCTCCGACGGCATCCGCTGGGTGCTTGGCGAACAAAGCGCCAAGTCGCTGCGCGGAGGCAAGATGGAAGATATCATTTTCGCCGGAAGCGATGCCCGCAAGGCCGTCAATTACGGCGAAGTTTCGCTGACGCTCGATAATACGAGCCAGTCGCTGCCGCTGGATTACAGCGAAGTGACCGTCACCCGGCGCGTGCATCGCAGCGGGGAAAGCGAATATATGATCAACAAGCAGCCCTGCCGGCTCAAGGATATTACCGAGCTCTTTATGGACACGGGAATCGGGAAGGAAGCTTACTCGATTATCGGGCAGGGGCGCATCGAAGAAATTTTGAGCACGAAGTCGGAAGACCGCCGGGGCATTTTTGAAGAAGCTTCGGGGATCGTCAAATATAAATCGCGCAAGCGCGAAACGGAAAAGAAGCTGCAGGAAACGGAGCAAAATTTGCTGCGCATTCACGATCTGGTGTCGGAGCTGGAAGACCAGCTGGAGCCGCTGCGCGTGCAATCGGAGAAAGCGGTGCGCTTCAAGGAGCTGAAAGAAGAGCTCAAATCCAGCGAAATCGCGATGTATGTCCATCAGATCGAGCAAATTTACGCAAGCTGGACGGATACCAACGCTCAGCTTGAGAAGCTTCGCGAATCGCAGCGCGAATTGTCCGGCGTGATCAGCAAGCAGGACGCCGAGCTGGAGAAGGAACGCTGGGAAACGCGGCGCTTGGAGGAAGAGATTGAAGGACTGCAGCAGCACCTGCTTCAACTGAGCGAGGATTTTGAGAAATGCGAAGGCCAGGGCGAAGTGCTGAAGGAGCGGAAAAAAAATTACGCTTCCAATAAAAACCAGTTGCGGCTTGCCGTCGCCCAGCAGGAGCAGCGGGTGACGGATAAAGAGGCTGAAATTGCCCAGCTTCGCGAAAAAATCGCCGCCATCGGAGCGGAGCTTGCGGAGACGCAGGCCAAGCTGAAAGCCGAGGAAGACCGCCTGCTCGGCGTCACGGGAGGCATCAGCAGCGCGGAAGAAGAGCGGCTGAAGGGCGAGCTGCTCGAAGTGCTGAACGAATCGGCCAATGCCCGCAACGAAGCGAGGTATGCCGAGCAGCAGCTCGAAGCGCTCAGCCGTCGGCTGGACCGGCTTGACGACGAGCACCGCAAATGGCAGGAGCAGCAGGAGAGCATTGCGGAGCGCAAGGCCGCTCTGGAGAAGAAGCTCGAAGAAGCCGTAGCGGCGCTCGCGGATGTTCGGAACCGGTATCTGGAGCTCAGCCAAGGACTCAAGTCGAAGCAGACGCTTTCGGAAGAAGCGCAGGCCGCGGTCCGCAAGTGGGAGCAGAAGATCGATTCGATGGTGTCGCGCCGCGATACGATGCGCGAGATGGCGAACGACTATGACGGCTTCATGCACGGCGTCAAGGAAGTGCTGAAGGCGAAGGACCGGGGCGATCTGCGCGGCATTCGCGGCGCGGTGGCCGAGCTCGTCAAAGTGCCCGCCCATGTGGAGGTTGCCATGGAGACGGCGCTGGGCGGCGCGCTTCAGCATATCGTTGTGGACAACGAGGCGAACGGCAGGGACGCGATCGCTTTTCTGAAACGCCGCCAGCTCGGCCGGGCGACGTTCCTGCCGCTGGACGTTATTCGCAGCCGATTCATTCCGGAAAGCGAACAGCGCCAAATCGAAGGGATGGAAGGCTTTGTCGGCATCGCCGTCGATTTGGTGCAGTTTGAAGATACGTACCGGCAAATTGCCGGCAGCTTGCTCGGCAATGTCATTATTGCAAGTACGCTGGAGGTTGCCAACCGGATCGCGGCCCGGGTGCAGTACCGGTACCGCGTCGTCACGCTGGAAGGCGATGTCGTGAACCCGGGCGGCTCGATGAGCGGGGGCAGCCAGCAGAAGAAAACGACCAGTCTTCTGAGCCGCCAACGGCAGATTGAAGACATGGACAAGGATATTTCGCTGTCCGAAACCCAGCTGAAGAGCTTCCGGGCCAAGGCGGAGGAGCTGCGCCGCGAAATCGGCGAAACGACGCGAAAGCTGGACGAGCTGCGGGCGGAAGGCGAAAACCGGCGGATCGAGGAGCAGCAGATTCGCGCTTCGCTTGAGCCGTTGGAGCATGAAGCGAAGCAGGTGGCCCAGCAGCTTGCGCTGTACGGCGCCGACGGCGAAACGCTGGCGTCCGAGCGCAGCGATCTTGAGCGCCGGAGGACGGAAGCTCTCGAGGCGCAAGAGCGGTTGCAGCGGCAGGAGGCCGAGCTGCAGCAGGCCATCCGCGACGCCGAAATCCGCCGCAAGGCAAGCGAGTCGGAGAAAGAGGAGCTGCAAACGCAGCTCACGGACCTGAAGGTAAAGGTCGCGGCGCAGACGCAGGAGAAGCAGTCGCTGCACGAGCAGGAGCGCCGTTCCCGCAATGAGCTGGAGACGATCAGGAACGAGCTGGAAACGAACTGCGAGCTGGAGCGGCAGCTCGACTCCGACATGGCGAATCATGAGCAGGAATCCGTGCAGCAGATCGAGCAGCTTAACGATTTGAAGCTGAAGAAGCAGCAATGTGCGGAGCAGCTGGACATGAAGCGCGCGGAGCGGGCGCAATGGGTGGCCAAGCTTGAAGCCGAGGAAAGCAAAACCAAAGAGCAGCGCGCCCAATTGAGGCAGATCGAAGAACAGCTCCATCAAACGGAGGTTCGCGTGAACCGCTTGGACGTGGAGCTGGAAAACCTGCTCAAAAAGCTCTCCGAAGATTACGAGCTGAGCTATGAGCTGGCGAAAGAGCGCTATCCCGTACCGGAGGATGTTCTGGGCACCCAAAATAAAGTTCGCGAGCTGAAGCGCGAAATTGCCATCCTTGGTGAAGTCAACCTCGGGGCGATTGAAGAGTACCAGCGCGTTCACGAGCGCTACCTGTTTTTGGCGGAGCAGAAGAACGACCTGGTGGAGGCCAAAACGGCGCTGTATCTCGTGATCCGCGAGATGGACGAGGAGATGGGGAGAAGATTCCGCTCCACGTTCGAGGCAATACGTTCGCATTTTGTCGTCGTCTTCGGGAAGCTGTTCGGCGGCGGCCGGGCCGACCTGATTTTGTCCGAGCCGGACAACCTGCTCGATACCGGGATCGAGATCGTAGCGCAGCCTCCGGGCAAAAAGCTGCAAAATTTGCAGCTGCTCTCCGGCGGCGAACGGGCGCTGACCGCCATTGCGCTGCTGTTCTCGATCATCCGGGTCAAGCCTGTGCCGTTCTGCGTGCTCGACGAGGTCGAAGCGGCGTTGGATGAGGCGAACGTGACGCGCTTTGCCGAATATTTGCGCGAATTTTCGATGCAGACGCAATTTATCGTCGTGACGCACCGCAAGGGCACGATGGAGGAAGCCGACGTGCTGTACGGTGTGACCATGGAAGAAGGCGGCGTATCGAAGCTCGTATCCGTCCGTCTGGAAGAAGACGAGGCCATAATGGAAGCCGGCTGATGCCGATATATTGAAATCGAGGTAGGTGCCCCGTGAGCTTTTTTAAACGATTGAAAGAAGCGATTTCGACCAAAGCCGAAACGGTGACGAATAAGTTCAAGGAAGGCTTGGCCAAAACGAGAGACGTGTTTGTCGAGCGGGTGGAGGATCTGTTCTCCCGCCGTAAAAAAATCGACGAGGATTTTTACGAGGAGCTGGAGGAAATCCTGATCGGCGCCGACGTGGGCGTGAACACGGTGCTGAAGCTGATCGAGGATCTGCGGGCCGAAGTCCGCAAGCGCAAAATCGAGAACCCGAGCGAGCTGCAGCCGATTTTGTCCGAGATGCTGATCGCGCTGCTTAAAGGAGAGGAGCAAGGCGGGCTGCGGATGGCCGAATCCGGTCTTACGGTCATTTTGTTCGTCGGCGTCAACGGCGTCGGCAAAACGACGACGATCGGCAAAATGGCTCACATGCTGAAATCCCAGGGCAAAAAAGTGCTGCTTGCCGCCGGAGACACGTTCCGCGCTGGAGCGATCGAGCAGCTGGAAGAATGGGGACGCCGCGTAGGCGTCGACGTCATCAAGCAGCAGGCGGGCTCGGACCCGGCGGCCGTCATGTACGACGCGCTGCATGCAGCCAAATCGCGGGGAGTGGATGTGCTGCTCTGCGATACGGCGGGCCGGCTGCAGAACAAAGTCAACCTGATGGAAGAGCTGAATAAGATTTACCGCGTCATCCGCCGCGAGGTGCCTGATGCGCCGCACGAAGTGCTGCTGGTGCTCGATGCGACGACCGGGCAGAACGCTTTGCAGCAGGCAAAGCTGTTCGACGAGAAATCGGGACTGAGCGGCTTGGTGCTGACCAAGCTGGACGGAACGGCAAAAGGCGGCATTGTCGTCGCCATCCGTCAGGAGCTGAAGCTGCCGGTCAAATTCGTCGGTCTCGGCGAGAAAATGGACGATCTGCAGGCATTCGACTCCGATCAGTTCGTGCATGCGCTGTTCAGCAAATGGATTGCCGAGTCGGAAAAGGAAGAGGAGAAAGCCGGTCAATAAGCCGGCTTTTTGCCGCGCATTCATGGGTTGGCCTGCTCCGTTTTCGCTGCTGTAACCATGCTTTTGACCTGACAAGGAGAAAAGCTTGACATCCCCCTTCAATTTCAGTATGATAAGTGAGGTTGATTTGCTGTAAAGTGTTTTACCTTAACGGGGGTGAGGCACGAATGACGGAGGAAAATGTCCTTCAAAAGACGAATCGGATTAATCTGCTGTTCGATTTCTATGAGCGGCTGCTGACGGAAAAGCAGCAAATGTTTTTGAAGCATTATTTTCACGACGATTATTCGCTTGGCGAGATCGCATCGGAATTCAGCATCAGCCGTCAAGCGGTCTACGAACATATTAAACGGGCCGAATCCGTGCTTGAGGAGTACGAAGGCAAGCTGCGGCTCTTGGAGAAGCATGAAGAACGGCAGCGGCTCCTCCGGCAGCTTGAGGCGCTTAGCGGCGGTCTGCCGGAGCCGGAGCGCTCGGGGATTCAGGCCGTCATGGAAAAGCTTAACGAATTGGACTAACATATTCCCTCCGAAAGGTGGTGACGACCTGTGGCATTCGAAGGACTATCCAGCCGGCTGCAAAGTGTATTCAGTAAGCTTAGAGGAAAAGGCAAGCTGACCGAGGACGATGTAAACGAAGCGCTGCGGGAAGTACGGCTTGCGCTGCTTGAGGCGGATGTCAACTTTAAGGTCGTCAAGGAATTCATCGCCAAGGTGAAGGAACGGGCGATCGGACAAGAAGTGCTGCAAAGCTTTACTCCGGCGATGGTTGTCGTCGATATCGTAAACAAAGAGCTGACAGCCCTGATGGGCGGGACGCAGAGCAAGCTGGCGCGGGCGAACAAGCCGCCGACGGTCATTATGATGGTCGGTCTGCAGGGCGCAGGGAAAACGACGACGACCGGCAAGCTCGCGAAGCTGCTTCTTCAGCAGAACCACCGGCCGCTGCTGGCCGCGGGGGACATCTACCGCCCGGCTGCGATCAAACAGCTTCAAGTGCTTGGCGAGCAGCTGAAGGTTCCGGTGTTTTCGCTGGGCGACAAAGTCAGCCCGGTCGAGATTGCAAAGCAGGCGCTGCAGCATGCGAAGGATCATAACAACGATTACCTGATCATCGATACCGCGGGCCGTCTTCACATTGACGAAAGCTTGATGGACGAATTGAAGCAGATCGTCGAAGCGGTCAGCCCCGACGAGATTTTGCTGGTGGTCGATGCAATGACCGGGCAAGACGCGGTCAACGTGGCCGAAAGTTTCCATAAGCAGCTGGAGCTGACGGGCGTCGTGCTGACGAAGCTCGACGGCGATACGCGCGGGGGAGCGGCGATTTCGGTCAAAGCCGTCACCGGCTGTCCGATTAAGTTTGCCGCCATGGGCGAGAAGCTGGATGCGCTCGAGCCGTTCCATCCCGAACGGATGGCTTCGCGGATTCTCGGCATGGGCGATATGCTTACGCTGATCGAGAAAGCGCAAGCGAGCATCGACGCGGACAAAGCGAAGGAAATGGAACGCAAGCTGCGTACCGCGGAATTCACGTTTGACGACTTCCTGGAGCAGATGGAGCAGGTCAAGAAGCTGGGTCCGCTGGACCAATTGCTCGATATGCTGCCGGGCGCAGGTAAGATCAAGGGCATGAAGGACGTCAAGGTCGACGATAAGCAAATGGCCCGGGTCGCTGCGATCGTCAAGTCGATGACCAAGGAAGAACGGCAAAATCCGGACCTGCTCAGTCCGAGTCGGCGCAAGCGCTTGGCTGCGGGAAGCGGCAATTCCGTGCAGGATGTCAACCGTTTTATCAAGCAGTTCGAAGACATGCGCAAGATGATGAAGCAGTTCTCCGGCATGATGGGGCCCAAAGGGGCCAAGCAGCTGAAGAACCTTAAGAAGCTCGGACGCGGGATGAAATTCCCGTTTTGAGATAAACGTTTTTTAACTCTATTGGGGAGGTGATATACATGGCAACTCGCATTCGTCTGAAGCGTATGGGCGCTCACAAAGCTCCTTTCTACCGCGTGGTGGTTTCGGATTCCCGTTCCCCGCGTGACGGTCGTTTCATTGAAGAGATTGGCACATACAATCCGGTTGCTCAACCAGCCGTTGTGAATATCGACGAGGAAAAAGCACTGAAATGGCTCCAAAACGGTGCGCAAGCTTCCGATACGGTTCGCAGCCTGTTCAGCAAAGCTGGCATTTTGACAAAATTTCACGAGTCTAAGCTGCAGAAGTAATCTGTAAGATTCGGAGGGTACGATGAAGGATCTTATTACCGTTATCGCCAAGGCGTTGGTGGATCATCCTGAAGAAGTACGCGTGAATACGGTCGAGGACGACCGCAGCATCACGTTTGAGCTGTCGGTACACCCTGACGATGTCGGCAAAGTGATCGGCAAGCAAGGACGTATTGCCAAGGCGCTCCGCACCGTAGTCACATCCGCTGCAGTGAAAGAACCGAAACGCGTTTCGGTTGAAATCGTGTCATAAGGGAAACATGAGAGTTAGGAGCTGCTCCTAACTCTTTTCTCTTCCTATAGAGCTCCTATTCCAAACCCGGGAGGGTCCTATGAGCGAAAAGTTGTATACGGTTGGAAAAATTGTAAATACACACGGCATCCGCGGCGAGCTTAAAATCGTACCGGAAACGCATTTTCCGGACGAACGCTTTGCCAAAGGCAGCAAGCTGGTATTCGTCCACCCCGAGCAAGGGACGCAGCTCTCTGTTACGGTCGAAGCGGCCCGTGAGCAAAAAAATATGTTTATCATCAAATTCCAAGGCTTCACGAATATCAACGAAGTGGAGAAATATAAAGGCTGGCTCTTGAAAGTCGAAGAACAATATTTGTCCGAGCTTCCCGAAGACGAGTATTACTACCACGAAATTATCGGCTGCACCGTCGTCACGGAGGAAGGCGAAGAGCTGGGTACGATTTCGGAAATTTTATCGCCCGGGGCGAATGACGTATGGGTCGTCAAGCGTCCGGCCGGCAAACCGCTGCTGCTCCCTTATATCGACGATGTCGTGCTGAACGTCGACGTAAACGGGAAAAAGATTACGGTCCGCCTGATGGAAGGCTTGCTTGACCTATGAGAATCGACGTGCTGACGCTTTTTCCAGCGATGTTCGAAGGGGTGTTTACTTCGAGTATTTTGGGGAAGGCACGGGAAAAAGGTTTAGTCGGGCTGAATACGGTCAATTTTCGCGATTACGCGAACAACAAGCATAATACGGTGGACGACTATCCGTACGGTGGCGGTGGCGGCATGGTGCTGAAGCCGGAACCGCTGTTCGCGGCGGTTGAGGATGTAACCTCCGGGCTGGAATCGAAGCCCCGCGTGATCCTGATGTGTCCTCAAGGCGAGCCGTTCTCGCAGAAAAAAGCCGAGGAGCTTGCGGCGGAGCGGCATTTGATCTTCATCTGCGGACACTACGAGGGCTATGACGAGCGTATCCGCGAGCACTTGGTGACGGACGAGCTGTCCATCGGCGATTATGTGCTGACCGGGGGAGAGCTGCCGGCGATGGTCGTGATCGACAGTGTCGTACGTCTGCTCCCCGGCGTGCTGGGCAACGAAACGTCGGCGGTGACGGATTCGTTCAGCACCGGGCTGCTGGAATATCCTCATTATACCCGTCCCGCGAATTTCCGCGGCTGGGAGGTTCCCGAAGTGCTGATCTCCGGTCACCATGGGAATATCGAGGAGTGGCGCAGAAAGCAGTCGCTGGAGCGCACATGGAGGAAACGTCCCGATTTGCTGGAGGGGATCGAGCTCACGCCTAAAGAACGCCGCTGGCTTCACGAATGGGAAGCGCAGGAGCGTTCAGGTCGGGATCTCCCCGGGAAGCCGGAATGACGGGCCTACGCTCAGGAAAAACCGTTTTGCGTCATGCGCAGAAGCATGAGACAAGGCGGTTTTTAATTTTGCGTCGTTGAATACGTTTTCAAGTACATCGGAAATGAAGCGACTCGGAAAATTATCGTCAATCACAGCCGGTACAGCGAAGAACTGGTTGTGTTTCCCTTGAGTTTATGCTATTATATAAAACGTTGTGGCAATTTGCTTGAATACGGTGGTCCTCTGCACGTGACATCGAAGAACCGACATCTATTAGCAGCGGCATGAACACCTGTGTGGAAGGAGGGAGTCATCCATGAACTTGATCCAAGAGATTACGAAGGAACAACTGCGCAGCGACATTCCGAGCTTTCGTCCTGGCGACACTTTGAAAGTGTACGTTAAGGTTATCGAGGGTTCGCGCGAGCGTATCCAGCTGTTCGAGGGCGTTGTTATTAAGCGCCGCGGCGGCGGAATCAGCGAAACGTTCACAGTAAGAAAAATTTCTTACGGTGTCGGCGTTGAGAGAACGTTCCCGCTTCATACTCCGAAGATCGATAAGATTGAAGTGGCTCGCCGTGGTAAAGTCCGTCGCGCGAAGCTCTATTATCTTCGCGGTCTGCGCGGTAAGGCAGCAAGAATTCAAGAGATTCGATAACGAAAACAAAGGGGCTTGCACACCAAGTCCCTTTTCGTTTTTTACCCACTCTGGCGAAAGGGCAGGAAAGCTAATGGAGCAGGATCAAACCGTAGAAAAAACGAATCCCGTCAAAAACGAAGCTTGGGAATGGATCAAAGCGCTGCTGATTGCGGCGGCCCTCGTGTTTTTTATACGCTGGCTCGTTTTCGCCCCGTTCATTGTGGAAGGGCCTTCCATGGAGCCGAATTTCTATACGGGAGAACGGCTCATTGTCAATAAGTTTATTTACAAGTTCGGGACGCCGAAGCACGGGGAAGTCGTCGTGTTTCATGCGACCAAAGATAAAGATTACATAAAGCGCGTCATTGCCTTGCCGGGCCAAAAGGTTAGAGTCGAAGGCGACAAGGTGTACGTGGACAACCAATTGGTGGACGAAACCTATCTGAAGCCGGCGTTGGATAAAGCCGCCTCGGAAGGGAGACCCTATAACACAAGAAATTTCCCGGAGCAGACAGTCCCCGAGGGCAGCGTATTCGTAATGGGCGACAACCGTTCGAACAGCTCGGATAGCCGCGACCCGTCTGTAGGCTTTGTCAATTATGATAAAATTGTCGGACGTGCCGATTTGATATTCTGGCCGTTCAATAAAATCAGCCTGGTTCATTTCAACAGCCCGAACCGGCAGTAGGTAAACAGATTGAGGTGACTCAGATGACGATCCAATGGTTTCCGGGTCACATGACACGGGCAAGGCGGCAAATCCAGGAGAAGCTGAAGCTGATTGATATGGCGATCGAGCTTTTGGATGCGCGGGTACCGTTATCCAGCCGAAACCCGATGATCGATGAGATTTTGCAAAACAAACCGCGCTTGGTTCTGCTGAATAAGCATGATTTGGCGGACCCTGAGGTTACCCGGCAGTGGATTGAGTTTTTCGCCGAGCAAGGGCTGAAAGCGATCCCTATCGATTCCGTAGGCGGCAACCCGGTGAAAGAAATTATGCAGCGCAGCAAGGAGCTGCTGTCGGAAAAAATTCAGGCGCAGCTGCGCAAAGGAATGAATCCGAGAGCGATCCGCGCGCTGATCGTCGGAATTCCGAATGTCGGAAAGTCGACCCTGATCAACCGGATGGCCGGACGTAAAATCGCCGCAACCGGAGACAAGCCGGGGGTCACCAAAGGACAGCAGTGGATTAAGGTCGGCACGGAGATGGAACTGCTCGATACGCCGGGGATTTTGTGGCCGAAGTTCGAAGATCAGTCGGTCGGTCTGCGCTTGGCAGCGACCGGGGCGATCAAGGAAGAGATTTTGCAGGTGGAGGAAATCGCCCTGTTCGCTATGCGTTATTTGACCCAGCATTATGCGCAAGCGGTCAAAGAGCGTTTCGGCGTAGAAGAGATTCCGCAAGACCCGGCAGATACCGAGGCGATTGTCGCTTTGATGGAAGCCGTAGGCCGCAAGCGCGGCGCGCTGATGAGCGGAGGACGGGTGGATCTGGAGAAGGCCTCGCTCGCCATTCTGCGCGAGCTGAGGGCAGGCAAGCTGGGACGAATAAGCCTGGAAGCGCCTGAAGATGCCCCGACAGCCTAACCATGCCACAGCTGTCCATAAACGCGGCAACGCGCGCTGTGAGAGGCACGGCGCGCGTTGGGAACGAAAAATGAATGTATCAAGTAGAGCGAATTCGTAAAGGAACGAATCGCTCTTTTTAATTTGAAATCAATCGCTCAAATAAACCGGATCGTCAACGGTAATGGTTCCGGTCCGAACGACTCTGGCGTATACCCCAAAGCAGGCATCCAGATGCTTGGCGATATGCTTTAGGAATGTCGGGTTGACGGTGTTATGGTCCGGATCCACGTTCACCATGCTGCATCGATGGCATTTTTTGTATACCTCCAGCTTCGTATCTCCGATGTGGACGGTTTTCCCGATCCAATCAAACTCCTCAAAAGGCCTTTGTTCGTCGTAGCGAATGACGAAGTTGGGTCGGAATCTGCGCATGTCGGCTTCCACGCCGATAATTTTTTCCAGCTCGGCCAGAGAAACATCCGTGGCGAGCAAAATGTTTGCTTCATCAACCCCCAGCAGGTCGTCATGCTCAGGCGAATATTTCTGTGGAGAAATCTCCCGCGGAGAAACGACGGCCCGAATTTCTTCAAAAAGCTCCTCACCCCATTGAAATACCCGGCCGTCGGGGGCGGTAACCTGCACTGGCGGAAATTCGTTGCCGGATCGGTCGGCCACGTATTTGCTGGAGTAAGCGAGCAGCTTCGGGACAAATTTGGCGTTCAGCTTTTTATTCGAGCGGGAAGCATCGGTTGAGCGCGTGTGATCAATAAAAGCGTACCCTCTGTCTCCGTAGAGACCGTATCGCTCGATATCGACCGTGCTCAGGCGTTCCCCTTGAAAGGACTTAACCGGATACCGGTAAATGGCCTCAATGACACCAATGGATTGCAAAGCGAACCCCTCCCTGAAATGAATGCTTGTGAATATGCGCTTCCCGATGCCTAGACAAAGTCGTTGGATTCGGGATCAAACCAATCCCCGCCAAGCATGACGCGCTTCACCTGCAGTTGCTCGGGCTCCAGCACGATGAGGTCCGCATCGTACCCGGCTTTTAAAAGTCCCTTGTTGTGCAGTTTTGCGATTCCTGCCGGAATCGAGGTCGCATGCTTCACGGCCTCCGGCAACGATTTTCCGTGCGTTTGCACGAGATTTCGTACCGATTGCGCCAAAGGAATGGTGCTTCCGGCGATCGTACCGTCGGCGAACCGGGCAGCCCCTTCCTTGACATGCACCTCCAGTCCGGCCAAATGGTAGACGCCGTCCGTCATGCCCGCGGCGCGCATGGAATCCGTAATTACACAGACGCGGTCCTGCTTTAGTCTTACAATCAATTCTACGGCTGCCGGGTGCAGATGATACCCGTCAACGTTGATTTCGGTGCTAAGCTCGTCGTGCAGAAGCACCGCTCCCACAACCCCCGGTTCCCGATGATGAAACGGACGCATGGCATTGCAGCAGTGGACGGCATGGGAAATTCCCCAGCCGATAGCGGTCCGCACCTGATCGTAGGTAGCGTCGGAATGTCCGCAAGCGGCGATGATGTTTTGCTCCAAGGCAAAAGCGACGGCCTCCTGGGCGCCTTCCAGTTCGGGAGCGAGCGTCAGCATGCGAAGAAATCCGGGGAAGCGGGAGGTCCATTCGCGAAGCCACGCGGTCTGCGGGTTGCAAAGCCATTGCGGATGCTGGGCTCCGGGCCATTTGGGACTGAGGAACGGCCCTTCAAGATGGATGCCTTGGATCACCTGACCGATGCGCTCCGTTTGCCGCACGGAAAAAGCGGCGGCTAGCGCGCGGTCGATGTCCGGCTTCGAGGCCGTCAAGGTGGTGGCGAGAATCGAGGTTGTGCCATGGGCGAGATAATAGCGGAGCATCCGGATCAGGCCGGAGGCGCTGCCGTCCATGACATCCGCGCCTGCGCCGCCGTGAAGATGAATGTCGATCAAGCCGGGTGTCAAGCAGGAGCTGCCAAAATCGAGCAGGGGTGCGTCTGCAGCCTCATCCGGATGGCCGTATCCGGCGGCCGTCTCCTCCTCGGCGTATACTTTTGCGATTCTGCCCCTCTCGATGACGACATAACCGCTAAAAGGGTCTCTGCCGCTTCCGTCGAGGATCATCCCTTTGAGCACCAGCCGGCCGGCTCTTCGTTCGCGCTCCGTCACGTGCAACGCCTCCATTTGCTCTTTGTTTAGCCCTTTCTTTTTTGGCGCACCATGGTGTAGGTTTCTTCCAGCTGCAGTACGGCGTCGGTAAAGTTACGGCTGATCATGGACATGTATAAAATATCGATCACATGGGTTTGAGCCAGACGCGAACCGATGTCGCCCCGTTTCATCCCCGCCTCGGTCGCGGTGACCCAAAGTCCGATATCCGCCATTTGATGAAGCGGATTGTTGCCGACCTGCGTGATGCTGATCACCGTGGCCCCGTGCTCTTTGGCCATCGCCGCCACTTCGAGGGTTTCCTTCGTTTTTCCAGAGTAGGAAATAGCGACGAGTACATCCCCTGGCTGAAGCAGGACGCCGGAAAGCAGCATAACTTGAGGATCGCTGTAAACAAAGCTCCACCGGTTCAGGCGAATCCACTTGAACGAGGCGTCCATCGCGACGAAAGAAGAGCTGCCTACGCCGAAAAAAGCCGTTTTCGAAGCGTTCAGCAGCGCGGTAACGGCCCGGTCGACCTGTTCGGCGGACAGGACCAGCGCCGTATCCTCGATGCATTGCTTTGCCCCGCGGGTAAGCTGCCGGATCACTTCGGCGGAGTCCATGCCGGGACGAATATCGTCAAAATGGTCGTCTTTCTTCGGAATTGCGGCCGTAGCAGCAAGCAGTGCGAACTTTAGCTCGCGGTATCCGCTGAAGCCGGCGCGCTGGGCAAGCCGGGCGACCGTCGCTACGCTCGTTTCCGTATCTTCGGCGAGCTTTTGCACGGAAATTTGGCTAATTTGCTGCTGGTGCCGAAGGATATACTCGGCTACCCGTTTTTCAGCCGGATGCAGCGTATCGAGCATGCTTTGCAGCAATAAACCGGCATTGTTCATGACGTTCACCTGCTTGTGATTTATTCGTTGACGTAATATAATTCCTCACAATATAATAATATACGTAATAATGTTACATATCAATATTTTTTTCTATTCCGTACCAGTTTGGAGGGAGAAGCGATGAGAATAAAGTTTGAAGGGCAAACGGAAGAGGTGTCAGCCGGGATCGGGCTGTTGGCGGAGGAGCTGCGGCTTACGCTATCGGATGACGGCATCCCGGTGCGCGTGGAACGGACGCCGAATGTGTTGGAGGTTCGTCTGGAACAAGGGCAAGGAACGATCCGCTATGGAAGAAAGCACGAATTTTTTCGCGCATTAGGATTGTTTATTCAGCATTACGGCGAGAAAGAATCGTTCCATATCAAGGAGCATCCGCAGTTCGATGCGATCGGGCCGCAATTCGATTTGTCGCGCAATGCGGTATTGACGGTGGACAGCTTTAAGGCATGGATTCACAAGCTCGCCCTGATGGGGCTCAACTCGATGGTGCTTTACATGGAAGATGTGTATGAGCTGGAGGGCGAGCCTTATTTCGGTTATATGCGGGGGAGATATTCGTTCGCCGAGTTGAAAGCGATAGATGACTATGCGGACATCTTTGGCATCGAGGCGTATCCCAGTATCCAGACCTACGCGCATCTGGAGGAGTTTTTGAAATGGGAGCAGGCGGCGCACTACCGGGACACGAGGGGCGTGCTGCTGTCCGATTACGAGCCGACATACGAGCTGATTGAGAAAATGCTTGGAGCCGCAACCGCTCCGTTTCGCAGCAAAAAGGTGAATATCGGCATGGACGAAGCGGAGGAGCTGGGAAGGGGGAAATACCTCGACCGTTTCGGTTATAAGGACCGGTTCGACGTGATGATCGGGCACTTGTCCAAGGTGCGCCAAATTGCGCAAAAGCTCGGCTTGGAGCCATGCATGTACGGAGACATGTTCCTGAAGATGGCTTCCAAGGCTGAGGGCGATCATTACGTGTTCGTGAAAAACGTGGAGCTTCCCGAGGAAATGGTGAGCGTGCTTCCCAGCGACGTGCGGTTAGTCTACTGGGACTTTTTCCATACGGAAGAAAAGGACTATTCGTATCTGATTGACATCCATCGTCAATTGGGCCGAGGTCAGAATCCGATTTTCCTCGGCGGCATCTGGACGTGGAACTGCTTCGGCACAAACTACGGGCTTTCCTTGAAAACTTCCGACGCGGCCTTGAAGGCCTGCAAAAAGGAGGGTGTGAAGCAGGTACATGCGGCCATGTGGGGCGACGACGGCATGGAAAACAACCATTTCAATGCGCTGCTCGGCATTCAGCTGTATGCGGAACATGCTTACGCGGAGGAAGTGAGCACGGAACAACTGTATCAACGAGTGAAGTTTTGTACGGGCATTGAAGCAGAAGCGTTCCTTAATCTGAAATATTTGGACGAAACGCCGGGGAGCGTGCCGGACAATACGGAGCAGAGCAATCCGTCCAAGTTTTTGCTGTGGCAGGATGTGCTGTTAGGCTTGTTCGACAAGCAGATCGAGGGATTGGAGCTGTCGGAGCATTACGCACGGCTGGAGCAAGCGATTCGTGAACGACGCAATCCCGAGGCGGATCTTGATTATTTGTTCGAGGTGCCTGAGCAATTGTGCAGAGTGCTGGCGTTAAAAAGCCAATTAGGCATCGAACTGAAGCAGGCTTACGACAACGGTCAACTGGAAAAGCTTAAAGAGGCGGCGCTGGATGTGCTTCCCGAGTTGTCCCGTCGCGTCAACGCGCTGCGGATCGCTCATCGGAACCAATGGCATGCGATGTATAAGCCTTTTGGATGGGAAGTGCTCGATATCCGCTATGGCGGCGTCCTCACGAGGCTGGAGAGCGCAGGCGCGCGACTGCTGGATTATGCGGAGGGCAGAGTCGATAAGCTCGAGGAATTGGAACAGGAGCGGCTGTTGTTCGGCCAACGCAATCGTTTTAACAATAAAGGGGCGGGCTGGAGCAGCTATTATTTTCGAATTGCTTCGCCGAATGTGTTTTTCCATGTGCTGCCGATATTTTGACCGGAAAGAAGCGCGTTTGTGATTCAAGAGACCGCCTCTGCGTTAAGGCGCAAGAGGCTTTTCTAACTTTCAATTCTTGTTGAACAACGTTTCTCTTATGAAAAATTATAAATTTCAAATCCTCAAAAACCTATTGCTCCAATGGGAAAAATTTGATAATATCCTTTTAATAAATAGTATTTACTATTTATTGGATTATGAGATAAAGTTTCCCTGATGGAGGTTAGGGGAAATCAAGGATGGAGAGTAAACCATAAAAAGGAGTGAGTGCAGGCGGGAATACGAGAATAGTGACGGCGATAAAGTTCGCCGGTCTGCAAGACAGTCGGCGAGAGGATGAAGAGACATACGATAGGGAGAACCGGAATGAAAACAAGAAAGTGGTTTGGGTTTGAAAAAGCATTTTTCGTCAGTTTTATTGCGACGGCAATTCCTGTCATCATTCAGGTGCTTATGCTGTCGTCGCGGAATTTGTCGGATGTCCTGATGGTCGGGACGTTAGGACAAACCGAGGTGGCTGCGGTCGGTATTGTTAGTAAAGCGATGATGATTCCGATTGTGCTGCTGGTCGGCCTCAGCAGCGGTTGCGGCGTTCTGGCCGCCCAATACTGGGGAGCGGGCAATCTTTCCGGCGTCAAAGGAATTCTGGGTCTTAGTTTCGGGATGGCGTTTGCGCTTGTCGTGCTGCCGGTTCTCGTCTTTTTTACCGCAAATCCGGCGCTCGTGATGGGGCTGGCCACTTCCGACAGCCATCTTACCGAAATCGCATCGAGTTTTTTGGGCGTCATTTCATTAAGCGTCATTTTTTTAGCGATTGTCAATGTGTTTGGCGTTGGCCTTCGAGCCATCGGTCAAGCTTCCACAGCGATGTACTTCAGCATAGGCGGCGTCGCCTTGAATGTGCTGCTGAACTACCTTCTTATTTTTGGAAAAGCCGGGTTTCCCCAGTTAGGCATCATGGGGGCTGCCTATGCTACGCTGATCAGCAGTGTGGCGGAGGCTTTGCTGCTCACCTCAATGATTTACTTCAAAAAACACCCCCTGGCGTTCGTTCCGAACGATTTCATCCGTTATATCAGCAAAGATCGTTTAATACAGTTTGTCCGGATATCCGTGCTGGCCACCGTCAACGGCTTCATCTGGTCTACGGGAATCTTCTTGTATCATGTCATTTACGGAAAGATCGGGACCGAAGCGTTGGCTATTATGTCGATGATGGCGACCGTCGATTCTTTCAGTGCCGCTTTTGAACAAGGATGCGCTACGGCGACGGCCGTGCTCCTGGGCCACACTCTTGGACAACAGCGCTTTAGTGCTGTAATTGATCAAGCTAAAGGAATGCTAATGATCAGTCTTCTCCTGTCGCTCTCGCTGGGTTCGCTGCTGCTGTTGTTTTACCGCCCGATCATCGGATTGTACGGAGCGATCGACGATTCATTAATCGATGAGGCCTTCCAAGTGTATATGATCATGGCGCTTACTTTTTGGCTGAAAACGATCAATGCCGTCGGGATCAGCGGGGTGCTGCGCAGCGGAGGAGATTTGCAGGCCGGGTTGGTGATTGATTTCACCGGACAATGGCTGATAGGCATCCCGCTTGCTTTAGTCGGCGCCTTCGTCTTGAAGTGGAGCTTGCCGCAAATTTTTATACTGGTCATTATGGAAGATCTTGTGAAAGCGTGCATGACGCTTTATCGCATCCGGCAAGGCAAATGGGTGCGAAACCTTGTCACGGTTGAGACGCGTGAGCAGACGTATTCGGCGATGTAATATTGAAAATCATTTTGAGGTGAAGCGATCGTGGAAATGCTGGACAGATTAGTAAAGCTTTATGAGCTGCCTCCGTTGGACGGCTATATTAACGCACTGCGCGAGAAGGGTATCCTTATACGCCGCCCGAGAGCTTATGAGAAAAATCAGGTGCTGGAATGGGTGCAAACCAATTTTAGCAAAGGTTGGATGAGCGAATGCGACGTTACGTTTTCCAATTCCCCAGTCAGCAGCTTTATTGCTACACAGGACGGTGAAATTATCGGCTTTGCTTGCTATGAAGCGACGTACCGGAATTTTTTCGGCCCGATCGGGGTAGGCGAAGCTTACCGGGGCGGACAGGTGGGCAAAGCGCTGCTGCTGCATTGCTTGCATGCGATGGCGGATATGGGCTACGCCTATGCCATAATCGGCGGTCCCAAGGAGGCGGCTCCGTTCTACGCGCGAGTCGTGGGCGCTATCGATATCGAAGGGTCGAATCCGGGGATTTATATCGACAGATTGCGTGGAAAAGATAGTTGAAAAAGGAGCGGGAGAGAAACGATGATAAACCTTAATCATGCCGATTTGGTAGTTGCCGGCGGAGGCTTGTCGGGAAGCCGGGTGGTGATTCATGTCTTAAACCGGTTGCTGGAAGCAGGCAAGGAAGCGGGACAAAAGCCGATCGATATCGTGATGATTGACCGTTTCGGCGAATTCGGTCGCGGGATTCCTTACGGGAAACAAAGCCCGTCCGGATTTTTGCTCATTGAACCGGCTGCCCAATCGACACCGAAAGAGTTCCGGGATTGGCTGTCACTGCATTATAAGGAGCTGCTCAATGAAGGCGTGCACCATGAAGACCGATTGCTGCAGGCCTGGATATTTCGCTATAAGGAGCAGCTTGAGAGCGGGCAGGTAGACGGATTGTATGTGCCCCGGAAGCTGTTCGGCTTCTACGTCGAGCGCTTGCTTCGCCAAACGGTGCAGTTGGCCGAAGAACGGAATTTGGCCAAGGTCGGGTTGATTACGGGAGAGGTAACGGATGTCGAACCGGAGGAGTCCGGCTTTACGATCCGGCTTGCCGACGACTCAAGCTTTCTTGGCCGGGCGTTCGTGCTGGCGACGGGATGCATCCCGCGCAGCAATAGCTGCGGCTTGAGTGTGGACGAGGGATATATTCACGATTTGTACGAGGATGCCTATGCCGGTCTGGAACAGGCGGTTACGGAGCGCGTCACAACGTTCGGCCGGAAGCTGGACATCTTGATCGCAGGCTCGAACGCTTCGGCGATTGAGGCGATCTATTTTCTTGCGAATCGCCCGAAGCTGCTCTCTGCTGTCCGCAGCATTAATGTTGTCTCTTCAAGCGGGTACTTGCCGGGCGGCGTCTTCGAAGGCGAAGAGAACGAAGCTCTGACGTCGGGCGGCCAGCGTCCGTCGGCCCGTGAATATATCGAGACCGCTGCCCGGTTTGTAGCGGAAGGGCTTGTTACCGCCACGCAGGCAAAAATCATTCGTATGGATAGCCGGGCAGACCGCCGGTTATCTATAGAAGCGGACGGAGATGAGGGGAAAATCGAACTGACGGCAGATCTCGTGGTGAACTGCACCGGAGCCGGACGCGTGAACCGGACGGATTCCCCGTTGATCCGCAATTTGCGGGCACGCGAAAATCATTTTAAAACGAACGCTTCCTTGCGGGGCTTCCAACTGCGGCCGAACTCTTACGAGCTCGACGGAGCGGACAACGGCTTTGTCATCGGCCCATTATTAAACCAGGATGCGCTTGAAACCCACGTTGAAAGTATTCTGGCCGTGTACCGGGTAGCGGAGGAGCTGGGCAGCGTCTTGTACCAGCGATTATCGGAGACGGCGCTGGCATCGAAGCGATAGCGGTTGAAAAATAAGGCTTGCCGGACGATCCGACCCGAGGACCATGAGTTTTCGGAGAGGAAGCGAACGCCTCTCCTTGCTATTTTCCTTTGGAAGGGAGAGTTACGCTTGATTATCTACCAATTGCCTTCGCGGGAACGACAGATCGCGCTCACGTTCGACGACGGTCCGAATCCGGTCTATACTCCGCAAATTCTGGACTTGTTTAAGAAACACCAAGCTTATGCCACTTTTTTCGTTATCGGCTCCTATGCCAAGCAATACCCGGATCTCCTTCGCCGTATGGTTGAAGAAGGGCACGAAATAGGGAACCATACGTACAGCCATCCCGCTTTGCCCAAATGCGAAAGGCAGGAAGTGTACGAAGAATTGGAAACCACGAACGGGATTATTCAAGAAATTACAGGAATAAAGCCCTCCTTGTTTCGCCCCCCTTATGGCGAATTCAATAAGCATACCGTCGAGGCGGCCGATCGGCTCGGGCTTCATACGGTGATCTGGCCGGATCATCAAAATACGAAGGACTGGAGTCTTCCTGGGGCCGACACGATTGTGGAGCGGGTGCTGGACACGCTGCAGACTGGAGATATTATTTTATTTCATGACGGCAGCGGAGACGATGCGGGCGAGGACCGCAGCCAAACGGTACAGGCCATCGAAAAACTGCTTCCCCATTTGATTGACAATAATTACAGACTGGTAACCGTGACCCGGATGATGCGCAATTATAATGAAGCGATGGCTTTGCAAGTTTAGAATAAAACGAATAATTATTCAATATTATGTATATATATTGAATTTCGTTCTTCTCACCTTACATCCGAATCCAGCAGCTCGCTGCACATTTCATGGACTTGATTATGGTTCTCCGTAATCGGGTCCTTTTCTTTTTGACAAGGTCGTCGTGGACAGGCCCTTGAAAATTTTCGGTTGGGACGAGGAAACAAAACGGTTGTACGTATCGTTATGTATATAGAGTAACGGCTGCTGAAAGGCGGGAGAAAATGAACGGAATGAACGGATGGAAAGCACGTATGCGGATGGCCGTTGTCGCCGCTTTGTTCGGCATCGGTTTGCTCAGTGCTTGCAGTCATGAGACGGGAAAAGATGTTGCCGCCGGAAAACGGACCTGGGGCCAACCGCATGGCATTCGGGCGGAAGATATTGCGAGCCTGATCATTACCGATTCGTCGGGCAACACGAGTTCGATCGTTTCCCGGGATGCGATCGTACAGTTTCTCGAAGCGATACAGGAAGCGACTGCGGAGGCGGCTAAGCTGGACATCCGGCCCCCCGACATGACGATCGCTCTGAGCTTGAAGGATGGCAGAGAGCATCCGCTGTACTTTTGGCTTGCTCAAAATAACGATCGTTTGTTCGTGGATCTGGATCGTTCTGCAGGGTACTATACGTTGACGGCGGAAGGAAAAAATATGGTTTTACATTTATTGGACGAAACGAGAAAAAGCTTGAATTCGCGGTTTTATGCGCTAGGGGATAGGCAGGTCCCGAATCCTGCGGTATAATGGAACATCATGGCGGAGTACCAGGTCGAATTTTGTTGCAGGAAATGCGGGTGAGAAAATGCTGGAATACGAACAAGAGCTCTGGGGCTATGGAAGGACGTTCGTGGCCGGAGTTGACGAGGTCGGGCGGGGGTGCTTATTCGGCGATGTGGTGGCTGCCGCGGTTATTTTGCCAAAAGGTCTGGTGCTCGAGGGCGTCGACGATTCGAAGAAGCTAAGCGAGAAGAAGCGGGAAGCGTTATACGATGTGATCCGGCAGGAGGCGCTGTCCATCGGAATTGGAGTGGCGGACGTCGAAACGATTGAACGGATCAATATTAAGCAGGCAGCTCGACTCGCGATGAAACGGGCGGTCGAACAGCTGAACCCCGTTCCCGATTCGCTGCTTGTCGATGCCGAGCAAGTCGATGTGGATGTGGAGCAGCTTGCCGTCATACATGGCGACGCTCTAAGCCAATCCATCGCGGCCGCTTCCATTATTGCGAAGGTGACACGGGACCGCATGTGCTTGCAATGGGATATGAAATTTCCGGAGTACGGCATTGCGATACATAAAGGATATGCGACCAAAATGCATCGGGAGCGTCTGGCGGAATACGGTCCTTCGCCGATGCACCGCAAAACGTTTCTAAGAAATATCGTTTACGAACAGCAGGTGCTGTTTTAGAATAGTTGTGAGTCTAGGCTGAAAAAAGCCCGGCGGCTAGCCGATATATACAATGAACCGGAAATGCTGCCGGCAGGGTGACGTACAAGCGGTGCCCAGGCCGGCTTTATTTGTATAGATGGAAGGAGGGGCAGCGATGAATATCAGCGGATTGATCCGGGGATTGGCGGGCGACGCGCAGGCGGCGGAGCCTAAAGCCTTGGAGCTCAAGGTCGGGCAAGTGGTGAAGGGCATGGTGCTTCAGGTTGGACCGGAGAAGGATGCTGTAGTCAATATCGGCGGAGTCCAGGTGCGCGCACAGCTTGAAACGCCGCTGAAGCCGGGGGAAGTCACAATGCTTCAAGTGCAGCCGGAATCGCCGGGGGGGCAGGTAGTCCTTAAGCCGCTGCAGCCAACCGCGCAAATATCGGACGGGTCTCTCGCGGATATCGTGAAAACGATGGGGCTCCCTGATTCTCCGGCAAACCGGCAGCTGGTGCAGCTTCTGCATCAGGCCGGAGTAACGTTGACGAAGGAGAATGTGCAGGCGTTTGCGAAGCTTCAGGCTCAAATGCCCCCGAATATGCCGCAAGAAGCATGGCTTCCTTCGGCTGTTATCGCGTTTCAAAAAGGACTGCCCATGACTCCGGAAACGGTTGCTTCGGTGCGGCAGGCGGTGCAGGGGCCGCCGTTTCATGAGGTCTTAGAGCAGCTCGGCAAGCTTGCAGGGCGCGAGCTGGAAGGAAATGCTTCGCTGTCGCCGCAAAGCCGCGAGCTGCTGCAAAACGTGCGGCAGCTTGTTCAACAGCTTCGCGATACGGCGAGCTTGCTGCTAGGGGCGAAACCTGACGGTGGAGAGAGGACGCAGGCAGCGGCGCAGCCGGGAGCGGGCGCAGGCGCGGGAGCGCCAGCGGCGGCGCAGCCGGGAGCAAGCGCGGGAGCGCAAG
>NZ_BILX01000054.1 GCF_004000785.1 Paenibacillus ehimensis NBRC 15659 | reverse complement strand
CAAGCTCATCATACTGCCATGCCCGAATGCCGCCTTCCGGGTCGGTCACCCGCTCCAATCTTCCGTCTTCACGGTACGTATACTTCCATACGCCCCCATCCGGCTGCACTTCCTCGACGATCCGCCCGAACCCGTCGTACGCATACCGCGTAATCCGACCTTCCTCGTCCGTTTCGCTCAGCAGCTCGCCCAGTTCGTTGTACTCATACTGCACAACGCCGCCCAGCGGGTCGACGATCCGGGTGCAATAATACTCCGGGGTGTATTCATACGTCGTCGTATGTCCCTGACTGTTGCTCACTTCGTTCAAGCCGTCGTGATACGCGATACGCCCTTCCAGCAGCCCGTCGTCCCCGTACGTATGAACGCAGCGAGCCCCGGTTGTCGGGCCGTCATAACGCCAGTGGAAGCTGTACCCGTTACGGTCCGTCTTTTGGAGCATCAGGTGACCTTCATAGGACATGCGGGTCGTCTGTCCCAACGCATCCGTTACCGCAATAAGGTCCCCTGCCTCGTTATAGCCGTACTGCACCAGCACCTCGCGCTGCTCTCCGCGGTACACATGGGTCACTTTTGTGATGCGTCCGGCTTCGTCCGTCTGGATATCCAGTCTCCGGCCCACACTATCGGTTATCTGCTGTAAATAGCCACGGTCATCGTACGAGAGCACGATGGAATGTCCCCATTCCCGCACGATCCGTTCCAGACGAAATCTCGTTTCCATCCCTGTCTGTTTTCCAAAATGATACGTCAGACGGCTGTCTTCCTCGAATAGTGCATACCCGATACCTTCCCGGCGCAAAACCATCCGTTCCTTCGGGTTTCGCGTTTCCATCCGTCCCCGGTGCAAGCGCTCGAACGAAACCGCCCGTCCATCTGCGAGCAGTACACCGATGCAGTCATCCAGCACCTCCAGCCGCATATCCAGACTGTGATGCACCCCATGACCGAGCAATCCCCGATGGCCGCTGTCGCTGATCCAGCGCCGATCCCATTGGAGCGGCAGCGGACCCGGAAAGGCGAAGTCTGTCGCTTCGCTCATCATCCGTCCGGTGATCAAATCAACCGGCTCAAAGCCCCATTTACAGAAGCGGTCACTGAGTCCTTGGGTGCTCTTGAAATTCTTCAATACCTTATGGTTGAACTTGGTCAGCGCCTTCTTCGCCCCGGATTTCTCCAGCGCTTTCTGGAGCAGCGCTTTCCCCTTCTCCGCCAGCTTCTGCTGCATGTCCTGCAGCTTCTTCTGCAGCAGCTCCCGCAGCTCCTCGGCCTTCTGCTTCAGCTTCCGGGCTCCGGTCATCACCTTGTTCAGCGTGTTCTTCCCGAACTGGACCGCCTTCTTCGCCGCTGCCCGGCCGATTTTCGCGCCCATCTTGCCGCCTGCCTTCGCCGCCGCTTTGGCCGCGACCTTCGCTACGCCTTTCGCCGCCAGCTTCGCTGCCCCGAACGCCGCGCCTCCGATCGGCAGCATCGAGCCGATGGACAAGGCCGCGCCGAGGAAATCTCCACGGCAAATACTCACGACCGCGCTCGCCGCCCCCGCGATAATGCCAAGGCCCGGAACCATGCTGAGCACATCCAGCGCCGTTCCCAGCTTTTCCAAAAAGCTGTCCTTCTCCTTGTCGCTCTTGGCCTGTTCCGCTTCCGGGTTGCTGAGCGGCTCGAACGACTGCCGCTCGCTGCCCGTCATCATGACCTGCTGACCCATCACGTCGGTCATGTCGGTCAGCATCATGCTGCTTTTGCCTCCCGCGATCCACAGCTCTTCTTGCGCCTCGGCCCGGAACGTTTTCAGCTCGCTGAACGACAGCTCCTGCTCGGCCATCAGCACGAGGTCTTTATCGCTTTGCAGGGTAATTCCGTCTTCTTCGCCGATATTGATAAACAGCGCGCCTTCCTTCGCCGTAAATGAAATATCTTTCGTCCCCAGCTCGAATTCCTTGCCTCCGCCCGTGGAAAACGACTTCACGGTCGTGTCGGCCATTTTCTTATTCGCCTTCTCCGCCGCCTCGCCCTGCGGGGAAAACGGCGTCCGCACGGACTGAATCAGCATCGCTTCCGCTTCGTCGTGAGTTGGAAAATACAGCTTGATCCGCGATCCGACCGGCGGCATGGCATGGAAAATATGGCTTGTCGGCGACGAGTACGGGAACCAGACCGCTTCGTGCTCCGGCTGGATTTTGTCGATATCCAGATGCACCTTCGCCTTCTTGACGCCGATGGCTAAAATTTTGCCGTCCATCGCCAGCCCGGGCAGGTTCTCGTTATACCGCTTGTTTTGCCGCAGCCCTGCCGGGGTGGTGCACAAGTATTCGAACTGCAGGATGCCGTGGACCAGCGCTCCCTGAATGCCCGCAACGACAAACAGACGGCCGTTTCTCTCTACCTCCGCTCCGAGCTCCAGCCACTGGTCTTTTGCGACAATAAAACGCGTAAAATCTTCCTCCTGGAACCGCTCGACCTTCGTTTCCACCGCGGTCAGAAACGACTGCACGTCATGCCGGATGCGGTAGGCGCCTTCTTCCAGCTTCACATGCTGCTTGCCCGACGGCGTGCCGATCCACAGGCGCGGGGCATGCGTGCTCACGTCCGGCGTCACCACCGCGCCCGCATGGGAGGCGATCCGTTGAATAAACTCCCAATCCGTCTCCTCGTATTGGAGCACCAGATCGCCGAGCGATGCTCCGCGCTGGAACGCGTCGGTTTCCAGAAAGTTTCCGCCCGGATACGCGTGGATGACTTCGGACAGCACATCCGTATAAAGCATGCCCGCATGCTGGAAGGAGCGGCTTTTGCGCTGCACGTCCAGCTGGTACGTATGCGAGATGACGTCCACTTGGACGTTGTATACGCCATGGATGCGGTCAACTTGGATTTCATGCAGCTGCCCGAGGAACAACGGCACCTCCGGCTGCCCTTCGCGAGCCGCATACAGGCCGATAGTGTCGCGGTGACTGCCTTGCCGCACCAATGCCTGGCTGTCTTCCTCGCTCATGATGCCCCCAAGCTGCATGCGGGCATGGGCTCCGGGAAACCGCGTCATTTTTATATTTTCAAGCCGCAGCTTTCCGTACGGCCATTTCAGCACTAGGTCCTGTACGGTCAAGCCCGACAGGCGATCCGATTCGTTGTTTGACACGTCCATCCCCCTCAAATCTATTGCGAAGTAAAAGATGGCCTAAGGCTCATAAACCCGACTGCCGCTGCCGAAGCTATTCTTTCTTCTGCCCGTCGTCGGCGATATAGATGACCCCGCTTGCATGCTTCATGCACATGATGTAGGAGTCGCTGGTTAACACGGGCTTGCCGTCGATGAGCACGTCCGCTTTCCCGTTCATCCACTCCATGTTCACCTGCGGCTCGCACGGCGCATCCAGCGCTTCGCATACTCCGAAGGTGGCCGGTATATTGACGATGGGCTTGCTGTCCGCGACATTCATGAGCGGCTGCCCTTGAATATATGCGCCATGGCACGTGGGCAGATTGAGCAGATTCGGATTGCTGCCGCACTCGCACTCCAGTATCGCTCCTCTTACGACATAGCTGGCTTCCTGCCCCGCCGGCGCTTCTACGGTAGGCCCGGCGGGCTTTCTGAACGATATGACACTAGGCATTTGTTTCCCTCCTCAGGGCTTTGCTTTAGCAAAGCCATCTTCGTAAGCGTTACAGGGCTTTGCTATTGCAAAGCCTACTTCGTAAGCGTTACTGGGCTTTGCTTTAGCAAAGCCATTTCCTAATCCAACTCCACCGGGGTCAAATGAAGCCCCGTAAACGCCCGTCTGAGCAAGCTTTCCGCGATATCCAGCCGGACGATCAGCATATCCTCCTGCAAGCCCACCACGCGAAAAATGCGCTCCCGCCGCACTTTGGGGGCCGCCAGCACCAAGCGTCGGCAGGTCCCGCCGGCATCCACCTGCGTCCTCGCGGATAAACAATCCAGCTCGCCCGGCTCCATAAACCAATAGATGTCTTGACGCTGCGTGCTGCGTCCGGTCACGATAGCCGATTGAAACCGCAGCCGGTCGTCGTACTTCTCAAGCAGCGCCTTCAGCCGGTCCGAGACGAGCAGCCGCGGATAGTCGATGAAGTCGAGGTAAACCGGCTTGTCCCCGTCCTCTTTCACAAAAACAATGTTCCGCTCCTTCATCTCCATATCCCGGCTGACTTGCTCTAGCCGCAAGCCGTCGATGAACCGTTTGTCCTGCTGCAAACGAAAATAGTACATGTGCCCGTTCTTTCCTCCCCCGCCCGGGTCTAGCTGCGAACCTCCACCAGCCGCCCCGTTTCGTCTTCTTCCATCCAGCGCACCTGCCGTTTCTGCTCCTCGCTCAGCGCAAACTTGGCCGCCTCCTGCAGGATGATCTTGGCTCCACGCAGATCGGCTCCTTGAAAGTCCGCGCGCTCCAAGTCCGCAAACATCAGGTTGGCTCCCTGCAAATTCGCTCCGGCAAAGCTGACGCCGAAGGTGCCCATGACCTGCCCTTCATGAATAAGCGGCTCGCCGCCGACGGCTTCCTGAAAATTCGCCCCCTGCAGGTCGCAATGGCTGAAGTTGGCGTCATACAGCACGCTTTGGCTCAGATCGACGTCCTGCATGCGGCTGCCGCTAAAATCAACCCCTAAGCAGACGCTTTTGTTCAAGCGGCTTCCCGTCAGATTCGAGCCGGTCAGGTGGCTGTAAGCCACATCGGCTCCTTCGTAGCGGCCGCCGCTCAAATCAAGCTTACGCCAGTCCTGATAGCGGAAAAGCGTGCCGTCCTGCCGCTCCAGCGAAGCGCGGATCGCTGCCGCATCCTTCTCCTCGCGTACTTCTACCCATACGTCCTCGCTCAGATCAAGGTACTCGCCCGCGCGTATGCGGAACGTAGCGGCCCGCTCGATTCGCTGAAACTCCGGCAGCTCCACAAGGCGCGAAGCGGCCGCCCGGACAAGGCTGACGACATAATGGCCGGCGATAGAGACATCTTCCATCCAGACGCGGTCGCATTCCAAGGGCAAAATGTCGGCGCCGTAGCTTTTGCGCGCCTCGTCTATTTTTTTCCGGTACCTTTCCAAATGATCATACAGCCAAGGCAGCTCGTGCAGCTCCATGCAAGCCGCCCGGTCCAGATACCAAGTATCGTCGTATGCTTCCAGACTGCACATGAGCTTTCCTTGTCCAAGCCACGAGCGCAAATATGAGACGTGGATGTAGGCGATGGGACGTTTGTCACCGGCCTCTTGCATCGCATGAATGCGGAGGCAGAGCTTGCGGAACGGCTCGATCCACTCCCGAATGCGCGCCTCGGCCTGCTCCCGGACCTCCGCACCCATGCGTCCAATCAATGCCTCCCGCTGCGGCGCAACCTCCTGCGTCAGCCATCGTTCTAACGGTTCCTGCTGCAATGGTTTCTCCTCCCCGGCGTTTGTCCGCTCGCGCAAGCGTGCGCTTCGTTAGTTGTTATGAACCTGAGTGCCTTTCACATCGACGCGGTCCTCCAGCACGACGGAGCTGGCCTTGCAGGTTAACTCGATTTTTTCCTGGGCGGAAATCGTTATTTTTTTCGAGGTCATCGTCACTTCCTCGGCCGCTTTTAGCGTCACGTTTTTGCTGCTGACAATCGAGATGCCGTCTGCATCGCTAAGCGTGATCGACACGCCGTCGCCCGTGATGAGAATGTGGTCGGGGGCCAGCACGATCATTTTGCCGTTTTTGGTCTTGATCGTTTTGATGCTCGGGTCTTCCATCGGATCGCTTCCGCTGCCGCCTGCTGCTCCGGCTTCGGACTTCGGCTTCGGCACGGAGCTGACCGCAATCGCGTCCTCCTCCTTGTGCGTCGGAAAATAAATTCGCACATCGTCTCCGTTCTCGGGCATGCAGTACCAGCCGGCATTGTCTTCCGAAGCATAGATCGTCGAATAAGGAAACCAGAACGCTTTGCCCGCGTCCTGCGCCGGATCGATGTTCAAATGCGCTTTGATTTTGTCTTTGGTCACCGCAATCACTTTCCCTTGCAGCGACGCCCCGACAATGGCCATGTTGTACTGCTTCCGCCGGCTCAAGCCCTGACGCGTCGCCAGAAGGTACGTATATTTCAGAAGCCCGTCAAGCATGCTTACCCGAACCTCATAGACGACGAGCCGCTGGCGATCAAACGTCACTTCCATCCCAATCTCGAACACTTGATCGGTTTCCACTTCATAAAAGATGCAATCGCTCTCGCTTAACTCCGGCACAAGCCCCCGCACCGACTCCTGATACAGCTCCATCCGTTTGTGCACGCGATAATGATAAGCGTTCACTTCCCCTTTAAAGCCAAGGTCCGGAACGCCGAAGTGGACTCTGGGGGTATCGAAGGCGACGGCAGGCACCAGCCCGGTGTGGAAGTGGGAGGCTAGCCGTTTCAGCAGTTCCCAGTCCGTCTCCCGGTACTGCAGTACAACACGGCCGATCGCAGCGCCGTTCGAGGCTGCATCCATCACGTCCGCGCCGTCATAGTCCTGTACAACCTGGTCCACCAGCTGCGAATAGGCCATTCCGGCGTCCTGAAACGTGCGGTCCTTCCGCGTCACATCGAACTGATACGACAGCGACACGGCTTCCAGCTCCAGCTGGTAAACGTCCCGCACCTGATGGATTTGCATGCTCATAATCATGCCCTGAAACAGGTGGATTTTCCCGCCCTGCTCGGTCTTTTGGGTAACGGCGATATTCATCCGGGCATGGCTCATTTCCATGTAGCTGGCTTTCAGCTCTTCCGGGACGATGCCCGTCAAGCGAAGCGTGGCATGCTCGTTGATTTGCTTGACGATCGCCAGCTCTTGGATCGATTCGAACGTAAAAGGCGTAACTTCCAGATCCTGATAAGTCGCATAAGACCGTTCTGCCACCCTTTATTCCTCTCCTTCCCGCTTCGGATTGATTTGCAGGGCGTCCATGATGCCGTGAGCGATCGGGCGCCACTGCTCCATATATTTCTCCATGCAGTTCAAGCCAAAAAAGACGCCTTTTCCATCCAGCTCAATGAAAAAGATGCCGTTATACATGACCCCGTCCAGCACCGGCACGGAAAATTCGTAAAAGCCCATCTTGCGGCCGCCGACCTCGCGGACGCCTTCGCCGTGCCATTTGGCATTCGGCTGCATCCGCCGGATCATGAAGCTGAGATCCTTGACGAACGTTTCCATTTCGTCGTTTACCATCCGGTTAGGTGTCGGATTGACAGTCAGGTTAATCTCCAGCGTCGAGTCGGTATAGATCAGCTTCGGCCGACGGTCGGCCGGATATTTGATCCTGGCGTAATCCTCCGGCATCGGCTCGAAGGAATCCGGTACAAACATGAACACTTGTCCGGGCACCACTTCCATTCGGGAAAACTTGATCGTCTCGTCGCCCAGCACAAGCTCGCCCGCTTGAACCGCCCGGCTGACATTCTCTGCCGTCAATGCCGACTTCAGCGCCTTCTGGCGTTCTTCCTGCTCCTGCTTGCTTATCAGCTCCAGCCACTGCTCGTCCATATGCTCCATCGTTCATCCTGCCTTCCGTTCCGTCTCCATGATCCGCGGAATCTTTGATTTTCTGCAAATTCATTCCAGATTACACTTTTCATTGTATATCGGACAAAGCGATTGAGATTTTTAGATATTTTTAGTAATTTTTCCATAAGTGTGTTAATACTCACAATTTTGAGCCGCAGGCGGCACCAAAAATAAAAAGCAGCCTATCCTCCATAGAGGCGGGCTGCAATGCTACGCTTGCATCGTTTTAAGATTTGCACACTTCGCTCGGGATGCAGCCGAACGTTTTGCGGAACAACAGGGAGAAATGGCTTACATTATGATAGCCGACCATCCCGGCCGCTTCGCTGACATTGACCTTTCCCTGCTCCAGCAGGCTGTGCGCTTCGTTTATTCGCAGCGCGCGCACATAGCCGAATACCGTCGTGCCGAACAGCTCTTTGAAGCCAAGCTTAAGGGATCGATGCGAAGCTCCGTATGCAGGAAATCGTCTTTGGGCATAAGCTCCGTGTGCAGCTTCTTATCCTGGATGTAAACGAGCGTAGAGAGGCCCGGGGATAAGCTGTAGCTTCGGGCGTTACCTTCGGTTTCCCAGCAGCCTTGGCCGGACAGCGTATAAGCGATTTCCAAGTGCGGATAATCGACTCCGACGTCCAGAGTGACAGGCTCTCGAAAGCTCGCATCCAAACCAATTGATCTCCATGCCTTCTCTTAGGCGAATCCGGTTTAAATGAACCGTGCCTCTCGCTGCGGGCACCGAATACGTTTGCCGGGATAGCCCCTGTTCGCATGACAGCCGGCTGAGGCCGGTTAAAGCCTCGTAAATGCCCCCCAGATCCTTCGAATTTACTTGAAGCTTCACTGTGCGGACCTCCTGTCTGCGCAAATCGGCGGAAGCGGCTAGTCCGTTTCGACCAAGACCGCAATTAACGGATCGCCTCGTTGTATCGGCGGTTGACCTCTTCCCAGTTGACGACGTTCCACCAGGAAGACACGAAGTCCGGTCTTTTGTTCTGATACTGCAAATAATAAGCATGCTCCCACACGTCAACGACCAAAATCGGCGTTTTCTTCTCCATGAAAGGTGTATCCTGGTTCGGCGTACTGGTCACTTCCAGCTTGTCTCCGTCGACAACAAGCCATCCCCAGCCCGATCCGAAACGGCTGATTGCCGCCTTCGTCAATTCGTCCTTCATCTGCTCGAAGCTGCCGAAATGTTTTTCGATCCCCTTCGCAATATCTCCGTAAGGAGCTCCGCCCCCGTTAGGACTCATAATGGACCAATACAGGCTATGACCGTAATGCCCGCCCCCGTGGTTCCGGACGGCCATCCGAATATCCTCCGGCACATCGTTCAAATTGCTGATCAGCTCCTCAACGGTCGCATTCTTAAACTGCGGATAGCTCTCCAGCGCTTTGTTTAAATTCGCTACATAGGTTGCATGATGCTTGCTGTGATGAATTTCCATCGTTCTGGCATCCAGATAAGGCTCCAGCTCGTCATATCCGTAAGGCAGCTCCGGCAAAGTAAATTGTTCCATTCGACAATCTCCTTTCGATGATCTTTTTTTTCCAATGGTTGGGTACACCCCAAGTTTACACGATTGGAACATTTTTGTACATAACCAATTATTTTTACACAGGGAAACTTTTTTTGTATTTCTTCCCTTGGGTGTCGTGAACCCATTCCGCAGGAATAATCGGCTGCCCGAAATAATACGATGGCTACAGGCGACGGCTTGATACTCGTGGCACGAACCTCAATTTTGCATGTTACCCATCCTTGTGGAGGTAGGCGCTTATGCTGAATTTTTCGCAAATTTTCATCGAAGGCATGCTGCTGTCCGCATTTTTTTGCTTCGGTGTTCTGGGGATGTTGGCTTACAACCCTCGGCTGCTGTTAAACGATTATCCCCAAAGCATTCGGCTTTCCGTCCCCCCGAAATCGTCGAAGGAAACGAAGCTGACCAGGGCGATCGGGATACCGTTTGCAGCGGTTCTCCTTATCGCTCCGTTTATTTCCACGCTGCACTACGGTGAGATCGCCTTTATCCATGCTTTTTTGCATCCGTTTCTCGTGTTTGCCATCGTCAGCTTGGTGGATCTGATCGTTGTCGATTGGCTTATTTTTTTGCTTCATCACACCGGATTTTTTAGTTATTCCGGGAACAAAAGGAATGAAGGATTATAAAAATTACCGGTTTCATTTTTTTGCTTTTCTGAAAGGGATTGTCGTATACGGGGGCTTGTGTATGGTCATAGCGGGCATCCGCATGCTGCTCTGAAAAGCCGCCTTCTCGGAAATCCGCTCCCGTCTCGTATAAAAAGATTGCCGCTCTCCGGCCTTTCGTGCCAGATGGTTGGCAATCTTTTTCATTTTGACAGTTCTAACCATTGGATTTAGTAACATATATTGTAATAATTTACATCAAAAGGAGGTGAATGAGGTGGCACGGATTGTTCCGCGCAAGGATCGTCTGAGGACGACGGGTTTTTACCCTTAACTCCAAGAGCACGGCACGAAGCGCGAAGACTAAATCAAACGAATAAAAAGGAGAGTTATCATATGAAAATGTTATTGAAAAAAGCTCCGCTTTTCCTGTTCGCTATCGTAATGGCGTTATCCTTCTCGCTTGCCGCAAGCGCGGCCCCGTCCGCCGATCAAGCGGCTGCGGCGCCTGTCGTCAGCTTTCAGTCGGCCAATGGATCGTGGATTAAAGTGAATGGGGACGGCAGCGTAACGGCCAACGCCAGCTCGGCGGACCAAGCGGGCAAATTTGATCTGATTCCGGTGGACGCGCAGTATTTCGCCTTAAAATCCCGGACCAACGGCAAGTTTGTTTCCTTCAATGCCGACGGCACCGTAGTGGCAAACGCCGCTTCGATCGGCACGGCTCAGAAAGTGGCCATCACTTATGTTGTCAACACGCCTCAAGAAAAAGCGATTCAGGCCAAAGCTTTAAGCAACGGCAAATATGTCAGCGCCGTTAACGGCGGCGGCGGAAAAGTGGTCGTGAACGTTGCCGTACCGTCCAAATTCGAAACATTCAAAGTGAAAAACTGGCAGTAATCCGCATTTTGGTCGTAGGGGCGACGATTAAATAAGGAAAGGCGCCAAGGAGTCGTGAACGCGACAGCATTTGGCGCCTTTCCCGGCTGAACGTTTAAAGGTCCGTGCCTTACTTTGGACTTCCGCGCAGCCCCGTTCTGACCGCCAGCCCCCAGCCAAAAAACTCGGTGTGCTCTACAGACGCCAACGGCACATAAACGGCTCCTTCCACCACAAACGTATTATTTTGCTGTTGCACAATCCTGGAGTGATAAAGCTTGGAATGCTTCATGAATTCCACTCCCTATCGTTCGCGTCGGGGGATTTGCAGCCCTCCGGGTGTTGGAATCAATTCTTTATCTATCATTCACCACACGTTCTGCAGGTGTCAAGTTTTGGTTCAAATAAAAAACTATCATGAGCGTTCATGATAGTTTTTGGGCGGTTTTGATATGAGCGAAGCTCCCGCTGACCGGCTGCGGGTCGGTCAATAGATGCAGGCTGGAACATGACCTCTCAACCGCTTTATGCAGCCTCAGAATCTCGTCCGTGGAGTCCGGAGACAAAATATTGAGCTTGTAAGTAATGTTGCGAAGAGCCGCCGGAGTCCAGGCGTCAACCGCGGTCAGCTCGCCCGCTACTTCAACGTCCAGATAGTGCAGCGTAATTTCCCGGGAGGCAGCCAGCGACAAAGCGGCTTGAGCGATCCCGCTGCCCAGCGCGCCGAGCATCATCTCCGCCGGACTTGGCCCCAAGGCATACGGCTCTCCGGCTTCGGCTATAACATCCGTCGTAACCCGGAAGCCGCGCATTTGAATTTCCCGCTTCCCGGAGCCCCCCATCGCCACGACTTTGGCCTGCAGCTTCGCCGGCTCGCCCGGGCGGGACTGCTCCTGTTTGCGCGCGGCCACAATCTCATGCAGCTTCCTGGCTTCCGCTTGCGGCTCCTCCTTCGCAGGGGGCAGCATCGCCGGAACGGACGGAGCGGCCTCTTGCGGATCGGGCGACGCCTGACGCGGCTCGTACTGCGGCCGTTCCCGAAACCATAAGGTCGCGATCCATTTCTCCCCTTCCCTTAGCTCGCGGGAGCCGTGTAAAGAGAGCGGGTGCCGCTCGTTGGTGCCTCGCTTGCAGTTTTCGAAGACGATCAAATTGCCCTCCGAAGGCGCGATGTCCAGATTCAACTCCGGAAAATAAGTTTCCCCGCCGGCTTCGACGGTATTTAAATACAGGAGCGCCGTATAAAGACGCTGGCCTCCTTCGTCGTAAAACTGTTTGCCGGCTACCGTGTTCAGGTCGTACGTATCGAAATGCGCTCCGAACCTGCCTCCGGCCCCGTATCTTGCAATCTGCAGATGTTCCGCGTAATGAAGGGGCTGGCCCACAAGGGCCGCGAGCCGCTCGCACACTTCCCGCACGAGCGGATGCGAATCATGGCGAAACCAGGCAAAATCCGATTTGCGGAATTCGGAGGCGACGACTTCCTTTTCCCCGATCACCTTGGCAGGCTCCAGCTGATGTCTGGCTAGCTCGATCAGCTGTCTGCATTCCGGCACGGATACGGCCTGCCCGTAGCTTGCTACAAGCGGCTCTTCGTGAAAAACGACCGAAGGTTTCCTCACCGTTTCTCTCCTCCAACGGTTTAATATGCATGCGGATCAGCATCATCCTTCATAGCATATTAAAAAACGCTGCGCGCCGTGTGGACGAATGCGAAGGCGCATGAGCCTATTCAAAAAGCCGAGGCTGTCCTAATCTTCAAAAGCGAAAACGACAGCCCTCCAAATGAAAGCCTTCATTTGTAAGGGCTGTCTGTCTGATCAGCCTATTTCGCCAGCGTTCCCTGCAGCTTGGCCGACTCGAAGGCAGGATCCCCCTTCGACTTCGTGTCTCCGGCCGCTCTTACCTTCTCCAGCGCCGCGTTGTAACGCGTATTCAGATCGTTGATCACCTGATCCAAATCTCCGCCTTGCATCAAATATTTGGTCAGCGTGTCCGACTTCTTCATCCCTTCGACCTTGCCTTCTACCGTAAACGTAGGGGCAGCGGGATAAATGGCGTCGTATTTCGTCGGATTGAAATATTCAATCCCCGGTATGTTCGCTTTCTTCGCCGTCGACGTAACGTGCGGCAGAATGGATACGCCGTAGCCGTTCTCTTGGTAGCCCGATTGCACTTCATCGCTGTACATATACTCCAGAAACTTCCAAGCCTTGTCCTTGTTTTGGGAATCTTGGCTGATGGACAAGTAAGCGCCCCCGTTAACCAGGGCGGCCCCTTTCACCGTTCCGTCGATCGTCGGCACTTGGGCTGCGGCCCATTTGACTTGCGCGGGGAATTGGCTCTTGTAGACCGCAGGCTCGGACGAATGGTTAATGTACATACCGATCTTGCCTTGGGCGAACTGGGCGCGAAGCGGATCGATATCCAGCCCTTCGGCGCCCGGCATCATGCTGCCGTCCTGCTTCATTTGTCTCAAAGCTTGTACGATTTCCTTGTAAGCGCCGAAGTCGTATTGGCCGGTCTTCAGGTTATAGCCCTCCACGACATCCGTACCGCTCAGCGACGCGATCGGATAAGCGACGCGATCGATCGCCGTGGCGCTTTTGAAATTGCCTGCGAAGCCGTAAGCGCCCGTGCTCTTGCCCGCTTCGGTCAGCTTCTTGGCCGTGGCCACCAATTCCTGCAGCGTTTTGGGCGGTTCCTTGATGCCGGCTTTCTCGAACAGGTCCACATTATAGATAAGGCGCCAGATTTGCCCTACGTTCGGCAGGCTGTAGATTTTGCCTTCGTATATATTTTTTTCTTCGACAAGCGTGCTCGCGAATTTTTTCTTCATGTCGTCGCTCAGGTAAGCGTCCAGCGGAGCGAGATAGCCTTTCTTCACCCAAGGAACGACTTTGTTGAAATCGACCCGCAGAATGTCCGGCGCCTGCTTGCTTGCAAACGCGATATCGACGGATTGATCGTAGTTGTCCGCCATCACGTTTAATTCGACTTCCAGATTGTCTTTGTTCGTTTCGTTGAATTTGGCGATTACTTGCTTAATATAGTCCGCATCGGAACGGTCATTGGTCCAATACGTCAGCTTGGTTTTCTTCGCGTCCTGATTTCCGCTGCTTGATGCGGACGGCTTCTCCGGCTGAGCCGAGCAGGCGCCGAGCGATAAAGCCAGCAGCGCGCTTACCGCCGGGATGTACACTTTCTTGTTCATTGCAGCAATCCTCCCCCATGGAATTAACGGTTTCTACGTTCTGTTCGTATTATAGAACACTTTTGCCCAGTCTCAGGAAGGACAATTCAACTATCCATGGAGGAGGAAACTGCTATTATTACATCGAGCGGAATGCGCAGCGTGACGACAGTCCGTTCCCCGGGGGCGCTCGTCAGCTCCATGGACGCCCCGGAGCCGTAATACAGCTGCAGCCGGCTGTATATGTTGGACAGCGCATAGGACGACCGCTCGGCGCTTTTTTGCGCAAGCTCGCCGAAGACCTCATCGGCATTCATGCCGCGCCCGTTATCCTCCACGCTCAGCTTAAGACTGCTCCCCTCCCGCACCACGCCGATCCGAATGAATCCGCCCTGCTCCATATGCTCAAAGCCGTGCAGAATGCTGTTTTCCGCCAAGGGCTGAAGCAGGATCTTGATCAGAGGCAGCTTAGCCAGTGCCGGATCCTCCAGCTCGATCGCATAAGTAAACAAACCCTCATAGCATTTTTGCTGAATCTCCATATACTGCCTCACGTGCTCCAATTCCTTGTCCAGCGTTGTCAGCTCGTTCCCGTTATTCAACCCGAGCTGAAACAGCTTGGAAAGCGACATAATCATCTCCCGGACGTCGTGCTTCTCCGCGGTCTCGGACTTCCACAGCATCGTATTTAACGTATTATATAAAAAATGCGGGTCGATCTGGGCCTGCAGCGCCTTGATTTCCGATTTGCGCTTTTCCTGCTCCGACATTTTCACCTCTTCGATCAAAGCGGCCAGCTGCTTCAGCATCCGGTTAAAGCTGTCGCCCACCTGCGTCACTTCGTCATCGAATTTGCTTTCGAAGCGGACCTCCAGCGCATTATCGCGCTCCACCTTGTGCATAAGCCCTTGCAGCTTGTACAGCGGCTTGAGCAGCCGCGCGGTCAGCACATGGGAGAATACAAAGGCGAGCACGACACAAGCTCCCATGATCAGAACAATCAACCATTTGATTAACGTGATCTGGCTGAGAAGATCGGACTTCGATTGCAGGCTGACCAAAATCCAGTCGTCCACCAGCTTCAGATGCGAGTAGTTGACGAGCAAGGAAGACTTGAACGGCCGACGCAGCTCGTATTCGAAATGTCCCGCTCTCCGGTCGGCCATTTGGCTTAAGAAGCCGGATTGCCGGTTTAAATCTCCGAAAGCCCGCGACATAGTCACCGCCTCTTGTCCTTCGCTTCCGAGCAGAAGAAAGTCGATCCTCTGACTGTAAAAATCCTGGTAGACATCCTGCCTGATCGCTTCTTCCTTAATATTGATGACGATATAGACATCCGAGCCCGAGCTTTCCGTATACGGCTTGAGCAGCAGCGAGAGGACGCGGCTGCGCCCGGTAAAGAGCGTATCCTCGTGACTTCCGACCCAAACGGACGGGCTGTCACGCTCCTTGAGCAGCTCGTACAGGAAAGTGCGGTTGAACGCCACCTGTGCATTCCGCACCGCATTCGTCGGATAAAACTCCCCGACCGGCGTGCTGATCAGCACTGATTCGATCGACGACTCGTTTAATTTGATCTGAGTAAACAAGGCCTGCAGCGCGGATAAATGCTGGTAATAGTTCGCGGAATTCCGCACGGCCGCATCCTGCATCATCTGCTTGAACGGCTCGCTGATCAGAATCGTCGACGAAGAGACGACAATGTGCCTTAGACGTTCATCAAGCACCTGAACGGCTTTGTTCAACGTGTTCTGGCTCAGCTGAAAAGCGTTATTTTCCGTCACCCGCGAAGCGATGTAATACGACATGACGCCTGTCGCCGCGATACATAGGACCGTCAGCAAAATGCAGGCCATCCACATTCTTTGTTTCAAGGACGAACGATAAATGAACCGGTTCATCTCTTTCCTCCACTGTCTGCTCAATCTGCTTAAACCAAAATAACTCTAGCACAGGCCAGAGTTATTTTCGAGTCGTCCGGTGCGGAGCGGGCCTGCTATCCTTTGAGCGAGCCGGCGGTCACCTGCATAAACGATTTGTTGGCGAACATATAGACGACCAGCATAGGCACAATGGAGATGCAGGCTCCGGCCAGCATCAGCTGCAATTCGGCCGCCGCGCCGACACCGTATTTCAGATTCGTCAAGCCGACGGTTAAGGTCTGGAGCTTCGGCGTGCTCATCGTGAACACAAACGGCAGAATGTATTCGTTCCATGCGTTGCGGAATGTAAACAACGCGGTTACGCCGATCGCCGGTTTCAGCAGCGGAAGCACAATGCGCCAATACACGCTGTAAAAATTGCAGCCGTCGATATAGGCCGCTTCGTCCAGATCTTTGGGGATTCCCTTGAAAAAGCCGATCAGCATGAAAAACGCAGTGGCATGAGCGCTGATCAGAATCAGCACGACGCCCCAGAGCGATTGATTGAGGTGAAGCGCGACCATCAGATCAAACTGCGGCCGAAGGACGACCGCTCCGATGGAGATAAACATCGTGCTCGCCTGCAGGGCGACGTAAGCCTTTTTCCCCGGAAAATGCCCCCGGTCCACCGCATAAGCCGCCATAGAGGTGACCAGCAGGGTTCCGACGGTCGTTGCCGCGCTGACAAACACGCTGTTCCAAGTAAACAAAGCGAAATTCGCTTTTCTCCACGCTTCCGCGTAGTTGGAGAACAACCATTGCTTAGGGAACAGTGTCGCGCCGGCGGTCACTTCCAGATTCGTCTTGAAGGAGCCCAGAATCGCGACGATAACCGGAAACAGCGTAATTACCGCCATAACAAGCAGAAATGCCCATAGAACCGTAAGCGAAGCATAGGCGGAGAATCGGACTTGCAGCTTCGTTGTGCTCACTTGTATTTTCCCCTTTCCGTGAACGAATGTTTAGTACAGTTTGTTAAGTCTGCGGGATAGCGCAAAATAAACCAGCGTGATCAAGCCGACCATGACGGCCGTCACGAAGCCTACGGCGCTTCCGTAGCCGATCTGCTGTACGTTCGCATTCGTCGTGGAAACCGGGAAGAACAGCTTGTACACGTACAGGAACATCACTTCCGTTTTGCCGAAAGGCCCTCCTTCCGTCAGCACCATAATATTCTCGTAGCCCTTGAGCGAGACGGTGATGATCAGCATCATGACCATTTGCAGAATCGGTCCGAGCATCGGGATGGTGATGAACCAAAATTTCTGAACCGTGTTCGCGCCGTCGATGGAGGCCGCTTCGTACAGATCGTCCGAAATATTTTGCAGCCCGGCAATGAACAGGATCATATAGTTCCCGATCGCCCCCCAAATCGCAATGATAATGACCGTAGTCATCGCATAATCGGGACCCAGCCATTCGATCGGCTGCGATATGAATCCCAGCCTCAGCAAATACTGGTTCAATATGCCGTTGAACGAATTAAATACAATGCCGAACACAACGGACATGACCGATGCGCTGATGATTGTCGGCATGAAGTAGATCGCCCGGAGAAGCTGCCTTCCCTTCATCGCCCGGTTCAGGATCACGGCCAAAATAAGCGACAGCGGGATGGTGACGACGATTTTCCCGGCCGCATACAGAAACGTATTGTATACCGACAGCCAAAATTGGGAATCCTCCATCACTCGGGCAAAGTTGCCGAGGCCGATAAACTTCGGAACACCGAAGCCGGGATAATCGTAGAACATAAACCGAAACGCCCACAAAATGGGATATATTCCCAGAACGAGCGTCAGCACCAAGCTCGGCGCGATGAATACATAGGAATGGAAAACCCTTCTTTTCGTCACTTGCCATCCTCCCCTTATGACTCTTCTTCCTCTTACTATAAGAGAAAGCGGTCTTGGCGCAGGAGAGAGAAACTCACTTTCCTGAGGGGATAATGCAACTGTGGAACAAGGCCGGAACTCGATATCCAGGCTTATTTGGAACTGCCGTACAGCTGTCTGAATTCCGATGGCGTCATGCCGCAGTGCCGCTTGAACAGCTCCGTAAAATAAGGCCGGTCCTCATAGCCCAGCGCCAAGGAAATCTCCTGAATCTGCATGCCCCGGGAAAGCATTTCCTTAGCCCGTTCCATCCGCTCCGCCGTGACGAACTGGGTCACCGTCATCCCCGTTACCTTCTTGAACAGGTTGGAAAAGTAGCTCGTGCTCAAATACACCATCTTGGCGTATTCCCCGACCGTGAGGTTCAAGTCCAGATGCCCGCGGATATATGCGATGACCTGGTCCACCTGCTGGCTCGCCTCCCTGCTCTGCTGCCTGCGGATTTTTTCGCACCCCAGCCGGCACAGCTGCGTCACCTGGCGCTGCAGTTCCTTTAGCGTCAGGGAGGTATCGTGTTTCATTTCCGGCAGCATGGCTTCCAGCTCGGCCATTTCGGCGGGAGGCACTTTCTCGGCCACGACCCGGTTCATCAAGAAGATCAGCTCGTAGTACACGGCCTTCATCGATCCGGGCTCCGGAGGAACGCCGGCCGGCTGACCTTCCCGGAATATGTCCTCCAAACACTGCAGCGCCTTCTGCTCGTTGCCCAAACGGATACAGTACAGCAGCTCCTTTTCCTTTTCCGCGGAGTATCTCGGAGACAGCCCTTTCTGCCGGGGCACATTGCTGAAGCTGTAGACGCTGTTGCCTCCCGTATAAAAATTGTAGGAAAGCGCCGTCACGGCCTGTTGGTAGGACTGCGAAATCTCGTGAACCTCGCGGACCTCGCCGCCTAATCCGATCGAGACGGTATGCTGCGTGAACCGATGAATATGCTCCCGGCATTTCTCGGCGATCATTTCCGCTTTTTCGGAGGGGGACGGATTCAAAATGGCCGCGAATTGATGAACGTCCTCCCGGAACACAAGTCCCGTCGTAAAGGCAGCGATCGTTTCCTCCATAATATTTTGGATGGTGAACCGGATCAGCTCCACCTCACTGACGGGAAGCGCCTGACTCCGTTCCTTGAAATGATCGATTTCAACAAGCATCACCGTAAAATGCTGCTTGGCAATCGGGATCTGCAAGAAATCCCAGCGCTGTCTGGCACTGAGCGGACTGGCCGGGTACCGAAGCAGCAGCCGGAAATACTCCTGCCGGAGCAGGGGCATGCTTTCCCGGATTTGACCTTCCATCTCCGTCATCCGCTCGTGCCGGAGCATCTCAAGCTCCAGCGCTTGCTTGGCTTTCAACACGACCTCCAAAATCTGCGCAGGGGTAAACGGCTTCTGAATAAAGTCGAAAGCGCCCAAGCGAATGGCCTGCTGGGCGTAGTCGAAGTCGGAATATCCGCTAAAGAAAATGATTTTGGTCAACTCGCCTTGCGACACAACGGCGCGGGTCATTTCCAATCCGTCGAGCTTCGGCATGCGGATGTCGGACAAGATCAGGTGAGGCTTGGCCGAACGGATCAGTTCAATCCCGTCCTCCCCGTTGAAAGCCGTACCCGCGATGCGGATTCCGTGTTCCTCCCACGGAATATGATTCACAATCCCGTTGACTACGGTTTTGATATCGTCGATCACGCACATTTTCCACATGTGTTCCAAATGCCTTACGCCTCCCTCGGAAACCAAGCGAACCGGACCCGTGTCCGGTTCATTCGCAAGTATAACATTATAACGGTTCCCGTCTGTTGAACAGCGGCAATTCCACTTTTGTTCAGGGACAAATGCATTGTGTTTCCGCAGGCGGCACGGTCAACTCCGACGAAGTGCCTCGATGAAAAGCTGCTCCAGGCGGTCAGCGTCCTTCGATACGGCAAATAGAACAAAGCGGCCTTCGCTCTTCAAGACATGCTTTTGGACCAAAGCGTACTCCTCCGGGCGATAGTCTTTAAATTTCACCGTTTGCGCATCGATCCTTTTCGATACTTGCTGCTTGACGCGTTCCGCTTGGGCCGCATCCTTCACTTGAATGACAGCCACTTCGTCCGCTTTCACATTCGATACGGCCGTATACAGAACGAAGTCCTCGACTTCATCGCCGCGGAGATGATATAACCGCTGAAGCGTCTCTTTGTCCCGCTGCTTCAGTTCATCCAGCTTCACCGCTTGCTTCAGCCGTTCTGCCAGTTCGGCAACCGTCACATCGCTGCGGCCCCCCTCCGGTTTGCCGGAGCAGCCGATCATCACGGCGGCGAAAAGGACCGCAATGACCAGCAGCGGGATCAAGCGCTTCCCGTTCGCTTTTGCAAATAAGCTTACCATCAATCTTCCCCTCCTTTCCGGCTTATTCCGGCGACTCCGCCAGTTGGTTCAACGACGGATCCTCAAAAAACGTATTGGCGTTGTACAGCAGCAGCACGTCGCGGATTTGACGCTCTTGCATGAGCGCCTTCAAGTCCTTCTCGTAATATCTCGGGTCGACGACATAAATTTCGCTGAAATGCGAAGCTAGAAAAGGAATGAAGCTGTTGGCATACGAATCCTTGACCACCAGCAATTTCGTTCCGTCGCGAAGGCCTGTCGTTATTTTGATCAAGGAATGATTGCCGCCAAAAAATACCGTGTACTTGTCCTTCTTGCCGAGATTGTCCATCGCATACATGGAATGCGAGCTTTGACCCTCATCGACGTACTCTACGATACAGCTCTCGCCCGCCTTCAGCGTATACAGCTCGATACTGTCGGGCTCGACATGTCTGAAGCCGCTCTTCGAATACAGCGAGCCGTAGAACTCATCCGTCACTTGGCGGATGGTGAAGTCTTCTTCCTTCCTCGGGGTCAGTCCCATCCGCTTGCCTAGCTCCTGATAAGCGTAGAATGCGCCTCTTGTCGTCCAGTGATGATCGGTTTTATAATAGACGGACCTTTCCCGCTGCGCATGAAGCGCGGGATATACGTCGACAAAGCGAATATCCCTACGCAGCGCCTGCTTCACTTGATCGAGATACGTCAGCTCCTCGCCCGCTGGCGCGTAGTCCGGGAGCTTATCGGCAAGCACGCTGGCGGCGGTAGGTACGAGCATGACGAACATGCGCAATCCAGGCGCAGCCTTAGCCAGGGAATGGATCGCGTTCACCTTATTCTCCAAATCCCCGTCTGCGGGCGGAGTGAATTTTTGAATGAAATAGCCGTCCTTCCCGAGGTAAACCCCGTTGCTCTCCTTCTTCCCCATGGCCCGGTCCGCATCGGATTTGACGCCGATCCAGAAATCCCTGGCCATAAATTGATCGGAGATATATTTCTCGAAGCCGGCAGTAAACTTTCCCGAAACCAAGCTGTGAAACGAAAACGGCGGAAGCTGCTCCAAGCTCCGGTTTTCCGCTTCCGAAAATGATTTGCTTGGCTTAAACAGATTGACCAGCATGACGCCCCCGAGCGAAAACAGGAGCAGCATGGCGATCATCGCTTGCGAACGTTTGCTGTACCTGTGCATGTTATGCATGAAGATCACCCTCTTCAAAATCTAAAGTAGAGGAATGGGTTATAGGTGGCATTGACCAAATAAGCCGTTGACAGAAACAGCAGAACGAAATAGACCGCAGGAGCGGCGACTACGCCTGTCCTCCGGAACCTTTCGGTCAGCCGGGTCATCGCTTTTCCCGGAAGCGGAGTCGAGCATAAAGCCAAGACGACCAGCAGCAGGAGATTCGCCGACAAGTCGTACCAGGTGCGGTTGTCCGCCAAGCCATGCGCCCCGAAGCCGAACATCGTCCCGATATAGGCGGTGGCTGACGACAGCTTCTCGAATTCGAAAAACACCCACCCGACCATGACGATGACAAGCGTATACCCATGTCCGACAAAGCGCGGTTTATTTTGCAGCCACCTTAACAGAAACAGCTTTTCGACCGTAACGAAGAACCCGAAATACAAGCCCCAGACGACGAAATTCCAGCTCGCCCCATGCCACAATCCGGTTAGGAGCCATACGACGAGCAAATTCCGGAGCTGGTTGAGCATCCCCATCCGGTTGCCGCCAAGCGGAATATACACGTACTCCCGGAACCAGGAGCCTAGCGAGATGTGCCACCTGCGCCAAAACTCCGTAATGCTTCTGGAAATATACGGATAGTTGAAGTTTTCCATAAAATCGAACCCGAACATTTTGCCGAGGCCGCGCGCCATATCCGAATAGCCGCTGAAATCGAAATAAATCTGAAACGTAAAGGCGATGATGCCGAGCCAGGCGGAAGCCACGGTCAGCTCGTCCGCAGGCGTCGCTTTCACACTTGCCCACAGCAGCCCGATGTTGTTGGCCAGAAGCACCTTTTTGGCAAGCCCCCTGATGAAGAGCTCCGCCCCTTCGCCGAACCGGTCCAGCGTTATGGTCCGGCCCGCGAGCTGGTGCGCAATATCGCCGTACTTGACGATCGGACCCGCAACAAGCTGCGGAAACATCGTAATATAGGCGCCGAACGACAGCAGGTTGCGCTGCGCCGGGATTTTGTCCCGGTACACGTCCACCACATAAGACATCGTCTGAAACGTATAGAACGAGATGCCGACCGGAAGCGGAAGCGCGGCCGCCTGAATCGACAAGCCGAACAGCTGGTTGAGATTGTCCACGAGGAAGCCGTAATATTTGAAGAAGCCGAGAATCCCCAGATTGACGGCGATGGAGCCGATGAATATCGTTCTGGCGATGCCTTTACGGCTTCTGTACTTGTCGATCAGCAGCCCGTTCGCATAATCGAACAGGGTCGAAAAGACCATGATGACGATATATACGGGCTCTCCCCACGCATAAAACACCAGACTGACGAAGAGGAGCACAGCATTCCGCAGCCCGGCAGGCGACACATAATAAACCAAGAGCGTCAATGGCAGAAACAAGAATAGAAAGATCAGACTGCTGAATACCAATGCCCGTTCACTCCTTGCCGGAAGCTCCTATTTCACGTGATCCTGCAAAAGCTTCAGCAGCTGCGTATAATATTCGGCTTTCATATGGATGCCGTCCGTATCGTGCAGGTCCGGATGAGCCGCAAAAATCGGGGATACGTCGGTGAAACCCACCTTTTCCTTGGCGGCCAGCTCCTTCAGGCCTTGATTGTAATCCGCAATGTTTTTATAGCGCGGCTCGCTCTTCTCCGCTTCCGCCGTCACCGGCGTGACCGATAAAATCGTAATTTTGGCTTTCGGCAGCTTTTCCTTGATTTTTCCGATCAGCTTCGCATAGTTCGCCAGCGAAAATTGCTTGGGATTGTCCGTAGGCCATAAGAGATCGTCCGATCCTAGTTGGATGAATACGTGCTTCGGATTTCGGCCGGCCAAGTCGTCCACATCCTCCAAGGCGAACATGGCGGTCGCGCCCGCTTTGCCCATCACGTTTTTGTCATCCAGCATCCCATGGAACGATAGTCCTTCCGTAATCGAGTCCCCGAGAAAGACGCTTGAGCTGTACATCGATTTATACGAAGTCTCGGCGGTCGCTGCTGCCGCTTCCTTGTCGCGGGTTGCAGCGGCCAGGCCCTGCTCCCGTTCTTCATTTCTGCAGGCCGCGAGCGTGAATGCGATAGCCCCTGTCAGTACGATTGCCGTCCATTTGTTTACCATTTCGATTTCCCACTCCTTTATGATTTTACAAGCGATGATCCTTCATGAAATTCAGGTGAAAATGCTTCGTTTCGTCATATACGGCGAACTTGTAGCCCTTTTGCTTATAAAAATCGATGATTTCCGGCAGCACTTGCAGCGTCTGCGGTTTTTCGTGCATGAGTACGACCTCCAGATCCGCCTTCGTCTGCTTCTTGATATTGTCGACGATCTCGTTCGGGTGCCCCTTGAGCTTCCAATCGTTCGAATCAATGGTCCAGTCCCACACCTTGATCCCCGCTTGCGCAATTTGATCGCGGAGGCGCTTATCGTTTAATCCCGGCGACGAACCGTACGGCGGACGCACCAAATGCGGATTCTCGCCCGTAATTTGCCGGATGAGCGACAAGGTTTGCTTCATTTCCGGCACGAATTGCTTCTCCTCGTACAGCTTCTTATATTGGTGGGTCATGCTGTGCCCGCCGACGTAATGCCCTTCCCGTACGGCGCGTCTTACTTGGCCTTGCAGCTCGGTACGTTTCAAGTTGCTTCCTTGCATAAAAAAGGTCGCCTTGATGTTATTTTGCTTCAGGACGTCGAGAAATTGCCCCGTCCACTCGCTCGGGCCATCGTCAAATGTTAAGTAGACGACCTTCCCTTGCGGCTTGCCGTCGGCCGAGGCTGCCGCGTTCGTGTCCGCAGGCGCTCCGCCCGGCTTCACGACCTCCTTTTCCGAAAAAGCCGTCACCTTCGCCAGCCCGAAAAACAGCAGCCCTGCGGCACCGAGCATCACGCCCCATCTTGCTCTTTTCTTGCTTCCCACTCCATCCATCTCCTCTCTCTATCGATAGATTAATAGAGAAAGATAAAGATGAAATGCAGATCGTATTCAGATGAATTAAAGAATTACGAGAGCTGCAAGCATACAAAAAAAGTGCAGAACCGAAGTTCTACACTTTCTTATTCAAGCAGAAGAAGAACAGCACGCCGTCCGCCGTATTGGTCACGCCATAAGGCACCCCGTGCAGCTCCAATATTTTCTTGCAGATCGCAAGCCCCAGCCCGGTTCCTCCCGTGGAACGATGACGGGAAGGCTCGGCGCGGTAAAACCGGTCCCAGATTTTCTCCAGATGCTCGGCTGGAATGGACGCCCCTTTATTTTCGACACGTACCGTCACCGTATCGTGCGATTCGACGGTCGAAACGTGAATGGCTTCTCGTTCCGGCGTATGCCGAATGGCATTGGTTAAGAAATTGACGATCACCTGCTCGATCCGATGCTGATTGGCAACCACGACAGCCGGGGACAGCCGGAGGTGCAGCTGCAATTGCTTTTGCTCGATGTCCATCGCCAATTTCCCGCATACCTGCCCAATGACGGCATCGATCGCAAACGAGTCCATTTTCATCTTATACGTCCCTGACTCGTATTTGGCCAGATCGAGCATATCGACGATCAGCAGATCCATCTTCTTCACTTCGTTCTCCATGGCGGCGAAATAGTGGTCTCTCTTGTGGCTCGCCACTCCGTCCCCCAGAATCGACAGACAGCTCTGGATTACGCTTAGCGGTGTCTTCAATTCGTGCGATACGCCGGAAATAAATTCTTTCCTCGTATGCTCCAGCTGCTTCTCTTTCTCGATATCCTGCTGCAGCTGTGCGATATAGGAATGCAGCCGGTCGGAAAGCTCGTTAATATTGCGGGACAGATCGCCGATCTCATCCTTGGTTGTGATCGGAATTTTTTCGGAAAAGTCCAGGTCCGCAATCTTTCTCGTCGTATGGTTGATGCGCAGCAAAGGACGGGCAATCCCGCGGGAATAATAGAACGATGCCAGCAGCACGAGCAGCAGTGTGGCGATAATGATATAGACATAGTAATCTTGCATCACCCCTGCGGCTTCATCCACAGGCTGCAGCGAGGTCATCGCGAAAATGTACGTGGGATCCCCCGTCGGATCTTCAATGCGGTCCACGAACATTTTGTAATTTACATTGTTTTCTTCATAATTCACGATCCGGACCGCATTCGAATGGTCATCATAGTCTCCGTAGAGAAGATCCGCTTGAAAAGCTTTGACCCGTTCCAGATACAAATGGTTCGTATAGCGCGCAGCTCCCGCACCTTCCGGTGTCTGGACCTTTGTAATCGTTCCGAGGACCAGAGCAGAGGGATACTTTTCATGATATTTGACCGGATTCTCGAATCGGGGGACGACTTCATACTCCTTCTTCACCAGCTGCTGATTTTCCAGACGATTTTCCTCTCTCAGATTGGATGCCCTTGGCCCCATCCGCTGCGGGAACAACCGATTTTTCACCATAATGCCTTCCATGGCAATTGGCTGCCCCTCTTTAATAAATGGTTCAAGAAACGGACCGCCTTTACTGAAATCCTCCACATTCATGACACTGTACAGCGGGATGGTCATCGTTTTATTGGAAAGGGCGGGTGTGTCAGTAGAGCGCTTCAAGCGGACCTCCATGTAAAAATCGTCCGTATATTTCAAATTGCCCATGGCGTCCAATGCCGTGATCCAGGTGCCATGCTTTCGATAGAAATCTTGCTCCAGCTTGGCTACGGCCTGTGCGTCCCCGGCATGCTTCAGGTAATCCTGGCGGTAAGATTGAAGGGCTGTCTTGACATCCTCCTCTTTTTGATGCACATAAAATTGCTTGAAAAATACGGCTTGCCCGCCAAAAATGATCGTAAGAATAAGGATGCATAACGCGGACGTCAGCAAAAACAGCTTCAATACGATGCCGATCCTCATGCGTGATCCTCGAATTTATAGCCCGAGCGCACGACCGTCATGATGCATTTGGACTTATCCCCTAATTTGTGGCGCAAATTGCGGATGTGGCTGTTGACGGTGCGGTCGTCGCCTGCGAAATCATAGCCCCAAATTTTCGTAATGAGCTGTTCTCTTGTGATGACGATTCCTTTGTTTTTCATCAAGTACGTTAATATTTCAAATTCGGTATGCGTTAGATTGCCGTTAACCCCGTCGACCGTGACGGTACGGGAAGGAAAATGCACCGCAATGCCGCTGCTCACCAACGTATCGCCCGCGGACTCTTGAACCGGCCTGCTCTCAAGCAGCCGCTTCGCTCTTGCCAATAAAATCGGCGGACTGTACGGCTTGGTCACATAGTCATCCGCGCCCAGCTCGAATCCGAGCAGCGTATCGTCCTCGTCCACCCGGGCCGTCAGCATAATGATAGGAACGTTCGAGCTCTTGCGGATGCGCTGGCACACGGACCAGCCGTCCAGCTCCGGCAGCATAATGTCCAAAATAATCAAGTGCACTTCGCGTTCCTGAAAGAGCGACAGCGCTTCTTTCCCGTCCCCCGCTTCCAGCACGTCATAGCCTTCGTTGATGAAATAATCCTTCATAATTTCGCGTAAAATAGGCTCGTCTTCTACAATCAATATCGTTCTATGCATCGCTTGCTCTCCCGTTTCCTTCGTTATCCCTATCATTCTATTCCCCTCCGGCCTTCTCTTCAAGAAAGAATACTAGGAAAAAATGAAGATAATGTGCAGATCCGGTGCAAATGAGGCGAAGAACCGCTTTATTCAAACTGGCCCTGATGAATTTTGACGCTTAGAACGAATCCGAGCGCAATCATATTGGTGAGCAGCGAGCTTCCTCCGTAGCTGATAAAGGGCAAAGAGATGCCGGTTAACGGAACTAATCCGATGTGCATCCCGATATTCACGTAAATCTGAAAAACGAGCATGGCCGTCACCCCCGCAACCAGGTAAGTGCCCGCCAATTCCTTCGTCTCCAAAACAATGCCGACCATCCGGTAGATCAGCAAAAAATACAGCATGAGCAGAATCGTCGCGCCCAAAAACCCGTACTTTTCGCCAACAACCGCAAAGATTGAGTCGGAGTACGCATAAGGGACAAACCCCTGCTGCTGGTAATGTTCGTTATTTCCATGCAATTGGCCCGAACCGATAGCCATCCGCGCTTGTTCATAATGCCACGACTTCTGGGGATCGCTTCCCGGTTCCAGGAACGTCTGGATTCTCGCCATCTGATGCGGCTTGACGATCTTCGACAGCAGTTCACGGTCGGCATAATACAGCCACAGCACCGACCCTACCGCAATCCCGGCAGCGCCAATGGCGGTCAGCATATACGACAACCGGATGTTTCCCGTCCAGATCATCCCGAAAAAGATGCCCACAAATACGAGAGCCGTGCCCAAATCCGGCTGTTTCAAAATAAAAAGAATGGGTACCGCAAATACGGCGCAGACGGGCAGGAGATCTTGAACGAAGCGCAGCTTCTCTCCCTGCCGCTTCTGCAGCAGATGCGCAGCAAGCAGAATCGTAAACAGCTTCACCGGCTCGGAGGGTTGAATTTCCACGGAGCCGATGCTTAACCACCGGGCCGCCCCGTTCACGACGTGCCCTTTCCAATGAACGTAGGCAAGCATGCCGATGCCGAAGGCATACAAGTAGTAAGCCAGCTTGCCTGTGAGCAACCGGTAATTAAGCACCGTTACCAGCAGCATCGGAACGCAAAAGACCCCGAAATAGATCATGCTGCTGATGTGCAGACCATCCAATTTGGTCCCTGCGGTGGCCCGGTAAACCGCCACCGTGCCGGCGGCCACCAAGCACAGCATAAATACAAGGATGCCGCGGTCTATTTTTTTCAGCTTATCCAAAAATATCATACGGGTACCTCGATCTTCGATTCTTGGGATTGGCGCAATCGCTCCTGCCGCCTGCGGTTGTTGTCGCGCGAGATGCTTAACAAAATACCGGTGCATGCCATGCACGATACTAAGGAGGAGCCTCCGTAGCTGATAAAAGGCAGCGGAACGCCCGTAATCGGCAGACTGCCGGTAACGGCCCCGATGTTCAGCACGAATTGAATGCCGATCATCGTTACGATTCCCATGCCCAGCAGGAAGGCAAACGGATCCTCGCTCTTGAACGCGGCCATAAAGCCCTGCAATATAAAGACGAAAAACATGGCAAAAAGTAGCAAGGTGCCGATAAAACCCAATTCCTCGCCGATCACCGCAGCGATAAAATCCGTATGCGCTTCCGGCAAATAAAAAAGCTTCTGGACGCTTTGGCCCAAGCCGCTCCCCGTGACTCCGCCATGCCCAAGAGCATAAAGCGACTGGACAAGCTGATAGCCGGAGTCTGTCCGGTGATCGAACGGAGCGGCGAACGAAACGAGGCGCTCCAGCCGGTAGCTTTTACCGACCACGAGGAGAACAAGCACCGGCAGAAGTCCGAGAGCCAGAACAAGAAGATGGCGCAAATCTACGCCGCCCGTCACAATGACCGCGCCGGCAATAAAGCCGAGAATGATCACGGTGCCGAAATCCGGCTGCAGCAGGACAAGCAGGAGGACAATTCCTACCGCAATCACTAAGGGAAGCAATCCCGTTTTAAACACGCGGACAGCCTCCCCTTTTCTGCTGATCAAGGCCGCTAAATAAACGATGATCGCCAGCTTGGCGTATTCGGCAGGCTGAAAATTTAACCCGCCGACGGCAAACCACCGTTTCGCGCCATTGATGTTCGTACCGCAAATCAGCACCAGGATCAGCAAGAGCAGCGTGGTCAGCAGAAGAAACGGCGCCGCCCTCTTCCAGAGTTGAATAGGAAGACGCATGAACAACAGCAGGAAAAAGCCTCCGACCAATGCAAACATTCCCTGCTTAAACAAGTAGTACGAGGCATTTCCATGCTTCAGGACAGCCTGGGGCGAGCTGGCGCTAAAAATCATGACGAGACCGAAGCAGACAAGCACGATGGTGATAAAAAAGAGCAGAAAATCCGGGCGCCCTCGTATCGCAGGCTTCAATCGGAAACACCTCCTGGAACACCGTCAACGCGCTAAGCCTTGCCGAGTAAAAAGCTGACGACCAGGATGAGAAAAACAAGCAGGCTGATGCACGCATATAAATAATCTTTTTCCTTCAAGAAGACGAAGATCGATATTCCTACCCGGAATACAGGCGTCATGATCAGCAGCAGCAGCCCCGTCAAAATGATGGCGTACGGTTTAAGCTGCAGCAAGCCTTGCCCGATGTCCGGCAAACGGGCCGGAAACGTCCGCCCCGGGTATCCGCTGTCCCCCAGAATCAGGAAGAGGGCCAGCCCCAGTAAAATGACGGCTGCGCTGAGAAGCACTCCCGCCCGCAAATATTGGCTGATCCTGAGCTCCACGGCGGCAATCGGACGGCCGCCCGCTTTATGTCCATCCCCTTGGCTCATACGATAACCCCCGTTCCTTGCAGGATCATTTGTACGGCGACATACGTCAGGACGGGTACGAACCATTTGCGGATCGTCGTGCTTTTCATCCGCTGCATGATTCTGGCCCCGGCCGTCGCTCCGATCAATACGCCCAAAGCGACGGGAGCGGCTATTCCGGGATCAATGTCCCCCCTGAACAAATACACGCCCGCGCTGGCTGCCCCGGTCACACCCATCATAAAATTGCTCGTGGCGCTGGATACCTTGAGCGGGAGCTTCATAAACACGTCCATCGCCATCACCTTAAAGCTGCCGCTGCCGATCCCAAGCAAGCCGGATACGACGCCGGCGCCGTACATGACTCCGAAGCCGCCGTACACATTGTCCACGTGATAAGAGACGTTTTCGTTCAACGCCTTGTCATAGTAAGCGCCTTGTAATTTGAGCTTTTGGGCTAACGGATGCATCGGAACGTCCTGGGGCAGCTCGCTCTTCCCTTTCTTCAGCATCGCCAACGCGGAATACAGCAGCAGCAGCCCGAAGATGATATACAGTACCGCGGGAGACATCAGACCTCCCAGGAATGCCCCGGTAACCGCGCCGACCGTCGTTGCGATCTCCAAAAACATGCCGACTCTGACATTGGTGATCCGGTCTTTGATGTAAGCAATCGCCGCTCCGCTCGAAGTCGCGATAACGGAGATGATGCTTGCGCCGATGGCAAGTCGGATGTCTACGCCGAACAGAAGCGTCAGCGCCGGCGTCACGACGATGCCTCCGCCGAGACCAAGGACGGAACCGACAATGCCCGCCAAGATAGAGATCAATAAAATTTCCGCCGCCATGATGGTCAAAACCTCTCACTCCTTTCGTGCTAGTTACATACATATGTATACTACATTATTTACTTTCGATCAATATATGTACATGTTCACTTTACATTGTATATGATATAATGAGCTTAAAGTTTCCCCGAAAGGTTGAATGGCATGCAATTTAAAAATTTGGACGAGATCGACACCCGGATTCTGAAGCATTTATCGGAGAACGGGCGGCTGAGCAACGCGGAATTGGGCCGCCTTGTCAACCTGACCCGCGCGGCCGTCCGCGACCGGATCAACCAATTGGTCAGCAACGGCATCATCGACCGGTTCACGATTACCGTGAATCCGCTGAAAGCGGGCAAAATGCTGTCGATGTATTTTGATATCGAAGTCACATGGGAAAGCATGCAGCAGGTGATCGGCGAGCTGACGGCAGACGAGGAAATCACGAACGTGTACCAGATGAGCGGCAAGCCGCATCTGCATGTCCACGCCCTGCTGGACGATCCGGAGCATGCCGAGCGGTATATGACAAAGCTTCAGTCGATTCGGGGGATCACTTCGGTGCACAGCGAAATTGTCATCGCTCGCCATAAGGAACGGGGCGGGTTATTGATTTAAGGGGAATGGTGGCTTGGCCGTTCGGGACGCTTACAGGCCTGCCCGGTCGAGCAGCCAGCCGAGCCACCGGGTCGGATTGATCTCGCGATGGAGAAAAATGCTTATCCAGACGATACAGCCAAGACAGGACAAGGTGACGAACAGTCCGATTTCCTTTAGCGATTTATGGCTGCGCAGCATCGCAGCAAGGCCGGCGCCGAGGGCTACGAGGAAACATAGGATGAACCCGGTCACGCTGCCTCCCTCCCGTCTTTGTTCCGGCCTCTGCGAACCCGGGTGAGGATAATAAGCAGGACGGGGAATACGACTCCGTAAATACTGGCATATTGAAAAATATACCGTTTGTCCCACTCGATATTTTCTACGACGTTGTCGCTGAACGTAATTGCAAAGCCCGAAACCAGCAGCATGAGCGGGATGGCGATCCAGGTTCGGTCGCTCAGCCGAAACAATTGGCAGATGCCGGTCACCGCGCAATGATACGTGATGCACAGCTTGATGAAAATCCATACGAGCCATACGATCACGATCGTCGTTTCCACACGCTCGATAAATTCCGCAATCCGCAGCTCTTGTGCGATAATAAACAGCGGATACGTAAAATGGGAAGCCCGCGTCACGCCAAGCACGCCGATCGTCACGAAAATGATTCCGCTTAAAAGCAGGGCCGCCAGTCCGATGCCGAGCAGCAAAGCGGTCTTAATCCCGCTCTTGACATAAGGAGCCAGCATCATCAAGGAAACGACTTCGAGAAAAGGGAACCCGATAAGGGCTCTTGTCTCTCTCATCGTCTCCCACACGTGTAACTGAAACATGGGCTCGAAGCGTTCCCACTTCCATTCGGCTACGGCAAACAGGCAGATGGCCACCAGCAGGAATACGACCGCAGGGGTTAGAAATTCGTTGACCCGCGCAATGCTTTCCACCCCTTTGACGGACGCGTAACACACCACGATCAAAAACATAAAGTGAAACACGGAAATCGGCGTATTCGGCATCAGGGTCGATTTCATAAAGTCCCCCAAATTGCGGGTGACCCAGCTGGAGGTCTGGATAAAAAACCAGATATACAAAAGCGCGATGAACCCGCCGATTTTAGTTCCCGCCGCCTTGATGCAAATCTGGACGATGCTCAGTCCCGGATTACCTTCCGCCAGGATGAGCCACAGGCAAGCGATCAAGACGACGGCAGCCCCCGCCCACAGCGGCACAAGCCAAGCATCCTGTTGCGCCGCGGCAATCATCCCTCCCGGCCGAAGAAAAAAAGCGGTGCCGATCGTAAAGTTAAATACCAGCAAAAAAAACTGCCAACCGCCGATACGAGCGTTCTCCAACGACTATCCCCTCTTCTCTTTATACGGATCGATGGTCGTGCCGATGATCCGGATGCTGCTATGTACGGTTAGCTGAAGCTCCGTTTTTTTCCAAGCTCCTTCTTCCTTCTTGGCATCCGCCCATTCCTTTCCCGGTTTACGCTTGATTTGCGCTTCGATTCCGAGCAGGTCCCACCCGAGCCGTTTCGTTTTCTCGTAGAACTCGGAAGCTCTTTTCTCCACCTGCGCGTTAAACTGCGCTCTGATTTCATCCAGATTTTGCCCGGTTAATTTGACGTTCTGGTCGTTTTCGAAAAGCTGGGTCTCCGCATAGATGTCCATGGTTAACACCGGCTTGCCGGACACCATCGCCAGCTGCTTGCGGACTTCAGGCTTCGGCGCTTGAAGGTCGACGCGTTCTCCATTGACGATCAGCGATTCGCTGAATACGCCGATCCTGCCGTCCAATAAATAGAACCAGGGCAGATCGGACGGTTCCAACCGGCCGATCATCCGGTCATGCTTGAATACGGCGGCTCCCTTCATGATGAAGTTCCCTTGATTGGCGTCGATTTGCTCGTACCGTTCGGTAGTCGGCATCGGCTTGGCGCCGGCTAAGCTGATGATTGGCAGGACGGTTAGCACGGAGCCTTCCATGTTCTCGACCAAATCTTTTACACGGGACCGCTTGCTTTCCCAGCCGGAGTATTTGGACTGGAACTCGATCATTGAGCGTTCGGCACGGCCGGGCAGTCGTTCAAGCGGAATATACGTCTTCATCATATCCGAGAGCGGCGAATCCGTGACGAGCAGATGAATCGTAGCTCTTCGGTCCGGCTGCTTCTCAAGAAAATTAAGCACTTCCCTTAATCCTTCTTTCGCAAACCGTTCGGACACGATCAAAGCTTGGTAATGATCGTAAAAGGGTCGTCTCGGAATGAGATCGAACGTTCTATCGGCCAAGTCCACGGCGGAATATCCGTCTATCTTGTACGTATAGACCGGAGCTTTGATGCCTGCCCCCTTTTGCACGGCGACTCCCGGAGGGTTAATCACTTGATAATACGCCGTGTATTTCCCGTTACCGGGTTCCCTGTCCATCCCGACCAAGTTTACGATGGCAAGCTGATTGACCTCAACCATATCCCAGCAGCCCGTAAAACTGCAGCAGGCTGCGGCCAGCGCCAGCAGCTTTCCCGTACGGACGATCGTTTCAAGAATCATGCGGCTCACCTTTTTTTCCGTTTGGCATCGTTCATGCGGGGGAAGGTCGTCAACCACGGCCGCGGCACCCGGACCAAGATGTCCTTCCAATCCGAGAAGAACGTTGGCGCAACCGGAGCCAGGTAAGGCACGCCGAACGACCTGAGCGAAGCCAAATGAACGAGCGTGAACAGCACTCCGCATAAGATGCCGAAGCCGCCCATAAACCCGGCCAAAATCATGTAACCGTATTGCAGAAACCGCTGCGCAACCCCGAAGTTGTAGAAAGGAGCGACAAAATTGGCAATCGCGGTGATGGCGACCACGATGACCATCGCTGCCGATACGAGGCCCGCATTGACCGCCGCTTCGCCCAAGACGAGCGCTCCGACGATCGATATGGCTTGACCCGCAATCCGCGGCATACGCAGGCCGGCCTCGCGCAGCACCTCAAAGATGACCAGCATCAGAAACGACTCCATGTAGGAGGGGAACGGCACCCCTTCCCGCTGTGCCGAAATATTGATGAGAAGCGCAGGCGGAAGCAGCCCTTGATGGTACGAAGTTACAGCAATGTAAAGCGAAGGAACGAATACGGAGAGCAGAAACGCCAGAAACCGGATCCACAACAAAAAGGTGGCAATATCCGCCCTTTGGTAATAATCCTCGGGAGACGTAAAATATTGCATAAACGTAAAAGGAGCGATCAGCGTCAGCGGGCTGCCGTCCACCATGACCGCGACCCGCCCTTCCAGCAGATGGGATGCCGCGACGTCGGGCCGTTCCGTTCGCATTAAGGTCGGAAAGATGGTCCAGGCTTTATCCTGAATCCATTCCTCCACGTAGGTGCTGTCCAGAATACTGTCCGTATGGATCGGCTTGATTCGTCGCCGGAACTCGCTCACCACTTCCTCCGGCGCGAGATCCTTCATGTAGACGATAAGCACTTTCGTCTCGGTTGCCGTGCCGATCTGCAGCTGCTCGAAACGCAGGGCGGCCGTACGGATTCTTTTGCGGATCAAGCCGACATTCGTGGCAATGTCCTCGATAAACGCCTCGTGGGGTCCCTGTACCGTCGTTTCCGTTTTGGGCTCCGACACTTGACGCTGGTAAAATTTTGCCGTGTCGAGCGCGAGCACATGCTCCGACTCCGGGATGACGAGCAGACACTTTCCTTCCAGAAGACTTTGCGCGCTTGACTGCAAATCGGAGCAGGCCGATATCGCGGCAACCGGCAGCCGGCGCTTCAGCAGCTCCCCAAGCTCCGATTCGCCTTCCCAACCGCCGGACAACGCCTCCCCGGCGAACATACGAAGAACGTTATCTTCGATTTTCCTCTTGTCGGCCAAGGTTTCAATAAATAAATAGGTGCCTTCCAGGCTGGGGCCAAAAGTAAACGATTGATGAATGAGGTCCGGCGGATTTCCAATCGTATGGATCAGCAGATCGACGAAAGATCGGACGTCGCTTTTGTCAAATTGAGGGTTATCGGTTGGCGGTCTGGTCCCTTCGATCATGCGAAACCTCCAGCTTTTCGTTATGCTTCATTTATTTCCATTCCATGGAGGAGTAATACAGAACCTAAAATAAAAAACACCGCCGAAAGGCAGTGTTTGCGTGAAGTATCGTCCTCATGGAAACGTCCGGCGAGCATATCAGAGTGAATTTTTCTAAATCATTTTACTACTTACATTTTATTCCTTATACTATAATAAGTTGGGATATCCTTATACCGATGGGAGGAATAAATGATGAAGAAGAAAGCCGCAAGTGTTTTTATTGCATCCTTCTTATTATGCAGCCTGATCCCGGCTTCGCTGTACGCCGAGAACGAGGGTGCGAAGCCGCTGTCCAAAAATCTCATCGTGCTGATCGGTGACGGCATGGGACCCGCTCAGGTTACAGCCGCACGGCTTTATTCCAAAGCTATTCTGGGAACGGAGAGCCTGCATCTGGACGGTTACTACGTCGGTCAAGCCAGTACGTTTTCGGAACGCGGGGAAGCGGACGGCAGCGTCGAATCCGGCATGATCACCGATTCCTCGGCGGCAGGAACCGCTTTGGCGACCGGCCGCAAAACGTACAATTCCGCGGTCAGCCTCTCCAACGAAGAGGTGGCCAAGCCCTACGCCTCCGTGATTGAAGCCGCGGAAGCGAAAGGAAAAGCGACCGGACTCGTCACGACGGTAAGAATCACGCACGCGACGCCGGCCGTATTCGCTTCCCACGTACGCAGCCGCAAGAACGAAGCGGCCATCGCTTCGCAAATGCTGGATAGCGGCGTCGATGTTTTGCTCGGCGGAGGCGCGGATTATTTTACGGGAAAGGAAGCCGGCGGAAAACGTTCGGACACAACGATTGTTCCCGATTTCGAGGCCACAGGCTACTCCGTCGTCCAAGACATGGCCGGACTAAAAGCGCTGACTGCAAAGCATGATAAAGTGCTCGGCCTTCTCGGCCGGTCGCACCTCGACTATGCCATCGATCGCGATAGCTCTTCCCCGAGTCTGGCCGAACTGGCGGGAAAAGCGATCGAGCTGCTTTCGGCCAAGCCCGAAGGCTTCGTGCTCATGATCGAAGGCGGCCGGATCGACCACGCCGCGCATGCCAACGATTTGCCGACCATGGTCAAGGAGGTGCTGGACTTCGACGCGGCCGTGAAGACGGCAATGGATTTCGCCAAGAAAGACGGCAGCACATCCGTTGTCGTCACCGCAGACCATGAGACGGGCGGTCTGTCTCTTGGCCGCGATAACATGTACGACTTGCCTATCGACCTCTGGAACCGGCAAAAGCAATCTTCCCAGATGCTGAATGCAGCTCTTGAGAAAGCCCGAACGCTGGACGAAATCCGGCAGCTCGTTCAAGCGCACACGTGGATTACGGATTTGAGCGACGAGGAGGCCCGCTTCATTCTGAATGGCGACGGTACGGACTACGAGCGGGAAGGCGCGTATAACGCCGTCATTTCCAAACGGCTGTTAGCCGGGTGGTCCGGGCACGGTCATTCCGGGGTGGATGTGGGCGTCTGGGCATACGGACCGATTGCCGATCTCGTGAAGGGAAAAATCGATAACACGGACATTGCCAAGGCGGGCGCCAAAACGATCGGCGTCGATCTCGATGCCGCAACCGCCGGGCTGCAGGCCAAGTATTGGTACCCCAGGTTCAAGACGGCACCCGGCGGATCGGTCGTCTATCCGGCCAAAGCGCTCGCCGCGGAACTGGGGGCATCGACGGAATGGGACGAGACTTCCGGCACCGTGCGGTTCGTCAAAGGCGGCACAACGATTGTCGTGAGCCTGAGAGACGGCAGCGCGGCATTGAACGGCCAGGCGGCAGCCTATACCGTCCATGTCGATAAGGGCACGCTGTATTTATCCCTTGACGCCTTCAACGCGCTCAGCGGACAGAGCATGACCTGGGACCCGCTTTCCGAGCGTCTGGTGCGGAAAGCAGGCTGACCCTCCTCTACCCTTCGCGCCGCAGGTTCTCCTTTACATGCTTCAATTGGGCTACAATAATAAAGCTGACAATCACCAGCAGAAACCAGGAGCTGAACTTGCTCCACGACACCATGCTCCAGCCGTCTTGTTGATGGGGGTACCGCCATGCCCCCAGCCAAGTTCCGATATTTTCGGCGATCCAGATAAAAAAGCCGACCAGCGCAAAACCAAGCGTGAGCGGCATCCGGTACACGCTGTCGCCCACTTTGAAATACAGCGCCGTCCGGAAAAACAGTACAAACAGCAGAGCCGCAAGCAGCCAGCGCAAATCGGGGATGAAGTGGTGGGTCATAAAATTCAAATAAATCGCCGCCCCAAGCGAAACCGTCCAGACGGAAGACGGCCATCGTTCCAAGCGGATGTGCAGCCTGCGCCAGGCTTGGCATAGATAGCTGGCCACGCTCGCGTACATGAAGCCGCTATAGAGCGGGACGCCGCCGATTTTGGTCCAGCCCGGCTGCGGATAATCCCAAGAGCCCATATGTACTTTATACAATTCGAGCGCCAGACCGATGAGATGAAACACGCAGATAACCTTCAGCTCGTCGATCGTCTCCAGCCCTGCCCGCACCATGACGATTTGCACGGCGATACAGATGACGAGCATCCAGTCGTAAGCCGGCATCCCGGGCAGCGGTGCGATTTTCAACAAGGCCAACGAAAGAAAAATGCAAGCGGGAAACACGCAGGACATCGCTTCCTGGTAGCCAAAAAGCAGCAGTTGTTTGCCCCATTTCCAACTCATGCCATTCCCCCTCCTTTTGTATCCTGTGGCAGCCGCACAGATCGCTGCCTCTGTTTTTATTGTAATCCGAAAAACAAGAACAAAAAGAGAAATGTGAAAATCCAAAATTTCATATTTTTATAGAGGGGGGGGCTGTTTTGTGTCTTGCAATAAGAACAATTACCTATTGACAAATTTATTTGTTTATGCTATAATTTACATTTAAATAAATCGTGTGTATAATAAGATTCTCCTGGCCAGGGGAATCTTATTTTTTTATGCTGGAGGAGCATTGTATGAAGCCAACGGAGTCCAGTTTAACTTCCTTAATATCCGCGTTTGGTCGAGCCTATCACAGCCAATATGACACACCCAAAATTTTCGATGACTTTTTGGCAGTGAATCTCATTTCCCAACAAGAGTTTTCGGACATCAGAGAACATATGATTCGAGGGATACCGTTTTTCAATCAGGATATGGCTGAAAGGTTACAGGATAATCCGGATGAAATTTTGAAATGGATTGTACAAGTTCAGCTTTCCCCTACACCGTTGGCACGTGCTGCGTATTGCGAAAACGTATTGCTCAACGAAGTCAGGTTAGGATTAAAGCAGTATGTCATCCTCGGAGCCGGGCTGGATACGTTTTGCTTCCGGCATCCGGAATTGAGCAATCGCCTGGAAATATTTGAAGTCGATCATCCGGCTACCCAGGAATTCAAAAAGAAAAGGTTGAATCAAGCCAAGTTTGACATTCCGAGCAATCTTCATTTTGTTCCTATGGACTTCACCCGTCAGTTTGCTTATCAACATCTAGTAGAGGAAGGATTTGAAAACCAAAAAACGTTCTTTAGCCTGTTGGGGGTTTCGTATTATTTAACGAAAGAAGAAATTTCAAGCTTGCTCTGTCATTTATTTGCCAAAGTCCCTGCAGGAAGTTCTATCGTTATGGATTATGCGGACGAAAACCTGTTTGAAGAAAAAGGGAGGTTTAACCGGGTTGAACATATGGTGAGCATGGCTTCCGCAAGCGGAGAACCGATGAAATCGTGCTTCACTTATGACGAAATCGAGAATCTGCTGGAACCATCAGGCTTGCTCATTTATGAGCATCTGTCGCCGGCGGCGATCCAAGACCTTTTCTTTAGCCATCGCACAGACGATTTGTCTGCGTTCGAGACGATTCATTATATCCATGCCGTAAAAAAATAATGTTTCCGTTGAAAAAATGGCCTCCCCATCCTCGCCAAGGATTGAGAGGCTGTTTCTTTTTATCCTGCTTCTATATGTATCTTATTTCTCTTCAACCCCGAACCGTTTCGCCGATCGGATGCGGGCGCGTTCGATTTCCACCTCGCGGTTGCGGGGCTCGGCATGCGTTACCAGCGAGTCCAGCAGCTTCCGGGCAGCGGCCGTGACCTCCTCAACGGCCAGCTGGAACGCTTCCTCGTTCGCCTTCGAAGGCTTGTTGAAGCCGGACAGCTTCCTCACGAATTGAAGCGAGGCGGCTTGAATCTCTTCCTCGGTTGCCGGAGGGTCAAAGTTGAACAACGTCTTAATATTTCGGCACATCGCTTTTCTCCTTTGGGATCTTTTTGAGGTCATCTTACTATAACTCTTCTCCCATTCGCCACTTATCTCCCTATTTATCGAACGATTGCACTTTTTTCAATAAAGATACTTTATCGTGGTAGCCAATGTACCCCATTGCTTTTCCTGTTCTCGTGAGTAAATTTGGAATGGGCAGGCTCAAGTCCCAATGAACACATGATAACGTGATTCCCGTGAAAAAACCTCCCATATGTACGGGAGGTTTGCAGCATATTTTCTCCTACGCTTGTTGGATCGCACTTGCATCCATGTAGATTAATTCCCACAGATGACCGTCGATATCCTGGAAGCTCCATGTGTACATAAAGCCATGGTCCGTCGGATCGTTCGAAGCCTGGCCACCGGCAGCCAAAGCCTTATTGACAAGCTCGTCCACCTGTTCCCGGCTGTCGGCGGATAAGGCGACGATCACTTCCGTGCTTTTGGCGGTATCCGAAATGTCTTTCTTCGTAAACGTTTTGAAGAAGCTTTCAACCAACAGCATGACAAACGTGTTGTCGTTGATAATCATGCAAGTGGCGTTTTCATCGGTAAACTGGGCGTTGAACTCAAAGCCGAGCTTCGTAAAAAATTCGATGGATTTGTTCAAATCTTTAACCGGTAAATTAACAAACATTTTATCCGCTGTAAATGCCATGACCGATCACCTCATCGTTAATTTGAATGTATTGCGGGAACTCCGGACTTGACTGGCGGAAATTCCACCAAGCTTTGAAGCCTTCTTCAAATCGTAGACGACCCTCCTCTCCTATGGCTCGCCATCAGCGCACGCCGTCATGTGCGGCGCGGCTACGGCTTGTCGTCAGGTTTCCGGTCTGACTTTTGCAGCTCGAGCAAATAATCGTCCAGACGGTCGAACCTTTCCTCCCAAACGCGGCTGAACGATGCGAGCCAACGATTCAGCTCCAACAACGGTTGGGGCCGCAGCCTGTAAATCCGGCGGTTAGCGACCGGCTGCATCTCGACAAGTCCGGCTTCGCTAAGGACGCGAAGATGCTTGGAAGCTTGCGGCTGGTGGAGCCCAAGCCGATCGGCGATTTCCCCTACGGTGAGCGGGCCGTCACGCAAGAGCTCGACGATCTTTAGGCGGTTGGGCTCCGCAAGAGCACTCAAGATCGAATTCATGCAATCAATGTTATCCGAATTGGAATATTCCTGTCAAGGTATATTCGAGAGGCGCCTTTGGAATCCCTTTTATTCTAGCATATGAACCAAGCAGCGATTTCTTACGGATTGCTATCTTGGTTTCGGATGGTGATTTACATGATTGATTCGGATGGTTTTGGTTAATACTTCTAATAGGATAAGTCGATTTCATAAGGGAGATGGATTTAGGATGGGAAACGCAAAACAAAAAATCACCACGTTCTTCATGTTCGAAGGTAAAGCCGAAGAGGCCATGAATTTCTACATCACTTTATTTGACCAATCGGAAATCATCAGCATGCAGCATTACGGACCGAACGAATCCGGTGCCGAAGGAACCGTGGTGCAAGCCTTATTTTCGCTCAACGGACAAGTGTTTATGTGCATCGACAGCAGCGTGAAGCACGACTTCACGTTCACCCCTTCTATGTCATTATATGTAACATGTGATACGGAAGCGGAGATCGACCGGGTATTCGGGAAGCTGTCCGACGGGGGATTTGTTATGATGCCGCTGGGAGCTTATCCGTTCAGCGAAAAGTTCGGCTGGGTTCAAGATAAGTTTGGCGTCTCTTGGCAGTTGACTCTTGAGAAGAAGATCTAACGGTTTTACAGAACGTTAACAAATGTTTACGAACCAAGGTCAAAAGCGGAAAACCGCCGCCGACGGGCAGCGGTTTTTTGCCTTTTTTACTCCAACAGCAGCGTTTGACGACCGACAAAAAATGACGCTAAACAACATTTTACAAAAAAATATCTTGAAATTATACAAAATATCGCATATTATTTTCTACATGAGCAATATATTAGGTAAAATATTATTTTTTTTGTAATATGTAACACACACCTTGGAATACATATTCTATATTGCTCAAGAAAATCGTTTAGGGGGAAATTTCCACGTGAACACAAATGTAAATCCCGGGGCGAACGTGAACTACGCTAACCAGCCTCAATCCGCACCGATCATGACAGTAAAAGATTGGCTCATTACGATGCTGATTTTGATCATCCCGCTCGTCAACCTTATTATGCTGTTTGTATGGGCCTTTGGCGGCGGAGCGAATCCGAACAAATCGAATTATGCGAAAGCCGCGCTGCTCTGGATGGTCATCGGATTTGTCGTATATTTGATCTTTACTTTTCTGATTATAGGTCTCATCGGCGTTTCAACGTATCGATAAGTTCATGCGATCAAGCAAGCCTGTGCCAAATCTCAAAAAGATTTGGGGCGGGCTTTTTATTTTGCCAATTCCGCATAGGACAAAATCCGACTGCCATACCTTATATCGTACGCCGGCTATATCCGACGAGCAGGAGGGCAGACGATTGCACACCTCAAAAGCCAAGCCCAACCCCTATCCGTTCCTTGCGATATCCGCTTCGGATCTCAAGAAGGTCATTGTGATCGAGTTGATCTCCAGCACCGGGATCTATGCGATCGTCCGAAAAGCAACCGCTTCGGATCTGCTCGCCATCGCAGCCAGCACGGCCGCGAGCACCGCGCTGCAAAAATGGTCGGAGCTGCGTCGGCACAAAAGATTGCCGAATATGCGGCCGGCCAAACCCATCCCCTGGCCCAGCCCGGAGCGCGTAAAGCGAACCCGCCTAACCTAACTGCTTATATCGGCAGGTTCGGCCCAATTCTTAAGTTTTTTTCCAAATAAAAAAGCAGGCCCGTGCGCAAAAGTCGCATGGGCCTGCTCAGCCTGGACGAGAATCTGTCTCAACAAATCTATTACGATTGCTTCCCACCTTGGCCGTAGCGCGCTAGCGGATGGCCGAATAGACGGTATAATAATCGGACAGCTTGTAGAAAATGACCGTGAATTCCGTATAGGCGCCCTCTTCACTCGCTGCTTCGAGTCCTATGCTTAAACGCTCCGCCATTTTCTTCGCGTAATAAAGCCCCATTCCCGTCGATTTCGTACCCGACCGACCGTTTTTGCCGGTAAACCCTTTGTCGAAAATGCGGGGGAGATCCTCCCGCGGAATGCCGATGCCGTTATCCCGAATGCTGACGTAATAAGCCCGCTCCTCTTCCCTTACGGCGATCGTCAGCCGGCCGCCCGGGGGCGTATATTTGCTGCTGTTGTTCAGGATTTGGCATAAAATATCGAATACCCATTTTTTGTCGCTAATGACCGTAAACGGCTTCAAATCCGTCTCGATCTCGATATTTTTATGAATGAAGAACAGCGCGTTCTCCTTAATGGCGTTCCGCAATACCTGACAGACGTCCACTTCCTCCGCGGCCATGTCCTCATTGTAATGTGTCGCCCGGGTCATCTGCAGCACCTGATGAATCCTGAATTTCATCTGCTCGATCTGGTTCCTCAGCTCGTGTCCGTTCTCCATCTCCTCAAGCAGCAGCTCGCTCACCGCAAGGTTCACCTTGATATCGTGCACCCATTGCGTCATGTATTCCTGGGTTTCGTTCATTTTTTTCTTGTACTCTTCTTCCTTTTCCGAAAAAAGCTTGTGCTGCCGTTCCAGAGCTTTGGTCAGCATATCGGTATAGAAATCGCCTTGGGGATCGGTTTTTCGCCCCTTTTCTCCTGTGTCGTGCAGGAAGCGGGCATACGTTCTCTTTTGCTTGACGTAGCCGTAAACGAAAAACACAAGCTGCGTCGTGACGAGCAGAACGTCCATATAAACGATATCCGCCGTTCCTTGGCCGAGCGGCACGCTGCCGAACAAGATGCCGTTCGTCAAGAGCACCAGAACCGCATTGCTGATAAGCCACAGCTTGTGGCTTCGAATATAATCGCGCAGCCTCATGGGATGATGTAGCCCATTCCTTTTTTGGTATGGATGAAATCGCCGACGCCGATATCCTCCAATTTTTTTCTTAACCGGTTCATATTCACGGTGAGCGTATTTTCATTGACATACAGATCGTCATTCCAGAGCTGCTTCATCAAGCTTTCCCGGGATACGACCTTCCCCTTATTCTCCATCAGCGTCTTTAAGGTTCGAAACTCGTTTTTCGTCAGGTCCAGACTCGCCTCTCCGTAATAAAGCTTCGTATCGTTCAGATTGAGAATCACCTGGTTGCACTCGATCAGCTGCGTCTCGACCGTCCGGTACTCATAGGTGCGCCGGATAATCGCCTGCAGCTTCGCCACAAGCACGTGGCTGTCAAAAGGCTTCTGGATATAGTCGTCTCCCCCGTTGTTCATCGCCATCACAATATCCATACTGCTCTCTCTGGACGAAACGAAAACGATCGGGACGCTCGAAACCTCTCTGATTTTCTTGCACCAGTAAAAGCCGTCAAAAGCCGGAATGTTAATATCCATCAGCACGATATGCGGCTCGGCCGCTTCGAACGATTTCATAATATGTTCAAAGTCCTCGCAGACGACGGCATGATAGCCCCATTTGGAAAGCAGCTTTCTCATGGCGTCCGCTAAATCCTTGTCATCTTCAATGATCAGCAGGTTATACATCGTTTTCCATCCTTTACCTAAATCAGGATTTTCCTATTAAAATAGTACCTTTCTATCAAGCAATCGTCAAACGGTTAAGACCTCCAAAGCGGGTACAGCAAAAAAGGGCCGCCCTTTGGGCCGCTAAAACGGCCTTTCAGGACAGCCCTGCCTTGGTGATGCTGCGGCTGTTTTTTTAGACTACGGTGATATTGCGGGTCTGCTGCAAAATATTCGTCAGCACCGCCGCATTGCTGTGCAAGTAACCGGGGGCGAGCATCTCGCCATGCTTTCCGAACCCTTGGTATCGCGTATAACGCTTGGTCGTATAATCGCTCCAAGCTATCGGAACGACAGCCGGATTCTCCGCTCTCGGAGCCTCTCCCGCCTTTTCCGCTTCGATAAAGTGAATGTTGGTACCGATGACTTCGTCGTTCGCGAGTCCGTTCAAATAATGTGAGTACGCCTCGATTTTATGCTTGACCTTGTCTTTAAAATCACCTGTTTCAAAGAGCTTCCGATACAACGGATGGGTGCCGGCCTCCTCAAGGATGTCTTGATATACATTCGCGGTGTCCGCAGATTGAATCCGCACGACAGCATTGTCGAATTTATAGCTGTCCAGCAGGATCAGGTCCGAAACCTCCAGACCCCTGCGGGCCAGCTCGGCCGCGACCTCGAACGCCAAGTTGCCCCCGGCGGAATAGCCGAATAACACATAAGGGCCTTCCTGCTGCTTGCTTGTCATTAAGCTGACATAGCGGTCGATACGATCGTCGCTTTCGATAAAATCAAACGCATAGAGCGAGTGCGATCCGATCGCCTGCGCCAGCTCACTATAAACGATTCCAAGCCCGGCTATCGGCGGGAAAGCGAAGATATGAGCCTCTTTCTGCTCGTTAAGCAAATAGATGCCGTCCTCTTCGGAGGCCCGCCGGTATTCTTCCGTGACAATGTACTGCGCGGCGAGCCTGATCGTCGGGTGCTTGTAGAGGCTGTGTAATTCCAGAGCAACGCCGAACGCGCTCTTGATTCTCGACAGCAGCTTGATCAGGCTTAAGGAATTGCCTCCGGCCTCGAAGAAATGGTCGTCGATGCCGATGG
>NZ_BILX01000053.1 GCF_004000785.1 Paenibacillus ehimensis NBRC 15659 | reverse complement strand
ATAGATCGATTTTGAGAGCTTACACAAAATTCTTGACAGACTCAGAGGATTTGCTTTTTGTTTTCTTCAATTAATCTTCGAAACACTCGCCAATGATACTGCTGATTCCAAAGAAACTCAGCAACAATGAAAACACTTCACTGCTAGCTGTTCTGAAGGCATCTTGAACAGCTATTTTAATTGCTTCGCGTACTCCCATCCCTAATTGCCTTGCAGCCTTATAGGAACCGGTGATAACTGTAACGACTTTATATACGCCGCCAGCAGCTTTAATTGCGTCTTTGATTTTGGTTATCTTAGCTGCAGGGAACGCAATCCCCAACAATGCAGTACCAATTGCACCAACGCATCCAAAAAATCCTTCTTGTTGTATGTCATAATTTTTCTTCAACCATTGGGCCGTTGCCTCATCACCTTGAGCTAGTACATCATCTGGGATCGACTCAATGATTGTCAAACCTCGAATAAGTTGATCCATCTGACTTTTTTCGTTTTCAGTTAATTTATATTCTGACTGGATAGTTGCGTTGTTATTGCCTAAAAAATTCGCAGAGGCCGGAGCGGTGATGGAGGTGAAAAGCATCGTACCAGCAACAAGAGCCGAGACGTAAATCTTTGCCTTGAATAATTTCAAATTCAAGCCCTCCCCAAAGAAAAAGTTTTATTTATTACACAAATATAATATCATTGTAATATGAGAGTGTAAACCCTAAATATTCCAATTAAGGGAGGATTTCATGAAAAAGGATATTCATAACACAATATTCATTATCATCGTTCTTATGGTAATAACATTTGACAAACACTTCATCAAAGATGAAGCTGTAACAGATATCATTTCTATGAGCGGATTTTTCCTTGTAGTAATTTTATTCATAGTTAGATACATTCGGTTCGGTAGAAAATAGAACGTTCTCTTCCATAGCAGCCAACGAGTTGCGACGACGATAAATCAAAATCCCCGCTGGCTGGCGGGGATTTTCCATATTCAGGCGGCATGTACATACTTTAAATATTTGTATATGTAAAATTAAGTTCTAACCATTCATTTATCGGCCATATAATTGATGTGTAATTACCATATTAAACCATTGGAGGTTTGGAAATGAAAAGAAAGTTCTCAGTAGGTATTCTTGTGTTGGTTCTGTTTTTGTCGTCAGCTATGCCAGTGTTTGCGGCAAAATGGTATGAGGATTGGTCATTTACTATGAAACGCAGGGTTGTTACTGGAGTGGAAAGAAAGTTGCAGTCTGGTGCTTTGACTATTACCGGAAAAATATTTACTGACGGCAATTCTTATCCTCGTATCACCGTTGCAGTGTATAAATCGGTAACTGGACCCGATGATTATATCGGGAGTTTTGATGTAAGACCTACGGGTGAAGAGTTTTCTGAGTACATCGGAGAAATTTCAGCTGGAAATTATTATCTTGAGATAAGTAGAAACGACTACGGCGATGGGAGCATAATTACGGGCGAAGGTAAATTTGTTGTTCAAAGATAATTGCCATGTTTTTTCTAAAAGCAGCAAAACCCAAGGGGTTCTGAAACCTCCTTGGGTTTTCTATTGTAGCCATATCTACCGTATAAGTGGGAACATTGCTCCGTATGCCCGCCCCTGCATCCCCATTCCGCTCGGGCCTCGTCAGGCGGGGTCGTTAGGGTTGAAACGAATCTCGCGGTTGATACGGGACAGGTATTCCGACGCGGTTTCAATATTGCAGGTGGCAGGATTGAACCGGCTAACGATGTAATGGCTGTAGAACTCGCCGATCACGGAAACGTCCGCTTTTCGAGTCACGATCCAAGACCCTGAAGAGTGTTCGAGTTCAGGCACGTATTTCATTGGTATAGTTCCGATACCCATACCTCCCCGCGTTTACCGTCCGCCGACGATTGATTTATTCCAAGCTTTCGCAACGTCTTCCGCATCTTTCTTTCTTTGACACGGAAGGAAAGTCGTCCATGCCTTTGTTTCCTTATTCCAGATCCCCCATGATGTAGGATTGTTATACGGCCCATATGTGTACGGGCTTACCGCGTATTTATTCATCCCGCATACCTCCCGCGTTTATATCCGGGGGCCGAAGCCCCCGCGCTATTTTCGTTCCTTCGTTTCAATGATCGCCGCTGCGATCTTGAATCCGTAGCTTACGCCCTTGGCAAATTCCTGCCCAGCTTCGTCGGTCCGTTCCAATGCTTCGGCACCCCAAAATTTTTTGAGGTATATTAAGTTATTTGTAAGTTCTCGCAGCTCATCCATGCAACTGTGTTCCTCCTTTAAGAGACCGAGGTCCCCGACTTATTTCCGATTCCGCAACACCTGAATAAGACCAATCACTGAGAGGACTAATACCGGAACCCAAACGATCCAAAAGATTTTATCCATGCCTAATCCCTCCATGTATTTTAATCTTGTTTTATGTTAAGATTGGGAGGAGAGGGCCGGGTCGCGTCCGACCCTCTCGGAGGAACCTATTTACGTTTGCCTGGGCGGCGGCGTTTTTTGGTTCCTTTTTTGTTTGTCTTACGGTCATTGTTTAATGCGATTATTGCAGTTACCAGTTGAATTATCGCCGTAAGAAGAAGTACCCAATCCTTCATGTTGTCTTGTTCACCTCCTTTCTATCTCTATTAGACAGACTTTAAAAGTCCTTGTAAATACTTTTTTGTGGTTTACAAAGTTTTTTTAAGTCTGTATAATTCGATTTAAAAGGAGCGTGATGATTTTGGCTAGAATGGGGCGGCCCCCTAAAGCAGAAGGAGAAAAGAAGGAGCGCGAGTCCATTTACTTCGACAAGGACATCATTGAATGGTTACGAGAGAAAGCAGCGAAAGAAGATCGAACGGTCAGTGTAGAATTGAATCGAATTTTGAGAAGATTAAAAGAGCAGGAGGGATGACCTCGCTGCTCTTTTTTTGTACAAATCCTCATGGGGTGTTGCCAATGCTTTCGGACAAATGAAGGCGCGTAAGCGTTCGTCAGGCAGGTTCATTTTAATAGGCGCTTGGAATATAAGAGAGTCTACCCACATTATTTTTAGCCCCAAACCAAGCCCCATTTAGCCCCAAATGGGTGCATTGTAGTGCATTAACTTGCAATATTGATCTAATGAAAAAAAGCCCGGAACCCTTGATAAACAAGGGTTTTTGGGCTTTTTTTCGTAGTAGTTTGCGCGTTAATTCTATTAGCGGCTGTAGAACTCGACGATTTGTTTTTCGTCGATTTCTTGAGCGAGCTCGGAACGCTCAGGCCAACGAACGTACTTGCCTTCCAACGCGCCTTCGTTGAATTCGAGGTAAGCCGGCAGGTAGTTGCGGTTTGCCAAAGCTTCTTTAACGGAAGACAGGTTGCGGCTTTTCTCGCGAAGGCCGATAACGTCGCCGGTCTTTACCGTGTAGGAAGCGATGTCGACTTTCTTGCCGTTAACCGTAATGTGACCGTGGGAAACCAATTGACGCGCGCCGGCGCGGGAGTTGGCGAAGCCCAGACGGTATACGAGGTTGTCCAAACGGCTTTCAAGCAGGAACATGAAGTTTTCGCCCGCGATCCCTTGCAGCTTGGTAGCTTTGTCGAACAGGTTGCGGAATTGCTTCTCGTTCAAGCCGTACATGTGGCGAAGCTTTTGTTTTTCTTGCAATTGAACGCCGTAGCCGGACAGTTTCTTGCGTTGTCCCGGACCATGCTGCCCCGGAGGGAAAGGACGTTTCAATTCTTTACCAGTACCGCTCAAGGAAATGCCGAGGCGGCGGCTTAATTTAAATTTAGGACCAGTGTAGCGTGCCATAAGTTGGGAAGCTCCTTTTATCAATAATTTGGTTAAGTTATAAACGGGTGAAGCGTGTGCCCGATTTTGCCTGAAGCGTTTCTTAACGATTCGCACCCGACAAGAAGAACCAGCCGCGGTCCTGCCGGCAGCAAAATCTTACAGAGGGTGACGCAAGCTTCCACCATAAGCACGGGCTGCCAAAGCAGCATTCCGATGCTTATTCTCGACTTCTTATTTTATAAGATCGATATGTTTGTGTCAAGCATAGGAATGCGGGAACGGGCATGCGAAAAATGCTTTTTGCGGCAACTTGCCGCTCCAATAGGTTCGTGATCGGAAGCAATTTCTGGTACAATATGATATGCGAAGGAGGCTTGACCATTGGCCAATTGGAATGTCCACCAGTTGTCGGAAGCGCTCCATTCTCTCGGATGGGTAGGTCATGTCGCGGGGGCGCTGCTCGTTTTGCTGCAGACGCTATTTCCCGTGGTGCCTTTTGTCTTGGTAGCCGGGGCCAACGTCTTGATCTTCGGGTTATGGCGAGGGTTTCTGGTCAACTATGTGTTTGCTTGCCTTGGAGCGTTTATCGCGTATTATACGGCAAGGAATTACGGAAGGGCATGGGTGCAGGGCAAGCTCGCGAAGTACGATTTTATCGAGCAATGGAGCGGGAGACTGGAGCGGCACGGGCTTTGGTATATCGCAGCCAGCCGGATGATTCCGGTAATTCCTTCCTTCGGCATTAACCTGGGCGCTGCGGTCATGAAGGTCAAACCAAGGGATTTTGTGATCGGCACGCTGATCGGCAAAGCGCCCATGATCTTCCTTGAATCGGTAATTAGTCATGATCTGCTCCATATCGGCCGGTATAAAGGAAGACTTTTTGCCGCATTAGCCTTGTTTTTCGTCCTGCTGTATATCGGGAGTTATTACAAAAACAAATGGACCAAAAGCGGCAGCAAATTTTAATATTGTATTGGAAAAAGGAGAAGATTCAATGCGTGATCCCCGTTTAGAGCAATTGGCTCGTAATCTTGTAGGTTATTCATTAAATGTACAGCCCGGCGAAAGGGTGTTGATCGAGATGATCGGCTCCGAGCGGGAAATCGTCAAATGTCTCGTGCAGGAGGTCCATGCCCGGGGCGGCCATCCTTATGTGGAGCTGACGGACTATGCGGTTACGGCGGCAGTTCTGCGTTCTGCGACGCCTGAGTTCTTGGAGCATTGGGCCGATATGCACCTGCGACGCATGAAGGATATGGACTGCTACGTTGCGGTTCGCGCCGGTGAAAACGTAAGCGAGCTGTCCGACGTGCCTGAGGATAAGATGAAGCTGTACAAAAAAATTTACAGCCAAAAGGTGCACATGGAGCAGCGGATCAAGCATACGCGCTGGGTCGTGCTGCGCTATCCGAATGCGTCTATGGCGCAGCTTGCCGGCATGAGCACGGAAAAATTCGAAGATTTCTATTTTGACGTCTGCAACCTGGATTACGCCAAAATGTCGGATGCGATGACTCCGCTTCAGGAGCTGATGAACCGGACCGACCGCGTGCGCATCGTGGGGCCGGGCGAAACGGACATTTCTTTCTCGATCAAGGGCATCGGCTCGGTCAAATGCTGCGGCCGGCGCAACATTCCGGACGGCGAGCTGTATACCGCCCCGGTACGCGATTCCGTGAACGGCGTCATCGCCTATAACACGGTTTCCGAAAATTCCGGAGTTACGTTCGAGAATGTCGTCTTCCGGTTCGAGAACGGTAAAATCGTCGAGGCTACCGCCAACGATACCGCCCGGCTGAACAAAATTCTCGACACCGACGAAGGCGCCCGCTATATCGGGGAATTCAGCCTCGGGTTCAATCCGCATATTTTGTACCCGATGAAGGATACGCTGTTTGACGAGAAAATTGACGGCAGCCTTCACTTCACGCCCGGCCAAGCGTACGAGCAGGCGGACAACGGCAACCGATCCGCCGTTCATTGGGACCTGGTTCTTATTCAACGGCCGGAATTTGGCGGGGGCGAAATTTATTTTGACGATCGGCTGATTCGCAAGGACGGACGTTTCGTCATTCCGGAGCTGGAAGGGCTTAACCCGGAAAATTTAAAGTAATCGCAACGAAAATAGTGTTGCATGTTATTCCCTTCCACGGTATCATATTTGAAGAAAGCGATTTATCTTGTCCGTCACTAGACGCATGGAGGGATTTTGTATGCCAAACGCCAATAACGCCGCAATTGTGGAAATTTCTCAAACCGCCAATAAATTCAGATCTTCCATTGTTCTTCAGTATGATAACAAGTACATCGATGTCAAAAGCATTCTCGGCTTGTTTACGACGCTGCTCACATCCAGCAACTATGATCTTCATGTACACGGTCCGGATGCCGACGAAGCGAAGAAAGCGATGGCCGAAGTGTTCGAAAAGCACGGTCTTAAGATCAACAGCATCCAAGACTAATCCCTAAGATCTCCAGGTAAAGGCATTTTCGCGCAGGCGAAGATGCCTTTATTTCAGAGTAAAGAAAGTTTAACTTCACTAAATCGCGAAAGCGCATGTAAACTTTCTGCCCGCAAGAAAAGCTTCCGTTAAAACACGAATGTATCCTCCTCAAAAAAGCTTCGATAAGAAGCTTTTCTTATTTTTTTGAGAATAATTCTCAAGGTAGGGCGTCTATCTTGGTCTATCGACTTGTGTATTGCGCCGTTTTCGACTAATATAAAACTATCGGCGTTTAAGCGCCTGCTTCGGATAAGAACCGGGGCCGCATGTTCGTCCGGTACCGCCGGTGAACGCAAATGGTTGGATTACAGGGGGGGAGCACCATGTCGTCGGATGTGCTGCTCAGCTTGTCGCAGAAGGCCCTGCATCTGCTGCAAGAAGATGCGGACAAGATCGAGAAGCTGATCGAAGTGCAGATGGAAAACTTAACCACGCGCAAATGTCCTCTGTATGAAGAGGTGTTAGATACGCAAATTTACGGGTTGTCGCGGGAGATTGACTTTGCGATCCGGGCGGAGCTGATTACCGAGACGGCGGGCAAACAAATCTTGATGAAGCTGGAACGGAATGTAGCCCAGCTCTATGAGGCTATGAGTCAAAACAAAGAGTAACCTTCACAGGGAAGGTTACTCTTTGTTTTTTTAGAGCAAAGAAAGTTTTACTCACGAAATCGTGAAAGCGCATGTCAACTTTCTGCTCGCAAGAAGAGCTTCCGCTGAAACACGAATGTATCTCCTCGAAAAGGCTTCGATAAGAAGCTTTTCTTATGTATCCGTATGGCTTCTACACCAAGAAGAACGCAATGCCCAGAATGATATAGACAACCAGCAGCAGCACGCCCTCGAACCACGTCGTGGCTCCGTCCTTGGAGATCGATTTGGCGATAAAGGCGGCTACGCCAATGGCTACGAGCTCGTAAGTGGTAAACACTAGATCCATCGTTTTGCCGAAAAGGAGCGAGAGCAGCACCAGCACAGGCGCGACGAACAGAGCAATCTGCAGGCTGCTGCCGACCGCGATTTCGACGGCGGCGCCCATCTTGTTTTTCCGGGCCATGATCACGGCGGCGCTATGTTCCGCGGCATTGCCGACAATCGCAATCAGGAAGGCGCCGACGAACAGCTCGGACAGTCCGTATTGGTGGCTGAACGGCTCCAGCGTATGGACGAGCCACTCGCTTTGAACGGCGACCATGACGGTAGCGACAATCAGGAATACAATCGACAAGCCTTTGGACCAAGCGGCTTCCCCGTGCTCGACGACCTCGTCCGAGAGCTCGTTCTTATGCGTGATCATGGAGAACACGAGCCAGAGCAGGTAAGCGATAATCAGGATCACGGACACGATCACGCTTAGATTGGATGTTTCCTGCGTGGTGAAGCTTCGGGCGAACGCGGCAGGAATGAACAGCGCGATCACGGCCAGCAGCATCAGCGATCCGTTGTGACCGGCCAACTTGACGTTGAAGGTTTGTTCCTTGAATTTCAATCCGCCGAGCAGCACGCTAAGTCCGAGCACCAGCAGCATGTTCCCGATAATGGAGCCGGTGATGCTGGCTTTGACGATATCGAACATCCCGTCTTTAACAAGAAAGATGGCGATGATGAGCTCGGCGGCATTGCCGAACGTCGCGTTCAAAAAACCGCCCAGCCGCTCGCCGGCATAATGGGCTACGCTTTCCGTAGCTTTTCCCAGGAAACCGGCGACAAAGACGATCGCCACCGCCGAAATCAAAAATTGTAACGTAGGGCTGAATGTGGGAGCCCCGACATAGTGCGCCACTGCACTTAGGGCGAAGCTTGCAAGCAGACCGATCGTAAAACCGTGGCGTTTCAAAAGGATCACCTCATGTGGTAAAGTATACCTAACTCGAATAAAACCTATTCTAATATAATCAATTTTCGGACAAAGTAAAATACTTTAGGGAGGAGTTTTTTATGGATCTATATTTGAAAGGTAAAAAAGCGGTCGTCACCGCCTCCAGCAAAGGATTGGGCCGGGCGGTCGCGGAGCAGCTGGCGGCGGAAGGAGCGGACCTGCTTCTTTGCAGCCGGGATGAGCAGGCCGTATGCGACGTAGCGGCCCAACTGACGCAAAAATACGGCGTATCGGCGGCAGGCATGGCTGTCGACCTGAGCAGCCCCGAACAAATCGGCTGGCTCGTCCAACAGGCTGCCGACCGCTTCGGCCGGGTTGACGCTCTCGTGTGCAATGCAGGCGGGCCGCCGAGCGGCAGCTTCTTATCGCTGGACGAGGAAGCATGGCTCCACGCCATTCAATTGAATCTGATGAGCGTTGTCAGGCTCGTCAAAGGCTTCCATCCGCTGATGAAGGAGCAGGGAGGAAGAATCGTGACGATCGCCTCGTCGTCGGTGAAAGTGCCGATTCCGGGCTTGGTGCTGTCCAATACGCTGCGAACGGGTATCGTAGGTTTGATGAAGACGCTGTCGGTCGAATGGGGCCCTGACGGTATTTTGCTAAACACCGTATGTCCCGGACGCATCAGCACGGATCGTCTGGTCGAGCTGGATTCGGCCAAAGCGGCCCGCGATCAGGTGCCGGTAGAAGAGGTTCGGGAAAGCATGGTCAAGGATATTCCGCTCGGCCGGTACGGCGAACCGGAGGAGCTGGCCGCAACGGCGGCATTCCTGCTTTCGCCGCGCAATAGCTATATGACCGGATCGGTCTTCTACGTCGACGGCGGGTCGGTCAAGGCCATTTAAAGCAATTTTCAGGCGGGGCGTTATCGGCTTGTTCCGGCCGGCGGCTCCTGCGAATTCGGATGATGTCGAATGCTGTCAAATGGTTGCGCGGGACATTTGCTTTCCCGCTTGGAAGTTATTACAATAGAGCTATAATCCTTGAAGGAGTGATCCTCTTGAGCGAAGAAATTCAAACAGGTCTTATCCGCATTTCAGATGACGTCGTAGCGACTATTGCAGGATTGGCTGCGCTGGAGACTCCGGGGATTGCCGGGATGTCGGGGGGCATTTCCGAAGGATTGGCGAAGCGTCTGAGCGGAAAAAACGTGCAGAAGGGCGTTTCGGTGGAAGTGGGCCAAGTGGAGGCGGCCATCGATCTTCGAGTGATTGTGAATTACGGAAGTAAAATCCATGAGGTTTGCCGCGATCTTCAAGAAAATGTGCGCGATGCGGTAGAGAACATGACCGGTCTGACGGTCGTTGAAGTCAATATTAAGGTAGAGGGCGTCGCATTTCGCGAGGAAGAGCAGGCCGTCGTGGAGGACCCGAATAACCGGGTCAAGTAGCATCAAAGCCAAAAAGAGAGCCTTGAATTTAGGCTCTCTTTTTCGTTTCCCGTTCTTTTTCCGGCTTATTGTATTCTCTCGATATGCTGAGCAGAATGCCGAGGGCGGCCAGCGACGTAAGCATCGAAGTGCCTCCGTAGCTGATCAGCGGCAGCGTGACGCCGGTCATCGGAATCGTATTGGTGACTCCGCCCATATTGATGAACGCCTGAATCCCGATCATTCCGACAATCCCGACGCCAAGCAGCATGCCGAAGGTGTCCTGGCAGCGGAGCGCTACGATCAGCCCGCGCCATAAAAAAGCGAGATAGGCCAGCAGAAAGAGGAAGGTGCCAATAAAGCCGAGTTCTTCTCCGATAATTGCAAAAATAAAGTCGTTGTGCGCCTCGGGCAAATAGTGCAGCTTTTGCACGCTTTGTCCGAAGCCGGCTCCTGTCAAGCCGCCATGTCCGAACGCATACAGCGATTGCATCAGCTGAAAGCCGCTTCCCTGCGGATCCTTGGTGGGGTCCCAATAAGCGGTAAACCGCGCGAAGTGATGACTGGCCCCGTCCGTGGCGATATAAAAAATCATGCCCACCATGGTCAAGAATACGACTCCCCCGGCGCCCAAATAAAATACATGCTTGAGCTGCGCCCCGCCGACAATGATGATCAGCATGGCACAAAGAACCAGCACCATCGTGGAACCGAGATCGGGCTGCATCATAATCAGCGCGGAGATGAAACCGATAACGACGAGCGGCGGCATTAGTCCTCGTTTGAAGTCCTGAAACCGGTCGCCTTTTTTGCTAATAATCGAAGCCAAATAAACGATAATCGCAAGCTTGGCAAATTCGGTCGGCTGCAGAGAGAAGCCGCCGAATCGAAGCCAGCTCGTCGCGCCGTTCATTCCTTTACCGACAATCGGGACGAGCAGAAGAAGCATCGAAACAACGAAAAGAGCCGGTACGACCCACTTCTGAAATTTCCGGAAATCCACATTCATACAAAAAAACATGGCGATCGTGCCGAGACCGGCAAATATCGCCTGGCGAACCGCCAAGTACCAGGGATCGTTAGCTCTATACGCCATGCTTGCGCTAAAAACAAACGCCAACCCGAAGCACACGAGCGAAAACGTCAAGAATAGCAGCAAAAAATCGGGCGTTCCTCGACGCGGGGTTGTCATAATATTCCTCCGCTTACTGAGTCAGCTTGACTTTCAGTTCAGCGAGCTTGCCGTTAGCCGTTTTCATAATGTAATCCGGAATCGCCGCTTGATAGTTTACGCCGTGCGGGAACGTCGCTTGACCGATGTAAACATCCTCGATATAAAGAATGGCATAAGGCGACTCCAACTTTCCGGATTCTACACGGGTATTGATGCGCAGGAAATAATCGTTTGTAGATTCGCGATCCGGCAACTGCAGATCGTATGTTGCGCGGTAATATTCCCATTGCCAACGCACGAAGCCGAGCTGCTCCATCACTTCGTCCAAATGCGCAAGGTCGCTTTTTATGCCCTTAATTCCGCTATTTTCAATAATCACAACAAAACCCTCCTAGATATATGTACCTCGACTCTACGGTTAACCCTTTATTCATGATAGTATGTTTCCCTTTCTTGTGCAAGCCTAATGCACGGAGGGAAATTGCCCGCCTGAATAAAGTTGTGAAATTCTTGTGACACATGGATGAAACCGTTTAAAGGATTTGATAAAATGATACTACATTTCAGAGATCGCTACGATTTGAATGCGCCGGACAGCGGCAAGAGGAGACGGAGGGGTACCCTATGAAATCGATAGAAGAAACGCTGCAAGCGTCAGTGCCCGATATGATCGCCTGGCGCCGCTATTTGCACCGCCATCCCGAGCTTTCGTTCGAAGAATCAAAGACCGCGGCTTTCGTGGCGGATTTGCTGAAGCAGTGGGGGCTGGAAGTCCGGACGGGCGTAGGCGGCTATGGAATCGTGGCCAAGCTTCGCGGAGCATCGGAAGGGCCGACGGTCGCGCTGAGAGCCGATATGGATGCGCTCCCGATCCAGGATGAAAAAAGCTGTGAGTATGCCTCTTCGGTGCCGGGGGTGATGCACGCCTGCGGTCATGACGCCCATACGTCGACTCTGCTCGCCGTCGCCAAAACCCTTAGCAGCCACCGGGAAGCGCTGAGCGGCAGTGTCGTATTTATTTTTCAGCCGGCCGAAGAGATGACCCCTGGCGGGGCGCTCGGGATGATTGAGGAAGGCGCGCTCGACGGGGTGGATGTCATTTACGGCATTCACTTGTGGACGCCGTTTGAGGCGGGCGCGGCCTATTGCAAGCCCGGACCGATGATGGCGGCGGCGGATGAGTTTGTAATCGAGATTAAAGGAAAGGGCGGCCACGGCGGTCTGCCTCATGAGACCGTGGACAGCGTGTACGTCGCTTCGCAACTGGTCGTTAATTTGCAATCGATCGTCAGCCGCAGCGCCGACCCGACGAAGCCATGTGTCGTCAGCGTGGGGTCGATACACAGCGGTACGAGCTTCAACGTGATTGCCGAATCGGCCGTGCTTAAAGGGACGGTCCGTACTTACGACCCCGGCCTGCGCATGCAGGTGAAAGAGCGGCTGGAGACGATCGTCGAGCAGACATGTCTGATGAACGGGGCAGCCTATACGCTCGATTACAAGCTTGGATATCCACCTGTGGTGAACGATGCGAAGGAAGCGGAACGATTTTACCGCGCCGCTGCATGGGCCCTCGGCCCGGAGGGCGGGCGGACGGCGCCGCTCATTATGGCCGGGGAAGACTACGCCTATTATCTGGAAAAAATTCCGGGCTGCTTTATGTTCGTGGGCGCGGGCAATCAAGCGAAGGGCGTCGTGCACCCGCATCATCACCCGAGATTCGATATTGACGAAACGTCGATGGAGCACGCGGCCCGGTTATTTATCGGAATGATCCAAGATTATATGAAGGAACACGGGACGAAAGCTTGACAAGGTCTCCCGGGAAGTAACAACGGATGGGACGAATGGGAAGCCGGGGGAAAGGGGATTCTAAGCGTGCAGCGGCCTGGGGACTTTCTTGTCTTGAATGGAAAGCTTGGCGGAGAGTACCGGCAACAGGCTGCCAATTCCTTTTCTCAGGAGGTTGTTTGCCATGAGTACCAGAACGCTTCGGGAGATTATGACGACCGATTGTGCGACGGTTACGTTGAAGGATAACGTATTCGAGGCGGCCGTTAAGATGAAGCAGGAGGATACCGGCTTTATTCCCGTCGTCGAAGGGAAGAAGCTGATCGGGGTATTGACGGACCGGGACCTCGTTATCCGCGGCTATGCCGAGAAGCGGGAAGGCTCCGCGGCGATTCAGCAGGTAATGAGCGACAGAGTCGTATCCGTACCGCCCGAGACGACGGTAGACGAAGCGGCCAAAATTATGGCTAAAGAACAAATCCGCCGTCTGCCGGTGGTGGAGAACGGCGAGTTGGTCGGTATCGTATCCATAGGAGACCTGGCCGTACGGGACAAGTTCGAGGATGAAGCGGGCGAGGCGCTGAGTCAAATTTCCGAAAAGGATAAGCTAACGGTTCATTAAGGAACAATCGTTCTTTCGTCCGACAGGTCGGAGGAACGATTTTTTTATATTGTTTTGTTCACGTGTGCATTGTATAATGAGAAGGTCATTTTTAGGCAATAACATGTCACGAGAGGCGGGGAAACGATGAGCAAGGTGCGATTCGGACTTATCGGAATCGGCAATATGGGGAAGGGCCATACGAATTATTTTGCCAAAAATGAAGTGGCCGGAGGCGAGCTGACTGCCATTGTGGATACGAACCCGGAGCGTCTGGAATGGGTTCGGGAGCAGTACGGAGACCGGTTCCAGCTGTTTGACAATCCGAATTCGTTTTTTGCTTCGAAGGCGTTCGATGCCGTACTGATCTGCACGCCGCACTACGATCACCCGGGCTTGGCGATTGCGGCATTCAAACACGGCTATCATGTGCTGGTCGAGAAGCCGGCGGGCGTCTACACGAAGCAGGTCCGCGAGATGAACGAAGCTGCTGCCCGGTCCGGGAAAGCATTCGGCATCATGTACAATCAGCGCACGAACCCGTTATATCAAAAGCTGCGCGATCTCGTCTCCTCCGGAGAGCTTGGCGAAATTCGCCGCACCAATTGGATTATTACGAACTGGTACCGCTCCCAAAGCTATTACGATTCCGGCGGCTGGCGGGCGACCTGGGCGGGAGAAGGCGGAGGCGTCTTGCTTAACCAAGACCCGCATCAGCTTGATTTGTGGCAGTGGACGATCGATATGATGCCCAAGCGGGTACGCGCGTTCTGCCATTTCGGAAAATACCGCAATATCGAAGTGGAGGACGATGTGACCGCTTACGTGGAATACGAGAACGGAGCGACCGGTTTGTTCGTGACGACGACCGGCGAAGCCCCGGGTACGAACCGGTTCGAGGTGAGCGGCGACCGCGGTAAGATCGTCATCGAAGACGGCAAGCTGACGTTCTGGCGGCTGCGGGTGCCGGAGCCGGAGTTCAACCGCGAATTCAAGGGCGGCTTCGGCGCGCCGGAATGCTGGAAATGCGAGATTCCGGTAAGCGCCTCGGAAGGGGCACAGCATAAGGGGATCACGCAAAATTTCGTCGACCATATTTTGCACGGTAAGCCGCTGCTCGCGCCGGGAGAAGAAGGGATCAAAGGGCTGACCCTCTCGAATGCGATGCATCTGTCCTCCTGGACCGACAATTGGGTCGATCTGCCGATTGACGAAGAGCTTTATTACGAGAAGCTGCAGGAACGGATTCAAAACTCCACGTATAAAAAAGAAACCCGCAAGCTGGACCATATGGATGTCAGCGGAACTCATTAATTTAACAAAGTAGGTATCGGCCAGCAACGAAGAAGGTCCGGGCACATTCGCCCGGACCGTTTTTTCAGTCAAACTACATTATTTTGGATCGGCCCACAGCCCTTTTTTCTTGCTGCGCGCCTCCCGCTCCAGCTTGACAAAGCTGTCCTGGAACATCACGTTAGGCGGTACGGTCATCGTATTGGCATAGCCTTCGCGGATCAACGTTTCGTTGAACATCACGGAATCGCCTTGAATGAAGACATACCGGAGCAGCCGGCCGTACTTGTCTTTATCTCCCGCGTCTGCAAAGAGGTATACCGTTTTGCCGGTCAGCTTCGACTTCGTGAATTGGCTGGCTTCCTTTCCGTAACGCTCAACGGGACTGTTCGGCTTCACCGTTTCGGGTGTGTTGACGCCGATTAAACGCACTTTTTCCCCCGACTTCGTCTCGAACGTATCGCCATCGACGACACGCTTGACTTCGACGACCGACATTTTACGATCCTTCAACGCCGGATACTGCTTCAAGATTTCCTTGGCGAAGGCGTCGGCATCCGTCCCAGAGTTTGAGCAGGCCGTAAGCAGAAGCACCATCGCCCAAATAAACAGTCCCGCTATCGATTTTCTCCTTATGCTCCCCATGATTTCATGCTCCTCTCTCATTTTTCCAGTAACCCAAAGTCACGTCGTCTATTGTAGAGCTTCCCGCTGCTTGTTGCAAATGGAGCAGCGGTCGCGAGTTTCGGCAGATGTTTAAATCTCCCTTGCAACCCTCATACTAAAACTGACAGCTACAAGTGGAGGGATCGGGATATGACATTTCATAAAGACCGCCCATTGATCGTGCAGACCGACTTTTGCGTGCTGCTCGAGGTGCGGCACCCGGCTTTCGAAGAAGCACGGGCCGGACTCGCCAAATTTGCGGATCTTGTCAAATCGCCGGAAAACATCCATACGTACCGCATGTCGTCGCTTTCCCTCTGGAATGCCGCGGCAGCCGGACTGACGTCCGAGGAGATTATCGGCTTCTTGGAACGTCATGCGAAATTCGGCGTTCCGACCGCCGTAAAACAAGATATCCGGCGCTTCGTCGAGCGGTATGGTCTTGTTCGCATGGAAAGGCTGGGCGACGATTTGCTTCTCGTCTCGGAAGACGTGGAAGCGATCAAGGAGATGGTTTCTTTCCGTTCTTTGCGGTCGTACGGGCTGTGTCAGGTCGATTCGCAAACGCTTCGTTTTTCCGCCCGGTATCGGGGGCTGCTTAAGCAGGAGCTCGTTAAGCTCGGCTTTCCGGTTGAAGATCTGGCAGGCTATAGCCGGGGCGAATCGCTTCCTATCCGGCTCCGGACAGAGGCAGACGGAGGACAAGCGTTCGAGCTGCGGGAATATCAGCGGTCGGCGGTCGATTCCTTTTATCGGGAAGGGAGCCTGCACGGCGGCAGCGGTGTACTGGTACTGCCCTGCGGTGCAGGGAAAACGGTGATCGGCATCGCCGCGATGGGAAAGCTGAATTGCGCCACGCTTATTTTGACCTCGAACAGCACTTCGGTTCGGCAATGGAAAAGGGAAATACTGGATAAAACGGACGTTTCGGAGGACTTGGTCGGCGAGTACACAGGAATGCAGAAAGAAGTGCGCCCGATTACGGTCGCCACGTATCAAATCCTAACGTACCGCAAATCGAAGGACGACCCGTTCGTTCATATGGATCTGTTCAACAAACGCGACTGGGGCTTGATCGTTTACGACGAGGTGCATCTGCTTCCGGCTCCGGTGTTCCGGGTTACGGCGGACATTCAGGCGACGCGCCGGCTTGGCTTGACGGCGACGCTGATCCGGGAGGACGGACGGGAGGAGGATGTATTCTCGCTTGTCGGACCCAAGCGGTATGAGATGCCATGGAAGGAGCTGGAGACGCAAGGCTGGATCGCCTCGGTCGAGTGCGTCGAGATCCGGGTTCCGATGGCGGACAAAGAGAAGGAAGCTTACCTCGCTGCGGCGCCAAGACAGAAAATGCGGGAGGCCAGTGTCAACCCGGACAAGCTGAAGGTTGTCCGCGAGCTGCTGAACAAGCATGACGGCGAGCAAATTTTAATTATTGGCCAATATTTGGAGCAGCTTCGGCAGCTTGCGGAAGCTACGAAGCTTCCTATGATTAGCGGCGAAATGCCTTACGAGGAACGGGAGGCGTTGTACTCCGGCTTTCGCAGCGGGACGGTCCCGGCGCTGATCGTCTCCAAGGTAGCCAACTTCGCGGTCGACCTGCCCGATGCGGCAGTGGCGATCCAAATATCGGGAAGCTTCGGATCGAGACAGGAGGAAGCGCAGCGGCTCGGACGAATATTGCGGCCGAAGGCGGGCACGAACCGGGCGGTCTTTTATACGCTAGTCAGCGAAGATACGAAAGAGCAGGAGTTCGCGCTGAACCGGCAGCTGTTCTTGATCGAGCAGGGCTACCGCTACCGGATCGAATGGGCGGACGGGTCGAAGGAGGCGGTTTCGATATGAATTACGCGCAATTGCTGATGCGGATGCCCCGCGAGCTGAAGAGCCGGCTGGAAGCCGAAACGGTCTATGCGCCGTGGCTTGGCCAAGGAGCTGCGCTTGGTCAACTATGGACCGACCCCGTCGTGATGGAGACGGTATGCAACCGGCTGAGCCGTTCGGAGCGCACGGTGCTTGAGGCGGTTGTGCGGCGGATCGGCTGCGAGCCGTTCGACGATGCGGAATTGGAGCGGGCGGCAGTCGGCCCCTTATCCGGGGCTGAGGTCAAAATGGGCCTGGCCGGCTTGCTTCGCAAAGGCATCGTCTTTTCGTTTCTCAAAACATGGGGAGAGCATCTGTATATACTGCCGGAGGATGGGTTTGCCTGCTGGCAGTCCGTTCTATTTCCCGAAATGTCCTCCGGGCTTGGCGAGGTGCCGGGAGACGCCGGATTGAGCCTGAGGCCGGCTTTGCCCGGCGAGCCGAACCTGGCGCGCGATCTGTTTCATACCCTCGTGTTTGCCGCGGAACAGGGGCTGAAGCTGACCAAAAACGGAACGTTGCACAAAAAGCAGCTTCACAAATTGTCCGAACGGATCCGGCTCCGGGAAGAGGCTCTTGAGCCGCTTTCGCTGAAATATGCGTATGCCGATACCTATCCTCCGAAGATTGCGTTGGTGCTGGATATGCTTTTGCGCTTGCAGCTTGTCGTTTCGGAGGACGAAGAGCTTAAGCTGAACGTCGAAGCGTTGGACGTTTTTATGGACCTGCCGCTGGCTGAGCAAATGCGCCGTTTGTACGGGATCTGGAAAATGCTGGCGCTTCCTGCCGCGGCGTGGCTGCAGCATGCCGTGTGCCTGCTGGAGCGCATAAACGGCGGTGCATGGATAACGGCGGAGCAATTGCTGGAGCGGTTGGAGACGTTCGGTTTACTGCCGGGGACGGTCGTGAGCGAGGAAAGGGCCGAGCGCATCCGGTATTTGCTCAGACTGTGGCTGGAGCCGCTTGCTGCGCTGGGATTTCTGGAACAAAGCTCCGACCCGGCTTTCGGGCCGAACGCCTACCGATGGACGTTTTCACTCGCTTTGTGCGGCACATCGGTTACGGAGGACGAAGCCGAAGACGGCGGCTTTATGGTTCAGCCCGACTTTGAACTGCTGGTGCCTCCGGACGTCGCGAGCAAAGTGCGCTGGGAGATTAGCTGTCTGGCGGATCTGGCAGCGAGGGATCAGGTAAGTGTCTATAAACTGTCCAAGGAAAGCGTCAAGCGTGCTCTGGAGAATGGCCGTACGGCAGCGGGGATTTGCGATTTTTTAGAGCGTCACGCGCTGTATGGCGTTCCGGAGCATGTCCGGTTGAGCATCGGGCAGTGGGCGAAGCCGTACGGCAAAACCGTCTTCACCCAAGCGCTGCTGCTTCGCTGCGCCGATGACGAAACCGCCCGAACGGTGGCCAAGCTGCCTGCCGCTTCCCGGTATGTGAAGGAAATGCTGAATGGACGGGATTTTCTTATTGCGGCCGCAGACGCGAAGCCGCTTGCGGCTGTGTTGGAAAAAGCGGGCTTTATGGCCGGACTGCCCGCTATCCCGGCGGTGCAAGCGGAAACGGATGGAGAAACGAATTCGGGCCGGTACCCGAAGCTGTCTGCCGAACGGACCGCGTCCGTGAAGGGGCTGCCTGCTGTCGAGCCATTGGACAAAGGGCTTATATACTCAAGAAATTCCGTCGGGTTCCTCAGACTGGAGACGCGGCTGCCGGAAGCCTCCGACGTGTATCCTTCCTTGCACGATATTCCTCCGACGTGGCTTCGGGATTACCGGAACTATCATGTTTCGACCCGCAAAGAAATCGTCGAAAAGGCGATCGAAATGCGGTCGGTGCTGCAAATCCGCAAAAACGGCACCGATTTTCGTATCGTTCCCCGCAAAGTGCAGGAAACGCGGGGGACCTGGTGCATGACCGGACTCGGTCTCTCCGGCGGGGCGCAGGACGAAACGTCCGAGGTACGCTGGCTGGCGGAGGAGTGGCAGGAAATGCGGCTGATTCTTCCGGGGATCAACGATAAATATTAATGCAGCACGACCGCCTTCAAATATGGTATGATAGACATGTCTGACATGGTCTGACGAACCATATTCAAGTGAAGGGACGGTGCTGCTGCATGGCGGTAACGGAGACGCACACGCTCGATATGTCTGCCATACTGCTGGGGTCATATGAGCTGGCTGACCGCATCAAGTTCTCCGCGGAAACGGCGGATTATTTATATTGGAAACAGCGGAAGGATGCCGACGAGGAAGTCCGGCAGTTAGTCAAGGAGTTTGTTAAAGCCAAGGAATTGTTCGAGGAATGCGAACGCTTCGGACATTTTCATCCGAATTATCATGAGGCGCTTGACCGGGTCAAGGCGGTTCAGGAAAGGCTGGATGCCGTAGAATCCTTCCGGCGCTTCAAGGAAGCGGAGAAACGGCTGGACGACTTGCTGCATGAGGTGTCCGAAATCATCGCGCGTTCCGTTTCGGATACGATCAAGGTGCCTTCGAACGATCCGCTTGCAGCCGGGGGAGGCTGCTCCTCCGGAGGAAGCTGCAGCGGCAAGTGCGGTTAAGAAGCGATAAAACGGGCCCGGGGATATCCCGGGCCCGTGCTTTAGGCGCGATGAAGACGGAAGATCGGCCGGACGATGCCGACTTGATCGCCGCGGCGATTGTTCACCGCCGGCTGATGAAAGCTGGCTAGCTGTGCTGCCTCTTCGGCGCTAAGCAAACCGAGCTGGAGCATCGCTTCGGCGGCAGCGGGATAGATTGCGCGTTGGGCGCCGTCTTCGATTTTGACGGCAATCCCGATGCCCTTCTCCGGTACGGTGGCCGCGTATAAGCCCTCGGCCCCCATTTTGCCGATGATGCGGCCTTGCGTCAGCTCGGCGAGGCGGGTATCGAATCTTTCGCTGCCTGCTACATAGAACGGCGCTTGCCGAATCGCCCCGATGATCGTACGGCAGGCCTCCGCCCGCTCCGGCGAAAGGCCGTCCGGCCGCCCGAGCCGCGCGTAAGCGAATGCGAGCGAGGCCAGCGGGACGGCGAATACGGGCACTCCGCAGCCGTCGGTTCCCAGCGTGATGCTTTCCGGCGGGACCCCGCACATATCGGCGACCGTCCGGAGCATTTTTTGCTGGACAGGATGCCCGGGTGCGATATACTGTTGTATAGGAACATTCATGAGCTTGGCAAGCGCCAGCATGCCGGCATGCTTGCCGGAGCAGTTGTTATGAAGCTGTCCGGGCTCGCGTCGCTCCCGCTTGATCGCATCGGCCGCGGGTTTGTACATTGGCTCCTGCGGGCCGCAGCCTAGAGCGCTTTCATCCAGTCCCAGCTTTCGCAAAATCTCCAGAGCGGCTGCCGCATGCTCCGGTTCCCCTCCGTGCGACGCGCAAAGCAGCGCCGTCTCCGATGGCGTCAGCCCGAACCGCTCGCCTCCGCCGGCTTCCAGCAGCGAGATGGCTTGCAGCAGTTTGGCCGTCGAGCGGGTGAACGTGTAAAATTCCGGATTCCCGGCATACGCGAGCAGCTTGCGCCCGTTATCCACAACGGCGATATGGCCGCGGTGTACGCTTTCGGTCATCGGCCCGCGGGAGATTTCGACTAACAATTCATTTTCCGGTGCCACCATCGTTCATCGGTCCTTTCCTGATCCTATAGCCAACAGAAAGAAGGTCATTGTCCATGTTTACCGAGCGAAGCGGCATTATTGTCTGGGTAAGCGATTTGAAAGCGGCCGGCAAACATTTGGAGAAATATGGGAGTGTCCACTTTATTTCCAAAAGACTGCACTATGCCGCGATGTACGTTTATTCCAGCCGTTTGGACGAAACAGTGAAGCAGCTTCAAAAGCTGCCTTTTGTAAAAAAGGTTGAACGCTCGTATCGAAACGAGATCAAAACTGAGTATAACAGCAACGTTCCGGATAAGACAAGATTCTACTCCCTTTAATCTCGGGGCGGGTATCCGATCATAGCTTACGAAAAGAAAGGAGTTTCTGTGCGCAGAAGCTCCTTTCTTTTTTTGGTGGGCGCGCCTTAGGCGAGCCATAAGTTTAGGACTCCGGTTTCTAAAGTTTTTTTAATTTGATTCTCGAGTTGGAATAAGGCAAAATATAGGTAGCTTCATGTGTACATAGGGTAACGGAACTATTTTTGTAGGAAAGGGGTTGGGAAGTTGAACGGAGGGAAAGTCGACGGCCGGGAACGAAAAAACGTATCGCACGACGGGCTGCTTAGAGGCAAGCCGATTGCAGATATCGTCGTCACTCATCACGCCCGCAGCCGATGGGTTGATCGAGTGGAAACGGAGAAGACAGGCTTTCACGACATTACGGCTTTTTTGTGGAGCAAGCTGAAGTCGAACTCGATCCAACCCTACTACAAAAACGAGCAGGATGTTTACCTGATCGATGAGGATTTGGTCATGGTCGCCGAATTTGTCAAAATGGACACGCCGGAATCGGCGGGGGAACCGGAGGCGTACAAAATGATCGTCGTCACGTTCCTCGGGAGGATGTCGGAGACGATGGAACTGCGGGATTTGCGCTCCTATTATTCCTGGCTTCGCCATTCGCGTCGCATGACGCTGATCAAGAACAGCCGTAAACGTAGATAAGGTGCAAGGACAATCCGAGCATGCCGGGAATCGGCATGCTTTTTGGCGCTTTTCGGGTGGGGACGGAGCCGCGGTCGTACGTCGTTGAATAGCTTCGATCCCGGTTTTCTTAACGGTCGGGAAAGCAGCAGTTTTCGGCGAAGCCGAACGCTTTCCCGCCCACAAGAAAACCTACCGCTAAATCGCGGTCGTACATCGTTGAATAGCTTCGATCCCGGTTTTCTTATATAATGAGGCTACAACGCTTGCGGAGGAGTCGTTATGGCGCTTAACTTTCACCAGCTTCATATTTTTCATACCGTTGCGGAGAAGGGGAGCTTCTCCTATGCCGCGCAGGCGCTGCATATGACACAGCCGGCGGTGACGATGCAGGTGCAGTCGCTCGAGGACTATTTCGGGACGAAGCTGTTCGTTCGGTCGACCAAGCGGGTCGAACTGACCGAAGCCGGCCGGACGCTGCTGCCGTTTGCGTCGCGCAGCATTGAACTGATGAAGGAGACGGACATCCGGATGTCCAAATTCACGCATATGCTGGAAGGGCGGCTGCACTTGGGCGCGAGCTTAACGGTGGGGGAATACGTGTTGCCCCGGCTGCTCGGACCGTTCGGGCAAGAATATCCGAACATCTCCGTCAGCATGAAGGTCATCAATACGAAGCAGATCCTGGAGGAAGTACTCAGTCACCAGCTGACCTTCGGCTTGGTCGAGGCCGAGGTGGATCATCCGGACGTGCATACGGAAGCCGTATTGAATGACGAATTGAAGCTGATCGTGCCGAGGCGCCATCCGCTTGCCGAGCGCGAGCAGATCGGTATAGAGGAGCTAGCGAAATATCCGTTTATTTTGCGGGAGCAGGGGTCGGGAACGCGCAAGGTGATGGAGGAGGAGCTGGCCCGGGCCGGCTGCGATGTGTCCAACCTGAAAATCGTGATGGAGCTTGGCAGCACGGGGGCGGTGAAATCGGCCGTAGAGGCCGGACTCGGCATCTCGATCGTATCGCAATCCTCCGTCAAGCATGAAGCCGCACTTGGCGTATTGCGGGTAAAGAACGTCGAAGGGGTTTCCTTCGCCCGCAGCTTCCATGCGATCTATTTAAGCTCGACGCTGCTTCCCATTTCGGCCGTGACCTTCATGACCTTTTTGCGGGAGCGCGATTTAAGCCAGTGGCTATAACGGCAGATTTGGTTGAGAAAAAAAGGGAGGTCTGTAGGTTCTATGGCATTTGCAGATTTGCATACGCATACGCTGGCCTCGGACGGTACGAGGCCGCCTGCCGACAATGTCCGGTTGGCTGCCGAGGCGGGGCTCGCAGCGGTAGCGATCACCGACCATGATACGGTAGGCGGACTCCGGGAGGCGATGGAAGCGGGCTTGAAGTACGGCATCGCCGTCGTGCCGGGCGTGGAGATCAGCACCGTCCATGCCGGACAGGATATCCATGTGCTGGGCTATTGGATCGACGATAGGGACCCTCAGTTTCTGTCGAGGCTTGCCGAGCTGAGAGAAGTGCGCAACCGGCGCAACGAGATGATCGTGAACAAGCTTCAGGAGCTGGGACTTACCATAACGATGGACGACGTGCTCGAATCGCTGCGGACTTCGAAAAAAGCGGGCGATACCGTAGGCCGTCCGCATATCGCGGATGCCTTGGTGCGCAAAGGCTATGTAAGCTCGATGGCCGAAGCGTTCGACCGTTATTTGGCCAAAGGGGCGGCAGCTTATATGAATCCGCCCCGCATCATGCCGCAGCAGGCGGTAGCGTGGATTATAGAGGCCGGCGGAGCTCCGGTGCTGGCGCACCCGGGACTTTACGGGCAGGACGAGCTGATCCCGCTGCTTGCCGAAGTCGGGCTGGTCGGTTTGGAAGCATTCCATTCCGATCATACGCCGGAGCAGGAAGCGCATTATGAAGCGTTGGCCGCCGCCCACGGCTTGTTGGTAACGGCGGGATCGGATTACCATGGCGAACGGGGCGGCGTCGTGTTCCATGCGCCGATCGGGGCGCGCCGCGTCGCTGCGGTCGTCGTAGACCGACTATTCGAACGGAGGGGAATGCGGTCATGACCGTACGCAAAGCGATTATTCCGGCTGCGGGTCTGGGTACCCGCTTTTTGCCGGCGACCAAAGCGCAGCCGAAGGAGATGCTGCCGATCGTCGACAAGCCGGCGATTCAATATATCGTAGAGGAAGCCATCTCGTCCGGTATCGAAGATATCATGATCATTACCGGTCGCAACAAGCGGGCGATTGAAGATCATTTTGACAAATCGATGGAGCTTGAAACCATTCTCGAAGAAAAAGGAAATCAGGAGCTGCTCGGCATCGTCCAGTCCGTATCAAATCTGGCTGACGTTCATTACATTCGTCAAAAGCAGCCGCTCGGGCTCGGCCACGCGGTGCTCTGCGCCCGCAAATTTATCGGCAACGAGCCGTTTGCGGTTCTGTTGGGAGACGATATCATTCAATCGGAGCCGCCTTGCTTGAAGCAAATGATCGACCTGCACGAGGCGACAAACACGTCGGTGATCGCTTGCCAGGAAGTGCCCTGGGACGACGTCGACAAATACGGCATCATCTCGCCTTTGGCAGGACAGCAGCCGCATCGTTATATCGAAGACTTAATCGAGAAGCCGGAACGCGGACAAGCCCCGTCCAACTGGGCCATTATCGGGCGCTATATTCTGACTCCGGATATATTCGATATCCTTGAGCGCAGCGAGCCCGGCCGCGGCGGCGAGATTCAATTGACCGACGCGCTGCAGGTGCTGAACCGGCTGCGGCAGATGGTGATGTTTCCCGTGCCGGGCCGGCGCTTTGATGTCGGCGACAAGCTGGGTTACCTCGAAGCGACGATCGAGATGGCATTGGAGCGGGAGGAGCTGCGCGGTCCGTTCGAAAGTTATTTGCGCAAGCGGTTAGGCTTATAGGAACCTTATCTTTAACCTTTTAAACGACAGACCGTCCTTTTAGCGGAAACGTATCCGCCGAGGGCGGTCTTTATTTTGGGATGCAAAAAAAGTGAGCCAAATTGGAAAAAAACGGGTATACTTGAGCTGTAGCTTTATTCTTGATACGGAATCCTGTGGACGTAACGGAGCAACATGGAAGGGAACCGGGATTCATGTACCGGTTGGGAAAGAGGTTGAAAGGGATGAACGGTAATCAAGCATTGCAGTACAGGCTGTGTCCGTACGAATCCGGCGGCAAAATCATCGGAAGAGGAGCGCCGGACGGAGAGTTTGAAGCACTGCCGCAATTTAGGCCGCAAAGCGGCGGGCTGGAGCCTGCGTGTGACGAACGGACGCTGCAGCGAATTCTCGGGCTGCTGAGCAAAGCATGCGGAATCGATTTCCGGCATTACAAACGAAGCAGCCTCATCCGGCGCATCGAACGCCGCATGGACAGGTTGAGCCTGGCGGATATGGAGGAGTATGCGCGGCTGCTGCCGGACGAACCGGACGAGCTGCTCGCGTTGGGCAAAGATTTGCTGATCGGGGTGACGCAATTTTTTCGAGACCCGCAGGCATTCGAGACCATTCAGAAAAAGGTCATTCCCGCCATCGCGGAAAGCAGGGGGCACGAACGGCATATCCGCGTCTGGGTTGCGGGGTGCTCGACCGGCGAAGAAGCCTACTCCCTCGCTATACTGTTTCATCAATTCAACGAGACTTTGACAGAGCCTTATTCGGTCAAAATTTTCTCCACCGATCTGGACAAGGACGCGGTTGCTGCGGCCAGTCAGGGCATCTATCCCGAAGCGGCGGTGAAAAGCCTGCCGAAACCATGGCTGAGACGGTATTTTACCCGAAACGGGGACTTTTACCACATCGATAAAGACATTCGCAGAATGGTCGTGTTTGCGCCTCACAACATGATTGAGGATCCGCCGTTCAGCCGCTTGGACCTGATCGCCTGCCGGAATCTGCTGATCTACCTGCAATCCGAGACGCAGCAGAAAGTGCTGTCGATGCTTCATTACGCGCTCAATCCGGACGGGTTTCTGTTTTTGGGACCGAGCGAAACGATTGGCCGGCTTACGCATTTATTTGTCCCGTATGACCGCAAGTGGAATATTTTCAGGCGGAACCCGCCGGGACCGGGGCCGGGGTACGCAAGCGAGATCGACAGGGGAGACTGGGCCGCCCCCAGGACACGTCCGACCGCCGCGGCAAGGCAGGGGCATCTGCAGTGGAAGGATTTGCAAACCTTCAAAAAAACGGACGATTTATATACGGCAATCGTGGACGAGCACATGCCGCCCTGCATGGTGATCGACGAAAACAACGAAGTGCTTCATCTGGGGGGCAGCGTGAATCGGTATGTAACGCTGCCGAAGGGAAGGCCAAGCTGGAACATTTACAAAATCGCAGAGGCTGATTTGGCCGTCGCGATTGTAACGGCCATGCAAAAAGTCCGCCAAGAAAAGCGAGCTGTTTATTACAAAAACATGAAGGTAAGCGGCTCCGGGCAGTCGTTATCCGTTAACCTGATCGCGAAGCCGTTTTCGTTGAAAAATAAAAAATTCGACAAGCTCGTACTTGTATTGTTCGAGGAGGCGGGGCATTCTGACGAGCCGGTCCGGGCCGCCGACGAATACGAAATCGAACCGGATGTCCATTGCCGGATGATCGGGCTGGAGCAAGAGCTGCGCCAGGCAGAGGAGTCGCTTCAGGCGACGATCGAAGAGCTGGAGACGTCAAACGAAGAGCTCCAAGCAACCAACGAAGAGCTGGTGGCGGCCAATGAAGAGCTTAGGTGCGCGAACGAAGAGCTTCAATCGGTGAACGAAAAGCTGGTTACGGTGAATGCGGAATATCAGGTTAAGATTCGGGAACTGACCGCAGTGAATGACGATATGGACAATTTTCTGACCAGCACCCGAATCGGGACCGTTTTCTTGGACACCAACATGTGCATCCGCCGGTTTACGCCTGCCATCACGAACGAATTCAACTTGCTTGAGGTCGATTACGGACGTCCCCTCGGGCTTATCTCTCATAACTTCGACGACGACATTGTGCGCGATGCCCAAAAAGTGCTGAAGACGCTGATTCCCGTCGAGCGGGAGATTCGGAGCCGAAGCGGGCTTTGGTACAGCATGCGCGTCCTGCCCTATCGAACGAACGATCATGTCATCAAAGGCATTGTCCTGACATTTGCGGACATCACGGAGCTCAAATCGGCCAACGAGCAGCTGCTTAAGCTCTCTTACGCCATAGAGCAAAGCCCCTCCGTTACCGTCATCGCCGATGCGGAAGGGAAGATCCGGTTCGTGAATGCGAAATTTACGGAAATGACCGGGTTCCAAATGGCCGATGTGGCGGGAAGCCCCCTTCGCGAGCTGAATCGTTGGGATACTTCTTCGACCCCGTTCGAGGAAATGTGGAGCATCGTCTCTTCCGGACGCGTATGGAAGGGCGAGCTGGAAAGCCGGCGTAAAAACGGGCCGAATTACTCGGAATCCGTTAAAATTTTGCCAATTAAAGATCAGGAAGGCCAAATTATTCATTATCTTAAAATCGCCGAAGACATTACGGAGCGGAAGCAGACGGAGGAGCTGCTGCGGAAGTCGGAGATGCTGTCGGCCGTCGGTCAGCTTGCCGCCGGCATTGCCCATGAAATTCGCAATCCGCTGACCGCGCTCAAAGGCTTTACCAAGCTGATGGGCTCCCGGGGGCATCACGGAAGCTATTTGTCCATCATGTCGGCCGAGCTGGAGCGGATCGAAGAAATCGTCAGCGAGCTGCTCGTGCTGGCGAAACCGCAGGCAGCCGACTTTTTGCCAAAATCCGTGGTTTCGATTCTGCATGACGTCATTATGCTGCTCGAAACGCAGGCCATCATCAGCAAGGTGACCATTGAAACGGACATCGAGGACGAGCTCCCGCCGACAAGCTGCGTCGAAAACCAGTTGAAGCAAGTATTCATCAACGTGCTGAAGAACGGGGTGGAAGCGATGCCCGGAGGCGGAACCTTCCTCGTCAAGGCTGAAAAGTCGGAGCGGGGCAGCATACGAATCAGTTTTATCGACCAGGGATGCGGCATTCCAGAGACCAAGCTGGCGAAGCTGGGACAGCCGTTTTATACGACGAAAAACAAAGGAACGGGTCTCGGGCTCATGGTCAGCTACAAAATTATTGAAAACCATCGCGGGTCCATGACCATAACCAGCAAGGAAGGGATTGGAACGACGGTCGTTATTGAACTTCCCGCGGTGCCGTAAATGAAAAAGCACCTGGTCCGCAAGCTGCGGATTCAGGTGCTTTTGCTCGCTGTGCGGGCCTATTTTATGGCTACCGGCATCTGCTTGATATTCGCCGAATCGGGCGTGACGAACAGCGTTTTCTGGTGGTCGTAGATCACGAATCCCGGCTTGGCTCCGCTAGGCTTGCGCACGTGCCGGATGAGTGTATAATCGACCGGCACCTGGCTCGATTCCTTGGCTTGGCTGAACCAGGCGGCCAGCTGGGCAGCTTCGTGCAGTGTGGCTTCGCCGTACTCGGCGCTGCGAATGACGACGTGAGAGCCCGGAATATCCTTCGTATGCAGCCACGTATCGCCGGGGTGGGCGAGCCGGTTCGTTAAGTACTCGTTCTGCGTGTTGTTTTTGCCGACATAGATCGGGACGCCTTCGCTGGACGTGTAGCAGGCCAGAGCCGGTTTCTGGTTCGGCTTTTTTTTGCGTCCTTTTTTGCCGCGGTCCCGTACGTAGCCTTGCTCCGTCAGCTCCTCGCGGATTTCCTCGATATCGGCCAGCCCCGCGCTGGCAAGCTGCTGCAGCACATTGTCCAGATAACGGATTTCCTCGCGAGCCTCGGTCATCTGCTGCTGAACGGCAATCAGGCTGTTTTTGCTTTTGGTATACTTTTTGAAATACCGCTGGGCGTTCTCGGACGGCGTCAGCAGCGGGTCTAGCTCGATCGTGACGGGACGCTGCTCTTCATCATAATAGTTCACAACTTCGATTTGCTTATCGCCTTTGCGGATTTGGTGCATCGAGGCGGTAAGCAGCTCGCCCAGGATGCGGAAGCGGTCCGCACCGCGGGCTTCCTCCATCGTCTCTTCCAGCTTTTCAAGCTTTTTGATGTTCTTGCTGCGTTCGTTGCTGAGCAGCCGGAACAAATCGGCTGCGCGCTGCTTCACGGTATCCCGCTCCGCCTTGTCCCCGTAATACGCCTCAAGGCAGGCGCTGATCGAAGCGAAGCGCTGCGTCTCGCCCTGCACGTGGCTCAGCTCCGTAATCGAGAAGAACGTTTTGCCCGTTGCCGCTTCTTCGACAATAACCGCTTCCGCCGCTCCGGCTTCCAGCCTTTCGGCGAGCTGCCGGAACGGCACCCACAGCTTCGCGGGCATGTCGGACGGCAGAGGCAAGCTTCCGCCAGCGGCGCGGTGCACCAACTCGCGGGCGACAAGCGGGCTGAAGCCGCTAAATCGCCCGACGAGCGCCTGCTCCCAGAAGCGCGGGGAGGCCGGTTCGTCGGCCGCCTCGGCCGCTTCGCCAAGGAGAGCGGTGAAGCGCTCCTCGCTCAGCCCGAACGGAAGCAGCTTGTGCTGCTCCGGCGGCGCCGTGTAGGCGCTGCCCGGCATGACGATGCGGTAGCTGCTGATCGCCGGCGTGACATGATGAATGCCGTCGGTAATGATCCCGGTCGCCGGGTCCTTCAATATAATATTGCTGTGGCGGCCCATAATCTCCACGACGATGGTTTTGAGACTGAGGTCCCCAAGCTCGTCCCGCTGCCGGATGTTCAGATGCAGTATCCGCTCGAGGCCGGGCTGCTCGATCGTTTCGATGATGCCTCCCTCGCAGTGCTTGCGCAGCAGCATGCAGAACATGGGCGCTTCCAGCGGATTCTGGAAGCTCTGCTCGGTGAGGTGCACCCGGGGATAAGTAGGATTGGCGGACAGCAGCAGCTTCAGATTGCGGCCGGCCGCGCGGATTTGCAGGACGATATCGTTTTCCGATGGCATCTGCACTTTATTGATGCGGGCCCCGACGCAGCATTGCAGCTCGCGGGCCAGACTGTGAACGACGAGACCGTCGAAAGACATGCGGGACAACTCCATTCTTCATGCGCAAAAAGCGATTTTTAAGTGCTACCCTCTATCATGCCATATTTTAAAGCAAATTTTAAGTCGAAAGACCCGGATGCCGCTATCGAGACCGTTTTCGCTTCCGGAGCCAATACAGCGCGGCCGCGATGACCGCGTTGCACAGCACAAGACCCGTCAGCGCGGGCGCGACGACCGCGAAGCCGGAATCGCCGCCGAAATAAATGCTCCAGACGATCTTTAGAACGGCGATCAGATTCAGAACGAGCAGGCCGTACAGCCAAGACCGTTTCCAGAACGCATAGGCGAGAGCGGCCAGCGATCCAGGCACCAGCAGAGTCATCAATGTTTTCGCCAAGTTCCAGTCGCCAAGCAAGTAATCCTGCTCCATCTGCAAAAATTGACGCACTTGCGGGTCCACCTCGGCCGGCTTCAGAAACCAGAACATGCTGCTCAGCAGCAGGAGAAGCACGGCAGCGATTCCTTTAAGGCTGCGTCTATAGGCGAAGAAACAGAACGGCAGAAGAAATAATGGGCGGATGTACCAGCTCAACACATTTTGATGCCTTTCATAGGCCCAGAAAAACCATTCCTCCAGCATTGGTATTTACCTCCCCGGACGATTCGTGGCGGCGATCCCGTTTTCCACGATCCAAATCAGGCTGTCGATCGTCTTCATGGCCTGCTTCTCGCTGCCGAACAAGGCTTGATCGGCGTAATGCTCAGCGACGTACACGCTTAAGAACGCGATCAAATCGGCAAGCACCGGCGCATCGACGTCGGGGGCGATCCGGCCAGACTCTTTTTGGCGCTCAATAAGCCGAATGAAAAATTCGTTGCTTTTGGCTGCGGCATCGCCGGTTATTTCCCGTTTCAGCTCGGGTTCGCGAAGCTTGGCGAAATCTCCCGCGATCGAAGCAAGTTTCGGATGTGCCCGGTAGAAGCGAATGCCGGAGACGAACAGTTCTCGCACCATTTGCAGCAGATCATTCCGTTCGAGATCGTGGAAGGCTGCGGCCGAAAATTCCGTCTTTTGCCGGCCAATGACTTCCAGGACATGTTTGTAGAGGTCTTTTTTGTCTTCGAAATACTGATAGAAGCTCCCTTTGGCAATTCCGGTTTTTGCGACGATACGCGAAATGCTGGCTTTGGCGTACCCGAATTCGTAAAACTCCTCCACGGCCGCTTCGAAGATCAGGTTTCGCTTGTCGGCAGGCAAATTAAAGAACGTCGGATGAGGCATCAAACACAGCTCCTTTTGGAATGTGACTCTACGGTCATATGACTATATAGTCATATTGTACATTGTTTTCGTTTTTTTTTCAATAATCTCTGCGTCGAACGCTTCCAGGTGCTAATTTCCAGCTTGTCTGAATACATTGAACGTAGACAACCTTTTGGGAGGGAAAAAGCAGATGAGTCAGAAGAAGTGGTATCAAATGTCGACGGAAGAAATCCTGCAGTCGTCCGGGACAGAGCCTTCAAAAGGGCTGACTATGGAGGAATCGGAAAAGCGTCTGGCCGCATACGGCAAAAACGAGCTGGCGGAAGGACAAGGCGTGTCTCCCGTGACGCTGTTTTTGAACCAGTTCAAAGACTTCATGGTGCTCGTGCTCGCCGGAGCGACGCTCATATCGGGCCTGCTGGGCGAATATTTGGACGCGGTCGCGATCATTGCGATTATTATCATGAACGGCATTCTCGGCTTCGTGCAGGAATTCCGGGCGGAACGGTCGCTGCGGGCGCTGAAGGAGCTGTCGGCGCCGAACGCCAAGGTGCTGCGCGACGGCCGTCTGGAGCTTATTCAGGCCCGGTGGCTTGTCCCCGGGGATATCGTCCTGCTGGAAAGCGGCGACCGGGTGCCGGCGGATGTTCGGTTCATCGAAACGAACGGTCTTTATGCGGAGGAGTCCGCGCTGACGGGGGAATCCGTGCCGGTAGCCAAGCATACGGAGCCGTTGGAGGGGGAAGACATCCCTCTCGGGGACCAGCGCAACGTAGGCTTTATGGGGACGATGCTGACGCGGGGAACGGCCAAAGGGGTCGTGGTCCGCACCGGCATGGCGACGGAGATGGGCAAGATCGCCGATCTGATCCAGAACACCGAAGCGACCGAGACGCCTTTGCAGCACCGGCTGGAGCAGCTCGGAAAAATATTGATCATCGTCGCGCTGGCGTTGACGGTAATGGTCGTCGTTGCGGGCATTCTGCACGGACAAGAGCCGTACGGCATGTTCCTCGCCGGGGTGAGCCTGGCGGTCGCCGCGATTCCGGAGGGGCTGCCCGCGATCGTAACTATCGCTCTGGCGCTCGGGGTACAGCGGATGATTCAGCGCAAGGCGATCGTCCGCAAGCTGCCTTCCGTCGAGACGCTCGGCTGCGCCTCGGTCATCTGCTCGGACAAAACCGGCACGCTGACGCAAAATAAAATGGCCGTGACGCACTTGTGGACGGGCGGCGAGCTGCTTGAGGTGACAGGGAACGGCTACGACCCGCGCGGCGAAATTTTGAAGCAGGGGCAGCACGTCGATGTGCGGAAAAACCAGATGCTGCGCCGTCTGCTGCAGGTTTCCGTACTTTGCAACAACGCGGAGCTGCGGGAGGAGCGGGCGGAGTCCAAGAAAAAGCAGCCGGACGATGAGACGGAGGGCGTGTGGAGCATCAAGGGCGATCCGACGGAAGGAGCATTGGTCGTGCTCGGGGCCAAAGCCGGCGTCACGCAGCAATCGCTCGGAGGGCTGTACCGGCGCGTTTTGGAATTCCCGTTCGATTCGGAGCGCAAGCGGATGTCGGTGATCGTCGAGCATCAGGGCGGCCGGATGGTCTGCACGAAGGGAGCGCCCGACGTTCTGGTACAGCAGTGCGCCTATGTGCTGTGGGACGACAAAATCATTCCGTTCACTCCGACGCTCAAGCAGAAGGTGATGGCCGCTAACGAAGGGATGGCCAAAAACGCGCTCCGCGTGCTCGGCCTGGCTTACCGCGATTTGAAACCGACGGAACGGAGCGAAGAAGAGACGGTGGTGGAGAGCCAGCTTATTTTCGTCGGCCTGACCGGGATGATCGACCCGCCGCGCAAGGAAGCGCGGGAAGCGATTCTCAAATGCCGCAAGGCAGGCATCAAAACGGTCATGATCACCGGCGACCACCAGACGACGGCGGAGGCCATCGCCAGGCAGATCGGCGTTCTGCCGCAGGACGGTCTTGCTCTGAACGGCCAGCAGCTTAGCGCGATGAGCGACGACGATCTGGATAAACAGGTCGGCGAGGTGTACGTCTACGCGCGCGTATCGCCGGAGCATAAGCTGCGCATCGTCAAATCGCTGCAGCGCCAAGGCCACGTCGTGGCGATGACCGGCGACGGCGTGAACGACGCGCCGGCGATCAAGGCGGCGGATATCGGCATCGCCATGGGGATCAGCGGCACGGACGTATCGAAGGAAGCGTCCGCGCTCGTGCTCAGCGACGATAATTTTGCCACGATCGTCTCGGCCATCGAGGAAGGGCGCGGGATTTACGAAAATATCCGCAAATTCATCCGCTACTTGCTCGCTTCGAATGTCGGCGAAATTTTGACGATGTTTCTCGCCATGCTGGCCGGGCTGCCGCTGCCGCTTGTGCCGATTCAGATTTTATGGGTCAATCTCGTGACGGACGGCCTGCCGGCCATGGCGCTCGGCGTGGATCAGGCCGAGAAGGATTTGATGCAGCAGAAGCCCCGCCTGGCCAAAGAAAATATTTTTGCGCGCCGCCTCGGGTGGAAAATTATCAGCCGCGGTATTCTGATCGGACTATGCACCCTGGCGGCGTTCTACATTACGCTCAAGCAGGGCGGGGACAGTGCGGGCGCCCTCGTCAAGGCGCAAACGGTCGCTTTCGTCACGCTGGTGATGGCGCAGCTCATCCATGTGTTCGACTGCCGCAGCTCGCGCTCGATTTTCCACCGGAACCCGCTGCAGAACAAGTGGCTGGTGATGGCGGTCGTCTCTTCGCTGCTGCTGATGCTGCCGGTGCTTTATGTCGAGCAGCTTCAGCCGATTTTCAAGACGGTGCCGCTCGGTGTTACAGATTGGCTGCTTGTGCTCGTATTTGCGGGAATTCCGACATTCCTGATGGGCGTCGGGAGCCTGATGAGCAAGCCGCGGAAACGCAAGCCCGCCTCTTATGGGGGCGGCGGGGCGAAGACGATGAAGCCGGTCGTACGGTAAAGGGTATGGGAGCCGGATCCCTGCGAAAGCAGAGGATTCGGCTATTTGCATTTTCGCCCGAATTCGGATAAAATTTTGCGGAACCGCTATGCATAGCTGCGAATTTGCGATATAGTAGGGTGTAAAACGCTGAAATGGGAGCCAAAACGATGAATTTCACGAAAATGCAAGGGTTAGGCAACGATTTTATCGTCTTGCACGGCGACCAGGAGCTGCCTGCGGACGCATCCGGGCAAGCGATCCGGTTGTGCGACCGCCATTTCGGCATCGGCGCGGACGGTCTTGTCTACCTGCTTCCTTCGGCAAAAGCCGATTATATGATGCGAATCATCAATTCCGACGGCTCGGAGGCGGAGCAATGCGGCAACGCCATCCGCTGTGCGGCGAAATATATTTACGATCACGGGCTTGTTCCCCGGGACAAAACCGAACTGACGATCGAAACGATCGGAGCCGGGGCGCAAGCGGTTCAGCTGACGGTCAAGGCAGGGCGCGTCGCTGCGGTACGCGTGGATATGGGCGCGCCTGTGCTGAACGGGCTCGAAGTTCCGACGACGATCGACGAGCCGCAGGTCATCGGGTATCCGGTCAGCATCGACGGCCGCGAATTCCGGTTCACCGCCGTGTCGATGGGCAACCCTCACTGCGTCATTTTTGTCGAGGATGCCGTCGGAGCGGATTTGTACGCGTGGGGCCCGAAGCTCGAAACACACGCGCTGTTTCCGCGTAAAATTAATGTAGAGTTTGCGACGGTCCAACGGCGCGATTACGCCGATATGCGGGTGTGGGAACGCGGCGCGGGCCCGACGCTCGCCTGTGGAACGGGCGCCTGCGCCACGCTCGTGGCCGGGGTGCTGACCGGACAAATGGACCGGGAAGCGGTCATTTCCTTAAAAGGCGGCGAGCTTCGGATCGAATGGAACGAATCGGATAATCACGTCTATATGACGGGGCCGGCGGAAATCGTGTTTAAAGGAACGCTGTAAGGTCCATCATGGAGAGAAGGGAGATGCCGTTGGTGAAACCGGATTTGCGAGAAGCGCTCAGACGTCAGGTGCTGGTAGGGGACGGGGCCATGGGTACGTACCTGTATCAGATGGGTTTTCCTGTCGGCATTTCTTATGAAGAATTAAATTTGCTGAAGCCCGATGTCATTATGGACGTGCATCGGCGCTATTACGAAGCGGGAGCGCGCATAATCGAGACCAATACGTTCTCCGCGAACCGCGAAAAGCTGTCCAAATACGGGCTGGAGCAGGAGATGGAGGCGATCAACCGCGCCGGCGTCGAGCTGGCCAGAAAAGCGGTTGGGGACGACGCCTACATCGTCGGCGCTATCGGCTCAATCCGGGCGGGGAAACGCAAAAATGTCCGCACCGCCAAAGTCAAGGAAGATTTTCGCGAACAAATCGAGGTTCTTGTCGATACGCCGGTAGATGGGCTGCTGCTGGAGTCGTTTTACGATCTGGAGGAAATGCTGATCGCGCTGAAGCTGATTCGCAAGGTCAGCGAACTTCCGGTCATTTGCCAATTTGCCACCGAAGGCACGGGCTCGACGCATGACGGCATATTGCTGACGGAAGCGTTCCGGAAACTGACGGCGGCCGGGGCGGACGTGGTCGGCTTCAACTGCCGGAGCGGCCCGAACGGGCTGATGCGCTCGATCCAGCGGGTCGCCGGCATGGAGGGCGCGCCCCCGTTCTCGGTATTCCCGAACGCAGGGATCGCCGACTATGTGGACGGACGGTACACCTATGCGGCGACTCCGGAGTATTTCGGGGAAACCGCCCGGAAATTCGTCGATTTGGGAGCACGCATCGTCGGAGGCTGCTGCGGCACGACGCCTGAGCATATCGCCGCCATGGCTCAGTCGCTTCAGAACTATGCGCCCGATCCCGACGCTCTGCGCCTGCTGCAGGAAGTCGGCGGCGAAAGCGAGACCGGCCGCATTGTGACGCGTCTGCAGCCCGTATCGTCGCCTCCCGCGCAGGAGCCGAATCTCGCTGAGCTCGCGAAGGAGCGCTACACCGTCATCGTGGAGCTTGATCCGCCGCGCGATCTGGACATCGAGAAGTTCATGCAGGGCGCGCAGGCGCTTAAAAATGCCGGCGTCGATGCGCTGACGATGGCGGACAATTCGCTCGCCGTCACACGGATGAGCAATTTGGCGCTCGGCAGTCTGGTAAAAGAGAGAATCGGCATGAAGCCGCTCATTCACATCGCTTGCCGGGACCGGAACATGATCGGCACCCAATCGCATATGATGGGGCTGCATGCGCTCGGCATCGACCATGTGCTGGCCGTGACGGGCGATCCGGCCAAGTTCGGCGATTTGCCGGGCTCGAGCTCCGTATACGATCTGACGTCGTTCGAGATCATCCGGATGATCAAGCAACTGAACGAGGGAATCGCTTTTTCCGGCAAGTCGCTTAAGAAAAAAGCGAATTTCGTCGTCGGCGCCGCCTTCAATCCCAACGTCAAGCACTTGGATAAAGCGGTGCAGCGGCTTGAGCGCAAAATCGAGTCCGGCGCGGATTACATCATGACCCAGCCCGTCTATAATGCGGAGCTGATCGAAAAGGTGTACGAGGCGACAAAGCATCTGGACGTTCCGATCTTCATCGGTATCATGCCGCTCGCCAGCGGGGGCAACGCCGAATACCTGCACAACGAGGTCCCGGGCATACAACTGTCGGACGAAGTCCGGCAGCGGATGAACGGGCTCAAGGGCGAGGAAGGACGGGCCATGGGCGTACAGATTGCCAAGGAGCTGCTCGATACGGCGATGCGCTATTTTAAAGGAATTTATTTGATGACGCCGTTCCTTGCCTACGAGATGACCGTACAGCTGACGGAGTACGTTTGGGAGAAAGCGCAGCGGCTTGATTCCCACTTGTACCCACTATCAAAATGAATTAGAATAGGATAATGGATGTGAAGGCCATGGTCATCAGTATGACCGGCTTCGGACAAGCCGCACGTACGACGGACGGCTTCCGGATCCAGATTGACCTTAAATCGGTCAATCACCGTTACTGCGAGATCGTGGTACGGATGCCCCGGGAATTTGCCCGTTACGAGAGCGCGGTTAAAGCCGCCGTTCAGCAGCATGTAAGGCGCGGGCGTGTCGATGCGTTCGTTACGATTGAACGCGACCGCGACGTACCGCAAGCCGTCGAGATCGATTGGAGCTTGGCGATGGGCTATGTTCAGGCGGCCGAACAGCTGCGGGAGCGGTTGTCCCTCAAGGACGAGCTGAGCCTGCGCGACCTGCTTGCCATTCCCGGTCTGGTTGCGATTGGGCAAAATCAGGAGATGGCCGAGGAGCGGATGGAAGCGGAGCTGGTTGCCTGCGCAGCGGAAGCGGCAAGGGAGCTTTCGGACATGCGCGAGAAGGAAGGCGCCTTTCTTCAGAGCGATCTGATGCAGCGGATCGGGACGATGGAGCATTACTGCAGCACAGCCTCGGGGATCGCGCCTCAAGTGGTCCAAGATTATGCCGGCAAGCTGCGCGCCCGGATCGAAGAGCTTTTGCAGCAAGCGCCTCCGGACGAGCAGCGGCTGGCCATGGAGATCGCCGTCTTCGCCGACCGCGCCAGCATCGCCGAGGAGCTGACCCGTCTGCAAAGTCACTGCAAGCAGTTCCGGGAACTGCTGAAATCTTCCGAACCGGTGGGCCGAAAGCTCGATTTTCTCGTTCAGGAGATGAACCGGGAAGCGAATACGATCGGTTCCAAAGCGAATCACGCTCAGCTGGCCTCCGTGGTGGTCGACATGAAAGCGGAGCTCGAAAAAATGCGGGAGCAGATTCAAAATATCGAGTAATTTTAGTAATTAACTCTTTCTTTTGAATGATTTTTGTTTGTTGACGGTTGGCGGAGAACAGAGGATCTGCCGGAGCATATGCTTCCGATGCAGTTTTCCTTTGCGGAAAACTTGTAGTTTACGTGCCGCCTTTGAAATCGGGTTCTTACCGCAAGGGAAGTTGATGAAGAACCCGATTTCAAGAGCGGCGGAGGCAGATGCTGCTGATTCGCAGCCACTGACGAACAACCTCTCATTTTAAAAGAAAGTTCCAGGGGGAACCTATAACATGGCGATCAAACTAATCAATATCGGTTTCGGGAATATCGTATCTGCGAATCGAATCATTTCCATTGTCAGCCCGGAATCGGCACCGATCAAACGGATCATCCAAGAAGCGCGCGACCGCCATATGCTGATCGATGCGACTTACGGTCGCCGCACCCGCGCCGTCATTATCACGGACAGCGATCATGTCATTTTGTCCGCGGTACAGCCGGAAACGGTGGCGCATCGACTTTCCAATAAGGACGATGATCATGACGAGTAGTGTAGGATATACCCCTGCGGATAAAGGAATCTTAATCGTGCTTTCCGGTCCTTCCGGCGTCGGCAAGGGTACCGTCTGTAAAGCGCTGCGGAGCTGCGCGCCGGATATCGTATACTCGGTCTCCGCAACAACGCGGGCTCCGCGGCAGGGCGAAATGGATGGGGTTAATTATTTTTTTAAGACCAGAGAACAATTCCAGCAGATGATCGCACAGGACCAGATGCTGGAATGGGCGGAATACGTAGGCAATTATTACGGAACGCCGCGCAAGTTTGTAGAAGATACGTTGAACGCAGGCAAGGACATTATTTTGGAGATCGAAGTGCAGGGTGCGCTGAAGGTGAAGCAGAAGTTCCCGGAAGGGGTATTCATTTTTCTGCTGCCTCCGTCGCTGCCGGAGCTTGAAAGCCGTATCGTCGGACGCGGTACGGAATCCGAGGAAACGATTCGCAGCCGCATGTCGGTGGCGGTCGACGAGATCGCGATGATGGAGCATTACGATTACGCTATCGTGAACGATCAAGTAGACCTCGCCTGTTCCCGCATCCGCAGCATTTTGACGGCGGAACACTGCCGCAAAGACCGGATGGTTTCCAAAATTCAACATTGGATGGCTGAGGTGAAAAAATAACATGTTGTATCCTTCAATCGATAGACTTTTGGACAAGGTGGACAGCAAGTATTCGCTCGTGGTAGCGGCCGCCAAACGGGCGCGCATGCTGCGCGACGGTTCCAAAACCGAAGTGAAACAGAAGAAATCCCACAAATACGTAGGACTGGCGCTGGAAGAAATCTACGAAGACCATATTTCCTACGAGAAACTGCAAAACAAAGAGTCCTTAAAATAAACAACAACCCTCGCGGTTGTTATTTTTTTCGCAAGGATACGATTCATTGCCCGTAAGGGAAAGGAGCGAAGCCCCATGTTGAACGGAAAAACGGTCTTGCTCGGGGTCAGCGGCGGCATTGCCGCTTACAAAGCGGCGGCGGTGTGCAGCAAGCTGGCGCAGGCGGGAGCCGACGTACGTGTGATCATGACGGAATCGGCGACCAAATTTGTGGCGCCGCTAACGTTTCAAACGTTATCCAGGCACGATGTCATCGTCGATACGTTCGACGAAAAGGACGCTTCCGTCGTATCGCATATCGATCTGGCGGATCGGGCGGACCTCGTCGTGATCGCCCCGGCCACCGCCAACGTGATCGGCAAAATCGCGCTGGGCCTCGCCGACGATATGCTCAGCACGACGCTATTGGCCACGACTGCGCCGATTCTCGTAGCTCCCGCCATGAATGTACATATGTACGCGCACCCGGCGGTGCAGGCCAACATGCTCAAGCTTGCGGCGCGCGGCGTCCGGTTCATCGAGCCCGGCACGGGTCAGCTGGCTTGCGGCTACGTCGGCAAAGGCCGACTGGCAGAGCCGGAAGAGATCGTGGCTGCGGTCGAACGGTTTTTCCAGGAGAAGCGGCTGCTTGAAGGCAAGCATGTCTTGGTAACGGCCGGCGCGACGGTGGAGCGGATTGATCCTGTCCGGTACTTGACCAACGATTCCTCGGGCAAAATGGGGTATGCAATTGCCGAGGAAGCGCAGCGGATGGGGGCGAACGTGATGCTCGTTACGGGCAAAGCTTCGATTGCCGCACCTGCCGGCGTGACCGTTGTCAAAGTCGAATCCGCCCTGGAGATGATGGAAGCGGTCCTTTCCCGATTGCCCGAGCAGGATGTGATTATCAAGGCGGCGGCTGTAGCCGATTACCGGCCCGCGGAGCAGGCGGAGCACAAAATCAAGAAAAACGAAGACGAAATGACGATGCGGCTGGTGAAAAATCCGGATATCGCGCAAGCGGTCGGCGAACGGAAGAAGCCGTCGCAGCTTCTCGTCGGTTTTGCGGCCGAAACGCAGCATTTGGAGACGTTTGCGCAGGAAAAGCTGAAGAAGAAGCGCTGCGATCTGCTGGTAGCCAATGACGTGACGATGGAAGGCGCAGGCTTCGGCACGGATACGAACGTTGTACGGATTTATGATTCCGGGGGGCTGGTTGAAGCGCTGCCTCTGATGTCGAAAGGACAAGTCGCGGCCAGATTGCTCGCGCTAGTTGCGGATCGTCTCGGAAAGGGGAGATGACCGACGAATGTACGCCAAAGTCATTGTGGATGTCCCGGCCCGGCCTACGAACCGGGCATTTGATTATATTGTGCCGGAAACGATGCGGGACTACATCGCCGTGGGGAGCCGCGTAGGCGTTCCCTTCGGCCCGCGGACCGTACAAGGGTTTGTCGTGGAGCTTCACGACGGAACGGATCTGGACCCGGAGAAGCTGAAGCCGATCCGCCAGACGCTGGACGTCACCCCTCCGCTAACCCCCGAGCTGGTGAAGCTGGGCCGCTGGATCAGCCGCACGTACCTTTGCCACGAAATTATTGCGCTGCAAGCGATGATCCCCGGGGCGCTTAAGGCCAAATACGAAAGGCATGTTAAGACGGCCGAAGACCCGGGGACCGAAAAGCAGTTGGAGCTGCTGCCTCTGCTCCTCCCGGAGCAGGAGGAAATCCTCGCCTATGTCCGCAAGCACGAATCGGTCGAGCTGGAATCGCTGCTGCAAACCTTCCCGGAAAAAGGAGCACTGATCAAGCAGCTGTTAGAAGACGGCCGGCTGACGGAAGTTCAAATGGTCAAAGACCGGATGTCCGCGAAAAAAGCGCTTTATGTGTTCCCGCCGAACGATCCCGATCAGTTGGAAGCATGGCAAGCCGAGCTGCCGGCCCGTGCGGCCAAGCAAAAGCAAGTGCTCGCTTTTCTGCGGGAGCATCCCGAGCCGATCAAGCTGACGGAGCTGCTGACGAAGCTGCAAATCACCGCTGCAGCGGTCAAAGGGCTTGCCGAACGAGGCTGGCTTCGGTTGGAGGAAACCGAAGTGCAGCGCGACCCCTATGCGTCGCGCACCTTCAAGCCGACCTCGCCGCTCCCGCTAACGCCCGAGCAGCAAGCGGTCTACGAAAGAATCAGAAAGGCGGCGGAAGAACGGACGTCACGCGTCTTTTTGCTCCACGGGGTGACCGGCAGCGGCAAGACGGAGGTCTATCTCCAGTCGATCCAGGCGTGCTTGGATCAAGGCCGCGAAGCGATCGTACTCGTCCCGGAAATTTCGCTGACGCCTCAGATGGTGGAGCGGTTCAAAGGAAGGTTCGGCAACCGGGTCGCCGTGCTGCACAGCCGTCTATCCAACGGGGAGCGCTATGACGAATGGCGCAAAATCGTACGGCGGGAAGTCAGCGTCGTGATCGGCGCGCGCTCGGCGATTTTCGCGCCCTTTACGAATATCGGACTCATTATTATTGATGAAGAACACGAATCGACCTATAAGCAGGAAGAAAGCCCGAAATATCACGCCCGCGATGTGGCGATCGCCCGGGCGGGCGAGCACGGGGCCTCGGTCGTGCTGGGCTCTGCCACACCATCGCTGGAAAGCATGTACCGTACCTCCGTCGAAGCTGCCGCTTCGGCAACCCCTGATCGTCCGGCATTCGAATTGCTCTCCATGCCATCGCGCGTCGAGGGAAGGCCGCTGCCGCGGGTGAACATCATCGATATGCGCGAGGAACTGAAAAACGGCAACCGGTCGATGTTCAGCCGCGCCTTGTATAAAGCGATCGAAGATCGGTTACACAAGAAGGAACAGGTCGTCCTGCTGCTGAACCGGCGCGGTTATGCCACATTCGTCATGTGCCGCACCTGCGGCTATGTGGCGGATTGTCCGCATTGCGATATCTCGCTGACATACCACCAAAGCTCCAAGGCAATCCGCTGTCATTACTGCGGCTATGCGGAGCGCGAATTGGCCGTCTGTCCGGACTGCGGCAGCGAGCATATCCGTCATTTCGGCACGGGTACGCAGCGGGTCGAGGAGGAGCTCGGCAAGCTGTTTCCCGGCATTCGCGTCATTCGCATGGACGTGGACACGACGACGGAAAAGGGCTCGCATGAAAAATGGCTCACGATGTTCCGCAACCGTCAGGCCGACGTTCTGCTCGGAACGCAGATGGTCGCGAAGGGGCTTGATTTCCCTTATGTGACGCTGGTTGGCGCGCTGGCTGCCGATTCCGTTCTAAACCTGCCCGATTTTCGCGCGGCCGAACGGTCGTTCCAGCTGCTGACTCAGGTGGCGGGACGCGCCGGACGGCACGAGCTGCCCGGCGAGGTGTTCGTGCAAACGTACACGCCTGAGCACTACAGCATTTTGAGCGCGAGCAAGCATGATTATATGGGCTTTATGCGCAAGGAGATGCTGATGCGCAAGCTGCACAATTATCCGCCGTTTCACCGGCTCGTCTTGATTACGCTGTCGCACGAGCAGGTACAGCTGCTGCTTCGCGCGGGCGAAATGCTCGCTTCCCGTCTGAAGGAGCTGGCGCAGACGATGCAGGCGGACGGAACCGAGCTGGAAGTGCTGGGGCCCGTCGCTTCGCCGATTTCAAGGATCAAAGATAGATATCGGTTTCAATGCATGATAAAATATCGGGGAGAGACGGACATCTCCGCCTTGGTCGGGGGAGCGGCTACCGTGCTCGACGATACCGTGAAGCAGCACAAGCTGACGGTGGCGATCGATGTCGATCCCCAAGTGTTAATGTAAGGGAGCTGTCAACCGGTCCATGCGGCCGGAATATACATAACCTATCAGCCGGCTGCAAAAAGGCCGGTTCATTCTCTTTAATTGAAAAGGATGGTGCTTATACATGGCAATCAAAATCATCGTGAAGGACCCGGACCCGGTGCTGCGCGAAAAATGCAAGCCCGTTCCTAAAATTACACCGAACATTCATAAACTGCTGAACGACATGGCCGATACGATGTACGATGCGGAGGGCGTAGGACTGGCCGCACCGCAGATCGGCATTCTCAAACGGGTGATCGTTATGGACGTCGGCGACGAACACGGCTTGATCGAGCTGATCAATCCGGAGATCATCGAGCGGGAAGGGGAACAGTTCGGACCGGAGGGCTGCTTAAGCATTCCCGGATTTACGGGGGATGTGAAGCGGGCTGCCCGTGTGAAGGTGAAAGGGCTCAACCGCAACGGCGAGGAGATCGTCATTGAAGGGACCGAGCTGCTGGCCCGCTGCATTCAGCATGAGGTGGATCATTTAAACGGGGTGCTGTATACGGATTTGGCGGAAAAAATGTATCGCAGCGAGCAGCAGGATCGTGATGACGCATGAGAGTAATTTTTATGGGCACGCCGGATTTCGCCGTGCCGTCTCTGCAGACGCTGCTGAACGATAAGAATCTGGAGGTCGTCGCGGTCGTCACGCAGCCGGATCGTCCGGTCGGGCGCAAGCGCGTCCTGACGCCGACCCCCGTCAAGGTCGAGGCGGAGAAGCACGGCCTGCCCGTGCTTCAGCCGGAAAGGCTGCGCCGCCCGGAGTCCGTCGAGGCGATCCGCGCCCTGCAGCCGGATCTGATCGTGACGGCGGCCTTCGGACAAATTTTGCCGAAATCGGTACTGGAGCTGCCGAAGCTGGGCTGTATTAATATTCACGCGTCGCTGCTGCCTAAATACCGCGGCGGGGCCCCGATTCACTACGCCGTGATGAACGGCGACACCGTCACCGGCGTCACGATCATGTACATGGCGGAAGGACTGGATACCGGCGACATGATCAGCAAGATTGAAGTGCCGATCGAGGACAGCGATACGACCGGCACGATGTTCGACAAGCTGAGCTTGGCCGGAGCGAAGCTGTTGAAGGAGACGCTTCCCGATTTGCTTGCGGGCCGCGTGCAGGCCGTGCCGCAAAACGATGCGGAGGCGGAATATTCCCCGAACATCACTCGCGAGCAGGAACGGATCGATTGGACGAAGCCGGCAAAGCAGCTGTGGAATTTGGTGCGGGGGCTGCATCCCCGGCCGGGAGCTTATACGCTGTGGAACGGCGAAGTATTGAAAATATGGACGTGCGCCAAGCCCGCCGAGTCGGATCGCGTGCCGGACGGCGTGCGGCCGGGCACCGTGCTTGAAGCGGGAGAGCGGGGAATTGCCGTGGCTACCGGACAAGGCGTTCTGCGGATCACGGAGCTGCAGCCGGCGGGCAAGAAAGCCATGGACGCCGCCGCGTTCGCGCGAAGCGGACAGCTGGCGCCGGGCACCGTGCTTGGGACATCGGGCGATTGAGCTGTGCGTTATAGAAGAAAAGCGGAGGAATTATGAGCGAAACGAATCAACCGTCCTCCGGACGGACCAAGCGGGCGGGAGCGGCTTCGGGTGGAGCCCGGGGGAGCCTGCAAGGGAAATCTCCCCGGGCAAGCAAAGGCCCGGCCCAAGGCTCGTCCAGAGAAGCGGCCCTTGACGTGCTGGTGCGGATCGAGCAGGACCGTTCGTACAGCAATTTGCTGCTGAACCAGACGCTGCAAAAGTACAAGCTGGACAAGCCGGACGCAGGGCTGGCGACGGAAATCGTATACGGAACGGTTCAGCGGCTCGGCACGATCGACTTTTTCCTGGAGCGGTTCGTCAGCAAAGGGCTGGCGAAGCTGCAGCCATGGGTCCGCAACCTGCTGCGGCTGAGCTTTTACCAGCTGCACTATTTGGACCGGATTCCGGACCATGCGATCGTCAACGAAGCGGTCAATATTGCGAAGCGGCGGGGCCATCAAGGCATCTCCGGCATGGTCAACGGCGTGCTGCGCAGCGTGCTCCGCAGCAAAAGCGAGCTCGTCCTGCCCGCCGGGCTGCCGGCCGAGCGGCGCATCGCGCTTGCGCACTCGCACCCGGAGTGGCTGGTGCGGCGCTGGATCCGCGAGTTCGGCGAGCAGGCGGCCGAGCGGCTCTGCGAGGCGAACAACACGACGCCGCGCGTCAGCCTGCGCGCGAACGGCCTGAAGCTCGGCCCGGGCGAGCTGGCCGAGCGGCTGCGGCAAGGAGGGCTCGAAGCGGAGCCCTCCGCGGTTGCGCCCGCCGGCGTGATCGTGCGCGGCGGCGGCAATATGGCCCT
>NZ_BILX01000052.1 GCF_004000785.1 Paenibacillus ehimensis NBRC 15659 | reverse complement strand
CCCGCCATAAGAGCCCACGGCGAAATAAAATACGGTTATCGGCTCGGAGCCGAACGTTGACGTATCCTTCGCCATCGCGTCGAGCACGGTACGCGAGCCCGGATTCAGCAGCAGATTGTACGCAGCCGGCTCCCAAATCCACATCGCGCGATCCTGCTTTTCCACCGTGACCGGCTCGTGCGTCCCTGCGCCCACCTGCGCGTAAGTCGTCATGCTGAAGCCCGTATTGCCGCGGTCGTCCACCGCCTTGGCTTCGATGCTGCTCGTCCGGTCGCCGATGCCCTGCGTCTGCCATAAATATTGATAATGGTCCCCATACCGGTCAGCCGTCTCCCACGGTCCGCCGTTTATGCGGACATAAACGTTCTGCACCGTATTGGGAGAGTCTACCGAAAGTTTGACCGGCACCGTGCCCGTCAGCCGCTGCCCTTCCTGCGGGCTGACGATCCGGACAACCGGAGCGGCCCGGGCCGGATTGCTCGCTTGCAGTGTTAGCGTCTGACTCCAAACCCCGTAGCGCGTCGACACGTCCAGCCCTTTGGCGATGATCCGAACCGGACCGTTAAACGCCGACGTATCCAGATCGTAATACCAGCTGCCGCTGTCATTTCCGTCCGGGTCTTCCTTGCGGACCTCGGCTTGCCTTTTCCCGTCAATCAACAGAACAAGATCGTAAACGTCCTGGTACGTCCCCGAAATCCGTATCTCCCCCGAGCCGACCGGCGTGCCGCCGGCAGGCGAGTCGATGGTGATAGCCGCTGCCGCAAGCGCCCGGGGGACGGTCCCCGGCGCACCGAAGACGGACCATAGCCCCGAAAGCAGCAGGAGAACCGCAAAATGCAAGCGAATACGACGTTTCCACATCCCGATCACCAACTCCTATATGTGAAGTGGACTTCCCGAAACGAAGCGAAACAATAAGCTACAGCTTGACTTCCTGCCTTGTGCGTGCGGATTCGTAGATCGCCAGGATCAGGTCGACCGCCTTGCGGCCCTCCTCACCTGGAATGAGCGGGTCGCGGTCTTCCCGGATCGCGCCGATCATGTCGTCCACGAGAATATAGTGGCCGTCGCCGGAAATTGCCCTCGGGTCGCTGCTGCCTTCCGCTTGGCCTGCCGTCTGCGGCGCTTCCTCGTCGCTTCCGGCGAATTTCCATACTTTGAATCCGCTGTCGGCGAACACGATCGAGCCCAGCTCGCCGTGAATTTCCGCCCGCATCTCCGCGCCCGGATAAACGGACGTCGTACCCTGAATGACGCCGAACGCGCCGTTTTTATATTTGACCGCAGCCACTGCCGTATCTTCCACCTCGATATCGTGCACCAACGGAGCGGCGTAGGCGATTACGGATTCGACGTCGCCCATCAGCGAGAGCAGCAGGTCAATACCGTGCACGCCCTGGTTCATCAGAGCGCCGCCGCCGTCGACCGCCCAAGTGCCCCGCCAATCCGCGCTGCGGTAATATTCGGGGCTGCGGTAATATTTCATATATACGTCGCCGAGCACCAGCTTGCCGAGCTTGCCTTCGCGGATCGCCCGCCCGACGATCGCCGCCTGCTGCGTCGTCCGCTTCTGGAAGACGGTGCCCAGCTTGACGCCGTACTTGCGGCAGGCCGCGATCATCTCGTCCATCTTCTCCCGCCGGATTTCGAGCGGCTTCTCGCAAAGCACGTGCTTGCCCGCCTGCGCGGACGCAATCGTCACGTCGCCGTGCAGCCCGCTCGGCACGCAAACGCAGACCACGTCGATGTCGTCCTGCTTCAGCATCCGCTCGTAATCGCCGAACACTTGCCCGATGCCGTGCTCGGCGGCAAACGCCCTGCCGCGGTCGGCATCCTTCTCGGCGATGGCGACGAGCTCCGCTTCGGGATGCGCGGCAATCGCTTTCGCATGGTTCACGGCGATGATGCCTGTACCTACCAAGGCAAATCGAATGTTGCGTTTCATCGAATACTCCTCCATCGTGAATAACGTATTATTTTTTTGCCGCAGCCGCATCGAGCCGTTGGTACGCTTGCGTGTACAGATCGACCAGCTTTTGCGTCCCAAGCCCGTTCAGCTCCTGCACATACTTATCCCATTCGGCCAAATTCCGGGACCCGGTCACAAATTTGGCGAAGCTTTCCTCGCGGTATTTCTTGACGGCTTCTCCCGTCACCGACAGCGTTTCCAGCTCTTTCTCCGTGAAGGCCGGTCTCGGCTGCATCGCCGGAGGATCATACTGCCGCGCCTCCTGATACGCCTTCTGCAGATCAGGGGTAAACAGCGACAGATGCGAGTCGAAATCGATCCACGTGTACGTGCCGCTCGTGGCGAGCCCCGTCTTCTTGCGCATTTCGGTCAGATCGGTGAATTCCGGCTTGAACTTTTTCTTGCCGCCTTCCGTTACATACGTTTCGCCTTCTTTCCCCCAGCTGGCCAGCGTGCGCCCTTCTTCGCTGTAGAAGAAGTCCATGTACTTCATGACGTCCTTCACTTTCTTGGACGTGGACGATACGGTCAGACCGCCTTCCAGAAAATGCATGTACGGGTTGTACTGCTTGCCGCCCGGCATCCCCGCCGGCGGAGCCATAAACTGCAGGTTGTACTGCGGATTTTCCTTGCGCATCGCGTTGTTGAAGAAATCGATCCGGCTGATGTAGTCGATCGTAATAAACGACTTGTTCGTCGACATCATGTCCTGCCACTGCTTCGTCTGCACGGTCAGAAAATCGGGCTGAATCAGGCCTTCCTTATTGAATTTATGGAACGTTTCGAGCAGCTTCTTGTAATTGTCCTCGGTCGGCCCGTACTTCCACGCTTTCGTATCGAAATCGTAATACACGTCTTCGCCGGTCTGGAAATTGGTCGTAAAATGCGCCATCATCTCGTCGGGAATTTGCCCAAACCGGAACGACAGCGGATAGCTGTCCGGATACGCTTCCTTCAGCTTCTTGAGCACCGTATACAGCTCGTCGTACGTTTTCGGCGGCGTCAAATTGTGCTTCTTGAACACGTCCTCCCGGTACATCCAGATCATCCGGTTCGTTTCCCCGAAGCCCTGGTTCGGGAACATGTACATCTTCCCGTCCGCCGCCACGGCCGCCTTCGCTTCCTCCGGATATTTCTCCATCCATGTCTTGAGGTTCGGCATGACGTCCAGATGATCCAAAATGTTGACAAGCGCGCCCTGCTGGCCGTATTTGTTCGATTCCTTCTTCCGATTCGGCATATAGAGCAGATCGGGCATATTGCCGGAGGCGACGACCAGGCTGAGCGAATCGCTCAATTTGCCGGAGGGCAACTGCACCTCCAAGCGGGCGCCCGTCTTCTCCTCGATCATCTTCCAGATCGGCCAGTCTTTGCTGTATGGGAACGTCGCGTTATTGTCCAGCAGGGCGGTGAACGTTTTTTTCCCGGGGGGCTGTTGGCCCCCTTCAGCGTCCGCCGCCGGCGGTTTGCCCGTTTCCGAGCCGCTGCAGCCGGCGGCCGTGGCCGCAAGAATCGCAGCGAGCGTGAGAAGCGCACTTTTTTTCATGGAAAGCTTCCTCCCCTTCTATATGCCTGTAATGTCAGCCGTGCTATCCGGCCTTCCTTGGCCTTACCATTCGCCGCACGGTGCCTGTTACCCTTTTACCGCTCCGATCATGACGCCCTTGACAAAATATTTCTGGATAAACGGATAAACGAGCAAAATCGGTACGGTCGATACCATGATGGTGGCGAACTTGAGCGAATCCTCAACGATCAGGTTATCACCTCCAATGCTGGTGACTTCGCCGGAATTGACCGCCCCCGCAAGGATCAGGTTGCGCAGCAGCACCTGCAGCGGGAACAAATCGGGCTGGCGCAGGTATAGCAGCGGCAGGTAAAAGTTGTTCCACAGCGCGACCGCATAGAACAAGCCGATGGTCGCGAACACCGCCTTGGACAGCGGCAGCACGATGCGCACGAAGACGCCGATATCGGTCAGGCCGTCCATCCGGCCCGATTCCTCAAGCTCCTTCGGCATGCCGCTGAAAAACGTCCGCATGATGATCAGGTTCCACGTATTGACCGCTCCCGGCAGCACCATCGCCCAGATCGTATCGACAAGCCCGAGCTCGCGGACGACGAGAAACGTCGGAATCATCCCGCCGCTGAAAAACATCGTGAACACGATCATGAGCGTAAAGCCCCGCTGGAACACCATATCCTTGCGGGACAGCGCATATGCGCCCATGGACGTAACGACGAGCGATACGGCCGTCCCCAAGGTCACGTATAGAATCGTATTGCCGTACGCGCTCCAAATCTGCTTGTCGCGGAACACGACCTCGTACATGTTCAGGTTGAATCCTTTGGGCCAGAGGAACACTTCGTTTCTCATGACGTAAATATCCTTGCTCAGCGATACGGCCGCCATGTACACGAACGGATACAGCGTGGCCGCCGCCACCCCGAGCAGCAGTACGATATTGACCGCGTCGAACCAGCTCCACTTGCGCATGCCTCCCCCTCCTACCATAAGCTGTGCTCGCTGATTTTGCGGCTGATGTAATTCGCCGAACAAATGAAGATCAAGCTGATGACCCCCATGAACAGGTCGATGGCCGAGGCGTAGCTGAAGTTGCCTTGAACAAGCCCGACCCGGTACACGTAGGTGCCGATAATGTCCGCCGTCTCGTATACCGCGGGATTATACATCAGAAACACTTTCTCAAAACCAATCTCCAGCACTTTCCCCACGTTCAGGATGAATACGATTACAATCGCCGGCGCGATCCCGGGCAGCGTGACGTGCCACATTTTGCTCCAGCGTCCCGCTCCGTCGATGCCGGCGGCCTCATACAATCCCGGGTCCACCGAGGTCAGCGCGGCGAGATAGATGATCGTCTCCCACCCGATATGCTGCCAAATTTCCGACAGCACGTAGATCGAGCGGAACATGCCGGGCTCCATCATGAAGTTGACCGGTTCGAAGCCGAGCGCGCGAATCCAATGGTTGATCACGCCGCCTGTCGGCGACAGGAACATAATGACCATGCTGGCTACGATAACGTTCGAGATGAAGTGCGGCAAATAGCTGACGGTCTGCACGAACCGTTTGAACACGGCATTTTTCAGCTCGTGCAGCATGAGGGCGAGAACGATCGGCGCCGGAAACCCGAACACCAGCTTATACAGCCCGAGCAAAAACGTATTGCGCAGCAGCTTGAAAAAATCGGGGTTGCTCAAAAACATCTCGTAATATTTGAAGCCGACCCATTCGCTGTAGCGTCGCAGTGAATTTGCGAAAAAATCTCACGTTACTTGCGAAAAGCAGTTAATAAAGAATGGCGGTAATCGGGTTGTGCAGACTCGAACACAGTTCGATCGGCCTAATCCTTCTGCGATGTAATGGTTTGAATTGTCCTTTCAATCCTTTCACGCGAAACCTCGTACCACATCGGATCAACCTCAAAAGCGATTAATCTTCTTCCTTGTTTAATAACCGCCTCCGCGACTGGTCCCGAACCAGAGAAAAAGTCCGCGACTAACTCTCTGTCTTCGCTGCTGTTAAGAATCATTCGGTCCATTAGCTCCGACGGTTTTTCTGTCGGATGAATGGTCTTATTCCCCGGAATTTTGGGTACTCTCCAAACGTCTGTCGCGGATCGCGTCCGTATTTGCCTTGCTTTCTTTTCACCCTTAACAGCAAAAATGATGAACTCGTGTTGAAAGCGATACTGATAACCAAGCCCCATTTGCACTTTATCCCATACTATCACATTCTTGATTACGAAGCCCACGCGCCTCATCCAAAGGGCCATGAACGGATACATGCGCCAGTCAATGCAAACGTAGATATGACGCCCCGGTTTCAATACACGATACGCCTGATAGAGCCATTGAAATGTGAATCTCTGATATTCCCTTGGTGAAAGTCTGTCGTTTGCAATTATATTGAATCGCGGCTTTTTGTTACGTGTCTGTGTCGTGCCTGCGAAACCGAGATTGTACGGTGGGTCCGTAATTATCAGGTCCACCGATGCGTCCGCAATGAACTGCTTTGCCCCCTCGATACAATCCATGTTATAAATCATGTCTTCACTCCTAGAACATATGTTTGGTTTTGATGTTTAAAGGAGCCCCGCCGGACATATCAGCGGGGTCGGAGATTAATTCATTATTGAGTATTGTCGGTTTGCTTTAACGCTTGAAGGACGTTTTTCGGACCACTATGGAAACCGACCGCTGCTGCGGCCAGGAGCACGCCTGCGATCGCACCTTCAGGTGTGGCCCCGATAAAGATCAGGCCGAGCACTATACCGAGTACAAGGGCCACAATCGGCAGGAAGCGCTTCTGCATCCCAGCCTGGCCGATGATCCACAAGATAAAGATCATGGCCGGGATCAGAGTCGTGTCGTAAATTCCGATGTCGATTTTCATAGAAGATTCCCTCCTAGTTCTGTGAGATTTTTTGTTCCAGGTATGTGACCGCGCGGTCCACCATAACGGCTACATCTTCGCGAGTGATCGATCTGCCGAAACCAAATAGGTCATCGGCCATACCGTTAATGATTCCCTTTGCAGCCAAACGCTCCGTTGCGCCTTTGGCATAATGATCGTCCGGCACGTCCTTGAATTTACCACCATAGACGGGCTGCATCGGTGTTGAAGTCGGGTTCGGAGCCTTCTTTTTAAGCCCGTAAACCTCAACAATACCGGCCACGATTCCCATTGCACATTTCCGGCGATAGTCGTCATCTTTGAGGAGCCTCGCTTCGTCGCGGTTCGTCATGAAGCCGCACTCCACGAGAATTGCGGTCATGTTGGACTCGCGAAGCATATGCAGGTTGTCCGCTTTGACTCCGCGATTCTTCCTTCCTGTCTCCAGTAAAAGATTTCGCTGGACCGCCTCTGCCAGTTTGGCTGCTTCTGCTGGCCGTGTCGTATAGACATATGTCTCTATGCCTTGCGCATCATTCCAGTCGCTTCCGTAGGCGTTTGCGTGGATGGAGACAAGCACGTCGGCCTTCCAAGCATTTGCCTTGTCCGTCCGTTCTTTAAGCGGAACATCGCGGCTCCCGTCATCCGCATGGGTGAATATCGTCTCCACTCCGATATAATCACTTAATCCGTCCCTAACATAACGAGCAACCACGCTGTTGAATTGAAACTCTCGCATCGAGTCGTCAGGGCATCGTTTGCCTGGTGTATCCGGCCCATGCCCTGCGTCGATAGCGACTTTCAGTTGTGTCGACAATTCCGTTCACTCCTTGCTGTTTGGATATGCCTAGTTCCCGAAATAATCGTCTATATGGTTTAGATAGTGGAATTGTTTTTTGGTATACCAATTCTCGCCATTCTCTTCTCTCGAAGATTCATGAATGGCTTTTCCCAATAACGATGGAGTCCATATGCCAAAATAAAAACTGTTACTAAAGTTGAGAATAACACTAGGAACATTGTCGGAATTGAGTAAACCGACTCCACTTTTCTATTAACAAAAGAGAAAATTTCCAGATGAATAAGATACACAGAGTAGCTTGTTACGGCTAAAAAAGTGCATATTTTTCGCAAACTTCCTTGGATATCATTTATCCTCTTACTTTTTTCCAATGACCAGATCATAAGCATAAATGCAATTGAAATGGCATCAAAGAGGATAGTTCTGCCGATAATAGAATGATTTATTCTATCTCTGCCACCATCCAGTCCAACTACGTAGTAGAGGACTATCGATACGACCATTGCCAGAGACACCCAGAATAAATGAGCGCTGCTGACACGTTCATAAAAAGGTTTGAAGTAATACTTTATTCCGGCTAACATCACCCCAAACATTAAGCTATCCATTCGTAAAAAAATTTGTTTTCGTATCCCAGCATCCCAAGGAGGATTGTATTGGTACGTGTAAATAATTTTGGCTACAACAGAGAGAAGAATGACACTAATACAAAATACGAAGAACAACGTCTTTCTATTTGCCTTCCCGAGCTTTGTTAATATTAATAAGCAAGGTGGAGTTAGTAGATAAAACCATTCCTCAATCGAAAGACTCCAGGATACTCCGAAAAAGCCAAGTTGTTCATAATTAAAATTCTGAATAAATAAGAAATGTTGATAAAACCATTTTTGATGGTTCCAAACAGCGATTAATATCACAATACTTAAAACAAGAAAATACGCAGGAAGTGTTCTAAGCCACCGCCGTGAATAAAATTGTATTAGTGAACCATTTCCTTCTATCAAATCCCGTATAATGATTCCACCAATTAGAAAACCACTCAGTACAAAGAACAATTCCACTCCAAGCAAGCCGTTAAAAGATAGGGACTGAACATCTCCAAACTTTGTAAAGAACATGCGGCTGTGGCTTACTAAAACCATTAATATTGCCAGACTTCTCGCCATATCAAGTCCAAGATTTCTCATACGTCCTCCGCAATACTTTTTTTGTTAATCATAGCATAACTCCATTCGCTAACTCGATTACAGCTATGCTATTTTTATAGCGGAGAAGAATGTTCTACTTGAATGATTAAAACAAGTTACCGAATTAGTAGAGTAGATGGCAACTTCTAAATAGTCACCAGCAGCAAGCTTTACGATGGTAGAGCCGGTAAATGATGCATGACCGGCTGCCGTAGAGGTAACATCGGCAAGCATTTCATAAGTTTGTCCATTCTTTCGGACTGTAAGGATAACCCTATTTGACGCTGGTTGGTCGAAACCAACACCACAAGAAATCATATAAATTCCGTCTCTTTTAGCAGTAAATACAGAACTCGTGGAGTCAAATTCATTTTGATTATCATAATCCTTGGTTTGGAAAAGAATCTTGGTTTCTGTATTTGCTGCTAAGCTTTGGGCAACGCTTTGATATGCTCGGAAACTTGACTGGTTAATGACCTCCATCACGCCGTCAGAGTGAATAATAAATCGATCAATCAATTTATCTCCGTTATCCATCTTTAAAGCTAATCGTAACTGCCCGCCTCTATTATTTGGTGTTGTCCCCTGTAAGTAGTAGGCTATATTTCCGATTCGTTTTTCCACACCGGTACAATTAAGATCAACATAATGAATGGTACCTACCGGACGAATGTCGGCATCTTCAGCCCCCGATCCTAGCTCTATGACACCAAGCGAACTATCACCTTTTATGGACAAATAGCGTCTACCATCAACAGGAACAATCCGTGGTTCGACTCCTAAGCCCACATCCCCTAATAAAACAGTCCTTGATTCACTTAATAATGGAAGCAAGTTTCCTCTTTTTAAGTAGTTTGTAATGATAATTTTGTTGCCAGGACGATCGTTCCAATAATAGTTGTTACCGAATTTGCAGATACCTTGACCTGCTCCATAAGTCGGTGGTTTTATTCGTTCAACGAAGGTAAAGTTGGTCCCATCAAAACTATATTTATCGAGGCCAGGCGCATAGGCTATGCCATAATTATTGGAGCCATGCAAATTCAGATAAAGAAAGCCATCTACCCATAAAAGACTTTGATAGCCTCCCTCAGTACCCAACTCTTGAGACAGATTGTAAGTCTCCTTTAATGTAAAATTGCTGTTGAATCTTTTAACAACGGCTAGATCGTGATAACATACCCAGAAGTCATCTAGATGTTTTGTGACACACTCTGCTACTCCACTACCAATGTCGACTTCCGAGACTTGGCTTAGGTCCGGAAGGGAATACTGCACAACTTTGCTTTCAAAAGGCGGTGGGCCACCGCTATTACAGTTGTATACAGGAACATAAAGATAACCATCAATAACCGAGCAGTCACCAAATGACATAAATCTTCCAGAGGAATCTGTTCCAATATACGCATTTCGCTTTTCACTAACGAAGATTCCATCCATCGTATAAACGGAGATGATGTTCTCCAATTCAAAGTTTTCATTGCGATCTGTTACCACATAAATAAAATTTCCATCAGTTGACACGCCTTGCCAAGCTCTAAATTTATCTTTCATATCGAAATAAACTGCTGAGGGCGAAATAATATTCTCGATTTTTGATTTCAAATGTACGTCATTATCGATAAATTTCTGATGCGTAGGATTCCAGGTTTCTGGAACTGCATCATGGTCCTCAGTCAGTTCCTCGACACGATCATGAAATTTAGACGGATTTCCAATCAAGTCAGCCACTGGTCTTCCTCCTTTCTCGGGTCAAACCGTTAAAACTCCTCGTTCCAATCCAGAACGAATACGTCATCCGGGTCTTTGAATTTGCCGCCGAACACTTTTCTGGCGATCATATCCCCATCGCTGTCAAAGATCGCAGCCTCCGTTATAGTTTCTCCGTCAGCGCTGCTGTTTTCGGGAATGGTGCCAATATAGACCAAAGTCGTGTCGTTCGGTTGGGTCCCGAGTGTGACGGGTACACGAATCAATTCGTTTTCGAGTGCTGTATCGTTGGCCGTCGGGGGAGTTGTTCCCGTGCCGAAAGCCATGTGGGTGATCGGTTCTAGCGCTGTGCCGTTGCGCCTGGCGGCGAGAAGCTTCAGCCGCGCTGTTTTGGTCGTTACAGCTACGCTCATATCAAAATACTCCTTTCCGTTTGAGTACCGGAACGATAGATGGTCAATCCAAGACGATGCCGTCCTCCGTGCGCTATGGCTTGAGCCCCCAGCTTCATTAGACCATTCAGCTTGAAAGGGGCCGGTTGACGGGACAGCTTCCAGTTATATTTGATCGGGCGATCATCTTCAATAACGAACTGTCTCACTTGGATTAGAAAAACAGGGGCCGCTGAAATATCAGGAAGTGATGAGATCGCGGCGGCCATGCTTATATACATACCGTCACTTTGAACGCTATAAATGATCGACTCGGCGACATGAATCTCGTTTATGAGCCGAAACAACTTGCTTTCAATTGGCTTAGCCCGGTTGATCGTGTCCCGGAATATCGCGCGTTGCTGGGCCGTGACCTCCCGATCAGTCACATTGAGCGAGATCACGAATTGAGACCATTTGCCCAAATATTCCGGGTTGGCGTCCGGCGTTAGCGGAACCGGGACAGGATCGTTCGACCATTTGTATTTCTCGCGCCAAAGCGGATACAGTGTCGCGTTCGGATACCCCAATCCTTCAAGCACTCTCTTCAGCCCGATCTCAGTTCCGCCCAAACGATAGAGATCATAAGCTGTTAGGAGCCGAAGACGATAACTGTCATCCGATTCACCTGCCAAGCGAGGCATCTTTCGATCGATTCCATGCAGATCAAGCGCGCGGCCGGTTGAAGTCGAGATGTACTTAATCTCGCGAAGGCGAAAAATACTGGATTTGGCATCGTCGAGCAGCTTCCCGATCGTGACGGCCAGCTTGTAGATGTCCATATCCGTCTTGCGGGGGAGCTTTTTGAATATTCCGTGCGCCCAAGAAAAAATGTCATCCGCAAACTTTTTCACGGTTAAGCCACCACCTGGATGTTTACTGTCCCCAATACCGCCACTTGCCGCCGGGTGGTGACGACCGTGCTGGTCGGTTGAAGCACGTCCACTTGGATGACATTCGGAATCGTTCGCAAGTTCGCATATATAAGCGATACGTCGAACGGATACCGGGGATTGATATGCAGAATGCCGTCACCGCGATCCTCTGCGCCATAGCGAAACATTTCCTGGATGCGAAGGAGCGCCACCTGTCGGATTTCTTCGCTTTCCGCATATTCGGAATCGTAATGTAGCACGACATCAATGTTGATTTGCACCGGTTCGGCAGCAAAAGCCTGAATATCTCCGATCAACGAACCATACTGTGTTATCAAATCCTGCGCTTCTTGAACGATCGTTGAGGAAGGGACGCCTGCCACACTCGTGATGATGATGTCTGCCGTTCCTTCTCCGCGCGGGTGCTGATCCTCGATATGGACAGCTACAACCCCGTTAATCGATTCCACAAGCGACCGGTAATAGTCTCTTATGCCGCCAGTGGACAGTTGCTCCCAACGGTTGAGCGTCCGCTCCCGCAAATCCTCGTCCGATTCCTCGTCTGTACCTTCGCGCACTAGCCAATTTTCTCCGTTTGTTACGGTGACATAAGGTACGAATGTAAGCATGTTTCGGATCATTCCGGCGGCTACATTGTAGGCGGCCCCAGCTTCCTCGGCCTCGATCTCGCCTTCCACTTCCGCAACGCCGACCGGCAGAACGATGTTCTCTTTGAGATAAAACCTCCGTTCGTTACCATCGAGATCGGGGTCGGTCGAAAAGACTGAACCGGCAGGAATGATGACGCGCTGGCTCGTGTCCGTGCGTGTGAACGTGATCTTGCCGGTCGTCTTGGTGGCCTGCTTCCGGAAGACGCCATATTCCCGCGCCGCGACATCGAGCCATTTTCCGGTTGCCGAGTGCACGAACATTTGCTGGACGATGACCGGCAACAAGCCGTACAGGGCAGCGAGCGCCCGGAAGAATAGCGCCAGCAGCGTGTAGAACACGCCGCCCTTGCGCAACAAACGCGCCGGGAATTGCTGATCGCGAAGCTGCTGTTTCGCTTCCTCCATGAGCTCGTCTTCGGTTTTGGCTTGAATCAAGTCTTCATCCACGTTCATTCACTCCTTACCACGCGAACGCCGTCCACGGTGATCTGCACCGTCAGTTCCGCCGATTCGATTCCGTCCGGCGTCTGAACGCTGAACGATACGCTAAATTCGATTTCCCGCAGCGTCCACGAATTTGCCCGAACGTCCACGCTGCCCGGAACGACGAAGGAGTGCCGTTGCACGATTTCCTCCACGTCCTGGATGAGCTCTTGCCTGGACAGTTCGGTGTTTTCCCGTTGCAGGTACATGATCAAGCGGGTGCCGTATGTCTCGTCGAACGGATACGATCCGAGGATCGTCTCCAGTTCGTGCTTCACATCCTGCAAATACGCCGCCTTTCCCGTCACCAGCTGCACGTCGCCGTCAGCTGATGCCTTGAAATTCCCCTCATCGTCCAGGTAGATGTCCGCCCATTCGTCAAGCATCGTTCAATACCTCGTCGATATAGGGCAGGGCAGGGTCGGCATAGTAAAAACCGACGCGAACCTTGCCTCCGACCTGGACGGTCGTCCCGATCGGCACCGGTACGTTCGGCAGCGGCGGAAAGGACGGGTGAGGGGAGCCGTCTGCCGCCAGCACCTGAAGATCGCAAGCGGTCGGCTTGACACCAATCACGACCGCCCGCATCATGTGCCGTGCCGGGCTTAAAAGTTCGGGAAACTCTTTTTCGATAATGATTTTGACCGCTTCTTTGAACGTGTCCAATTCGTCAGGCATGGATGATCACTCGCTTTCCAACTTGTAATAGATTTCAGAGCGCAGCTTGTCGTCCTGGATGAAGTGATGCACCGTCTCCACCAGCGCGATCCCGTTGGCCCGAGGATGCGAGATCGTGATGTACTGCGAGTGATCCAAGCCCGGAACGAACACCGTTCGGAACATCCCGATCTCGCCGTCGGCCAGCATTTCAAGGATGTTCTCTCCGTATTGGAACAAAAACATCTCTTTGGGTCTTGCGAGCGGCTGCCACACAAAAACGTCTCTCGCGTCGAAGTAGGGCGCGAAGTCGATGTTCCAGTACGGGTTGATGCGCTGCCTGATCATGTCGTGCACGTTCAAGTTCGCGACGACCTGATCCTTCGGGCTGAACGCCTGCGAAGCGATCGAATACGTCTCGATTCCGGCCAGTTTCAGCCCGAATCGGATCATGTCCTGCGGCGTCGCTTGCAAAAACGATTGCGTGACCTTCGTTTGCAAGAGCTTCGTCATGCTGTCCTTGGCGATGATCCTTTCCTGATCCGGGCGGCTGACGTTGCCGGTGAACACCCTCGCGGCGTTCGATTCGTCATATCCGAGGTCGATTTCGACGATGGCCCCTTGCGGCGTGTCGATCTCCACTTCGTCCTTGAAGAGGAAGGAGGCATACCCCGCCGGGTCTTTGCGCGACCGCCACACATCAAGCTCCTTCAGGCCGCTTGAGACGACCACGTTCCCGATACGAATTTGTTGGAACATGCCGTCACCTCACTTTCGGCGCGTCGGCGTCATCCACCGCTGCGGTCGAAGTTGCATGCCTTGTCGGGCTGCTGCTGGCCGCCGGGATCGTGAGCCGCTGGCCGATATAGATCAGGTTGACGTTGGCGATGTTGTTCGCCTTCGCGATCGCATCGACCGTCGTGCCGAACTTCCGGGCAAGAGCCGACAGCGTGTCGCCTTTTTTGACGATGTACTGCTGGCCGTCTCCGGTGTTCGCGGCCACCTTCTGGACCGAGACGGTCGTCGATTCGGTCGCTTGGAACTCCAGGCTGACCGAGATAATGTCGTTCATGCTCGTATCCTGGCTGCGGAGGCGGATCAGCATGACCTGACCGATGCCTCGCGCCTTGGCGTGACTGGACACAAACTTGTACGTCTGCGGCTTTTTCTGGGACGGAGAAGCGCGGAACACCTTTTGAATCGTGGCGAGCTTTGCTTCCGCCGTCCCGTCGCCGTCGTTCAGCAGCTTCAGGTTGAGCCGGATCGTAGCCGGGTTGTAGCTGTAATTAACAACCTTTTTGCCGCCTTCGAGTTCCTCTTCGTCAGTACGAATGTCGCCCGTGATTTCCATGCCATCATAAACGCCAGGGAGGAGCGTGTCGCCGACTTTGATTTGTTCATCTTCCAATCGAATATCCATACGCTCACTCCCTGTACTGTTCGATAAATCGCTTCAGATCGTCGAAGAAACTGCGGCGTTCGCGTTCGCTGCCGCCGTGATAGTGCAGTTCGATCGTCGGCCCTCTTTGGCTGTTTTTCTCACGAATTGTCTCACGAACGGTCGTGCTTTCGCGGAACACTTCCTTCACGTCCACCCGGCTCGGACGCATCCCCGGCGACGGAGCCGCCGGGAACGGCGCATCATCTGGGTCGGGCACGCCCGGAAATGGCGGCGGCGGCGGAAAACCTTCTAGCGCTCCGCCTCCGCCTGGAAACGCAGGAACTGGAACCGGTTGGATACCGAATACAAGCGAACCAGCTGCCGCTTGCAGCCATTCAGCCCCCCGGCGGAAGCCCGAGATGATCAAGCTCGGCAGGTCGGCAAATTGAGCTTTTAGCGTTTGCGTAAAGTTCGCCGTGACATCCGGCTCCTGTATGTCGATCGGTACAGTTTCCGTCATGAAGCGGACGGGATAGATGCGTTCGAGCTCCAATCCGTCCATCATCCGATACGCTGCGGCACGCAGTTGACCCGCGCCCTTGTCCACGCCTTCCGCGATCGTGCCCGGTATTTTCGAGCCCGAATACGTCAGATCGGAGAGGGGGCCTGTTTTCGCATCGGAGAACGGCAACAGCTCGCGGACCTTGCCGAAGATGTTTTTCACCGCTTCGACCGGTGCCGTCGCCACCGACTTGATGCCGTCCACCAGCGTGTTGATAATCGCTTTGCCGCTTTCAAAGAGCCACGATCCGAAGCCACCGATGAAAGTCTTGATGCCTTCCCAGACGCCTTCGAGAATGCCCTTCACGCCTTCCCAGGCTCCTTGCCAGTCGCCGGTGAAGATCGCCAGCGCCGTTTTGATGATGCCGGAGATGACCGCCCAGGCGATCTGAATGATGCTCTTGATCGTATTCCAGATGAACTGAACCGTCGCAGCGATGAAGTTGAATCCGTTGATGATGATGGACTTCAGGATTTCGAGCGCCGCCATGACGAACGGCCCGACCCAAGCCCAGACGAACTGAATATACTGGAACACCGCCGCGATGATCTGCTGCACATACGGCCAGATGGCCATCGCCCACGTCAGCACCGCATTGAACGCCTGGACGACGCTTGTCACCACGTTCGTGATGATCGGCACGACCGCCTGATAAATCGCCAGAAAGATTTCGCCGACGAAGGCGAGCACCGGCGGCAAATATGTCGTCACCGCCCGGTAAATCGCGGCCACCGCCGCAAGCACGACCGGGAACACCGTCTGAAACAGCCGACCGAGTGTGACGGCCAGCGGCTGCACCGCCGCCCAGATGTCGCGGAACGCCTTGACGCCGGTTGCCAGCAGCTGCGTCAGGATCGGCCTTGCAACTTCCCATATCCGCGCCATCATGCCGCTTACGTCCCGGAAAATGTTCGTAACGACGGGCAGCACGTTCGTCTGGATGTAGGCGAAGGCTTCGACGATTGCGTCCCGGATGACCGGCCAGTACGTGAGAACTTGCTGCCTGATCCAGCCGAATGCCTGCATCGCCTGATCGGCGAACTGCCGTAAGGCGGCCACCGCCCGGCTGACCCAGGCTTGCGTACCGTCGGATTGCCAGAATGTTTTCAAGGCGTCGAACCAGCCGAGCAGAACCTTTTTCGTGCCCTCGATGCCGCCGTTCAGCTTGACGAATGCGCCGATCAGAAGACCGATCAAGATCAGAACCCAGCCGATCGGGTTTGTCAACATAAGCACGCGCATGGCCTGCATCACGATGTTGAACCCGAGCACCGCCGCTTTTGCCGTACCCATCACAACGGCGAAAATAGCAAAGGCGGAGACGATGCCACCGATGAATGGGGCGATCGGCTCCAAAAAATCGCCGATCGACTTGCCTGCGCTCATAATCGAAGAGAGGACGCTTGCTACCACTTTCGAGGCCATCTGAATGGCTGCGGACACCTGCGGCATCATAGCCAACGCCTGATCCAAGATGTCGGACAAAATTCCAGCCAGCGGACCTCCAGCGTTTGCGAGTTCGACCGTGATACTTCGCCACAACCGGCTAAACTTGTTGCTTACATTGTCATATAGAGCTTCGCCTGCGCGTTCAGTCGCTCCCCGGAAGTCACCCAGACCTTTCTGACCTTCCCGCATCGCGAGAATAACCCGGTCCTCCATGTCCTCCCACTGCGTGCCGAAAAGGGCGACGCCGATTTGGTTGCGCTTCAGCGCATCGTCCATATTTCCCAGTGCGAGCAGTGTTGCCTGAAATGCTTGATTCGCACTCTCGCCACCAGCAGCGATTTTAGCTGCCATTTCCTGGCCGTTCATCCCAAGGGCTTTGAAGGCGTCCAGGCTCGTCTGGGACAAGTCTTGCATGCGAATGAACGCTTCTTTAACACTGTCTCCGACTTTATCCAAGTTGAACGCGCCCTCTTTACTGCCCGCGATCAGCGTCGCAAACATCTGCTCGGCACTCATCCCGAGCCCGGCGAAGTGGACCGCATACTCGTTGACCGTATCCAGCAGATCGTCGGCGTAGTTGCCCCCTCGCTGGAAGCCGACCGTTATCAGGTCGAGCGCATCGGATGCGCTTAAATCCTTGAAGTTTGCCGTCAACGTGCGGACGACTTTGGATGTCTCGGCGATCTCCGCATTAAATGCGTCGCGGATGACGTAGCTGCCGGATAGGAAGTCGCCAGCAGCTTCTTTGCTCAAGTTGGACAAGTTCTGTCGGACAACAGCCAAGTCTTCGCTAATGCCAGCGATCGAATCCCCTCGACCGCTGGCATAGATGTCTTTGACCGTGTTCATCATTTCTTCGGCAGCTTGGCGCGTGATGCCCGTTTGAGCTTGCAGCCTGCCGGTCGCCTGTTCAACCTCATTCGCCATAGAGGCCGCAGCGCCGCCAATCGACCCGATCGCAACGGTGATCGCCGTCACCGCCGCACCAGCCCACATTCCGGCACGCTTCAGGAATGCGCCGGAAGAGCGTTCCAGCCTGCCCATGTCGTCCTGCAATTCGGTCATCGACCGACCGGCCTTCATGGCTTCCGGTGTGACGCGATCGACCATAGACATGATGACCGACAGCTTGAATAGCGAGCTTAAACTACCCATCCGTTACGCCTCCTTTCGCGCCGTCATTTCTTGCCGTTCTTGTCGCCGCCGAACGCCATCGCGATCGCAGCGGCATGAATCTTGATTTCCCGGTCCTCATACCATAACGCCTTTGCGTAGTATTCGGAGAACTCTTCCAGCTCCAGATTGTCGGGCGCTTCCGGGAAATATTTGCGGATCAGCAGGTGCCCGGCTTCGAGGAAGTTCTGATCGATTTCCTCAAAACGGACGGACACCGCTTCTATAACTTTTTTAAGCTGGTGGCCGCGCTTGCCCCGACAAGCTCCATCAGGCGGCTGGCCGTGTTAAACGGCAGCCCCGGAAACTCGTCGGCTGCTTGGCGCAGCTCTTCTTCCTGCTCGGGCACGATGCAGGAGAACGTGAGATTTTTCATCGCCATGTCCGGCTTCGAGTTGAGTTCCTTCGTAAACCGGGAAATGTCGCTCGACTTCGGGCGAGTGAAGTAGAAGACGAACTCGGCCTCGTCACCGTTTTCGTATTCCAGACCTTCGATGCGGATTTCATACACGCGCCCGTATTTCTGCTTCAGCTCTTCGGTGTTGACCGCTGCTTTGGCTTTGCTCATAGAAAAGATTCCTCCTATTCATTTCGCGCGATAGAGGCGTTTGCCCACATGACCGCTTCTTCGAGCTTCGTGAGTGCGAGCGATTGCTCCCGCGACTTGGGTGTCGTTTCGTCGATCAGTACGGCCAGTTCTTTCGCCTTCTCGCGGATGGTCGTGTACTTCTCCGGCTGTCCCGGCTTCGGGCTGTGATACTTAAAGTTGTTTTCGATCTGCGGGTTCATCGGCTAGTCCTCCTAAATAGCGCGAACACCGTCGCGGATGATTTGACCGGTCACAAGGATTTCAAGCTCGACTTCGAGCTTCGTGTCGCCCTGCGCCCCTTTGTGAGACGTTTTCGTGAACTTACAGCCCCGGATTTCGTCTGTCCGCGTGCGCTCGCCGTCGTTGGCATATGAAACGGTGATCGGGAAGAGCGGCAGCCGGTACAGCGGCTTTCTTTGACTGCGGGCGTAATCCAGCAGCTTGTTGAACTCGTCGCGCAGCAGAGTGATCTTCGCGCTGGCCGTGTAGTTGCCATTGCCGTAACCGAGCGGAGCCGCGCCTTTGCCATACGCCAGCTCGGCGGACAGCTCGTCGTCGTAATCGATGCCGGAGACGGCGATCGCCACGCCGTATGGCAGGCCGATGGTAATCGATTCCCAATCGTACACCTTGCCGTTAATCATGCAGCTTCCTCCTTTAGCTTAGATTCGGGTTTTGCAGCTTCAGCCGAACCGTGATCCACTTCATGATCGGGATCGGCACGACGGCCAGATCGACTTCCAGGCTGCGCGTCGAGAAAATGTCCTGCCCTTCCGGGATAGAAAGGGTAAAATCGCTGATCTCCGGCGCTGTCGCGGACATCATTTGACCGTTGAGCGGCGCGGCGAGATTGGCGATCAGGTTGTCCAGGCCGTCTTCGTCCGCTTCGCTCTGCACGAACCGGACGCTGGCCTGGCGGACGAGCCTTGCGGCTTTGTCCACGGTCCGGCGCACTTCGACGAACTCGAAGTCGGAACCGGCAGGTGCCATCATCCGGCCATTTGTGATATAAAAGCCGGGCAGCCCCTCGAACGTGCGGGCGGTGATGTATCCGGCCTCGTCAAGTGCCTGGATGTGGCTGTTGTCCATGCCTTCCATAAGCGCCGTGACATTCGAGAGCGGGAAGCTCATCACCTTGCCCGGCGATTCGCTGACGCGGGCGCGGGCGAGAATCCCGGCGTACACTCCGGCGAGATTCGTCCAGCGGACGCTGCCGTCCAGCGCCGCCACCCGAACGAGCGGGGCGACAACGGACACACGGTCGCTGACGAAACTCTGGCGGGCCGTGAGCAGGTCTTGCACCCATTGGTCGATCGTTTCAGCCTCCGCCGGGCGCTTCGCTTCACAGATGAAGTGAATCGGCTTGTGGCTTTCTTCCAGCGTCTCCGCGTCCGATGCGCACATCGCCCACAAAGAGCTGTCGCTTTCGCCGACAACGTGGATGAACTCATAATCCAGCAAGTTGTTCTTGACCACGTTCATCGCGGCCAGAAAATCGGCGTTGCTCATTTGCGGCGCGGTCGTCTCGAACCGGTACTCGTCGCCCTCGACAAAGTTGTCCGTGTCGGGAGGCGTCGGCGACGTAAAATTCAGCGTCAGCCCGGCCTCTTGCAAGTTGATCGTGCCGGTTGTCGGAATCGTCCGAACCGGCCCGAACGTGCTGCCGTCCAGCGAAAGCTGATATTGCGCTTCGTTGACCCCGCCCGACTTGGTGATTTTCACGATCACGTCGTATCGGTTGTTCGGCGTGCCGGTTACTTCCAGCACTCTGCCGCCGGTGCCGGTATGCGCCACATCGCCGATCGTGCCGGGGACGCTGGCCGCCGCCGGAACGACGATGATGTCGCGAGCGCCGAGCTGCATGGAATCCATCAGCGCACGGACGAGCTCGCCGGTGCCGAATGTGGATGCGATCTTGCTCGGGTCGGAAACCCGGTAAATCTGGTTCGGCGTGCCTTTCGTGCAAACGCCGATTTTGAGATGGACGCCGCCAGCCGCGTCGCTCGATGCGCCGAGGCCGCCGTCCTGGATGACGACTTTCGCGTCAGGAAGTCCTGTCGGCATCCCGTTCACCGTCCTTTCTTAGCGGGCCGCACCGGCTTCTTCAAGAAGCTCTCGACGGCCTTTTCATACTCTTTTTGCGTGCATTCATAGCCTTCCGCCCAGCCGTTGGCGGCGAGGAGTCCGACGAACAGCGTCTTGCTGGTGCCCAGGGCATCCCGCCACGCTTCGATCGGCTTTTGCTCCGCTGCCGGTTTCGGGTCGGAGGCCGGTTTCGTTTTTTCACTCATGGGCTTGTCTCCTCCACCGTAATGTTGTTGACCTGAACCTGCTCGATCTTGCCGAGCTCGCGGTCGGTGTAGATGCCCCATTCAAATTCAATGAACACCGTGGCCGCCGCGCGGTCCTTTTGGTCGGGAATCCATTCGATTTCCTTCGGCCTAAGCGGCGTATAGTTGCCCTGGCCGTCGTCGATCCCGTCCGGCAGCTCGGCAAGCAGCAGCCGAATCCAGTCATCGACTTTTTCCTCGTCGCGGTCGAAGATCGTGACCTCGATCGGCGTGATCCGCCGAAACCGCTTCGTTCGGAGATAGCGGCGACTGGCGCTCTCGAACTTGGCCGCCTTCCGGTGGTCGGGTTCCAGCTTCTCGCGGGCGGTCAGGATGATCGCCGAAGGGGAAGTCCGCACCCGGTCGAAGGCGTCCTCGTCCCGGAATGTCTGCTTGATGCCGCCGGTCCGCAAGATCGTTTCGATGAGATTTTTTGCCGTGTGAATCATTGGACACGCTCCCGAATGAACTCCTGGATGAGTTCCATAATGTCGGCTTCTTCGCTACTGGAAACACCGAGGAAGGGACGGGCCGGAATTTCGACCTTTTTCCCGCGCCCGGCCTTGCCGCCGAGCTGCTGGATCGCCGCTTGCACGAGGTTCGTGCCGATCGCCGCGCCTTCGCTGGTCGCCTTCGTGGCGATCGAGCGCATCAGCCGTCCGGTATCCTTCAGCGGCTTGCCGTTTGCGACGATCCGCTCGGCTCGCTTCGATACCTTGCCGCGTTTCGTCCGGTATCCGCTGGAACCGTCCTTTCGTCTGGTCCTGCGCCTAGCGCGGGCGATGAGCGTGGCGGGGGAGAGCGGTTCCCAGGGCTCGCCTTCCGGGGATCGCTCCGTCTCGAACCGTTCCTTTGAGCCTTCGGCGACAATCTGCGCGATTTGCGCGTTCAGCATCCGCAGCTCGCTTTTGGAAAGGTTGAGGTCGCGGAGCGTCTCAAATAGCCGGGACCAGTCGCCTTCGACGCGGACGCCTTCGGCGGCCATCAGTCGTACATCCTCCGAAAATCCTCGCCGTACACCTTGGGCCGGGCGTAGGCGCGAATGGCGCTTTCGTTCGCCGAGAGCTTGACCTCATCCGCCGCGATCTTCTCCAGCAGCTTGATCGCGTCCCGATACCGGCGCGTAAACACGTTGTCCTCATCGTTGTAGTGGCGGGTGAACAGGTTGTAGATCGCGATGTCCGCCGTCAGCTTGTTCACGATCTTCGGCACAGGGGAGAGGGGAACGGGATAGCGCATCGCGATGTACGTATTCACAACCGCCGTCGCCGCGTCGATCGCGCTGTTCGCGTTACCCTCATGAATGATTTCCTGACCGTTTTCATCGACCGCTGGGTTTTCCCGGTCGTTCGTCAGTTCGATCAGTTTGGACTTGTCGATCTGGCCGAGCAGATCGTCGATTGTGCAATACATTGCAGCGCTCACTCCCTTCAACCTTCCAGCACGTTCGGAAACCGCGTTATAACGCGTGATAACGCCCCTGTCCGGCTTGGTGAGTAGTTTTATACCCCCAAGCCGTCAGAACGGAAAATAGAGCGTCTGGAGGCTATTCTTTCGGCGGGTCGCCCGCGCCTTGTTTTTTGCCGCCGGATTTCGTCTTTTCGACCGGCTTTTCCGCCGCTTTGACGATGCCGAGGGCGATCAGCCGGTCGGCTTCCTCTTCGGTCAGCTGAACCGTCATTCCAGGTGCGAGCTTGTCGCCGTTGTGCCGCAGGCGGCGCAAGACGGTATATTCCGCCGTCGTTCGCTTTTCTTTGCTTTGTTCACTCATCGGGTCAACCCTCCTTACACCGCGCCGGTGATGAGGAAGCCCGCGTCCTTGGCGGTGAGCTCCACACCGTACACGTCGGCAACGTGGATGATGTTCGACTTGACCGTCTCGTCGCGGTATTTCGACGTTTGCGGACGGCCCTTCTTGCGCATCGTGTAGCCGTAGCTCGGCACCCACAGGTCAGCGGAGTTCTCGGGCACATACGCCAGGACGAGGTTGTTGCCCCATACGTCCTTCATCGTGCCGTCGCGATCCGCGTACACCGCTTTGCCGACGACGACCTTCTTCACGTCGAAGATTTCGGCCAGGATGTCCGCTGTCGCGATGCCTTTCTGCGAATACTTGATCTTGTCGATGATCTGCGGGTGATTCTTCAGCACTTCGTACACCGAAGCGCCGATCTCCAGCACGTTCGGGTACAGGCCGATCTTGCTGCGGACGGTGGCGCGGGCGTCACCGATCACGTCGATCGGCTTGCTGGCCGGGTCGGTAAACACGTCCGTGCCCGAAAGGGCTTCGACATGATCGGCGGAATAATTCGCCGGGTTTTGCGCGGCGTCCGCCTGGTCTTTCTCCATCTTCAGCCGGATGTTGTCGGTCAGCATCTTGGTGCGGCTCATTTCGAGCTTCAGCACTTCCGCCGCTTCCTCCAGCTCGCGGTCGTCGATCGGCGCTTCGAGCGCTTCCTCCTCCAGGGAGTAGGGGACCGTCGTCGCGTCCATCTCAATGCGGTTCGTCTTGCTGCGAATCGCGCGGCGGGTGTTGTAAATGCGGAACGCCTCCGCGCCCCATTTCGGGATTTTGCCTTGCTCCTTGTCCACCGGCACGACCGGGAACAGGTTTTCTCCGATGTATTCGGCGTTTTTGTAGCCGATGGCGACGTTCGTGAGGATCGGGTCCACGATCCTCGTTTTCTCTAATCCGGGCATGGTTTAGCCTCCTTTTGTTGGTTATGCCTTGGCCGCCGGTGCGCCGATCAGCACTTCGACCGGCTCACCCAGCGCGGCAGCTTCCAGGGCGACGCCGTTGATGACATTGCCTGTCGCTGCCGGAACCGCGCGGCCTTCTGCGTCGCTGGTGACGGGATCTCCGGCGTTGATCGCGGCTCCGGCGATAACCGGGGCCGTGCCTCCGGTGACGACCGTCAGGGATGCACCGGCAGCCGCTGCGGCGGTCAGCGAGACGCCGATCGCGGCGGCTCCGGCACCGGCTTGCGCTCCGGCTGCCGTGACGAAGCGGTATTCACCGACCGGCGCGGACGCGATGCGGGTGATCGTGTGACCGGGATTGTACTGCGTGTTCATGGCCGCTTGCCCTCCTTACGCCCGAGAAACGGCGATGACCGCTTCTTCGTAGCTCACTTTGTTTTTCTCCGCGAAGTCGCGGGCTTTCTTGTCGAGCTCCAGCCGATCTTCATCGACCAGCTCGTTCGGGCCGACCGCAAAGTCGGCGGTCTTGCTGCCGCTCTCCCGGTTCTTCGCGAACTCGGTGAACAGCGCGTCCTTGTCGGGCAGATTGCTGACAAACGACTTGAAGAACTGATACGGCGATTGTTTTACCGCTTTGCCTTCCGCCGAGAACTCGACCGTCTCCTCGTCGGGCAGCTGCTGCATGAACTCGACCAGGCCGGTCCGCAGCGCCGGGGGGAGCTTTGTCTTGTGCTCGTCGATCAGGGCGTGGATGTCGCGCTCGCGCTCCAATTGCTTCCGGGACCGTTCGCGCTCGGCGGCGAACTCGGCCTCCATTTGCTTTTTGAGCTTCTCGCGCTCGGCGGCGAACTCTTTTTCGAGCTCGGCCCGCACTTCTTTTTTGATGTCGTCCATGTTGTCCGGCATCTTCTTGGCCTCCTTGTTTGTACCTGAAAAATCCAGGTCGATTTGTATGCCTTCACGGTCCTCCTGGGAGAACTCGATGGGCTTCAATCCTTCCACGGCGGGGGCGGCTGCGCCGAGGAATCCGACGTGCCGCAGCGTCCAGCCGTTGTCCGTCTTGCGCAGGCGGACGGACACTTTCTTGTAGCGCCCGGCGTTGACCGCCTCCGAAAATTCGGGCACCACCTGACGGAACGACGCCAGCAGCTTGTCGCCCTCGCGCTTTAAGGCGGACACCCAGCCGAAGGCCGGATCGTCCTGCTTCGGATGTCCGATGACGATCGGCGCCTCGAATTTGTTCGGGTCGTAGTTGTCCACGATCTGCTGAATGTCGTCTTCGGTGAACTCGCCTTGCGGCTCATACTTTCCGGCGCGGAACACTTCGTACCATTTCATCGCGTGTTTTCCTCCTTATTCCTCACGGTCTTTGACCGATTCGGGCACTTCCCGCAGCGAGACGCTCGGGGGCTTGGACCAGCCCGGATCGGGTGAAACGTCCGGCCTGAAGTTGGCCGGGGTGATGCCCTCGCGGGCGGCGCGGTACTTGTTGATGGCGATCACGCCGCACCGGCAGCGGTGTCCGTTCGGCGGCCACCATTCATTCCAGATCGGATCGTCGCGGCTTGCCACAAAACCGTTCATCGCCCGGTGACTGGCCCGCGTGCCCGAATCCAGCACAGCGGAATAGCGGTAATAAGGGAACATATCCGCCATTTCCGGTTGTTGGAGCTTTTCATACTGGCCGGTTTCATAAGCCGTCTGAATCTGGTTGCGGAACACCGTCTCCATGTGCCACGGGTCCAGCTCGCTGATGCCGAGCGCCGCCGCCTTCTCGTCCACGGCCTTCAGGAAGTCCTCGAAGGTCGTGCCCTGTTCCAGGGAGGCGAGCAGCGCCTCGTGGATCGCCCGGACCATATCCTGGCTTTGCACGCCCGCCAGCGTGAAATACTTGGCGCGTAGCTCGTCGCTTAGTTTCCGATACTGCTCCATGTTGATCGGCATCAACTGCGAGAAGTAGCGGATCGCCTCCTCAAACTTGACCGGCTTGGCGATCGTCTTGTACGCGAGCTCGTCGTCATCGTTCGCAAAGGAAGGGGTTCCTTCGCGTTCGGCCTTCAGGAAGTCGAGATGCGCAGCGTATTCGCCCATCGCGTAGGCGACGATGCTTGTCCGGTTCATGAGATCGGCCAGGTCGGCGATCGCTTCCCGATCCGGCTGCAAGCGGGCGACATCAGCAGCGCCGAAGTCTTTCCACCGGCGCACCTGATCGACCAGGTGATTCCACATCCGCCGGACGATCAGAAGACTTTCATCCACGGACCGAGCGAATAGCAGCTGAAGCTGATCGGCCCGTTCCTGCTGATCATCCTCCTCGGCGGTGAATTGAACGACGTGCAGCTCGCGGTCATGATCGTGCGTTTTTCGCGCTTTTCGTGAGACGTTTTGTTCCGAAAAGAGCGGGGAAGGGGCGACTTCCGCCTTCTTCACCAGCACGTCGTTCTTGCCGGGGCGGGGGATGTTGTACTTCTCATAAAAGTAATCCACCGAGATCGGCACGCCCATGCTGACCAGCTTTTCGTCTCGTTCAACCCATTCCTTGTGAACTTCCTCCGGTTCAAAGTCGATATGGAAATACGGATACGAATCGACCTCGCCGAAGTTGAAGGCGACCAGGTAGGGGATCAGGTCCGTATTGATCGCACTCATGAGCATTTTTGCGTCCGCCTCGATGATCTCGTCCTTGACGCCTTCATGTGTCTTGCTGGCGGCATACGAACCGCCGCTCGGCAGCTCGGTCGTGAGCGTCTGGCCGAGGATCGCCTTCGAGATTTCCGCGTTGCAGAAGCGAAGGAACGCCTCGTGCGCGTCGCCCTTTGCGTCTCCGGCCTCCTTGAACTCCACGGAGGAATTGGCCGGGATCGCGACCGCCGCGTCCTGGACGAGGGAGACGAGCGCATCGAGCAGCCGGTCCTGATCGGCTTGCGACGCGCCTGGCTGGTACTTGCCGATGGCCGTCGGCATGCCGTACTTTTCCATGAAGATCGCCCAGAACTTGAACCCGTGCTTCTTGAACTGCCACGCCCAGAAGCACTTCGTCGCCAGCGCCACGCCGTACGGGTTGTGATCGTCACCCGATTCGTGGACGACAGCCAGGAACTTGCCCGGCGGCACCGGCTCGCCTTCGATGTCGGCAGGACTGCGCAAAAAGCGCAGGTTCCCGTCGATGTCGAAGGTGAAATATTCGATCGGGCGGTCTTTCATGTTGGCGATCGTCCAGCGGCCTTCCCGTTCCGTCCAGATCAGTTCGTGAATGTTCCGACCTGCGAACACGGCGTCGAGCATTTGCCGCATGTCCTGGTCGAAGTTGAGCCGCTCGAACGTCTCCTTGACGAAGGCGGCGATCTCCAGATCGCGCCGATCGTCGGAGGCGGGGAGCACGTCCCAATCTTTGGAGAGTACGCCGCTTTTGCGCTTGGTAAGCTCCGCCCACACGTGCGCGTCGGTTTTCATCTCCTCGAAAATTTCCGCCGACTTGCCGGTCTTCTTCAGAATGATGTCTGGGTTCGGCAGCGACTTCATGAATGCGCCGAACGTGTTCAGGACGCGGGCGATTTCGCTCGTATCCGGTTTTTTGATTGGTCTTCCGTCTGGACCGAGAATCATCCGTATCCCTCCATCATCCTCCGCACAACGCTCCGCCGGGCGACCGTCACATCCAGCGACACATACGGGTTATTGATTGCAGCGTGCAGCGAGAGGGCGAGCGCCCAGAACCGGTCCGCGTGGCCGTTCTCGCTGCGTTCGGCGGCGTACCGGATGTTCCCGGCTGCCGTCGTGATTTTCTGGACCGAGTGCAGATCGTTGCGCAGCACCCGGTCGATCGGGATGCGCACGATGCGATCCTCGAACGCCCGGCGCTGGGTGATCGCAAGTTCCTGCTTGACCGGTCCGGTAAATTCAACCGCTTCGGCCTTGCTGCCGAACGCCTCGACCGCCTCCTCGGCGAGCTGCATGCCGATGCCGGTGGCGTCGATGCAGGCCCGGCGCATGCGCGGCATGGACAGGTAGGTGAACAGCTGTTCGCGCTGGACGCTGAACTTTTGTTTCTCCAGAACGTGGATCGCTCGCGTCCAGTACAGCGTGCCGGTATATTCGAGAATCCACATGACGGTCAGGTCGCGCTTGCGTCCGATGTCCACGCCGAGCGTCAGATCGCCGACCGGGGAAAAGTCCTCCGGCAGCATGAACGTCGCTTCGTCCGTCTCGCAAGGGGTGATGAGTTCGTAAGGGAGGAGCGATCCGGCCTCGTCGATGAACTCGCAGCAAAACTCTTGCAGCCAGTCGTCTTCCGATTCGCAACCCTTGCGCAGCTCGTCGATGTCGATGTCGAGCCCTTGCTCCTTCGCCATGTAAATGTCCACGAAGTGCTTCGACCAGGTGCCGGTGTTGTCCATCCACAGGTCGTAAAACTTGCCTGACTTGCCGTTCGGCGTCGAGATGACGCGCAGTTTGTAGCCCCGCGTGATCGTCGGATAGAGTGCCGTCCAGATTTTCCGGCTGTCGGCGTGGAACGCGAACTCGTCCAGCACGACGTTGCCGGAGAAGCCCCGCGCGGTGTCCGGGTTGGCCGGAAGGCCGATGATCTTGCTGCCGTTCGGGAAGCGGACCTCCAGCTGCTTGATCGCCTGGTCGTCGATCTTGAAGGTCGTCTCCAGCTCCTCGCAGGCGACGCCGATCGCGCGGGTGTGCGTGGCGACCTTTTCCATGAGCTCCTTGCTTTGCCGTTCCCCGCGTGAGAGGAGCACCCACGTCGTCCGGTGATCGAGACAGTCGAGCACGACTTCCAGCGAAACCGCGAACGAAAAGCCGGTCTGCCGGGCTTTCAGGGAGATTTTGAACCGGCTCTTGTCCTCGACCCATTTGCGCTGGTATTCGGTGAGCTGGATCGCGGGCTGCGTCATAGGATGCCGTACACTTGCTCTTTGATGTAGGCCAGCGTCTCCGCGTCAAGCCCCTTTTGTCGCCCGGTTTCCTCGATCGCTTTGACGGCCTTTTCGGCTTTCTGGCGGAACTCCAGCTTCAGCTTCTCGCGCTGGACCGAACTGCGCTCCAATTGGGCGAGCGCCTTCATCGTCTCGATCAAACCCTTGTCGATCACGCCGCCCTCGTCCTGGGCGGCCATCAGCGTTTCCTGGATGAGCTGCACGGCCAGATTCGACGCCGCCTCGGTCATTTCCGTTGCCGGTCGGTCTTTGCTGTCTTCGATGATCGCCTTGGCCTGCTCGCGGGCGATCCGCAGCTTCTCCAGCCGCGATAGGAAGTCTTTGCCGTACCGCTGCACCGCCATGTGGCTGACCTCGACGCCGGTCTTGTCGGCCATCTGGTTGATCCAGTCGGCGATCTCACGGTACGTTGCGCCGGTCGTCAGTTTTTTGTTGACCGCCTCGACGATTTCCGGCGGCAGCTGAAGCACTTTGCTATGCTTGCGGCGGCTTGACATCAGCGGATCACCAACACGCCGGGATCGTCCGGGATGTTACCATCCAGCAGGTCGATGCCTTTGGCGGTCAGGGTGGCCATCGTGCGCTGGATGCCGAGTTCGTTGCCCTCCTCGGTGCGGACGTACCCTTTCTCTTCGAGATAGTGCAGATGCCTGCGGATTTGCGGCAGAGAGCCGTCCATCTGGCTGTCGTTCAGCGTCAATGAGATCAGCCGGTCGCTGGCCGGGCTCGGATATTGTACTTTGAGGATCGTCAGGATGAATCCCCGGATTTCTTTCGCTTCCTTGTTGTTCATTCGTTTTTGCCTCCTGCTCCCGTCAATTTGCTCACGCTCTGGAGCATTTCCCGCACGTCGCGGGTGAGCGTATCGACTTTGTGTTCGAGCCCCGCGATCGCCCGCGTCTGATCGTCTTTCAGCTCCTTCAGAGCACGGTTGAAATCGTCTTTCAGGACGTACTTCTGCGGCAGCTCGGCCTTGAAGTCCGAGAAGTCCTTCTCGATCTCCTGAAGGTTCTTGTCCAGGGCGTTCTGATTTTCTTTGACGCTGGCGCGGATGTCTTTCAGGAAATAACCGATGATGCTGGCAAGCGTCAGCAGAATGGAGCCCATGACGGAGATGATGGTGATGAGTGCGCCGGTTGGCAGCTGATCCAAGTAAATTCCCTCCTAAACGAAAAAAAGCTCACGACAGATTTGGTCTATCGTGAGCATAACAAAGGGGCTTGATCGGATTCGATCAAACCCCTCTAGTTTTTTGTAGCGTCAAACTGCTTATAGGAAACCGCTAGAAGTCTATTTGCAGCTGTTCGCCTTCCTCCTTCGGTCGGGTCAGGTTGCGAATGTACGTTTCCGACAGGTTATACTTGCGGGCAAGGTCTTTGTAGTTGGTCCCGTCGAACTCCTTGCAGATGATACGATCCCGAGCCGGGCCGATGGCCTTGTCAAACTTCGGCATATACTCATAGGTGCCGCCGAAGTGCTTGGCGAGCTCTAGCGTAGCAGCCACGCCGATCAGCTCGGCCATCTTCCTGTAAGGATGAGGCAGTTCCTCGCAGTTGACTTCGGCGATCAGCTCCTCGGTCAACTCCATTGACATCCTCCTTCCTGGCATTATATCGCATCGTCCTCGTTTTGTCTCGCGATTTCCCATTCTTTGGCTTCGACGTGCTGGGTGACGGCCTGGCAGGACGGGCACCACAGCGTTTTGATGTGGCCGGATTTCTTCAGCTTGCTTCTTCGCCGCTGAATGGTGGAGACGTGGCGGCAGACGGGGCAGATGAGGAACGTCGCCGCCAAGAAACGCGAGGCGCTTCGTCGGCTCACGACGCCGACCTTTAAGGCGCGGCCCGCTGATAGCCGCGATCCCGCATCTTCTTCAGCGCCTCGATCACCTTGATGCCTTGCTGCTTCGTCAGCCAGCCGAGCCGGTCCACGCCGGTGAGCTTTTTGACGAATCCCTGGAGGCGCTTGGGCTCGTCTGCCCAGCCGAGCTCCTTCTCCAGCTGGCGGATTTTGCCGAGCATGGCGTCCGTCGCCCGGTGTTCGCGCGGCTTCGGCGCTTCGCCGACGAGCTTGCACAGCCGGTCGATGACCTTGATCGCCTGCTCCTTCGTCAGGGCGGAGATGCTGCGGTCGCCGCTGACTTGCTCGACGACCGACCGCAGGTTTTCCTCCTCGATACCGTACTGCTTCATAAGCCCGAAGATTTTGCGGCGCTGCTCGGGAGTAATCTTCACGGGAATCACTCCTTTCCGATCAGGCGCTCGCACTCTTCGACGGTCATCTGTCGTCGGTACATGCCGCCGGTGACGGCGTTCAGATCGGCGTCGAACATCTTGTCGAAGTCCGGGCTCATCTCCACCCGCGCCAGTTCCTCAATCTTCTGCTGCGGCATTGCCATTGTCTTCATCCTCCTTCGCATATTCGAGGCCCACGCTGATGCTGTCCTCGACAAAAACGGATTTTTTCACGCCTTCGATCTGCTCGTCGGTCAGCTCGCCGAAGAACCGCTCGATCAGCTCGGCGTTCTTCGCCAGGCGGATCGCGTCGAGTTCCTCTTCCAGGTCGCCCTGCACGCCGACCGTCTCCAGCAGCTTTTTGTCCTTCAAATAGTCGCCTTTGAGCTTCTTCTTGACGGCCTTCATCGCGTCGGGCGAGAGGCCGAGCCCGCGCAGCACGTCGTCGATCACGACCGACTTGTCAAAGTCGCCTTTGAACAAGGCGATCAGCGCCGCCTTGAACCGCGCCTCCGTGTCGTATTTGATTTCCTCTTTGCGGACGATCTTCGACTTCGCGATCTCGCCGAGAACGGAGACAAGGCGGTCGTAGTTGTCGATCTCGAATTTCTCCTTGTAAACGGCGTTGAAGTGCCCGGCTCTGCCGAAGATTTGCAGGAAGGACAGGTTCCGGTTGTCCATCACCGCGAAGGCTGCCGTCGTCAGCTCGGCCTTGATGGCGTCGAGCCGTTTCTTATCTTCTTTCATGCTGCGTTCCAGGCGGATCGCTTCATCGACCAGGGCGGCCAGCTGTTCCTTGTTCATGACGGCGACACCTGCCCGACGAAGGCGTTCGCGAACTTGCGCTCGGACACATCCACGTCCATGTTTTCGACGCACTTGGCGCAGACGAACCGTCCCATATAGACGATCAGCTGCTTGTCCGAATCGCAGAACAGGCATTGCCCGTTCGTGCGCTGAAGCAGAATCGTTCCGTCTTCGCTGTCCACCACGATTTTGAAGCGTTCGCCGCCGGTCAGGCCGAACTCGCGGCGCAGGGCGGACGGCAGGGTGATGGCTCCGGTTTTATTCATCTTCTTGTTAAACGACTTCAAGGGAATGTCTCCTTTCGATGATTGAGATTTTTTGTTCTTCGAGCAGGTTGCAGTATGCCTTTTCAGCGGCGATCAGGCGGTGGATTGCAGCGTCCACGAACGCCGGTTCCGCTTGGTCGAACTGTTGCCAGGCGATCGAAAGCTCTTTCCGGGCGCGTTCAAGCTCCGGGCTGGCGGTAGGGGCGGGAGGGTTGTTTCGGTGCCGCCTGGCTTGATTCAGCAATTGCAGCAGCATGGCCTCGCCTCCTTTCAAAAGGTTTCGCGGTCTTTCTTGCGACCGTCTTCGCCGTCCATGTGCGCGTGCTTCATCATCTGGTTCAGGCGGCTGCGGATCGCTTCGACTTTCTCTTCCAGCCGGTGCTTGCGCATGGCCTTCTCGTACACCTGGTCAGGCGCGTAGTTGCTGGTCGCGAACGTCGGCAGGTTGCCGGTGAACCGAGCGTTCACGATCTCGAACATGACATCGACCGTGAACTCCGTTCCGGCCTCTTGGCCGAACTCGTCGATGACGAGCACCGGCGTCGTGCAGTACGCCTCGATCAGGGTGTCGAGCGATTCCTTCTTTGAGAGCATGCCGCGCATGTTGCGGAAGATCGCGTCGGTGCGGATGAACAGCACCGGCACGCGGCGTTCTTCCAGCCGGTTGACCATCGCGAGGACGAGATGCGTCTTTCCCGTTCCCGGCGGTCCGTATATATAAACACCCTTATCGCTTGCGCCGGGCGTGAACTCCTGGGCGAACCGGTGGATGTACGCGCACAGCTTCTTGTGACGCCGTTTCTGCGCGTCCGGGAAGTTTTCAAAGGTGAAGTCCTTGTCGCTGGCCGCCTTCCCGGAGAGGGAGAGCAGCCGCTGCCAGCGCAGCTCCCGGTGGTATTCCAGGAACAGATCGCACATACGGTGCAGACTGTTAATATGACCGCCTTGGATGTCAAGGTGAATCTGTGTGCCTTCTTGACCCGCAGGGCGGCGGCAGGATGTATAGCCTGTGCATCCCCGGCATTCCTCGACCTGCTTCGCCCGATCCATGAGCTGCACCGTCGCCCTGCGAATCTGTTCATCCGTTGCGCCGAGCTCCGCCAGTTCCGGCAGCCGCTCGCGAAAATATTCCGGCGTGTACCGATTCATCACTTCAGCAAACCGCGCTTGCCATGATTCATTGCCTTCCAGCGCTTCCTTGATGCTCTGCATGCGCCTCGCCTCCTTCCAGCGGCACGAACAGCACTTCCATGACCAGCTTGTCCGGGTCGAACCGGATCGCCTCGATCGGGCGGTCCGACGGTTGCTTTTCGACTTGCCGCAGTAAGCTGTGCAGGCTGACCGCAGCCGTTCCGGCGGTCAGGATGTGGGAGAAGAGGACGAAGCAGCGGTTCGGATCGGGAGGCGTTGCCATCATGATCCGCTCCGCCGAGGTTGGTTTACTCCTGGGCTTTGCCATGATCGACACCTCCTTGAAAGATGAAAGTCTTGTCTATCATGCTTTGCTATAATTGAATGTGTATTGATCCATTTGAGAAAGGAGGTTCGGCTCGGTGATCTCAAAGGAACAGATTTGTCATGATCTCGCTGTCCAGATCGCGACGAGAGGGCTGCACGATCAGGCGGCAGTCGCTTCGCGCGTTGCCAGACGCGTAAACGAAGCGGATTTGTTATCCCGTTATTTCGTCGCTTACAAAGGCTTGCTCGCGGCATTCGATGCAATGAAAGCGAAAGCTGAAGATTCGGAAGGGTAGCGCCTTCTGTTGTCATCGGCTTCGGTGTTGCAAACGCTCCTGGCTGCGATGTCCGTTTTCGCTTCATCCAAAACCCGCATCGCAGCCGCAACACTCATTTCACAGTCCACGAACAGCTGGACGATGTAATCGATCATGACATCCTCTTCAATAGCGGTGATCGGGCCGTCATACCTCTTTCCCTGGGCTCGCATACGGTCAATGACCGATTGAGCCGCTTTTCTCAAACTCGCGCGATCCAGGAGTTTGTCGATCGGTATTTCATCGGTCTTTTCCGTTGGCGGAGCGGTAGCCTCCTCGGATTTGAACGGCGAGCGCGGGCTGCGGATGCCCCAGGCTCGCATCTTCGCTTGCAGCGTGTTCTTTTTCATGCCTTGCTCTTGCTCGATCTGATGGATGGTCTTGCCCTTGGCGAACTCGGCGAGCACGAGCTCCTTCGTGACGTGATCGTATTTGCCGCGCGGCAATTGGATCGGCCTCCTTTCCTGAACGCCGTCGGCGTTCGTGATTTTCGGCGGGGTCGCGACCCCGTACTTGATCCGCTCCTCTTCGGTCATGGGCCGGGTGACGCACTCGCTCGACCAGGTGGCCCGCAGCTCGACCTCCCTTTTCGGAATCGGCGTTCCCGTGTGGCCTCTTGCTCTTGGCACGGTCATCACCACAATTCGTTCAATTTGATTTCGAGTTTCGGCCTGCCGTCCGGCATCGTCGCCGATCTCTCCGGCGGTTGGTTTATATAGCCGGTGTGAACCACTCTCACGATGTCTTTCGCAGCGTAGCGCTCTAGCACATAGGAGACAGCACCGGCCTCATCGATCACACATTCCACGCAAACGATGCGGATGCCGCCTTCTGGCGGTTCAAATGCGACATCGTAAAGGCGGAGAGGCTTTCCCCAATACAGGCGGCGACGTTCCCGCCCGCGTTCCTTTGCTGCCGCGATCCGCCTTCGCCAGGAGCGAACCCATTCGGCATGTTTTGCCCGGCGCGACGGCTTGATCTGCGGAGGCGGGGCGGACTTGGGGCGAATGTTTCGTTTGTCCTTCATCGGCCTGTTCGCCTCCCTCGCTTGTGCCATTTGCGCCAGTTTTTGGCCTGGCTTTTCTTCTTCCGGTAAGACAGCTGCGCGATCCGTTTCCGCCTGGCGATCTCCCGCTCGACGATCACCCGAAACGCCGGATAGTGCTTCGCCACCGCCTGCACGATGGCGCGGACGGTGGCGGTGACAACTTGGATGAATCGCTCGAAAAATTGCTTGACTTCCGGCGACAGCTGCGGCGGTGTGATGGGCTCACGCATTGGCGGTCAGGTTGATCTGGCCGATGTGGAGAACCATTTCCTCGGTGATCGGCTCGCCTTTCGTCATATCGAGCAGCACGTCGAGAATCTCGACGCAGTTGCGCAGGCCGCCCTTGCGCGGGTTCAGGGCGATCTGGATCATGACCTTTCGCGCTGCGCTCGTCAGGTTCACCCGTTCAAGCAGCTGCTCGACCTCCTCGCGGGACGGTCCTTGCAGGCGCTGGTGGAACGGGGCGCGGTCGGCTAGACGCTTCAGTTCCGGGCTCATGTCCGCGAAGTCAAGGAACATTTCCGCCAGGGCGAGGTTGCCGACCAGGGCGACGCCGATGTTCCCGGCCTCGTCGTAGATGTCGCGCAGCGCCTCGTATTTGTCCGCCGACTTCAAGAGATCGGCCTCGTCGAAGATGAGGAAGTACGGCGTGCGCTTCAGTTGCTTCACGATCCGGCGCGTCAGCTGGTTGGCCGATCCGGTGTCCGGCAGGCCGAGCGCATCGGCCAACTCCTGAAGCAGACTTTTGACCGTATGCGTGCTCTTGCAGCGGATGTAGATCGCGCTGCCGGGATTGGTCAGCAGGTACTTCTTCAGCGTCTCGGTCTTGCCGAGGCCCGGATCACCGGCCACGATGCCGAACTTGTGCTTCGTCGCCGCCTTCTTCAGCACGTAACGCATGCGCTTGACATCGTTCGTCTCGATGAAGGGGAGCTCGTCCGCGCTGGTGATGTAATCGACGGCGGGAGCTTGTCCCGCCTCGTCCTGTTCGTCCTCCCAGGTGCCGATGCTTCGCAGGTAATTTCTGACCGTTTCCCGAAGTTCTTCACTTTCGGGATATTTTCCGTTAACATAGAGGGAGATGGTGCTCCGAGATTTGCCTAGTTCCCGAGCAACATCTGTGATCTTTGCGCCCTCCTCCTGAACCAGTTTCGCGAGGAGGGTTCTTTCTTTGGACCACCCCTCCATGCTGATCGCCTCTCCTTCGTCGCGTTGAACCAAATGTGCTACTGCCATCTGGCATTACCTCCTTCGATTGATTATCCTTCCGTACCCTCGCGCAGGATGTACTCATCGAACGCGCTGACCGTCTTGGTCTGCCGTTTCGATCTTGCCGGTTTCCCTTGCTCCTCACGCTGCTTGACGACCTGCTCGGTGCCGAGCATCGCCCGGACGTTGCTTTTCGCGCTGCCGACCTCGCCGGTCTTCATGCGGGCACCGGCTCCGTCGCGTTCGGCGACAACCTGTTCCAGCGTCGCATGCGATTCGCGCAGCAGCTGCTTGACTTGCTTGCGGCGGGCGGCGCGGCGTTTGAGAAATTCCTGCACGTCGTCCTTCGTGGCGTTGAAGTCCAGCAGCTCCTTGTTGGTGGCCGTGAACAGATACTTGCCGGTCTTCGGATGGAAGACGAGCAGCTCGCCGATCCGGTTCGGGTCGTAACGGATGATGACTTTCTGTCCGGCGTATGCGGGCAGTTCCGGGTGCCAGTACCAGCGCGGACGGCCCCGCGTGCCGAACTTCTCGATCCCTTGCGTTTGCACCGCCGCGCGTTCCACATCCATGAGACAGATGTCCAGGGCGCGTTCGTCGGCGAAGCCTTCGCGGATTTTCGGCGTGGAGAAGTGCTTTTGCATCGGTGCCATGCCGAGCGACCGGTGCACCGTCGTGTGATAGTCGTACAGGAACGCCTCGATGCGCTCCGACAGCTCTTCCAAGGTGAGCAGCAAGCCCTTCTCGTGTGCTTCCTTCTCGTCGAACCCTTCGGGCCGGTCTTCGTTGTTCGGTCCGCACCAGCCGGGCTGGTAGCGAGTGAACTGATCGGTGAAGGTGCCGAACCAGCGCTCGACATGTGCCTTGGCCCACGGATGATAGGGCGTCGCGAACTGGACCTTGATGTCCAGCGTCTTGCAGATGCCGCGCGTTTCCCGCGACATTTCCCAATCCTCATGCTTTTTCCCGGCTCGCACCTGCGCCTTGTAGTCCTCGCCGTTGTCTATGTAGAGCATGCCGGGGATGCCGCCAAGCTCCAGCACGTCTTCCGTGCCGTCGTCGTGCACGATCTTCTTCGGCAGCAGCGCGTGCCTAAGCGCCAGGGCGATCGTGCGCCCGTTTGCCTGGTCGGATAGGCACCAGCCGACCACGACGCGGCTGCAAACGTCGAACCAGACGGTCAGCCACGGACGGATCGCGCGTCCGCGATAGCTGATGAACATATCCAGCTTGTGATGGTCGCCCATCCAGACCTGGTTGACGAACTCCGGTTCCTTGCGGGTTGCCTTCTCGGCGAATCGCTTCCAGTACGCTTCCTCGCCTTCGCGTGCCAGGCAGCAAAGGTCCGGCTCAAAGTCTTCCATGTCGCTGATATACCGGAACACGCTCGCACGAGACGGTGCTTTGTGACCGTTTGTCTCACAAAACCGGACGGTTTCGCGGTAAACGTGCGCTGGTTTCGGCTTGCGCCGGTCCAGATACTTCGCCCGGATGAATTTCTCCACTTCGGCGTCGATGCTCGTGCGCTGCGGCCCCTGTGTCAGTAGGCGCGATTTGCGCATCAGTCCCAAAACCCCCCATTCCTGAAATTTTTCGATGTCCCGGTACAAGGTGGCCGTGCTCTTGCCGTACCTCTTCGCCAGGCGATTGATCCAGATCGTTCGCTCGACGCCTTGCGGCGGGTTCATCGCCTGCTCGATGATCTCCATCTTGTATTCGGCCTCGGCCATCATCTCCCGGAATTTCTCCTTGCCGACGGCGTGTTCCAGCTCCGCCAGCGTGTACGGGATTCCGGTCGTTTCCGGCTTGTCCGGTTCGGCGGTGCCGACATCGGATGCGGCGGCCACTTCGCTCATCGTCCAGAACTTGCGCTGGACATCGACCGGGAGGGAGGACACTGGAATCACGTAGCTTTTACCTGATCGACCGCCTCGGGCGTTGCTGACTTCTTCTGCCTGGAGCTTTCCGTCTTGAATTTGCTTGCGGATCGCGCGTTCTGTGATCCCGAATAAACCAGCGGCTTCGGTCACGGTAAGTTTTGGCTGCATGTGTTCCCTCCTCTCTTGCGGCTTTGAAGTATTTAATGAAAGCAAATTCCCAAACTACTTTGGATAGAACGCTAGTCGGGCATGATGTACGATAGATTCGTAGATTCGTAAGAGCGGCAGCTTCCCTCCTGACGGCGCTGGAGCCGGAAAGGAGGGAACGCCTATGGCAAACACCGTTAAAATGGACGGTTCCGTCAAACTTGACGGGTCTGTCAAACTGGACGGTAAGCAGCCCGCTGACGGGAAGAAATAATTCTCGATCACAGAACATAGCGATCAATTGATTAGCCGGTAGCTCCACCTACCGGCAAACCACTTTGCTCCAGCGCCTTCAGGAAGGAAGCTGCTTCACTCTTACGCGATCTTATTCAGCTTGTCCGGGTTCATCCCCAGCGCCTGGGCGATCTTGGGGATGAAGGTTTTCCCGGACCGTTCGCCGATCAGGATCAGGTGGAGGTATTTGCCGCTGGTGCCGATCTCTCTTGCGAGCTCGACTTGCGTTTTCCCCACCTCAATCAGGCGCTTTTTCACAATTACACCGAGCGGCGACAGCTGGCGCTTCCTCATGCTGATTCACCCCTTTCCTTGCTGTCTTCTGCCATCCGCATGCCTTGCTGCTTGTAAGCCTCGCGGATAGCCATGTTGCGCAGGTTGCGCGTCGCGGCGATCTTGGCGCTCAAATGGAGCACCGTGCGATGCAACTCGGCGACCAGCTCCTGCTCCTGTCTTTCGAGCAGCTCCGCGTAGGATTCCAGCGCCTCCTGCTGTGCGAAGGATGCGGTAAATTCGCCGTCCGTCACATTCAGCTTGATGTCGCCGAGAATCTCGCGGGCGATCGCTGCCGATGCCTCGCGTTGATCCGCTAGTGCTTTGTTCATTTTGTCTCACCTTCTTCCCATTTGAGACATGAAAATCTCGGATTCTCGTATTCAGTTTTCAAGGATCGACTGTTTGTGACTTCTTAGGTGTGATAGAATCGCTGTGATGGTGTTTTCTATCTAAACCGATTATATCTCGGATTTCCGAGATTATCAAGCGTTAATATCGTTATTCCGAGATTTTTTTTTACTATTATCCGAGAATGGGGTGTTTCTATGAAAACAATTGGTTCGAGGTTGAAAGAAGCGAGGAAGCGCAAGGGTTTGACGCAGATTGACATTCAAAAAGCGACCGGCATATCGAGCGGCAATTTAAGCGACATCGAAAACGACAAGTCTATGCCGTCCGCTGCCGCACTAATCTCGTTAAGCCGAGAATTGGAGGTTTCGATCGATTGGATATTAACAGGGGAGGAAAGGTTTGCGATTGAACCGGCTTCGCCAGAACGAAAGGCGAGTGGTTACTCCGACATTGATCTTTCACCGCAGGATATTGAGTTCTTTGCGAAGGTTAAACAGCTGACGAAGGAAAACAGGATCAAAGTCGAAGGGATCGTCGAAGGTTTGCTCATTAGCCAGGACAGCAACCCGCAAGGCAGGACGGGAGCGTCGTCCAGATCGACGAATGGTTACGAACGCGAAGAGGCCGCCGCAAAAAGTAAGTTGGCTTAATTTTTTGGCCTTCTTGATAGATTTTTATATCATTTGCGGTTCCGCAATCGGCGGCACGCGGCGCTGCCGAAAAATACCCAATAATCCAGTAACGGCGCGGGTTTTCGCGGAAGTTCCGCAATCATTGCGAGTTCCGCAATCAAGTTCCGCAATCAGGAGGCCGTTTCGGGCTGAAAATTGGCCGTTGCCGCGCGGTCGTAAATGCCGATAACGCCGTAGTAACGCGGGTTCTAACGATTTTGCTAACATCCGCGCGTCGATGCGTTACTCGTCCGGCAAAAGTGCAAAAAAGAGGACGATCCGACGGAATTTCGTCTCACTCCGTCAGGTCGTCCTCGATCCATACTGGACACACTCACACACTCACATTCCCTTTATTTTATGGGTTTTTGTAACGTCTCGTAACGTCGAATAACGTCCAGGAACGGGGTTTTGTTTTTCTCAATTTCAGTGATACCCGACATTCGCTCGCCCAAATGCCTTTGAACACGTTATAATTTTGAAACGTGATGATCAGCCCGAACATCGGGGCGTAGCGGAATACCAGAAAATAAATCAAGCACGGTAAAAAAAGCAGCCACAAATATTTGGTCCGGTGCCACGTCCGGATGACGCGGCTCCCCATTTTTTTCGTCGCGTTCGTCGCCGGCTGACGGGCCGCCAGCTCCATTCCCATCGTCTCCGCCTCCTTCAATACCCATCCCCTCGGTCTTGGCAGTTTGCCGGCTTGCCCTGCCTGAGCTCCGGTGTCAGCGTTAGCATAGCAAAGCGGCCGGCGCCGCGAAATCCTCCAGATTGCCGGGGAATCGACTTTTGTTCGGAAATGTGACAGGATGCATACGAACCTGAAAAAATGAGTATTGGGATCGGGTCATCCGAGCCTTTATAATTGAGACAAAGTTTCGCAGCACGAAAAGGAGGGCCATCCATGCGCATCGCCTGGCCGGAGAAGTGGAGAACGAATTCCTTGTTTGCCCGGCTGCTTGTAAGTTTTCTTGCTATCATCCTGCTGCTGGCCGCCTTCAACTTCGGGTCGTTTCTTTACCTCAAGGGCAAAATCCACGACGAAATCGTCAAATACAACAGCCTGAATATGAGACATACGATGGAAAGCTACGAAACACATTTCAAGCTCGCGATCGATATGCTGCTCAGCCTGAACCAGAACAACGAGCTGACCGCCAATCTGAACGTGCTCCGCCAGCTGCCGCAAACGGCAGGATACGAAAAGACGGTCAACGTGCACGCCGAAATTAAGGCGCTGATGGCCAATCCGCTCATGTTTTATGAAAATATCGTGTTTTATTTCAAAAACGGAGACTTCGTGCTGGAGAAGGAAGGAACAAGCCGCGTGGAGGACATGTTCGGCAAATTTTACCGGGCGCCCGCCTACCCGCCTGATTATTGGAGGGGACAGTTCGAAGAGCCGTATTTTTACCGCATTCATCCGGCGGCCGTATTTTCGCAGAAATATATGAATCTGGAGCAGGACCTCGGGAGGCTCGTTCCGGTCTCGGTCAAAAACGCGCTGTACCGCGACGTGCTCTTTCTCGTCTTCCTGGACGGCGACAAGATGGCGCGGACGCTGCATTATTCGCTGGACAACCCGTTCTTCGTTCTGGACGAGCGGCAGAAGCTGATTTACGCCTCCGATCCGGATGCGGCTGCGGCCAAGCTGCCGGCGTTTACGGAAGACGCGAGCGAGACGAAGCTGGGGGATCATTATTTGTTCCAGCAAAAAGGCAAGCATACCGGGTTCCGCTACGTCACGATGGTGCCGATCGAAAGCATCTCGTCCGAGCTGCTCCGGCTCAATCTGATTCTGATCTCTTTACTCGCTGTCACGATCGGGATCAGCGTCGTCACCTCGATACTGTTCAGCGTGCGCCTGAATTATCCCGTTCAGCGGCTGCTTCGCACGGTTCATCAATACAACGATCCGGGGGCGTCTGCCGATTTCCGCATCCGCGAATTCGAGCTGATCGGCGAGCAGATCGGCCGGATGCACCGGGATCTGTCGGACAAAAATTCGCTGCTGCGGTATTATGCGTTTACCGACAAGCTGAAGCAGATTCATACGAAGCATCCGGATGTGAACGATCCGTCGTTTATTCAAAAGCCGTTCACGCTGATCTTGTTCCAGCTCCGTTTCTTGCCGCGGTTTATGGAAGAGACGAGTCTCGAACGCGAGCGGGCGACCTACTTCATCCGGGAATATATCGAATCATATGTAAAGCGATCTCATCCGGATGCGCTGACGTTCCAGATCGATAAGGATCAAATCTTGACGCTGGTATTCAGCGAGCACGGACAGCCGGTCGCAGACGATTGCCTGGCCGGCTTGAAGGAAGTGTTCGACTACGACAAGGATTGGTGCCACTTTACGATGGCGGTCAGCGGGCCCTCTCTGCCGGCGTCGGAGTTCGCCGCCGCTTACGAGCGGGCGCTGATGCTCGCGGGAGAACGCCAGCCGCTGGAGGAGACGCAGATCATCCGCCAATCGGCGGTCCGCCCGCCATACCGGCTGACGGCGATGCAGGAGCAGGAGCTGCAGACGAAGGTGCGCTCCGGCAGCTTCGAACCGCTGCAACAATGGACTGTGCAGCAGCTTGAAGCGCTGCGCGCCCGCGAAGCAACGGTCCCGGAGCTGCGGCGGTTTCTGCAGCATGCCGCGGGACTGGCGCTGAAGGCGGTCGAAGCGGCGGGGCTGCCGCTGCAGGCGATGCCGGCCGAGCGGGAGCTGCTCGCGGACATCGAGCAGTGCTTCACGTACGCGGAGGCCCAGACGCTGCTAGTGCGCCTGCTCGGCCAAGCGGCCGAAGCGATCGCCGCCTCCAGCGAGAACAAAGACCCGGTGATCGAGTTCGTGAAGCGGTACACGGAAGAGCATTTGAGCGAGGATGTCTCGCTTGATCTGATCGCCGACAAGCTCAGTCTGTCCCGCGGATATGTCTCGACATATTTCAAGGAGAAGACCGGAATGAATTTCAGCGATTATCTGCACCATGTGCGCATCCGTCACGCGCAAGAGCTGCTGCTCGATCTTGAGCTCAGAATCCAGGACATCGCGCTGCGGCTCGGCTATCAGAATGTGAATTCGTTCATCCGCATGTTCAAGCGCTATTCCGGCATGACGCCGGGAGAATACCGCAAGAAGCAGGGCGGAAAGTAAGCCGTGCGAAACGTAAACGGCGTAGGCTGTAGATAGCGCAAACTGTAACCGTCGCGAACGCGGCAAGCAAGGCCGGTCGAAGGAGAAGAACCGCCCTCCCGCCGCCTGCTTGCTTGATTCTATCGATTAAACAAAGAAGCGAGTCCCCCCATAGAGGAACTCGCTTCTTGCGCTATGATCGACGATCTTATTGTGCTGCCGTTCGTCCTTCCCGGCTCTTACCGGAAATCCGGCGGAATCCGGCGGGCGGTGCCGGTCAAGATTGCCGCTTCGATAATCGCGTGGCGAACTTTTTTCACGACGTGCTCGTTGAAAATACTCGGGATAATATAATGCTCGTTCAGCTCCGCATCCGTGACGACGGAGGCGATGGCGCGTGCAGCTGCAAGCTTCATCGGCTCGTTGATGGTGCGGGCCCGGCAATCGAGCGCCCCGCGGAAAATACCCGGGAATACCAGAACGTTGTTAATTTGGTTCGGATAGTCGCTTCGGCCGGTCGCAAATACGCGCACATGAGGCAGCGCTTCTTCCGGCGCGATCTCCGGCGTCGGATTCGCCATGGCGAAGACGATGCTATCCGGCGCCATAGTTTGGACGTCTTGTCCGCTCAAAAGGCCGCCGCGGGATACGCCGATGAAGACGTCCGCGCCGCGGATCACTTCTTTCAGCGTGCCCGGCTCGGCTTCCACCTGCGGCTGGTTAGCCAGCCACTGCCACATCGGATACTCGTAGGTGCCGCCACGGACAATCGCGCCCTCGCGGTCGACCGGCACCAGCTTCGTCACGCCTGCGGCCAGCAGCATTTTGCAGATGGAAACGCCTGCCGCGCCGATGCCGTTCACGACGACGCGCACGTTCTCGATCCGCTTGCCAACGACTTTAAGCGCATTGAGCAGTCCCGCAATAACGACGACGGCCGTGCCATGCTGGTCGTCGTGGAATACCGGGATATCGAGCTCTTCGTTAAGCCGGCTCTCGATCTCGAAGCAGCGCGGCGAGCTGATGTCTTCCAGGTTAATCCCGCCGAAAATCGGGCTGATCGCTTTAATCGTACGGATAATTTCTTCCGTATCCTTCGTATCAAGACAGATCGGGAAGGCGTCGACGCCTGCAAGCTGCTTGAACAGCATCGCTTTCCCTTCCATCACCGGGGCGGCCGCATGCGGTCCGATATCGCCGAGTCCGAGTACGGCTGTGCCGTCGGAAATGACCGCTACGGTATTCCGTTTGATTGTCAGCGAATACGCTTTTTTCGGATTTTCGTGAATCGCCGTACATACCCGCGCAACCCCCGGCGTATAGACCCGGGACAAGTCATCGCGGTTTTTAATCGGAAGGTTCGGCTGAACGGACACTTTGCCGCCCAAATGCACAAGGAACGTGCGGTCGGAGACGTTGATCAGCTTGATGCCTTCGTGCTGCTTCAGCGCTTCCACCACTTGCGATTCCACGGATTCCGCAACATCCACGGTGATGTCCCGGATGGAGGAATCCTTACCCGGCCGAATCACGTCGATCGACGTGATGTCTCCTCCGGATTTGCTGATTGCGGCGGCTACATCCCCGAACGTGACCTTCTCGTGGTCTAACTCCACACGCAAGATAATACTCGTCTGTGCCATGCTGATATCCTTCCTTTTATATAAAATGATGTCTCGAACCTAGTAATATGACCTGCAATAATCACATGTTATCACGACATTTATTTTTCGCGCAAATGAAAAACTCTATAATCCCCTATTAAATTCTTTTTTCACCCGCTCTTCTTCGCTTTGGCGATCGCTTGCTCGAGCATCTCCTTATTCATCGGCCCCGGATGCTTTACCCGGATCGTTCCTTGAGCGTCGATGACGAACGTGGCCGGATAAGCGTTCACGCGGTACGTCTTGCCGACTTCGCCTTGACGGTCCAGCACGATCGGGAACGTGAGCCCCCATTCCTTGACCCATGCGCGCACGACCGGCTCGCTGACCTCCGTCGACGTCGCGTTGACGCCGAGAATCGTAACGCCATGGCTCTCCTGCTCCGTATGCACCTGCTGCATGTGCGGCATTTCCGCCTGGCACGGCGGGCACCAGGTCGCCCAGAAATTAAGCACGACCGTCCGCCCCCGGTAGTCGGACAGCTTGGCCGACTGGCCGCCAAGCAAAGGCAGCTCGAAGTCCGGCGCCTGCTGTCCGATTTTGAGCCCTACGTTCGCCCCGGCTTCAGCCGTGCCCGCCGAAGACTTATCCCACACATTGGCGGCCAGCGACGCGATGAGCGCATATCCGACGACGAAGACGACCGTCCGCTGGAGGAGGGGCTGCCACTCCCTCTTCGCATTGGATACGAACCAGAAGGCCGTCAGGCCCGCCGCGAGCAGCGCCTTGAGTCCCCAGGTGAGACGGCTCTCCTCTTCCGTAAAAAAAATCAGCGCCGCGTAGACGGCATACCCCCCAATAACCGAGACAAGCACCGAATCCGTGTAAATGGCTGCATTCAATTTTGCCTTTTTGGCGCTCAACCATACATATATCCCGGACAGCAGCGTCGCCAGCCAGACGCCTTTGTCGCCGCCGCTGAAATAGAGCAGCGACATCGGGTTGGACAGCACGCTCCCCGGATCGAAGACAAGGATACTCAGCTTCCAGCTGACCACCCACATAAGAAGCGCGTTCGAGACGATCGCGCCGAACGTTCTTCCGATGGAAGAACCTTTTAACCGCAGCCTCGATAAGACGTAACCCGCCGCAACTGCCGCAATGACGACCAGCATGCTTTTTTGCAGGATGAAAGGCCCCCATGTCCACGTTTCCATTGTTTGCTCACCGTTCTCTCGTCAAAAGTCCTGCTTTCATTGTGGGGCGGCGACCGGACGTTGTCAAATGGTGTCCCAGTCTGTGGAATCGGGCGAACTCCGTCCATGGATTCCCAGGCTTGTACATAAAACAACCAGAACTGCAGGAGGGATTTCCACTTGAAAAAGCAACTTACCGCACTGTTACTCGCCACTACCGTCACATTCAGCGTCGGAGCTTTTACAGCTGAGCAAGCCCTTGCCGCCTCGGATGCCACAATTGTCAGCGGCGTGAATTTCCGCAAAGCGCCCAATACGGGTTCAGACACATACGGTCTTCTAAAAGCAGGTGAAAAGGTAGACATTCTCGAGAAAGTCAACGATTATTGGTATAAAGTTCGCGACGATCAAGGCCGAGTCGGCTACATATCCACAAGCAGCAAATACGTCCGCGCCGACGGCTCCGGCGGAAGCTCGTCCAACGGTAGCGGCTCGTCCAATAGCGGCAGCACATCCAAGCCGAGCACGGGCAGCAGCAGCGAGGTCGTCAACAAGGTCATCGCCGCAGGCAAAAAATATTTGGGCACTCCTTACGAGTTCGCCTCCGACCGTTCGAACACCCGCACGTTCGATTGCTCCGACTTTACCCGTCAAGCGTTCAAGGAAGGTGCAGGGATTACGCTGCCCAGCGACTCGCGCGGACAAGCCTCTTACGTCAAGTCCCTCGGCGGCACGACAACCAACTGGCACAATCTGAAGCCGGGCGATCTGATGTTCTTCATGGATTATAAAGGAACGAAAGCGTCGGCCTACCCGTCGAACAAGTCGAATCAGCGCATCTCGCATGTAGGCATCTACCTCGGGGATGGAAAAATTTTGCATACCTATTCGAAAACATCGGGCGGTGTACGCATCGATTCGATTGCAGGCAAGCATTGGGAATACCGCTTCGTCTTCGGCGGAAGCGCGTTGAAATAAGCCTATTTATAAAAAGCTCCGGCTTCTCT
>NZ_BILX01000051.1 GCF_004000785.1 Paenibacillus ehimensis NBRC 15659 | reverse complement strand
CCCGCCGTTTCAGATCCGGCGGGCGGACGGTAGGTGTCCGCTGCGTAAGGCTTCATCGCCGGCGCCCGGTCGGTCGTCCAAGCCTGCTTGGACGAGGTCAGCATGCCCTCCAGAAACGCCATGCCCGGCGACTGGAAGAACAGCTGGAACGGCGGCGTCGTTTTGGTCATCTTTTGAAAAAAAGGATTGATCGCATACGGCATGTCGCTGAACCCGTCTTCGTCCAGATCGATGCCTTGGAAGCTGTCCCAATAGTTGCCTTTCACGTCGTTATTCCGGCTGTCCGTCGCTTCCGCGGGAATCACGTTGCCCTGAAAATCGTTGCCCTGAAACCGGTTGTTCTCGGATTCTTTGAGCTGCAGGCCCACGTAGTTCACGGTAACCCGGTTGCGCTCCAGCACGTTCTTCTGCGCTTGCTCGACGTAGATGCCGACGCGGTTGCCTTCCAGACGGTTGTCCGTAAAGACGGAATCGCTCGCGTCGAACAACAGCAGGCCCTGGGAGTTGACATTCTCGCTCTGCTTGGCGAACGTGTTGCCCGTGACCTTCACGCCTTTGACGGCCATCACCATGGCTCCCGTGATGTTGCGCGCCCCGACGTTGCCCCGGATCGACGAGTCGTTGACGTACATAAAATGAATGCCGTACCGGGATTCGTCCACCTGATTGGCATCCACGCGGACTCCGTTGCTGTTCTCGATGTAGATGGCGTCGTGCATGCCGGTGACGGTGTTGCCGACGATCACGTTGTCATGGGAGGCGTACAGGTCGATGCCGTTGCCCTTCTCCGTCATCTTGACGTCCGGTCCCGCCCAACCGACGTTCGTGCGGCGGATCGTGTTGCCGCTCGCGTCCCGCAGATGAATGCCAGAGGACACCGTCTCGATCCGCAGATCCTCGAGCGTGCTGTCGGAGCCGGAAAGCAGCACGGCGGCCGACGCTTTGGCTCCCGTATCCCGGATCGACAAGCCCGTCAGCGTCATGCGGTCCGTGCGAATCTCCAGCGCCGGCCGGTCCGTCTCGTTGACGATCCGCACACCGCCCGCGCCTTCGATCCGCAGCGGCTTCGTGACGACGGCCGGTCCCCGGTAGGTCCCCGCCGCCAGCTTCAGCGTGCCGCCCGGCGGCGCTTCGTCAATGAGCTGCTGGAGCGGGAGTTCCTTCCCGCTGCTTTCGGTGCTTGCGGTGCAGACCGCCGCGGACGGCAGGACCGCGAGCAAAAACGCGAGCAGCGCGGTGCGCAGGGCGGACCCGTGCGGCAGCAGGCCGCGGAGGCGAAATGGAAGGCGGCTCATGAAGCGACCTCAATCTGCTTTTTCTTGGTGATATGCAGGTCCCCGATGTACAGATGCACGTAGACGGTGTACGTTCCCGGCTCCTTCAACTCTTTGTCCGCAGTAAACGCGTTTCCTTCCTGCTTCGCATTCAAATACGACAGCGTATCGTGTTCGGACTTGCGAATGTCGAAGGACAGGGTAGCTTTGGTCGATTCCGGCACACCGCCTAGCGTGGCGGTGAACTTGGTGACGGCGTTCGCCTTGGGCGGCGAAGGCTCGGTCGTCAGCGTGACTTCCACCTCCGCCGGATCGACCGGACGCTCGGAGGAGCAGGCGGTCATCACGGCCGCCAGCAGCAGGCTGAGCAGCACCGTGAGCATTCGTTTACGATTCATCTCATCACTCCTTCACGAAACAGGCAAGCATCCTCATTGTATAGAACGGCAAGCGGGTTGCCCATAGCCCGGTCGGGCTATCGGGGGCGGTTTCCTGTGAAGATAACATGAACTTTTTCGCGGAACCGTCTGCCGATGGGGAGGAAGCGGTCCGGGCGTGTGTGAGAAAGGTGTGTATTTCGTTCCTTCTTTATGCTAGTATCAAAAATGGAAAACCTTTGGATTTTTAAGGAAGGAGATGGAGGACATGAACAAATGGCTCATGTTGCTGCTGGCTGCAGCGGTAGCTTTCCCGACGGGCTCGCAGATCGCCCGGGCCGACCAGAAGGCAGCGGCTCAGCTGGCCGAACCGAGCGTCATGCCTTATATTACCTTGCTTGACGATTTTAAGCTGTATGCCAGCGATAAAACGAAACCGGATGAAGTTTTGGGCTCCATCGGCGCTTACCAGTCTGTGAAGCTCTCCCCGATTGAAAGCGGCAGACTGCTCTATATCACGAGCATGGACAAGGTGCCGGTCGAGACGTGGCTTGGCAAAGCATGGATTAACTTGAAGGAAGGGGCGTACAAGTACGGCCGGCTTCAGAAGCAGGAACAGACTTTGAACCTGCTGGAGCCGCAGACCCCGCTCTATGACTCCCGGATGAAATTAACCGGGTACAGTCTTGCTCCGCAGCAAGTCCAGGCGATTGCCTTCATCGATGCATGCGATCCGTTCACGCCCTGCCGCACGTCGGCGAAGTGGCATTTGATCCGGACCTCCTGGCTGGGAGAGCAATGGATTTTTTCGGAGCATTATGCGGAAAATTACGCGGGCCAGCCAGTTGAAGGAATGGTTCCCGTTGCGCGGGAGAGCGAGGTGTACAGCCAGCCTTTCGAAAAGCCGCTGGCCGACGAGCCGAAGCTGGCTCCTCAAGTGTTGAAGCCTGTGGCGAAGTATACCCGCCAGTCCGGTATGGTTCCTCCGAGCGTCTGGTACCAGATCGAGACGCCGCACGGACTGCGATGGATTCATTGCGTCTCCGAATACGGGCTTGGTATTGAAGGATTGGAGCAGGTTGACTTGGGGCTGGACATACCCGTTCCGTTTTATTATTACCAGACGCCTTCGGCTTTCTCTTCCGATCCCTATAAAGCGGCGGGAGAACAACCGGCCCGGACCGTTCAGGTTATCGGGAAAAAAGGTCAATGGTATTTTATGGTAAGCGAAGGCACTGGGAAATGGATCAATCCGTCCATGGAAATCGCCTCGCGGTTGACCGGCGATTTCGAGCAGGATGCCAAGCTCGGGGTGCGGCTCAGCAACGAGCGGCTTGAGCTTACCGGGTCCTCGATTGGGTTCGACATCCCTTATGTGGAAAATCAGCCTGCGGAAAAATTGCTCGCGTTTACCCCGCAAACCGTTACGGCATCGCGGGTTTGGAACTCTCCCGACGGTGAGTCCTGGTATTACATCCACACCTGGCAGGGCGCCAAATGGGTCAGGCCGTAAAGTCCGCTTTCCGATTGATAATTGAGCTTGGAGCAGACCTCAGAATTCCACTCTCACAGTGGCCTCGGGGGTCTGTTTTTTTCTGGCGCAGAGCTCCCGGACGCCGGTATCATCGACAAGGAGACGGCTTTTTGGTATACTTCAAAAAACGTATTGAGAATCATTATCATATAGGACGGTGCACAAGCTTATGAACCCAGGCATCACGGAACCGGGGGACCCGGTCGTCTCTTGGCTGGACGGTACGCATTGGAAGCTTCGGGACGTAGAATCGGTCAAAGGGGACGGCGAATGGCGCCTGGAGCAGCAGCTCGCGGATTCGTACGTGCTGATAGCGGTGACGAAGGGACACGGGCGGTTGATCGTGGACCGGAAGGAAGGCCGGCTCCGCCAGGATACCGCTTATGTGTGCTCTCCGGGCCAGACGTTCGGTGCCGCTTCGGATACGGCGGAAGGCTTGAGCCTGTTCATGTTCCGGTTCGACTTGTACCGGGAGACCGAGCAGGACGGGGAGCAGCTTCGGTTCGAGAAGGAGCGGGGCTTGTTCTGGGTGCAGGACGAAATTCCGATGATTCCCGCCGCGCAGATGATTACGCTATGCGACGCCGTGAGCCGCCATTGGAAGAGCGGCGAGGAAACCGGACGCCCGCGGGCCCGTCTTGCCTTTCGCGAGCTGATGTATGGCGTCATGAAGAATGTCGGAATCTCCGCGAGAAAAGATTCGGAAGCCGCCATCCGGCGGACGAAAGACTATATGGAGCGTCATTTCAACGAAAACTTATCGATCGAGCAGCTCGCCCGGATGGCCGGAGTTAGTCCGAAATACTACGTGGAGCTGTTCAAAAAAACGTACGGCAGCAGCGCCATCGATTATTTGACGGAGCTCCGCATGACGCGGGCCAAGCAGCTGATGGCCGGTTCGAACGTCAGGCTGCGGGACATCGCCCAGCAGGTAGGCTACAGCGACGAGTTTTATTTAAGCCGGAAGTTTAAGCAGGAAGTGGGCGTGTCGCCGACGGTCTATATGAAGAACCGCAGCCGCAAGGTGGCCGCCTACAGCTCGGCCATTACCGGCCAACTGGCGGCGCTGCGGATGCTGCCTTATGCCGCTCCGCTTCATCCGAAGTGGACGGCTTATTACTATGAAACGTACCGCAACGATATTCCCGTCCATCTGAGCGCCTACCGCAACAACATGGATTGGGAAGCGAATATCGACACGCTGCGCAAAGCGCGGCCGGACGTTATTCTGAGCCGAACCGGGCTGGAAGAGGAAGAGCAGGAGATGCTGAAGCAGATCGCTCCGCTCGTGCAGGTGCCTTGGGCCGAGAAGAACTGGCGGGAGCAGCTGCAGTTTACGGCGGAATTTCTGGGGGCGTCCAAGGAGGCGGAGCTGTGGCTGAGGGAGTACGACCGCAAGGTGCAGTCCGTCCGGGAACGGCTTGTCCGCGAGGCGGGAGACGATACGGTGCTGATCCTGCGCATTTATAAGGACGAATGCCACGCGTTCAGCAACCGGAGCATGCGGGAAGTGCTGTACGGCGATCTGCAAGTGAATCCGGCTTGGCCGGTCGGCCGCACCGTGCTCAATGAGCCGATTACGCTGGAGCGCCTTGCGGAGATCGATGCGGACCGACTGCTGCTGCTCGTCCGCCAGGAGCCTGAATCGCTGGCTCACGCCAAGCGCTTAAGCGGTGCTCCGATTTGGAAGGATTTGAAAGCGGTCCGGAAGCATCGGGTGCACCCGATTTATTCCGACCCGTGGCAAGAATATTCCGCCACCGCCCACCATCGGATCGTCGATGCGGCGCTAAGCCTGTTTTCCGACAATTGTCCAAAGTAACTCCGGAAATCGTCCATGGTTTCAGGGGGGAGGGTAGTTTATAATCGCAAATGAGAATCGTTATCAGTGAGAGGGGATTTAGCAGGATGATGAAGCGTAGATGGTCAGGAATAGGAGCTGCGGCACTGCTGGCGCTTGCCTTGTCCGCTTGCGGCACGGCAGGTCAGGGGAAAGAGCAGCCGGCGGCTTCGGCAGGAACGGAGAAACCGGCGGCAGCGGCCAAAGACGCCGCAGCTCCGGCGACCAAAACGATCAAATATCTCGACAAGGACTACACGGTTCCCGGCAAAACGGACCGAATCGTCATCGCCGGCGCGATGGAAGCGATGGAGGACGCGCTTGTGCTCGGCGTGAAGCCGGTCGGCGCGAATACCGTGAGCGGCAAATTTCCGAAGCTGTTCGAAAGCATCACGCAAGGCGTGGAAAGCAGCGGCGAAAAAATGCAGCCGAACATCGAAGGCATTTTGAAGATGAAGCCCGACGTTATTCTTGGCTCCACCAAGTTTCCGCCAGAGATGGCCGAGAAGCTGGGCAAAGTGGCGCCGATGATCCCGGTTTCCCATATTTCGACGAACTGGGAGTCCAATCTGCTGCTGCTGGGCGAGCTGACCGGCAAGCAGGAGCAGGCCAAGCAGGTGCTGCAAAAGTATAAGGAGGATGCCGCAGCGGCCAAAGCGAAGCTCGGCGATCGCATGAAAGACAAGAAGGTCGTCGCCGTGAGAGTACGGGTCGGCAACTTGTACATTTATCCCGAAGGCGTGTTCTTCAACTCGTCGCTGTATGCCGATCTTGGCTTTACGGCGCCTCCTGAAGTGAAAGCGGCGAAGGCGCAGGAGCTCATCTCGATCGAAAAGTTCAGCGAAATGAACCCGGATTACATCTTCCTGCAGTTTTCGGAGGACGAAAATAAAGATACGCCGAAGGCGCTGGAGGATCTGCAAAAAAATCCGATCTGGAAAAGCATCAGTGCGGTAAAGAACGACAAAGTATTCGTCAACATCGTCGATCCGTTGGGTCAAGGCGGCACATCGTGGAGCAAAATTCAATTCTTGAAAGCAGCTATGGAAAAGCTGGCCTCCTGATTTCGGGAAGGCGAGCGACAATACATGCGACAACCCTACAAGCTTCACCCGGCGTGGATCTTATGGCTCTCGCCGGTTGCGATTGTCCTCTCGATTATTTTGTCCGTCCGTTTCGGCTCCAAAACGATCGATACAAGCATGCTTTGGGAGGCGTTCGCGCATTTCGACCCGGGCAACGTAAATCATCAAATCGTCATGCACTCCCGCGTCCCGCGCGCGGTCGGAGCGCTGCTCATCGGCGCTTTCCTGGCGATGTCGGGAGCGCTCATGCAGGGGATGACAAGGAACTACCTTGCATCCCCTTCGATCATGGGGGTAACCGACGGCTCGGTATTCGCCATTACGGTCTGCATGATCGCGCTGCCCGGCTCTTCTTCGATCGAAATGATCGTTTATTCGTTCATCGGCTCGGCGTTCGGCGTAGGGCTTGTATTCGGACTGGCGTCGCTGCTGCCGGGCGGGATGTCTCCGGTCCGGCTGGCAGTTACGGGCACCGTGATCGGAACGTTTCTCGGCAGCATGGCGACCGCGTTCTCGACGTATTTTCAAGTTTCGCAAAAAATCGGCTTTTGGTATAACGCCCGCCTGCATCAGATGGACCCGAATCTGATCAAGCTGGCGATTCCTTTTGCCGTTGTCGGGGTTGCGCTTGCGCTGCTCATCTCGAAATCCGTTTCGATTCTTTCCTTAGGCGAGGAAGTGGCGGTCAGTCTCGGACAGAGGACGCTGATCGTGAAGGTGGTCGCGATGCTTGCCGTCATTCTGCTTACGGGCGTGTCCGTGGCGCTGGCCGGCAAGATCGCCTTCGTCGGCTTGATCGTCCCGCATATTACCCGTTTTCTCGTCGGTCTCGATTACCGGTGGATCGTGCCGTGCGCCGGCGTGCTGGGCGGGGTATTTCTTGCTTTGTGCGATATCGCAAGCCGCTTCATGAACTACCCGTTCGAGATGCCGATCGGCGTCGTGACGTCCTTGATCGGAGTCCCTTTCTTTCTGTATCTGATCCGGAAGAAGGGAGGGGAACAGCGTGCGTAATCATTCAACCGGCAGGTACATGGCGGTGCTGCTCGGAGCGGTCGCGCTGATCGTCACCGCCGTATACCTGTCTCTCACGAACGGGGCCTTCGACATGACGGTGGGCGAAGTGGTTCGAACGCTGCTTCGAATCGAGCCGCAGCCCGAGCATGATCTGGTCATCTTCGAATTCCGGCTGCCCCGGATCGTCATTGCCGCGCTGGTCGGCTTGGGGCTGGGCATCGCCGGCGCCGTCATTCAAGGGGTCACGCGGAACGGATTGGCCGAACCCGGGATTCTCGGCATCAATGCCGGGGCGGGGGCGGCAATAGTGATTTTTATGTTTTTTTTCCAAGGGCAAATCAAAGGGACGGGATGGCTGTCGACGATGACGATGCCGCTGTTCGGCTGGGCGGGCGGTTTAAGCACGGCTGCGTTCCTTTATCTGTTCGCTTGGAAGGACGGCAAGCTGGACCCGCAGCGCGTCCTTCTGGTGGGCATCGCCACCGCTTCCGGACTCGGCGCGGTTGCCATGTACATCAGCCTGAAAATGAATCCGTCCGACTTCGAGATGGCGACGGTCTGGATGACCGGCAGCATCTACAACGCCAACTGGAAGTTTATTGTCGCGATGCTTCCGTGGCTGGTCATTCTTATTCCCGTCATCGTGCGCAGAGCGTACATTCTGGACTTGCTCCAGCTGGAGGAGAACAGCGTCAAAAGCTTGGGCGTCGCTGTGGAAAAAGAGCGGATGATTCTGCTGCTCGGCAGCATCGGGCTGGTGAGCGCCTGCGTCAGCGTGTCGGGAGGGGTCGGCTTCGTCGGACTGATGGCGCCTCATATCGCCAGACGTCTCGTAGGCATCCGGCACGTCCGCATGGTTCCCGTCTGCGGCCTCGTCGGCATGGCGCTGGTCGTTGTATCGGATTTTATTGCGAAGACGGTATTTTCGCCCGCCGAGCTGCCTGTCGGCATCGTCATATCGATCATCGGCGTGCCGTATTTTGTGTATTTGCTGTTCAAGGCCAGACGATAGGGAGGGCGATTGCCGCTTTGCGAGGAAGAATCGTTGCCGAATCGGTCGGAGGCAGGGAGATAGCCGTCTATCTCCCTCCTTCGTATGCTGCGGGCGAAGCGAAATATCCGGTCGTTTACGTGCAGGATGGAAGCTATTTGTTCGAGTCCTCCATGGAGGAGTTGGAAGGGAAATTTGCGCGCGGAGAGCTTCGCGAGCTTATCTTCGTCGGCATCGAGCCGATCAGCCGGAACGACGAATACACGCCGTGGTTTGCCCCGGCGCTATCGGACAAGTTTGCGGATTTCGGCGGCAAGGGCGCCGATTATCTCTCGTTTGTTGCGGGCGAATTGAAGCCGTGGGTCGACGAGAAGTACCGGACGTCCCGACGGCCGGAGGAGACGGGCATCATCGGCGCTTCGTTAGGGGGATTGATCTCGCTCTACGCCGCTTATCTGTTTCCGGGCGTATTCGGGCGCTTCGGCCTGCTGTCCGCCTCCTTCTGGTTCCCGGGGATGATCGGGTATGTGAGAGCGGAGCCGATTGCGGCGGTGTCGCGCAAAATTTATATGTACGTGGGAAGCGCCGAAGGCATCGATAAACGGAACATTCAGAGCACGATGGTTCCGCATACCAAGGAAGCGTTCGCGATCTTGTCGGAGCGCGGGTTTTCCGGGGAGCGGCTGCGGCTTGAGATCGAAGACGGCGCAAGTCACAAGGCGGCGTATTTCATCAAACGTTTTCCGGAAGCGATGGCTTGGTTGTTTCCGGCGGAAATCGGTTCTTGAAATTTTCGGCCGGTCCGCTTATAGTGGAGTTAGTAATCAATTACTAACTGATGAAGAAGGAGCGGCCGGAGCACTCCGGTTTCTCAGGAGGAATGATGGGCAAGATGAAGTCGAAGACCGGCGAGCCTGCCGCGGTAAACCGCAGAGAAGAAATATTGGAAGCTGCCGTAGCGGTGTTCGCGGAGCATGGCTACTACAGCGCCACTACGGCGCAAGTTGCGGAGCGGGTGGGCATTTCGCAGCCTTACGTGTTCAAATTTTTCAAAAGCAAAGCGGAGCTGTTCGCCGCCGCGCTGAAGCTGGCCTTCGAGCGCATCGTTCGTGCCTTCTCGGGGGTGAATGCGTCTTCGGACCGGCTGGTCCAGGCGATGATTCAAGCTTACGAAGAGCTGATGCGTACGCATCACCATGAGATCGTTTTGCAAATGCAAGCGATGGTCATCAAGGAAGAGCCGATCCGCCAAGTGATGCGGGAAGGCATGAGTCAGGTAACGGCTTACGTGGAAGCGCGTTTTCGCGAAGCGGGCATTGCGCAACCGGAGGCGGCGGTCAGCACGTTCATGGCGAACGGCATGCTGTGCAACATTTCGGCCGTTCTGGAGATGCCCGAGCTTAAGCCGAAGCACCCGGAGCGCTAGAGCGGGAAGAGCATGAGCTCATGGAATCAGCCATAACAGGCTGATTCTATTTTTTTTGAGATATCTTTATTTTCCTTACTGGATACATACCGTATTTCTTCTGGATATATCTCCATAGACTTTTCATAAAAGGGGATCATGCGCCCTAGGAGGAGTTCAATGCCCGGAGATAGGATAAAATTTCTTTTGACCAATATTGGTATGAATTTCTGATAAGATATTCTATAACGGACGAAGACTTGAATGGGGAATCAGATAGGGGGAAAATAGGTATTGAATTTTGAAATTAAACCCAAGCAACCCAAAAGATGCGTTCATTGTATATGGGGGCGTTGGCATGGGATGAAACAATACTTTACTAAACTTCAATTATCAAGAATTAGATTTATGGATATCCCCTATGTTTCGGCAGGGGAATCTTTTTATTTGGTCCAATCTCCGACCAGTCTGGAATTTTTTTTGAACAGAGCTCTTTAAGAAGGCCGAATATACTCACTGGCTGGCGAACGAGCTGCGGAAGACGTCCGGGTATTAGACAAGATAACTTTAAACGAGAGACCTTATTTCCTCGTAAGTTAAAAGTGATAATGATGAGTTATGGAAAGTGCTGAATTACTAATATAATGAATTTTATTCTATCTTAATACAGTTAATATAAATTAAGGGGATATATGTTTGGACGGTTTATACCGCTAAGTTATACAATACCTTTTGTTCAAAAAAATCATAATTTCAGGAGGAGTATATGACTATTAATTTGAAAAAAGAATTGAGATTACTTCCTATGGCATTTTTATTAGTCTTATTCTTATCAGTTTGTGGCTTGTCTTCCAGTGTTTATGCACAGGAAGTCTATACGGAAAATGTTATCCAACCGATGACAAGTAATAATTCACCGTCACCCCAAGTAGCCAGTTCATCAAACTTTTTTGATGAGTATCAGTATATGTCTTATAAAGTTTTTAATGGAGTAAAAAACGGTGGAAAAGAGGACGCTTGGGCTGTAAAACCTGGTGCAATAACAGGGTGGGTAAGTCTTGACTTCGGTGCTGACAATCTAAAAACAATTGCGAAATATACAATTACAAGCTACGACTATCCAGACTCTAACAATTATGCACCAAAAAGTTGGACTTTTGAAGGTAGTTCCAATGGGCAAGATTGGGTTATTCTTGATAAAAGAGAAGAACAAGTTAATTGGAAAAGAGCAGAAACCAGAGAATACACTTTTTCCAATAGTGTTGCTTACAGATATTACAAGGTAAATATTTCTTCGATAAACGGTATAATCCAATCTCGGGTTGCTATTGCTGAAATAGAGATGATGGAACTTGCTAATCGTCCTTCAATTGATGCACCAACAAATTTGGTAGCAGTTGGAGGAGACTCAAAAGTTGATCTTTCGTGGACAGCAGTTTCAGGGGCAACCAATTACAACATTAAAAGATCAACTACTCCAGGAGGACCATATACTACCGTTGCTAGTAGTGTATATGGTACTACCTACAAAGATACCACAGTTATAAATGGAACTACTTATTACTACGTTGTTACGGCAGTCAATGGCCCTGTGGAAAGTGCAAACTCTAATGAAGCATCGGCAACTCCGCAAGCACCGGTAACGCCACCTCCAACCGGAAGAGCAATTTTAGTCGTTACCTTAGATACCGGCCTTGAAAAAGAGTTTGACCTCTCTATGACAGAAGTAAATACATTCATTGCATGGTACGAAGGCAGAGCAACTGGAACTGGTCCGGCTTCCTATGCGATTGATAAACACGACAACAATAAAGGACCTTTCAAAAGCAGAAAAGACTATGTGATTTTCAATAAGATTCTTACATATGAAGTGAATGAGTATATCCCTGTCTCTAAATAATTTATTTGAATCCTCGCCGGAAACTGGCGGGGATTTTAAATATGAAGGGTAAAAAATATTGGTTTCTTCTCAGAAAATAACTTTTACTTGTTTTGAAGCTGCATCAGTATACTGAACGTCGATCAGCAGAGAACCAACCGCAAAGCTTACTGATATATTCCAGAAGTTGCTCAACTTTCTGTAAACAACTTTGGTCAATATCCCTGGTACTTCTGCAAATACAGAGTTTCCCCCAAATGCAAACAGCAAATGCTAGAGAGGCTTGTATATATTTCAAAATTGATGTCTAATTACGTTATTTTTCTCTGGTTTTTCTCCGATTTTTGATAAGAATCATATTGAAGTTATAAAATGTTATATATTGCCATTAAATACTTACGGATGTAATATTATGGTATTAATAGAAGGGAGTGTTTGTGTTCTATGATCAATGCAGGGTTGGAAAAGGAAATGAAGGATCAATTTGTTTCTGTAGCGGAGCGTCTTTTCAAGGAAGGAAAAAAAGCGGAAGCAGCACCTTTATATCGTTATGTCATTGACCATGAAACGGACAATCATGATCCGACTTGTATTCTGTGTCATTATCGGTTATTTCAGTGTCTGGTCGGTGTGAGTTCAGAAGGGAACAGGGAGGCTTTGGGGAATTTTGAGCCGTATTATACCCTTTTGCCAGAAGATTTTTGTTTAGACGCTATACTTTTGATGGCGAATGTATGTTATTCATTAAGCGATTGGAAAAAGGTAGAGCGCTACGGAGATGAACTGCATACATTAGCTAAAAATGTATATCATAAATTAATTAATGAAAAAAATGTTAATAACCTACAAACGGAAAGGCATTTAGTGGTATATTATGGTCATGGGCTACGTATCAAGGGTTTCATTTTAAGCATGCAAGGGCGATATGAAGAAGCGAAAAAGTATGTTGCGGAATATTCAGATCTCGGGTGGTTCGAGTTCCTTGATGAAACGGGGAAAAAGGAGGTCGAGAAGTTTCGAACTTGGGGCAGGGGTAATATGTTGATCCTGGAATTGAATACTGGAAACTCAAGTGTTCTCCCTGAATTTATGGAATATTTGGAAGAAAACCCGGATATAGTTTTACAAGGTCTGCTAGCGGCGGTGGAATCAGCGAATAAGTTCAATTTTTCTGTTGACGAATTGTTGGACAAATTTTGTGAGAAGCTCCCCCCTTTAAATGCTGATGTTACTTATATTAACGGGACTCAATTATTTCATTTTTGGTACGAGAAATCGAAATACAGTTTCCGAAGAAATTATAAGATTGGCGGTATTGACGAATTGTTATATGCTTTATACCTAGCCCATAAAATGAAGTATTACGCCGGTTTTGAGAAATGCGCTTCTTTGTATCAGAAACATGGCGATTATGCAACGGAGCAGCAAAAATGGAAATACAAACATATCGTAGAAGGAGTGTTTGACTTATGAAAAAAACATTCTTATCTTTAGTGATGGGGTTGGTATTGTTAAGCGGTATATCGATCACAGCATTTGACCATATGGGTATGACGTCTTTCGACCATATTGGATGGGGCGGTTAATATCGAAATCAGGAACTGCATCACCCTATGAGTCCCGGCCGGCAATCGAACTGGCTAGGGACTTTTTGCGTTTATGACGCCGCACGATTCCCGAGACATGATGAATTGACGTATAACTTTGCCATGGAAACCGCATCCTAACGTGTAACTTATTCTCTCTAACACACAGGATGATTGCCATGGCTTTTTTGCATAATTGGATTCGAGGAAAGAAGAGCTATGCGGCGCAGGGGCCGGCGAATCACAAGCTGAATACCCCGATCAGCACCGTATTATCGCAAAATATAGCCGATTTGCACGAGCTGTTCAGTCAGACGCCCGACTTGGTCGTTCGCCATTTCGTGATCAAGCAGACGGGCAGACAGGCGGCAATCGCTTATTTGGACGGACTTACGGACAAAAACTCCCTCAATAACGATGTGCTGCGCCCGCTTCAATTCGAAGCGGATGCGGGCGTGCCGGGTAATTTGCCCCGGGTGAACATCGGGAATGTCCGGACGATCAGTCTGTGGACCGATGTCGAAATGGCCATGCTGCAAGGCGTCAGTCTTTTATTCGAGGAGGGCCGCAGCGAAGCCGTCGTCTTCCATACGCAAGGATGGCCGCAGCGGGCCATCGAAGATCCGCAGCTCGAAGCGTCGCTTAAGGGCGCGCATCAAGGCTTTGTCGAAACCGGCAGCCAGAACATCGCGCTGATCCGCCGTTACATCCCGAACCGTGAGCTGAAAATTAAAGAGCTGACGATCGGCCGTCGGGGGAACACCCGGGTATCCATCCTGTATATGGCGGATATCGTTCATCCCGATGTTTTGAAGGAAATCGATGACCGCATTCGCCAAGTGGACATCGATGCCATTATTAACACGGGGGAATTGGCCGAGCTGATCGAGGATAACCCATACTCGCCTTTCCCGCAGTTTATCGCCACCGAACGCCCGGATTCGGCTGCCGCCCAGTTGCTGCAAGGGAGATTCGTCGTCGTCGTCGACCGTTCGCCCAGCGTACTGATCGGCCCCGCGAATTTTACTTCCTTTTTTCAAAGTGTGGACGATTACAGCACACGCTGGATCGTTGCGTCTTTTACACGTTTGATGCGATTTATGGGATTTGCCTTAGCCGTCTTTTTGCCGGCGCTCTATATCGCCGTCATTTCCTTTAACTACGAGGTTATTCCGCTGCAGCTGCTATTATCGATCGGAGAATCCCGGGCGCGTGTTCCGTTTCCTCCGCTTGTCGAAGCGCTGCTCATGGAAATTACGCTGGAAATGATGCGCGAAGCGGGGGTGCGGCTTCCGGCTCCCATCGGACAGACGGTCGGGATCGTCGGGGGGATCGTCATCGGTCAGGCGGCCGTCTCCGCGGGCATCGTCAGCAACATTATGGTTATCGTGGTTGCTTCCACGGCGATCGCTTCGTTTATTATCCCGAATTACGATATGGCTTCGGGCGTCCGGCTGCTTCGGTTTCCGATGATGATCATCGCCTCGATGTTCGGGATTGTGGGCATCGTCATCGGCATGATGACCTTGATCGGGCATTTGATTTCGCTGGAATCGCTAGGCACGCCTTACGGCAATCCGATCGCTCCGATGCGGTTCGCGGATATGAAAGACACGTTCGTTCGTCTGCCCTTGTGGGCCATGAAGGCGCGTCCCAAGAGCTCGCGGGCCGTTAACTCCCAAAGAATGGGCGACAACCATCCGAAAGGTGACGGCTGAATGAAGAAGTATGCGTTTAACGAGATCACGCTGATGCAATATATTCTAACGATTCACGGGATGCAGGTCGGGATCGGGGTGCTTCAGCTCCCCCGTCTGCTGGCGGAGAAGGCCGGAACGGACGGCTGGATCTCTTTGGTCATCGGCTGGCTGATTTCCATTCTCGTCAGCCTGGTGATCATCAAGATCATGAAATTTTATCCGGAAGGCACGCTGCTGGAGCTCCTGTCCCATTATTTCGGCTGTTGGGCAGGGAAGCTTGGGGCGCTCGTGTTTTGCGCCTACTTCTTTTACTTTTTCTTCATGGTTACGGTCCGGGCCGTGCTTTTTTTGAAGCTGTGGATTTTGCCGCAAACCCCGGACGCTATGATTTTGATTTTGTTTTTGATTCCGAGCTACCTCATTGTTTTGGGAGGCGTACGCATTTTGGGGAGGTATGCGGAACTTGTTTTTTACATGGCGTTATGGCTTCCGGTCTTCTACCTGGTTCCTTTGTCGGTCAGCCACCATTGGCTTCATCTTCTTCCGGTACTGAAGGAAAGCTGGAAAACCATCTTGGAGACATCCCTGTCGACCGTTGTCTCTTTCCTGGGATTTGAAACGGCCTTTTTCCTTCATCCTTTCTTGCAAAAGAAGAAGTCCGCTTCCACTGGGATCATCATTGCCAATCTCCTCACGATGGCCGTGTATCTGGGGGTTACGCTCGTCTGCTTCGTTTTCTTCAGTCCGGACGAAATTACGAAGTACAACGAGCCGACGCTCAGCGTGCTGAAGGTGACCGAGTTCCGGTTTATCGAACGGATGGAAATTGTGTTCCTGGCTTTTTACTTGTTTATTCTGTCTACCACAGCGATGCCGGTGATGTACTTGACCATTTTTTGCTCGAACTGGCTGTTCGGCACGAAGGCTTTTCGCGGACACTTTCTGGTCGTGGCGGCGGTTGTTCTCGCCTATGTCGGTTTCTTTGTTCCGACATTTCCCCAGAGCGATAAGTCTCAGGAGATATTCGGCAACATTGCGCTGTATCTTTGCTTTGGCTTTCCTTTCGCCTTATGGGTTCTGCTGTGGATAAAAACTCGTTCTGCTCGGAGGAAGCTCGCATGAAACGATGGCTTTCGGTCGGACTGCTGGTTCTTCTGTGCGTGCCCGGCTGCGGCGGCGATAGGATTAATGTCGAGGAGCTGACGCTTGGCTTAATGCTCGGCATGGATTTGGACCAAGATAACCATATGGTGTATTACTTGTCCAGCCCTGTGTTTAACAAGGAAGCGAAGAAGAAAAACGAAGAGTTCGGTCGCAAGACGGAAACGCTTCGCCAATCGATGACGGGGTTCGATGCGATGACGACCGGACTGACCATTCGGGGAAAGGTGCAGGTGATGCTGATAGGCAAACGCGTACTGCAGCACCCGGATTGGTTCCGGCTGTTCGATGTCGTGTACCGGGATGCCAAGTATTCCGTGAACGCCAGGGTCGTCGCCGTGGACGGGCCGGTTTCGGAAGTCATTAACTTCTATCCGCTCGACAAGCCGCGCTTGCCTCTGCATATGACCAGATTGATCGATACGGCCAACCGGAGGGGGATCACCGTGCGAACGACGCTGCAGGAGCTGCACCGGCAAATGTACGAGAAAGGGATCACGCCCTCGATCAGTGAAGTCAAGCTGAACAAAGCCGTTGAGGTGAAAGGAACGGCCGTGCTGGACGAACGCGGAAGGTATGCGGAGCGGCTCGGCTTGCAGGAGAGCACGATGCTGCTTATGTTGCAAAATCGCCAGAAAGAGATGAACCTGTCGGTTCAAATTCCGGGAGAGGGCAAGCCGGGGCCGATCCGCCGAAGCACGATCACCTTTCGGGTCAAAAACGCCAAGACGAAAATTAAAACCAAGCATATTCAAGACAGGTTTCAATTCGATATCGATATCCAACTGCCGATTGCTTTGTCGGAGCGGCTATTCCCGTTCGACGTTAAGAAAAATGGAGAAGAGCTGCAGGAGGCCATTGACGAGCAGCTCAAGAGGCGATTTGAACAAATAATCCGCGGTTTTCAAAAGCATCAAACCGACCCGATCGGTCTCGGGCTTTACGCCCGCGCCTATGAGTACGAAGCCTATCAGAAGGTGCAGGAGCATTGGGGCGAAGCGTTCGCCAAGGCCGATGTGAAGCTTTCCGTAAAAACGGAAATTACCGATATGGGGCCGGTCAAATAAACCGATGTCCGAAGCATGTTCAATCCGTAAAGCGGGTGATGACGAATGAAAAAGTATGCGTTTAATGACATCACATTGATGCAATATATTTTTCTGATCGCCGGCATTCAACTGGGTATCGGTCTGCTTCAACTGCCCCGTGAGTTGGCCGACCTTGCGGGAACCGACGGGTGGATCGCCATCCCCATCGGTTTTGTCATCGCCACCTGCTCCAGTTTAACGATTGTCGAAGTGATGAAGCGTCACCCGGACGGGACGCTTTTTGATCTGCTGAAGCGCTATGTGGGGAAGTGGGCGGGACAAGCCGCGGCGGTCGTTACCGCGCTGTACTTCGCTTTCTTTTCCTATACCATCATGGTGAGGGCGGTGTTGTTCCTCAAGTCGTGGATTTTACCGAAAACTCCCGATTTCGTCATGCTGATTCTGCTTGCCGTCCCGTCGTATTTGGTTGCCCGGGGAGGCGTTCGCGTGTTAGGCCGCTATGCGGAGCTTGTTTTTTATATCACCTTGTGGATGCCCTTTTTCTACCTCCTCTCCTTGAGAGAGAGCAATTGGCTGTATATGCTTCCTTTATTTAAAGAGGGGCTTCAGCCGATTCTGCAGGCGGTACAGCCGACGCTGTTCGCCTTTTTAGGGTTTGAAGTGGCGTTTCTCTTGTATCCGTTTCTCAAATCCAAACAATACGCCTCCACGGGGATTATTGTCGCCAATACGCTGACGCTGCTCGTTTACCTGCATGTGACCGTGACCTGCACCGTTTTTTTCAGCCCGGATGCGCTTACCCACTTTAACGAACCGTCGGTCAATGTGCTCAAAACGATGGAATTCCGGTTTATCGAACGGCTGGAAATCGTGTTTCTCGCTTTCTTTGTCATGATTATTTCGACGACATGGCTGCCGGGGATGTACTTTGCCGTTTTCTCGGTGAATTGGATATTCGGGAAAGAAGATCACCGCAGACTGCTTCAATGGTTAATGCTGCTTTTTGTCGTCAGCGTGTTCTTTGTTATGCCGACGTTCAACAAGACCGATAAATGGATTGACATCGTCAACTTGACCGGGATCCTCTTCGGTTATTTGTTTCCTTATGTTTTGTGGGTATACGTATGGCTTCACGATCGTCTGCAGCGGAGGCGAAGGGGGACATGAAGCGATGGGTACGGGCGGCGGCATTGGCCGTCTGCGTGGCGATCTTGCCCGGATGTTGGGATCAGGCGAATATCGAGAATTTAACGCTCAGTTTATCGGTAGGCCTCGACTTGGACGAGAAAGATCATTTGGTGGTCTATATGGCTGCCCCCGTGTTCAGTAAAGAGGCGAAGAAAAAAAATGAGGTCTACGGATTCCGGTCCAAGACGCTCCGAACGTCAAGAAATAAATTCGATTCCGTCGTGTCCGCTCTTACCGTCGGGGGGAAGTCGCAAATATTGTTTCTCGGCAAGCGTTTGACGGAGCGGGCGGATTGGTTTCCCTTGACGGATGTCTTTTTGCGGGACGGGAAGCAAACCGTCAATTCCAAGGTTGTGCTTGTGGATGGCCGGGTCTCCGATGTGATCCACCATTACCCCAAGGACAAGCCGCGGCTTTCTCTTCACTTAACCAGGCTGCTCGATAAAAACAACCGGCGAAATTTCACCGTCCGGACGACGATTCAGAAGCTGATTGATCAAAGGTATGAGAAAGGCATGACCATCTCGATTTCCGAGCTTAAATTGAACAAGGAACTCGAAGTGACAGGTACGGCGCTGCTGGATAACAAGGGCAAATACAAGGGCTCGCTGAATCAGCAGGAAAGCGCCTTGCTGCTTATTCTGCAGCGGCGTACGGTAGAAGAGGTTCCTTTCAATATCCATATTCCGCAGGAGCGGAAGAGCGGTGTCTTCGCTTCGGATATTGTCAGCTTCAATGCAGGGACCGAGAAGGTCAAAATCAAAACGGCTTACCATCAAGGGAAGTTTCGGTTTGATGCCGACATCCATTTGTCGGGAGCCTTGACGCAGAGACTGTTTCCTTTTGATTTTGCCAAAAAGGGAAGAGAGCTGGAGGCTGCGATTGAAAAGCAGCTGGAGGGGCAATTCTCGGATTTGTTGAAAAAATGCCAGAGTCTGAAGGTCGATCCGGTCGGCTTCGGCATTTTCGCGCGGGCGCATCAATATAAGGCCTATAAGCAGGCGCAGGAGCGCTGGGCAGACGTGTTCGCGGAAGCGGACGTGAACGTTAAGGTCAAGCTGACGCTCAAGAGCAGCGGGGCAACCAAGTGATTCAGGCGGTTCTCCGCGAGGAAGAGATGCACCCCCGGGCCGGGACGGCAGACCCGGGGGGAGGAGATTTTTTGCGCTGCGACTAAGAGCTAAGCTTGTGCTTCTCGAACAGAAAGGCCGCAGCAAGGCGAAGGTGTCCGGAGTTCGAATTGGGCCGTTCCAAATAGGCCGTCATGAGAGAGCCGTTGAACAAAATAATCAATTGCGCGGCAAACGCTTCGGGATCGGCCGCGCCCGCATGCTTGGCGATTTCCGCTAGTTTGCCATACGTTTCCTTATGGTAGGCGGTAACCTGTTCATGAACCGGGTGGTTCGCGTCGGGAAACTCCACGGCCGCATTCAAAAAAGGGCATCCGCGGTAACCGGGCTTTTCCATTCTTGCGCTGACACATTCCAATACAACATAAAGCTGCTCGACGGGATTTTCGGGATAACGTCGCTTGGCTTCTTCGATTTCTTCCATATGCCGTTTGTAAAACTGCTCCAAATAAGCGACGACCAGGTCGTCTTTCGTTGCAAAATTGCGGTAGAAGCTGGCTTTAGCGACGCCGGATTCCTCGATGATTCGATCGATTCCGACTGCTCGTACACCCTCTTGATAAAATAAAACGGACGCTACCCGCAAGATTCGTTCTTTGGCTGACGCCTTTTTTTCCAAAATCATTCACTCCGCTCAAAAGTTGCCATAATTATATTGACATGGTACAGAACTGTCTGTATTCTGAAGTTAAAAATGATACAGACCTGTCTGGGTCATTTTACGAAAACTCCTGGGCGATGTCAATCTATTGCCGCATGCAAAAGGAATCGGCGCGGGGAGGAAAGGTGGTTGTATTCGCATGAACGAGATATTGGCGCACTACCGGAAAGTATTGGCGGGAGCAGCGATGCCTTCGCCGGTTGAGCAGCTTATGGGCATAAGGCCTGTAGACATCGTTTCTGGACAAGTGAGCTTTGAGCTGGAAGCGACACGGGATCATGCAAACCCTCAAGGAACTTTACACGGCGGGATAACAAGCACCCTTGCGGATATGGCCATGGGAGTGGCTTTCGGGACCACTCTCCAGCCGGATGAGAGCTTTACTACGATTGAGCTGAAAATTAATTTTTTGAAGCCGGTCTGGAACGGAACGATTCGAGCGGATGCCAAGATATTGAAAAAGGGAAAGACCGTCGGGCTCGTTGACTGCCGCATTTTGGATAAAGACGAAAGCCTTGTTGCCTATGCCACCAGTACTTGTATGATCCTTCGGGGAGACAAGGCAAAGGGAAGATAGGGGGAATCAAGTTGTTGGGCAGGTCCATGTCATTGGCATGGGCCTGTACGGTTATTTGCGCGCCGTCTTCACATCATCTTTGGATTCATTTAACATGGCGCAAACAATCGGAGGATAAAGTGAAGATGTAGAGAATACAACAAATGGAAGGAAGCTGAAGGATTTCCTTCTTGACGGGGCGACGGAGCGGAGGAAAGGCATGGAAACGAAGTTTGTGTGGTTCGATTTGGGGTATACGTTAGTTTATTTGGAAAGGGAGAAATGGTTTGCGGCTTTTTTGGCCGAGCAGGGGATCGCCAAGAAGCTGCGGGAGATCGAGCTGGCTTACCATTACGCGGACAAGCTGTTCATGCGCGAATACCCCGGCGTCCTCGGCAGGGAAGCGGCGACGTTCTTCCCGTGGTACCTCGGTGTGCTGAATTACCGGCTGGGGCTGTGCCTTGACCTGCAGGAGCAGTGGCGGCGGCTGAACGAGCTGCGGACGGAGCGCCGTTCGCCTTGGGTGGCCTATCCTTATGCGGCCGAGGTGTTGGAGGAGCTCAATCGAGCGTCCTACGGCATCGGACTGATCTCCAACTGGGATTCCAGCGCCAGACAGGTGCTGGCGGATACCGGGCTGCTGCCGTATTTCGACCACGTGATCGTTTCTTCGGAAGCCGGCATCGAGAAGCCGGACCGGGCCATCTTCGAGCTGGCGCTGCGGCAGGCGGGCGTACGTGCCGAGGAATGCTGCTATGTCGGAGACAATTATTACGACGACGTCGTCGGCTGCCGCAAGGTGGGGATGGACTGCTGCCTGATCAACCGGTTTGGCCGGGCCGGAATCGAAGAGATACAGCACGAGCCTGTCCTTGCGTCGGTGCAGGACCTGCCCGCTTATTTGCAAAGAAAGGAATGGAAGCGCAGCGTATGAGCGTGGAACGCAAGATCGAGCAGCTATTCGATTCGCTAAGCCCGAGTCAAAAGAAAGCCGCGTACCTCCTGACCAAGGACATCCGCCGGGCGGCCGTGCTGCCGGCCAAAAAGATGGGCGAGCTTGCCGGCGTCAGCGAGGCCACGGTTCATCGGCTCGCGCAAACGCTTGGCTTCGAAGGATACGCCGCGCTGCAGAGCGAGCTGCAATCGCAGTTTCTGCAGGCGCGCCCGGTGCAGCGGCTGCTGGAGACGGCGCAGGAGGAGCAGGCGACGTGGCTGGACGAGCTGTTCGCGCAGGATATCGACAACCTTCGCGAGACGGCCGCCCTCAAGCAGGAGGCGAAGGTGGAGGAGGCGGTCCGGCTGCTGCTGGACGCGGAGCGCACGTATACGGCAGGCTGGCGCGCGGGCCTCGCGGTGACGGCGCCGATCGCCTACATCATGCATTACATGCTCGGCCAGGCCCGGCTGGTGCCCCAAGGCGAGGCGGCGGAATATGCGGCGCATTTCCGGCCGGGCGATGTGCTGCTCGTCTCCGGTTTTCCCCGCTACTGCCAGACGACGAGGCGCTTGACGGAAGCGGCAAAAGAGAAGGGCGCGCGCATCGTCGCCTTGACGGACTCGGCGGTATCGCCTTTTGCCAAGCTGGCCGACGTTTACTTGCTCGCCGCCACCCGTTCGCGGGGCTTTCTCGATTCGTACGTGGGGCCGCTAGCGCTGGCGAACGCCTTAATCAAGAAGATGGCCCAGCTCGACTTGGAGCGGGTGAAGCGCAATATGGTGGAGATGGAACGGAAGTTCCGGATGTTCGAGACGGAATCGTCCGGGTGGACCGGACCGAACGGAAAGGGGACAACGAAATGAAATTGACGATTTTGGGCCCGTGGGGCGCTTATCCGGCTGCGGATTCGGCGTCGGCGTCGTATTTGATTCAGACCGAGTCGGTCAACGTGCTGCTGGACTGCGGCTCCGGCGCGCTCGCCCAGCTCCAGCGGCATCTGCCGCTGGAGGAGCTGGACGCGGTCGTGCTCACGCATTACCATACCGACCATATCGCCGACGTGTACTGTCTGCAGCATGCCGCGATGATCCTGATGCAGCTCGGCCGCAGGACGAAGCCGATCGAAATTTACGCTCATGATGCGGACCCGGAGGCCTTCGCGACGCTTGCTTACGGAGAGTACATGCATTCGCATGTCATTGCCGTGGGAGATACGCTAGCGCTGGGCGATCTGACCTGGACTTTCGGGCATACGACCCACCCTGTTCCATGCCTGTCCATGCGCATTGAGCATGGGGAGCAGACGTTGGTGTTTACGGGGGATTCCGCTTGGAACGATGATTTGGTGCGAATCGGCCGGAAGGCGGATCTGCTGCTCTGCGAAAGCAATCTCTACAACGAATACTTCGGCAAAATCGGCGGCCATCTGACCGCCGGCGAAGCGGGAAGGCTTGCCTCGCAGTGCGGAGCGAAGCGGCTCGTGCTCACGCATCTTCCCCAGTACGGCGATCTCGGCCAGCTTGTCCGGGAAGCGCAGGAGACGTATCAAGGACCGATTGCTCTCGCCCGCACGGGCGATCAATATCGGCTGTAATACAGCCGGAAAATTAAAAATAGAAAGAGGAGAAACCATGCTAACCGAAAGATTGCGAAGGACCCCCCTGCTGCTTGCCGCTCTGCTGCTGTCCGTCACCGTCCTGTCCGCCTGCGGCTCGGGCGATCCGGCCAGGACGCCGGCGACCGGCGCCGAAGCTTCTGCCCAAGAGCCCGTGCAGGGCGGCAGCGTCGTCGTCGCCGTTCCGCAGGACCCGGACTATCTCGACCCGCATCTGGCCGTCGCTTCGGGGACGCAGGAGATGATGTTCAATGTGTTCGAAGGCCTGCTGAAGCCCAACGAAAAAGGGGAGCTGCAGCCCGCGGTCGCACAGGAATACAAGGTTTCTCCCGACGGGCTGACGTATACGTTCATGCTGCGCGACGGCGTCAAGTTCCACAACGGCAAGCCGGTGGCGGCCGAGGACGTGAAGTTTTCGTACGAGCGGCTGATGGGCAAGGAAACGGGCAAGCCCCTGTCCAGCGCCTTTGCGAACGTCGAAGCCGTCGATACGCCGGACGCCAAGACGGTCACGGTCAAGCTGAAAAAGAACGACGTCTCGTTTATGAGCAACTTCACGGCGGCTATTTTGCCGAAGGGATATGACAATCAGAATAAAGCGCCGGTCGGCACCGGGCCGTTCAAATTCGTCGAGTTCCAGCCGAACCAGAAGCTTGTGATCGAGAAGAATAAAGATTATTACGTGAAAGGCGTGCCTTACCTCGACAAGGTTGAATTCCGCATCATGCCGGACGCCGAAGCTTCGCTGCTTGCTTTGAAATCCGGGGATATCGATATGTATCCGCGGATCGGCAACGAGCGCATCGCCGAGCTGGGCGATCAATTCCGCTATGTGGAAGGGATGCAAAATATGGTCCAGCTGATGACGATGAATATCGCCCGCAAGCCGTTCGACGACCCGCGCGTGCGACAGGCGGTCAATTACGCCGTGGACACGGATGAAATTATTAAAGTCGTGGCCGACGGCAAAGGAACGAAGCTCGGCTCCAACATGAGCCCGGTCATGCAGAAATATTTTCAGGAAGGCCTGGAATCGACCTACAACGCGAACGTGGACAAGGCGAAAAGCCTGCTGGCCGAAGCGGGACTCAAGGACGGCTTCAGCACGACGATTTCGGTGCCTTCTAATTACAAATTTCATGTCGATACCGCTCAGGTCATTGCGCAGCAGCTCGCGAAAGCGGGCATCACCGCCAAAATCGAAATGGTCGAATGGGCCGTCTGGCTGGACCGGATTTACAAAGGCCGCGACTACGATATGACGATTATCGGGCTGACAGGCAAGCTTGATCCGCACGAGGTGCTGGTGCGCTATGCATCCGACTACAAGTCGAACTTCTACAACTACAACAACCCGGAATACGACAAGCTGATCAAGGCGGCCCAGGTCGAGCTGGACGACGCCAAGCGGGCGCAGCTCTATAAAGACGCGCAGAAACTATTGGCCCAGGACGCTGTCGCCGTCTACATCATGGACCCGAATTTCACCGTAGCGATGAAAAAAGAACTGGACGGCTACAAGCTGTACCCGATTTACGTGCAGGATATGTCCACCATTCACCGCGTGAAGTAACAAGCCGGGCAAATGACCAGTGAAGCCCACTTTTTCAGGAAAGGAGAAACAGCGACATGGCGTACGTATGGCGGAGAGCCTTTACGTTCGTGCTGACGGTGCTGCTGGTCCTGATGATGACCTTTGCCGTCTTTCGGATCATTCCGGGGAACCCGGCTCTGACCATTCTCGGGATGGAGGCGGACGAGGCGCAGGTGGCTGCGCTTGAGGCGAAGCTGGGCATCGACCGTCCGCTCGGCGAGCAGTTTGCGCGTTGGCTCGGAGGCGTCGTATCGGGCGATTTTGGCGAATCGCTCAAGTTTTCCAGGCCGGTCGGAGAGCTGATTCTGGACCGTCTGCCGGTCACCGCGTCGCTCGCGGTGCTGTCCATGGCGATAACGGTCGTCATCGCCGTACCGCTGGGCATCGCGGCGGCCAAGTCCCAGCGCCGGGCGTCCGGCTGGTGGATTTCGCTGCTCAGTCAGCTCGGACTGGCCGTTCCGTCGTTTTGGCTCGGCATTTTGCTCGTGCTGCTGTTCGCCTTGACCTTCCGCTGGTTTCCGGCCGGAGGCTACGTCCGTTGGACGGAGTCGCCGCTCGAAGCGCTGCGCTCTCTGTTCCTGCCTGCGCTGGCCGTAGCGATCCCGCAGGTCGCCGTCGTGGTGCGCTACCTGCGCACCACGATGCTGGAGCAGCTCAAGCAGGACTACGTCCGGACCGGCTACAGCAAGGGGCTGAGAGAGCGGGCGGTGCTGTACAAGCACGTGCTGAAAAACGCGCTCATTCCCGTCGTCACGGTGATGGGGATGATTTTTGCCGACGTGCTGGGCGGCAGTCTGGTGGTCGAGCAGGTGTTTGCGCTGCCGGGACTCGGGCGGCTGCTCGTTTCCTCGATCGGCGCGCGCGACTTTCCGCTTGTGCAGGGGATGATTTTATTTACGGCCGTCACGGTCATTGCGACCAATTTTGCCGTCGATATGCTGTACCGGGTGCTGGACCCGAGAATTCGGTTGAAGTAGGAGAAGAGCGGCATGACACGAAATCGGAACGTTCATTTGATCGTGGGCGGCGCGTTGGTCGGCGCGATGCTGGCGCTCATGCTGGTTAGCTGGTTGTATGTTCCTTACGACGTCAATAGCATGAATCCGGCCGAACGGTTTCTTGCTCCCGGGGCGAAGCACCTGCTCGGAACGGACAATTTCGGACGGGACATTTTGAGCCGGGTGATGACGGCTTCCCGGACTGCCTTTCAAGTCGGCTTCCTGACAGTTCTGATCGGCGCGGCCGGGGGGCTGCTCGTCGGAGCCGCCGCCGGCTATGTCGGCGGCTGGCTGGACGAAGCGCTAATGCGGCTGATGGACGCGATGATGGCGTTCCCCGGGCTGCTGCTGGCGCTCATGCTGGTCGCGGTGTTTCAGCCGAACCTGACCAATACGATTCTGGCGATCGGCCTGATGGCCGTGCCCGGGTTTGCCCGCATTGTCCGCAGCGGGTTCGTGCAGTACAAGGAGATGGATTTTGTGAAAGCGGCGCGGGGCATCGGGGCCGGGCCGCTTTCCATCGTGTTCCGTCACATTTTCCCGAACATCTTGTCGCCGTTCATTGTGGCGGCCACGATGAGCTTCTCGGGGGCGATTCTCGCAGAAGCCGGACTGAGCTACCTCGGACTAGGCATTCAGCCCCCCGATCCGAGCTGGGGGCGCATGCTGAACGAGGCTCAAAGCTATATTGCGAAAGCGCCGTGGTACACGCTGGCGCCGGGGCTCATGATCACGATGACCGTGCTCGGCTTCAATCTGCTCGGCGACGGGCTGCGCGATTGGAACGACCCGAAACGATAAGGGGGAACGAACCATGGCCAGAGCAAAAGAAACGCCTCTTTTGAGGCTGGATGAGCTGCATATCGAGCTTCCGACCCGTCAGGGCATGCGCGCGGTGCTCGAAGGGGTATCGCTGTCGGTCGGGCGGGGGGAAATCGTCGGCATCGTAGGGGAATCGGGCTGCGGCAAAAGCATGACGGCCCAAGCCGTGATGGGACTGCTGCCTGCCGGCGCCCGAATTGCGGGCGGCACGATCGGCTACGACGGCGCCGAGCTGACGCAGCTTTCGCCGGAAGCGATGCGCAGGCTGCGCGGCAGGGAGATTGCCATGGTGTTCCAAGACCCGATGACCTCGCTCAATCCGGTATTTACGGTCGGAGAGCAGCTGATGGAAGGGCCGCGGTTGCACTTGGCGATGTCCCGCAAAGACGCGTATAATCATAGCGTAGGGATGCTGGAAAAAGTTGGGCTGTCCCGCGCGGAGCAGCTGATGCGCGAATATCCCCACCGGTTGTCCGGCGGGATGCGGCAGCGGGTCATGATCGCGATGGCGCTGGCGTGCCGGCCGAAGCTGCTGATCGCCGACGAGCCGACGACGGCGCTCGACGTGACGGTGCAGGCGCAAATTTTGGAGCTGCTACGGGACTTGAACCGGACGGAGGGCACATCGGTGCTGCTGATCTCGCACGACCTCGGCGTCATCTCGGAAATGTGCAGCCGCGTGTCCGTCATGTACGCCGGACAGGTGGCGGAGACGGCTCCGGCAGCGGAGCTGTTCCGCTCGCCCGCCCATCCGTACACGGCCGGCTTGCTGCGGTCGATCCCTTCGCCGGACAAGCGGGGCGAGCCGCTGTATGCGATACCCGGGCGCGTGCCGCCGCCGGAGGAGCGCGCCGGAGGCTGCCCGTTCGCGGCCCGGTGCGACCGCGCCGTTGCGGCCTGCTCCGGCGTAAAGCCGGCGGGCCGCATGATTGCGGACCGGCACGAGGTCCGCTGCTTGCTTGCCGAGGAAAGGAGGCCGTCCGTACGTGAGTATCAGTTCGCTTGAACTCGAACCGTTGGTAGCCATCGACCGGCTGACGAAGCGCTACCCGGCCGCCGCCGGCTTCGGCAAGCCCAGAGCCTGGGTGAACGCCGTGAACGGCATCTCCTTCGAGATCCGCAGCGGCGAGACGCTCGGTCTAGTCGGAGAAAGCGGCTGCGGCAAGTCGACGACCGGCCAGCTGCTTGCGAGGCTGCTGGAGCCGACCTCCGGGTCCATCCGCTTCCGCGGACGGGAGCTGACGCAGCTGCGGGGCCGTGAAATACGGGAAATGCGCAAGCACATTCAGTTGATCTTTCAAGACCCGTACGCATCGCTCAATCCTCGGCATACGATCGGCTCGATCCTGGAGGAGCCGCTTCGCGTCCACCGGATCGGGTCGCGCGCCGAGCGCAGGCAGCAGGCCTGCGACATGCTGGAAACGGTAGGACTGGACCGCAGCTACGCCGCCCGGTATCCCCACGAATTGAGCGGCGGCCAGCGTCAGCGCATCGGCATCGCCCGGGCGCTGATGCTGCGCCCGTCCTTTGTCGTGGCGGACGAGCCGGTGTCCGCGCTCGACGTATCGGTGCAGTCGCAGATCTTGAATCTGCTCAAGGAGCTGCAGCGGCGCTTCGCGCTGACCACGCTGTTTGTCTCGCACGATCTCAACGTCGTGCAGTACATGAGCGACCGGGTCGCCGTCATGTATCTCGGCATGCTCGTCGAGCTCGCGCCGGCCGAAACCTTGTTTCGCGGTGCGGTACATCCGTACACGCGGGCGCTGATCTCGGCGATCCCGTCCGTCCGTGCCGGCGAGCGGCGCGAACGCATCGTGCTTCGCGGCGAGGTGCCGAGCCCGCTTCAACCGCCTGCGGGCTGCCCCTTTCACACGCGCTGCCCGCAGGCGGTTGCGGAATGCGCTTTCATGCTGCCGGACTGGAAGCCCGTCGGCCCGGACCATTACGCGCGCTGCTTGCTGACTTAGGCCGCATTGGCATCGAAAAGGCGGGGCGGCTTGCCCAGGCCGCCATGACCGTCCGATCCGCCCAAGCCTACAGGAGAACGAGGAGGGAACCATTTTGAACATCGGCATTTTGTCGGATTTGCATATCGATACCAATAACCCCGGCTGCTCCGTCCCGGTCGAGGACGCGCTCTGCGAGGCGGCGCTTGCGCAGAAGGTGGATCTGCTGCTGATCGGCGGGGACATCTCCAACAACAGCGCCACGACGCTGAAGACGCTCAGGCATATCCGGGACCGGCTGTCCATTCCCTGCTTGTTCGTCCCGGGCAATCACGATCTATGGAACATCCACGATCCGGAACGTACGGCTTGGGATTCGTACCGCGAGCTTCAAGCGTTCGAAGGCAACCTCGCAAACGGCGCTTACATGATCAATGAAGAATGGGCCGTCGTTGGAGATATCGGCTGGTACGATTACTCGTTCGGCGCCGACCAGTACACGAAGGAGGAGTTTGACCGGATGTCGCTCGGCGACCGGACGTGGCAGGACAGTATATTCGCCCGGTGGGACCGGCCGACGACGGAGGTGTGCGATTATTTCGTGCAGAAGCTGGACAAGCAGCTAAACGCGCTTCGGGACAAGAAGGTCATCGTGATGACCCACGTGCTGCCGCACCGCTATTTTACCGTGCCGTACGCAGCCGAGGTGTGGGGCTACTTCAACGCCTTTCTCGGAAGCGAGCAGTACGGGAAACTGATCGAATCGTACGCCTCCTCCGTCAAGCTCGCCGTTTGCGGCCACGTGCATTACCGGAAGCGGCAAACCTTCGGCGGTACGCTGTACGTATGCAGCTGTCTCGGCTATACCCGGGAATGGTCGAATCCGGGAGATGCGCGGGCCGAGGTCGCAAAGGCATTGTCCGTGATCGAGCTGGCCACGTTGGAGTCGTGAGGCCGGCTGAACAAGCACGGGCGGGAATACATCCATGAGTTATACTTGCTGCGAGGAAGCACCTCTAACGGCGAAAGCGGTTGGAGGCGCTTCTTTTTTCATTCCTCCGGAATAAAAGATGCAGCAATACGCATCAGGTACTACGCAAAGTTAGTACTACCCGCTTTGTCGAATTCGCGTACAATAAGATTTAAGACCAGGTGCTAGGAACTAATCGCAAAAAACACAAAGCACCGACGGAGGGAATGGCTATGGTATTGGTAAAATGGTTGGCCCGAATCGTACTCAACCTGTTGTTTCAAGCGAGATTCAGCGGTTTGGAAAAGCTCGACTTCCGCAAACCGACCATTCTGATTCCGAATCATCTGTCGCTGATCGATGCGGCGCTGCTCGCTACGCGGCTGCCGGAGGAAGTGACGTTCGTCGTGAACACGCGCATTGCCAAGAGGTTCGCCCCGTTTATCCGGCTGCGGAAGCATATCGCGGTCGATCCGATGAATCCGTACTCCGTGAAGCAGATGGTCAAGACGGTGCAGAAAGGGGCTCCGCTCCTTGTGTTCCCGGAAGGCCGCGTCAATACCGCGAGCGGCGGCTCGCTGATGAAAATATACAGCGGCGTCGGATACATTGCCCTCCGCACGGGCGCGACGCTGTACCCGATTGCCTTGAACGGACCCGAACGCTCGAAATTTTCTTACCTGAAGCACAAAATCCGGCAGGTGTGGTTCCCCAAGGTCACCGTGCAGATCGGCGATCCGTTTACCTTGGATTACGACCGCAGCCAGTCGATGAAATCGCAAAAGGAACGCGCTGCGGCGCAAATCCAGAAGAAGCTGGAGGCCGAGCTGGTGAGCAGCCGGGTGAAGACCGGAATCAACCTGTTCAATGAGCTGCTGACCGCGGCCAAGCATCACGGATACAAATTCCCGGTGTGCGAGGACTTGAGCCAGACGTTTACGTATAAAAAGCTGTTGACCGCTTCCTACGTATTTGCCAGAAAGCTTGCAACCGAACTGAAAGACGAGCCGGGCGTCGCCGTCCTGCTGCCGAATTCCGCCGCTCATCTGCTTGTTTTGTTCGCGCTGTTCAAGCTTGATAAACGGCCGGCGATCCTCAACTTTTCGGCCGGGGAAAATAACATGCGCATCGCCTGCGAAACCGCTTCCGTCCGGACGATTCTGACCTCCAGACAGTTTGTCGACAAAGGAAAGCTGACGCCGGTGATCGAAAGTCTCGGCCACAATTACCGCGTGCTGTATTTGGAAGACATGAAGGACACGCTCCGTATGAGCGATAAGCTGTCCGGCTTCGCGGATTTCCTGCTCAAGCGGAAGGCAACGGTGAAGAATACCGAGATCGTGCTCTTTACGTCCGGCAGCGAAAGCGTTCCGAAAGGGGGCGTGCTGGACCATGCGAACCTGTATGCGAACATGCAGCAGACCCGCACGGTGATGGACATTAACGCCCAAGACGTCTTTTTCAACGCGATGCCGATGTTCCACAGCCTCGGCCTGCTGGTGACGGTGCTTCCGGTGCTGAACGGCGTGAAGGTGTTCTTGTACCCGAGCCCGCTTCACTACAAGGTTATTCCGGAGCTGGCCTACGATCGAAATGCGACGTTTCTGTTCGGCACCTCGACATTTCTGGCAGCCTACGGCAAAGCGGCACATCCTTACGATTTTCAATCGCTGCGCTGCGTGATCGCCGGAGCCGAGAAGCTGAAGGACGAAGTCCGGCAGCTGTGGGTCGACAAGTTCCATGTGTGTCCGGTGGAAGGCTACGGCACGACGGAAGCTTCGCCGGTCGTGGCGATGAACACCCGGATGTGGCACCGCAAAGGCACGGTCGGCCAGCTGCTCCCGGGCATCGATTATAAGCTGGAGCCGGTGCCGGGGCTGGAAGGCGGCAAGCTGCTAATTCAGGGGCCGAACTTAATGAAGGGCTATCTGCTTCACGAAGAGGGCTTCAAGCCGTGCCCCGAGTGGTACGATACCGGAGACGTGGTGAAGATCGACGAAGACGGCTTTGTGACGATCGTGAGCCGGGTGAAGAGGTTCGCGAAGATCGGCGGCGAGATGGTGTCCTTGAACCAAGTGGAGGAGATTGCGGCAAGCTGCTACCGGGACGCGAACGTAGCCGCAGTCAGTGTGCCGGACAGCCGCAAGGGGGAGCGTATTATTCTTTTCGTAACGCAAGAAGACCATCATATCCAGTCCATAAAACAATTCGTCAAGGATCACGGGCATTCCCCCCTCATGACTCCGTCCAAGCTGGTGCGGGTCGAGAAGCTGCCGATTCTGGGCAGCGGCAAGCCGGATTATGTGGCACTGAAAAAGCTGGCCGAAGAGCCGGCGGCAGACGAAGGAGCGAACGCCGTATGAACCTATGGACAAAACTCAGACTCAAGCCGATTAACGCGCTGCTCGTCTCGCAATTTTGGAGCGCGTTCGCCGATAACGCCATTCTGTTCGCAATCATTGAGATGCTGCGGGCCAAGGCGTATCCCGAATCGTATATCGGCAACGTGCAGCAGGCCTTTTTGTTCGCTTACGTCGTTCTGGCGCCGTTCGTCGGCAGCTTCGCGGATAAGCATCCGAAGTCGGTCGTGCTGCTGATCGGCAACGCGCTGAAGGCGCTCGGGATCGTCGGGCTGCTGCTCGGTCTCGAGCCTGCCTTGAGCTACGCCGTGATCGGAATCGGGGCAGCCGTGTACAGTCCGGCGAAGTACGGCATCCTCGGCGAAATTTTGAGCCGCTCCGCGACAGACGCGAAGCAGCTCGATTCCGAGCTGCTCAAGGCCAATGCCAAGATCGAGGGCTATACGATCATCGCCATTCTGGCCGGCACCGTAGGCGGAGGCATTCTGGCGAAGCAGTCGCTGACGGTGTGCATCGTCGCCTGCCTGCTGCTGTACGTGACCGCGCTGCTTTTGTCGCTTTCGATTCCGCGGGTAGCGGGGAACCCGAACATTCATTACGTCAAAGATTCGATCTTGTTCTTTAAAGACATCGCCCGGCTGTTCCGGGACCGGACGGCCCGCTACTGCCTGATCGGCACCAGCTCGTTCTGGATGACGTCGTCGGTTATTCGCGTGGCGGTCATCTCCTGGATTCCGCTGCACCTCGGCATTCACGGGGTCGATCAGATCTCGATGCTGATTGCGGTTACGGCGATCGGCATTATGGCCGGAGCCCTGACCGCTCCCAAGCTAGTCCCGGCGCACAAGTATTTGAACTCTTATGTATATGGCGTCGTGATGGTTGTCCTCATTCTCGTTTTCCCGATGCTGGGCAATTTGTACGTGACCGTGTTCATTTTGCTGGCGGTCGGTTTCGCAGGTGGCGTTTACGTGGTACCGCTGAATTCGGTGCTGCAGAAGGTGGGCAACCCGAAGATCGGTGCAGGCAAAACGATTGCCGTGCAAAACTTGTTCGAGAACATCCTGATGTTCGCGGGCGTGCGGGCGTATACGCAGGCGACCGCCGCAGGAACAAGCGTGGAGACGTCGATCTACGGCGTCGGGCTGGTGCTGGCGTTGTTCGTGCTGTATCTCGTATTCCAGGCCGTAATGCTGAAGCGGAGAAGTGCCGAAGCTGTCGGCTCCCGCGTATGACCGCTCGCGCTTAAATGAAAAGACCGGACCCCGCCGCCTGGCAGGATCCGGTCTTTCTTGCGCTTAGCGTCCCGGCAGCGGCGCCGAGCCGTACGGATAAGTATATTGAAGCGGTTCGTCGAACGTGATGTAATCGAGGTTGACCATCAGCAGCAAAAAGCGCATGCCGGTTTTAGGGTCGCTGACGATGATATGGTCACGGCCTGCGGCTTCGATACGCCCTTTGAAAATTTTGGCGTTCCACTGGGAGTTGTTCTCGTACGTCATATACAGCGTAGCGATTTTGCCCAGATTGAGGCGCAAAATATTTTCGATGAAGGACTGCTCCATCGGCAGCTGCCCCGGGGTGACCGGCGCGGCCGGCGTCGGCACCTGCTGCCCCGCAGCGGTAATCATAGCACCTGCCGGAATCATCGGCGTCACCGATTGCGCAGTAGGCTGGCCGTAGCCGGGGCTGGGGTAACCCGTGCCGTAAGGAGTCGGTACTGCTTTGTTGGGATTGTTATACATCGCTCATAATCCTCCTTCAAACTTCGCTTGATTTGGGTTTCGACTGGGCTGGAGCACACCATTTATACTATGGTGTGGGCGAATGTTTGGTGACGGATTTTTTTATGGGAATTGGAGAGCGATGATATGCAGCCCCAAAGGAAACGGCTAACCGAAACTTTGCGCCGTAACTGCCGGATGCCAAAAGAGCCCTCGATTCACAAGGGCTCTTCCCGAACTAAAAATCAATATGATCCGGGTCCGGTCCGAAGCGGCGGTCTTGGTTCAAGCCGTCCAGACGCGCCATATCCTCGTCGGACAAGGTGAAGTCGAAGACGTCGATGTTCTCGCGGATCCGGCTTTCGCGAATGGACTTCGGAATGGTGACCACCCCGTGCTGCAAATCCCAGCGGAGAATGATCTGTGCCGGCGTTTTGCCGTATTTGTCCGCAAGCTCGCTTAGCAGCGGCAGATCGAGATTGCCCTGCATCAGCGGGCTCCAGGCTTCGAGCTGGATCTTATGCTCCTTGCAGAAGGTCCGCAGCTCCTGCTGATTCAGAAGCGGATGGAATTCGACTTGGTTCACCGCAGGAACGATTTCGCTATCCTGCAGCAAATCCTCCAGATGATGCACTTTGAAATTGCTGACGCCGATCGCCCGGACGAGGCCGTCCTTATACAGCTTTTCGAGCGCCTTCCACGTTTCTTTATATTTGCCCTTCACCGGCCAGTGAATGAGGTACAGGTCGATGACCTCGAGCTGCAGCTTCCGCCGGCTTTCCTCGAAAGCCCGAAGCGTACTGTCATAGCCTTGGTCCGCATTCCATACTTTCGTCGTGACGAAAAGCAGGTCGCGCGGAATGCTGCTGGCTTGCAGCGCCTGGCCGACCCCGGTCTCGTTGCCGTAGACGGCAGCCGTATCGATGGAGCGGTAACCGGCTTCCAGCGCATGCTGCACGGCTTGGACGACCTCGTCGCCTTCCTTGGTTTTCCAGACGCCCAGTCCGAGCCATGGCATGCGCACGCCGTTGTTCAACACCGTAGTGTCGCTGTTTCGCTGAATCGCGGTCATGTTCAAATTCCCTCCTTGGACAAATTTCAATCTCTTTCATGATAACACAACCGGGGGCGGAACGAAAAATAGCGGTCCGGGTCATGGGCAGTCCGTCGGTTTGTACAAACTTCCTTATTGAACGTCGGTATAAAAGAGTTTATTATGTAAGTTAAGGAAAAAACGGTAATAATGTGGAATGCTTTCTTATTTCACCAGAACGGTCGCCGCACTGCATCGGCAAGGAGAGGAATAAGCATGAGGCTTCGGACGTCCTTTATCGTGTGGTTTGTCGTGCCTGTGACGTGCCTGCTCGCTTTGAGCAACGTCTTCTACTATTATACGACGAAACAGATGCTGATGAACAATCACCATAACGAGGTCGAAAGCTTCTCGAGCAATATCAAAGTTTATTTCGAGCATTCCCTGCGGTCCGTCGACTATGCCGAAAAGCTGCTGGCGGAAAATTTGCGTTTGGCGGCCATGCTCGCGCAAACCAAGCTGCCCCCGCGCTTGGAACAGGTGAGCAACAAGAAGTTGACGGAACTAAGCAAGGAGCTGGGCGTTTCTGATATTACGCTGTTTCAGCGTATGGGAGACGATATCGTCGCCTTGCGCTCCTCCAATCCCGTCCAACGAAATATATCTGCCAAAGAATTTGAAGGCTTTTGGTTTCGGGCCTTGAACCAACTGCTGGATAGGGAGGAAGTCTCGGTTTCCGAAGGCTATACACTTCCCCACTACTGGTCAGGACCTCTGGACGTTGCATCCTCGGACCCGAACACGCTTCATAAATTCGGATACTACCATGACGGGCAGAGCGATTATATGATCGATCCGTATTACCGGCAGGAGGATATGGAAGAATATGTCACCTTGGTTTCTTACATGGACTTCATCGAACGTCTGCAGAAAGAAAAACCGTTCCTGATCGAACTCACGGGCTTCAATGCCGAGCATTTCGGAAAAGGAATTTACGAAGTCAAGCAAAATAATCGGCTGGTTATTCCTTATCCGAAGCGTCAGATCTTTTTTGGTCAGTATGCCATGCAGTCGGACGACGATGTGGAGATGGTCAGACAGGCGCATCGGGAAAAAAAGACGATCAGCTATCAGACAACCGTTCAAGGAAGGGACGTGATCAAAAGCTTCGTGCCCATCGAAACCGGGCTGCCGCTGGTGGTCGGCCTCGTCTCGGATTACAGCTATATTCAGAACGAGCTGAAGCGTCAATCGGAGCCGCTTCTTACGGTTAGCTTCGTGTCCTTCCTGATGCTAGGGGCTTTCGTGTTTGTTTTAATACGAAGAAGCAAGCTTGCAGCGGCTGTCATTTCCGCCGAGAAAATTTATCTGGAAAGCATGAACAGCTTATTTACGGCCATCCGGGGGCTAAATCACGATGTCGGCAATATTGTCAATGCCATTCATGCCCATGTGCAAAAGAAGGAATACGACGAGCTGGAGAAAGTAACGCAAGCTTTGGTAAAAGAAGTGGTTGAAATTCAAGATGTCGTTGTGATCCAACACCCGACGCTGTCCGCCATCGTACAATTTGCGGTCAGCAGCGCGATCAAGCAGAAGGTGAAGCTGGAGCACGACATCGCCGTCACGAGCGACCTGAAGCTGAACGGAGAGAAGTCGCTCGATTTGATTCGCATGGCAACCAATTTAATATCCAATGCGTTTGACGAGACCGTCAAGCTGCCGGTGGAGGAGCGGTTGGTTCAAGTGGCCGCTTGGACCTCGGGCCGTTTGCTGTATTTCAAGGTATCCAATCGCGGAAGGCCGATTGGCGAAGAGGAGCTGCCCCAGCTTCTAAGCGCCGGCTATTCCACAAAATTCAGGCACGAAGGCTTGGGCTTGCAGGTGGTAAAAGAGCTGGTGCAAAAATATAAAGGTCAATTATGGGTAGAAGATTTTGAAAGCGCGGGCGCTACGTTTATGTTCAAAATCCAAATTTAGACCATCGAATAAACGATCCATAAGGCGGTGACCCGAGAGTTGAATCAAGAGGAACGACTGACCGCTTTAATTGCGGAGGACGATTTTGCACAAAAGCAGCTTTTAATTCGTTTCGCCGAAGAGCATCAGCTTATCGTCGTCGATACGGTATCATCGGGAAGCAAGCTGGTGGACAAGTATATCGAGCTGCAGCCGGACCTTATCCTTACGGATATTAGCCTGGACGATATTTCCGGTCTGAAGGCTTGCCGACTGATTAAGGCGAAGGGGTACGACCCTTGCATTATTGTGGTCACGGCGCTAACGGACATGAAATATGCGGAGGAAAGCTTTGAGATCGATTCGCTCTCCCTGATGCTGAAGCCCGTAACCTCCGAACGGTTCAAGAAAAGCTTGGAGAAGGCGAAGAAGCATTTGATGCAGAAAAGAAAGCAATCGCCCGCTGCCGGATTAAACGACGAACGCTTGATCCGCTGCAAGCAAAAAATATGCGATTTGGAAGGGCGAAACATCCAGCGGGAGCTTTATGTCAAGGAGGAGAAGATTCTTTACATCTCCAAGGACTACAAGCATATTTCGATCAAATGGACGGATTCGAATACGGTGCAGACGATTCATACCTCCTCCACCCTGAAGGAGCTGAATGCGGCGACTTCGCCGCTTCTTTTCCAATGCAACAAGAGCCAATTGGTCAACGTGAGATATATTCAAAAAATTTGCGCCGATCTGATTACGCCGGGCAATTACGAGATTCTGCTCCATGGCGTACCCGAATCGTTGACGCTGAGCCGCAGCTGCTTTGCTCATTTTGAGCGGGCGCGCAAGCTCATGGCGGAGGAAAAAGGCGTACAGGACGCGGTGTTAAGGCAGTAGGAATCTGTTCCGCTTACCGCGTCTCTTTTTTGTTCGACATCACAACGTTTAGTCCACCTGAATTGTAATTTTGTGGGAGGATCGGCTGCCAATGTCTTGTCCAGAAAACTCGGTCATCGTATCCCATGGGCTGTTCAATACGTAGCCGTAAACCTCATAGCGTCCCGGTTTGTCCGGGGCGTTTATTTCGATTTCCCGCAAAACCGCTTTCTCCGGCAGGGTCTCAAACCACCAGTACGGTTTGCCGTCGGGGAAGGGGAGCTGTTGGTCATCCATCATCAGCCACACCAGATAATCGGTGGCCTTTTCAAATCCTCCGGCACGAATGGCCAGCTTTATTTTTTCATTCGGCTTCGCTTGAATGACTTTGGGGAGCGTGCCGAATTTATCTTCATTTTCGAACTGCTGATTCAACATGATCCCGCGAACGGGCGAATTGGAGAAAGCATAGGAACTACGATCAGGGATATCGGTTTTCGTAAATTCGTTTTTTCCGGACTTTTTGATAGTGTATCGGCCGACGATACCGAAGTAATCTTTGATTTTGTCCTGCCGGTCCCATGGATTGTTTCTATTGGCGACAATGCTGATGGCCAATGCGTGTAGATCGGGCGACAGCGAATCGGTGGGAATGCGGACAGGAATGCTGACGGAAGCGCCTTTTGCAGCGCTGAATTTGTATTCGTTTACGGACGTATGGGGATCCGAGTCCACATAGAACGGTATTTTTATATAGTCCATGAAAAGGTAGAGCGAGAAATTTTCATCCTGTCTCGATTCGTTGGTAAAATGAATCGTATAGTTCATTTCGTTTCCATGATCGAGTTCCAGAAAAAAACGACTGACTTTTTCGCCTCGGGCATCTGTAAGTTTCATTCCGTAACTTTCCGTAAACGTTGTGGGCTCTTTGGGCATGAACGAGCTTACCGTGAGGTTAAAGGCAAGTCCAATAGACGAACCGAGCAAAACACAGAGTATAAGTTTAATTACCTTGCGCAATGAAATCCCCTCCGGCGAAAAAACAAATATGGTGAATCCAAACGCGGTTTTGATGATGCTTGTAAAATAGGGAATGTCTGTTCAAGTGAACAGACATTCCAAGCGTTAGGATATAACATTACGGCGAAGTGGAAGTGCTTTTGCTATTGGTTTCACCATTATGAGTTACTTGATGGTATCCTGTTGCATACGCTCCGCCGTCAGCTTCGATTCTTGTTGAAACATAGTCGTCGTTGGTGTCTGTTTTTGGTTTATGCCCAAGGGAGCTGCCGTCGCTTTTCTTGATTGAAACGTCCACGCTCAAATAGTCTACTTTGTCACCATCAACCGTGCGTGTTTTGGCTTTGGCTGTTGTGCCGTCGTATTCCAACTCTCCCTTAATTTTCACGCCGTCTACTGTAAAACGTGTGCTGTCATACCCTGCCAATGCCGAGCCTGTCACAGCAACCAATAGTGCGCTTGCTACGATCGCTACTTTAGCCTTCATTTCAGAAATCCCTCCATCAATCGAATAGTTGACTTCACGGATACGACGTCGTTGATGTGAAGCATCCTTATCATGTCTTAAAAAAAGTGTTTTGTTCCATTTTTAGGATATTTGGATAAAAATAGCCGCTTTCTTGTGTGAAGAATGTCGAAAATACACGTTAATGCTCGAATCGACTTCGGGACAGAGCCGCATAGCTTTGACCCAGAAGTATCTTCCGTAACAACGGGTTTACAAATATAACCTATTTTAATATAATTAACCATACATAATCTTTTATTACTTAATACTTTTGTTTTAAACCATTATTCATCATGGCAGACCCGTCAATCGTCCGTCGTTGTTTTTGTCTAGAAAAAAACGAAGGGAGCGGTAAGTGTGGAGGTCGCGGAAAAGATCGTTTACCCCGATGAGATCACCGGATTCAGCGCGAAGGAGCAGCGGTTCGAGCCGTATTCGTGGTATCGGGAGATGAGAAGGAGCCACCCGGTCTATTTTGACCCGAAGCAAAAGGTTTGGAATGTTTTTTTATACCGGGACGTGGAGCGGGTATTGTCCGATTATCAGCTGTTCTCCAGCAAAAACGACCGGAGGCTGTCGTCGTTCCCGGTTATAGGAGAGGAAGAGAAAAGCCTGACCTCAATGGACCCTCCTTTACATTCCAAGAGACGCGGGCTCGTTGCCAAAGCGTTCACCCCAAAGTCGCTTAAGACATGGGAACCGCGGATTGCCGCGGTCGCGCAATATTGTCTGGATCAAATCCGGGAGCAGGATACGATTGATCTTGCCTATGATCTTGCAATTCCTTTGCCGGTGACCGTTATTGCGGAGCTGCTGGGCGTTCCGGCGAGCGATTGGAAGCAGTTCAAGCTGTGGTCGGATGCGATCATCACACCGGGCAGCCGCGACACCTATGACGAAAGCGTGAGGGCTAGGGCGCAGGCGCTGAAGGAAATGGCGGACTACTTACGGCCTATCATCCGGGAAAAAAGAAGCCGTCCGACAGACGACATCATCTCGGATTTGACGATCGCCGAGCTCGAAGGGGAGCGTTTGAGCGACGAAGAAATTATTCATTTTGGGATCGGGCTGCTTTTTGCCGGGAACGAGACGACGACGAGGCTGATTTCCAATGCGTTCTATTGCTTTCTGGTCGACCAGCCTTCCGTTTACCCGCTGCTCAGGAGCGAGTTATCGCTCGTTCCGAAGGCGGTGGAGGAAGTGCTGCGCTATCGCTCGCCGGCCCAGTTCATGATGCGCCGAGTTGCGCAGGAAACAAATGTGTTCGGCGCGGAGATGAAGGAAGGGGAATCGGTCATCGCGTGGATCGGCTCGGCTAACCGCGATGAGGGGCATTTTGTTCAAGCGGAGCAGTTCGATCTGAACCGGCCGAATAATCAGCAGCACCTGTCGTTCGGTAAAGGGACGCATTTCTGTCTGGGCGCGCCGCTCGCGAGGATGGAGGCAAGCATCGGTTTGACCGAATTCATGAAGCGGTATTCCGGGCTGACGCTGCCCGAGCATTGGAGCTTGAGCGAAAACCTTGGGCAGACGGGCTATCTTTTCAAGTTTCCCGTCCGCGTCGAGCGGTAGCGTACGCGCAGTTGTTGTTCCCGGAGCGAAAAAGACGGAAGATCAAGGGACTTTGGCCCTTGATCTTTATTTGTCACACGGCCAAATGCCTGCGCACCTGCTCCTCGCTGAGCGAGGCGGAGCTGCCCTCGGCGACGATCGCGCCTTTATCCAGCACGTACGAGTAGTCGGCAATGGCGGATGCAAACGTCAGACTCTGCTCGACCAGCAGCACGCCCATTCGCTTGCTCGCTTTGATCGACTCGATGACGCGCTCGATGTCCATCACGATGGACGGCTGGATGCCTTCCATCGGCTCGTCGAGCAGCAGCAGGGTCGGCTCCGCCACGAGCGCCCGGGCGATGGCGAGCTGCTGCTGCTGTCCGCCGCTGAGGTCGCCGCCCTTGCGGCGCAGCATATCCCTCAGCACAGGAAACTGCGCGAAGACCGATTCAGGAATGCCTGCATTGCGCAGCTTCGTGTCGGCCGCTTCCAAGCCGAGCCGCAGGTTTTCTTCGACGGTAAGCTGCGGGAAGATGTCCCGGCCTTGCGGTACATACCCGATGCCCGCCTTCGCCCGGATATCCGGCGTCTTCGCCGTATAGTCGGTACCGGCGTAGCGGATCGTTCCTTTTTTCGCTCTGAGGAGCCCCATGATCGTCTTCATCAGCGTCGTTTTGCCGACGCCGTTGCGGCCCATCAGGCAGACGACCTGCCCGGGCCGGACCTGGAGGCTTACACCGCGCAAAATTATGCTTTCGCCGTAGCCGGCCTCCACGCCCTGCAGCTCCAGCGCTCCGCCTGTGGGGAGGGAAGCGTGCGAAGAACCGTTGCCGCTCGTCTCATTCATGCCGTTCGCCCCGCCTTCCGAGATAAACTTCCGCGACCTTGTCGTCGTTCTGAATGTCCTGCATCGTGCCTTCACGCAGCACGGTGCCTTCGTGCATGACGGTGACGGTTTTGGCGAACTGCCGCACGAATTCCATGTCGTGCTCGACGACAACGACGGTTTGGCGGTCGTTGATGCGGTGGAGCAGCTCGCCGGTTTTCTCCGTCTCCCGGTCGGTCATGCCGGCGGCCGGTTCGTCGAGCAGCAGCAGCTCCGGCTCCTGGATCAGCAGCATGCCGATCTCCAGCCACTGCTTCTCGCCGTGCGACAGCGAGCCCGCGTTCGCCTTCGCTTGATCGGCTAGGCCGATCAGCTCCAGGTAATGATGCAGCCGGGCGCGCTGCTCCGGGGTCGTTCTGGCGACCAGCGTGCTGAGCAGGCCGCGCTTTTGCCGCATCGCCAGAAGCAAATTTTCCGCGACCGTCAGCGACATGAAGATCGACGGCGCTTGAAACTTGCGGCCGATGCCGAGCTGGGCGATCTGATGCTCCTGATGGCGCGCCAGATCGGTGTGCCCTTTGAACAGCACGCGCCCTTTGGACGGCTTCACTTTGCCGCACAGCACGTCGAGCAGCGTCGTTTTGCCCGCGCCGTTCGGACCGATCAGGAACCGAAGCTCTCCCGGCTCAAGCGAAAAATTCAAACCGTTGATCGCCTTAAAGCCGTCGAAGCTGACTTCCAGCTCTTCCACGCGGACGAGGGGCGCGTGCGCTCTTTTTCTGGGGGACGTTTCCGTGTAAGTCATCTTCGCATGCCTCCTTGGGTTATTGCGTTTTTTTTAGCTCGCTATAGGCGAGCGGAGCCGCCGGGTTCAAGACGGATACCGCTTTGCCGGAGCCCCGGCCCCATGTTTGGACCCAGTCCTTGCAGGTGCCGACGATCCCTTTCGGCAGGAAGAGTGTGGCGACGACGAACATGGCGCCCATGATGACCGGCCACCAATCGGGATAAGCTTCGCTGAACGTCGTCTTGGCGGCGTTGGTCAGGACCGTGCCCAGAATGGCTCCGACGATGGTGGCGCGACCGCCGATGGCGACCCAAAGCACCATTTCGATGGAAGGAACGATGCCCATCTGTGCCGGGGAGATGATTCCTTCCTGCAGGACGAACAGCATGCCGGCCAGTCCGGCGAGGGCAGCCGAAACGCAGTAGATGAACACCTTATAGACGACCGGATCGTACCCGATGAAACGGACGCGGTTTTCGGCATCGCGGACGGCGGTCAAAATTTTGCCGAGACGGCTGGAGGCCAGCCCCAGGCACAGCAGCAGCGTCAGCAGGACGGCTGCGGCGGTTGCGTAGTACAGCGCCAGCTTCACGGAAGGATCGGCCAGCTTCAGGCCAAGAAACGTATCGAAGTTGGTCAAGCCGTTCGTACCGCCGGTATACCCCTGCTGCCCGACGAACAGCGTAACCGTGATGATGACCAGCGCTTGGGACAGGATGGAGAAAAAAGTGCCCCGAATCCGGTTGCGGAACGTCAGGTAGCCGAGAATGAAGGCGACGACGGTGGGCACCAGCAGCGACAATACGATGGCTGCGCCTGCGGATTGGAAGGGAGCCCAGAACCAGGGCAGCTTCTCGACGCCGCTCCAGGACATGAAATCCGGCAGCCCTTCGGGGGAAGCGGCAAGCTTCAAATGCATCGCCATGCCGTATGCGCCGAGTCCGAAATAGACGCCGTGGCCGAGGCTCAAGATGCCGGTGAAGCCCCAGATCATATCGAGACCCATGGCCAGCACCGCGTACGCGAGAAATTTGCCGAGCAGCGACAGGCGGAATTCGGACAAGAAAGCGGGCGCGAGCAGCATCAGCGCCGCAAGGGCAACGGTGAGCGCGATTTTGACTTTCGTGTTGCTGACGGAAAATGTCATGGTGGTGCACTCCTTTCGACAAAAAAGAATGGGGCGGCGATCCGGGCGCGGCATAAAGCGGACCGGCGGCGTTACCGGGTTTAATCGAGCGCCCGCGATTTCATGGTGACCAGCCCGGAAGGCTTCCATTGGAGGAAGGCGATGATCAGCGTGAAGACGATGACCTTGCCGAGCGTGGCGCTCGTCGTGTATTCCAGCGCCGTATTCAGCACGCCGATACCGAGCGCGCCGGCGACTGTGCCGACGATTTTGCCGACGCCGCCAAGAACGACGACCATGAACGCGTCCACGATATAGTAGGTGCCGATGGAAGGGCCGATCGGACCGAGCAGCGTCAGCGCGCAGCCTGCAATCCCGGCCATCCCGGAGCCGAGGGCGAAGCCGAATGCGTCGACCCTGCGCGTCGAGATGCCGAGACAAGCGGCCATGCTGCGGTTTTGCATAACAGCCTGCATGCTGCGGCCGCCCCGCGTGCGGTACAAGTACAGGTAAATGCCGATGATGCAGATGATGACGAGCCCGATGATAAACAGCCGTTTATACGGCAGCGTCAATTCGCCGCCGAGGGCGAGGCCGCCTTCCAGCCAGCCCGGCGCTTGGACCGCGACGTTCGGCGCGCCGAAAATCGAGCGGGCGAGCTGCTGCAGAACGAGGCTGACGCCCCAAGTAGCCAGCAGGCTGTCGAGCGGCCGGCCGTACAGGAAGCGGATCAAGGTCTTTTCGAGCAGCCAGCCGATCGCAAAGGCGGCGAGAAAGGCGGCCGCAAGCGAAAGCGCGAAATACCAGCCAAAAGCGGAGGGCGGAAAGGCGGAGATAAACCATTTTTGGATCATGTACGTCATGTACGCGCCGATCATAATGAACTCGCCGTGCGCCATATTGATGACGTTCATGAGGCCGAACGTGATAGCGAGCCCGAGCGCGATCAGCAGCAGGATGGAGCTGAGCGAGATCCCGTTAAACAACTGCAGAAATAACAGACTCATCCGTTCATAACCTCCTTTTCTCTTGAAAACATGCGGCGAAAGCTTGCCCGAAGCGCGCAGGGACTGCCCGAAGGCAGCCCTGTCATTTCTCTGTTGAATCAAAGCGTGCCCGACGGTTAAACGAGATGCGATATGGCCGGGCAATGGCTGGCGTTACTTGCCCGGCGAAACGGCTGCGCCCCAAGGGTACGTTTTAAGGAACGGATCCGGTTTGACCGGCTGGCCGGAGTTCCAAACCTCCTTGAACTGGCCGTCCGGTTGGACTTCGCCGATACGTACGGTCTTGTAGACATGCTGGTTGTCGCCGTCGATTTTGACCTTGCCGCCCGGCGCGTTAAACTCGATGCCTTTCGCTGCCGCTTTCACTTTGTCGACGTCGAAGGAGCCGGCTTTTTTCACGGCTTCCGCCCACAGATAGACGCCGAAGTAGCCCGCTTCGATCGGGTCGTCGGTCACGCGGTCTTTGCCGTATTTCGCCTTGTAGGCTTCGACGAACTTTTTGTTCTCCGGCGTGTCGGTCGTTTGAAAATAGTTCCATGCGGCGTAATGGCCTTCCAGCACGGAAGCGCCGATCCCGCGGATTTCTTCTTCCGCGACGCTGACGGACAGCGTGGTCAAGTCTTTGGAAGTGATGCCCGCATCCTTCAGCTGCTTGAAAAAGGCTACGTTGCTGTCGCCGTTCAGCGTATTGAACACGACGTCCGGCTTTTCTTTCTTGATTTTGCTAATGATCGTGTTGTAGTCGGTATGGCCGAGCGGGGTGTACTCCTCGGCAATCAGGGTGCCGCCTTCGGCTTTCAACTGCTCTTTAATGATTTTGTTGGCCGTGCGCGGAAACACATAGTCGGAGCCGAGCAGGAAAAATTTCTTGCCTTTGTTTTGCAGCAGCCAGGTGACGGCCGGGACGATCTGCTGGTTGGTCGTCGCGCCGGTGTAGAAGATGTTGGGCGAGCTTTCGAGCCCTTCGTATTGTACGGGATAGAAGAAAAGTCCTTTGTTCTGTTCGACGACGGGCAGTACCGCTTTGCGGCTTGCCGACGTCCAACCGCCGAAGATGACGGCCGCTTTATCTTTTTGCAGCAGCTTTTTCGTCTTCTCGGCGAAGGTCGGCCAGTCCGATGCGCCGTCTTCGACGATCGGCCTGAGCTGTTTGCCCAGCACGCCTCCGGCCTGATTGATCTCTTCGATTGCCATCAGCGTCGCGTCGCGGACGGACACTTCGCTGATCGACATCGTGCCGGTTAAGGAGTGCAGGATGCCGACGGGAACGGTATTGTCGCCGCTGTCTTTCGGGGCTTCGGCTTTGGCTTCCGTCTTTGCGCCGCTGTCCGAAGCGGTGGCCGCAGGCTTCGTTCCCGAAGCGCAGCCCGCAAGCAGTGCTGAAAGGCTCAGGCAGACGGCCATTAAGGCGGTAATTCCTTTTTTTGCAGGTTTCATGACTTCAGCTCCCCCAAATAATGGTTTTCAGCAAACTTACATGCCTTATCATATTCAAGTGTGATTTATATGTCAATATATATTACATAAATTAAATTAACTGATGCTTTTTGTGGGGGATTTTCTTTTTTTGTGTGAGGTATTAAGTGGGATTTTTATCGTTTTCGTGAGTGAAATGCTCTTTTTATCGAAATTATGTTATATAATATTACATAAAAAGATTTACACCATGGGGAATTCCAAATATAATAAGCGCAATGGAAAGTTATATTCGGATTTTGGAGGTGTTTCATGTATTTGACGGAACGCGAGAAAGAGAAGCTGCTCGTCACCGTGGCGGCCGATGTGGCCCGGCGGCGGCTGGCGCGCGGCGTGAAGCTGAACTACCCGGAAAGCGTGGCGCTCATTACCTCCGAGATCATGGAAGGAGCGCGCGACGGGATGACGGTAGCGCAGTTAATGCAGCATGGAACGACGGTGCTCTGTGCGGAGCAGGTCATGGAAGGCGTGCCGGAAATGATTCACGAGGTGCAGGTGGAGGCGACCTTCCCGGACGGGACGAAGCTGGTCACGGTCCATCAGCCGATTCGGAAAGGTTAATCGTTGCTGGTCTATGGGCTGCCTTTCATTCATGAGAAATATATTGGGCGGCTTTCGTGCGCAGCGCAGGAGAGCCGGCGCAGGGAGGAGAGCGATTATGATACCTGGCGAATACCGGACCAAGCCGGGATCGATCGAACTGAACGAAGGAAAAGAAAAGTCGGACCTCGTCGTTGTGAATACGGGGGACCGGCCGGTGCAGGTCGGGTCTCATTATCATTTTTTTGAAGTCAACCGGGCGCTTTCGTTCGACCGGGCCGAGGCTTTCGGGATGCGGCTCGACATTCCCGCCGGCACGG
>NZ_BILX01000050.1 GCF_004000785.1 Paenibacillus ehimensis NBRC 15659 | reverse complement strand
ATAGCCCGTGCCGGTAGTGTGTCCCGGCCAGGTTTGGTAGCCGCCGGCGCCTGCCCCGCCAGTCGGCGGGCCTTGATAGCCCGTTCCTTGAGGGCCTCCATATATACCGGGGCCCCCGCGTTCGTCAGGATATCTTTCCAGGGGTGCCTCATCGTCCGGCGTCTCCGAAAAGAACTCATCGTACGAATCGGTGTAAGGAATCTCTTCGTAACTCATGGTACCCTCTCCCTTTTACTTGGTAGGAAGCATACGTTATATGTACTATGCTAATGCCTATAATCCTTACCAAGTATATGAGACGGGAGCCCAAACGTGACCGGAAAAAAGGGAGGGCTTGTTTCTTTTTTCACAAAGAAGAACGGCGGGTAATTTACTTTGGCTCAACCCGCTCCCTCTTATCCACTTCAATGGCTTCCTCGGCATTATGTTTACCGTAGCCCGGCTGCCTGTAATCCGGGTTGCCCAGCTTCTCCATGATCCGCATTTTTTCGATATGTCCGCGTGTTTCGGGCGTTCCCAGCCGATAGATCATAGCATACAGCTCCCGTACTTGGGCGTTGTACTCATCGGTTGCTTCGTCATGATCCGCCGATTTGTAAGGCACTCCGGCGCGGGCGAACGTCTTCTCCGTTTCGGCCTCGTAACTGCTCATAAGCCACCGCAGCTCCCGAATTTCTTGATCGGTGGCTTCAACCGCATATTCATAGGAGTAGTCTCCGAGATCCGCAAGCGTCTGCGCATCCTCGATCGTACCCGTACCGACGGAAACGTAATACCTTTTTTTGAGCACCATAATCCCCTCCCGTTAAGAAAACTAACTCTTCTTAACCTGGAGGGGAGAGCTTGAACCAAAGTCAGGACCTGGCGGGAGCGTCGAAACGGAGATCCCGTACAAATATTCCTCCGGTGCCTGTATGCTATGCTTCAACTTATAAAGTAAGTTCCCGCAGGCGGGTTGACGGATTTTCGAACCCGCTTTCAACTCAAAAACATCGCCACCATCGCCGTAACGATCAGCCCCGCGATGACGGGCTTCAAATTGCGCCGCGCCAGTTCGAACGGATCGACGCCGCAGATGGCGGCTGCCGGGACAAGCGCCCACGGCACAAGCGTGCCTCCGCCGACCCAGATCGCGGCGATCTGCCCGAGCGCGGTCAACGTGGCAACCCCCGAACCGATGGCAGCGGCAAAAAGACGGGCGATCGAGCCGGCCAGCGAAATGCCGGAGAAACCGGAGCCGTCGAGACCGGTAATGGCGCCGACAGCCGTCAACGTGACCGCGCCGATCGCCTGGTTGAGCGGCACCGCGTGGGCGAGTGCATAGCCGAGATCGTTGACAAGACCGTGCGAGCCTTTGGGCAGTACGCTGCCGAAAATGTCCGTAAGCGCCGAGTCGCCGAGATAAAAGAACGCGGCTATCGGGATGACCGGTCCGAATACCTTAAAGCCGAACAGGAAGCCGTCGACCAAATAGCCGGTCGCCCGCTCCAGCCCGTGCCCTCGGTGTGTCAGCAATGAGACAAGGAGCATCGCAAGCAGCGCGGTTCCGCCGACAAGCGCAGTGGCGTCGCCGCCTTGCAGCTTGAACGCGAACATGACGGCCACATCGGCGGCGAACAGCAGCGCAATGACCCACGCCAGCGCAATCCGGCCCGCGCGCGGCAGCTGAGAGGCTTTTGCCTCCGTTTTGCCGACTCCTGCCTTATATGCCGCCGCTGCGCTGCCGTCGCCCGGCGTAAGCCGTCCTTGCCGCATCTCACGGCGCAGCATCCAGAAGGCGGTCACTGTCGACACGGCGCCCATGACAAGAACGAGCGGCACGCTGGCCTCCATCACGGCGGCAACAGGGATGCCGGCCGCATCGGCCGTCAGCTTCGGCGCGCCCTGGATGACATAGTCGCCGGACAGCGCGATGCCGTGGCCGAACAGGTTCATCGCCATGGCTGCACCGATCGCGGGCAAGCCTGCTCTTAAAGCTGCCGGAAGCAGGACCGCCCCTACGAGCGCAACGGCCGGGGACGGCCAGAAAAACCACGACATGGACATCATAAGAAGGCCAATGATCCAGAAAGCAAGCGCCGGAGTCCGGATGAACCGGGCAAACGGCGAGATCATGGTCTCGCCCACGCCGCTTTTCTCCAGCACCTTGCTCATCGCCACGACGATGCAAATGATCAGGATCGTGCCGAGCAGCTCTTTCATGGCATAAATAAAGCTGTGGAATACGCCGCTGACCGAAGCATGAAGCGATCCCGTCGAGAGCATCCCGATCAGCACGATGCCGGTAATGCAGACGATCGTCGTATCCCGGCGCATCACCATAAATCCGATAATCAACAAAACGAACAGCAGATACGCGTAATGCAGTGAAATTAGTGCGATACCCAAACATCCCACCTCCACTGGACAAAAGCCTAACGCCTTTGTACTACCAGCGTATGCGGACAGCGGAAAAGGGTGAGAACATGCTCTGCTTTTGCCGGCGGACCAGTCACCGGGGCGGAGCACGCCAAAAAGACCGCTCCAGGAGCGGTCCGTCCGTTGCAGCCTCAACGTCTGCGCAATTTTTCAAAGCTTGCCAAACAGGCTTGTCCGCTAAAAAACCAGGACATCCGCCAGTTTACATCCGGCATCTAACCCCTTAGCTGCGGCTCCCTGCTTCTTCGCGGCGCAGCACGAATTTCTCGACGACGTGCTTGACGCCGTCCTCATTATTGCTGAAAGTCACATAATCGGCGATTTCCTTCAACGATTCGACGGCGTTGCCCATCGCGACGCCAAGACCTGCCACCTCCAGCATTTCGCGGTCGTTCCAGCTGTCTCCGATACCGATGACCTGCTCGAGCCCGATGCCGAAATGCTCGGCCAGATGCGCAAGCGCATGTCCTTTGGTGCCTTCGATATGCACGATTTCCAGAAAATGCGGCTTCGATTTCGTAATGTGCACCTGCCCGCCGGTCAAGCCGCGGAGCCGCTCCGCGACGCGGTCAAGCAGCTCCGGCTCGTCGATGATCAGCAGCTTCATCGAAGGCTGTGCCGCCAGCTCTCCGAAGTTCGGGTAGACGGTATAAGGGATTTTCGAAAGCGCGGCGTACGCTTTCGCTTTATCGTTGTCTTCCTTGACATACAGTACGTCGTTCACGTACGTTTGTAAATGCAATCCTTCGGATTCGCAAAAATCGAATATGAGCTGAGCCGCGTCGGCGGGCACGGTCCGTTCGTACAAGACGCGTCCGTCGATCGAATTTTTGACGAGCGACCCTTGATATGTGATCAGCGGCACGTTCAGTTCCAGCTGACCGGCAAGCTGCTTGGCCGAGGCGTACATCCGCCCGGTGGCCAGCGTAACGATCACTCCTTCGGCCAACGCTGCGGCGAGCGCCTCCTTGGTTCCTTCGGTGATCTGTTTCTCGTCGTTAATCAGCGTATCGTCGATGTCGATTGCAAGCATCTTGTACATGGTGCGTTCTCCACTCCCGTAAAGTCAAATTGCCCTCATTATAACGTACGGCGGATAATTTTCAAGTTTTTTGTCTGCAAACGGAGAGCCGGGCCGACGAAAGGGAAGGGATAAGAGCGGCCAAGCCCACCGATTTCGATACAGCTGGTAAGGCATGTTGATTTCTGTGAGTAATTAGTACTAAAAAAATAGTCCGAATTGCCCGATGATTAATTTATAATTCATTTAGTTATACGAGGGCTTAAACTTGTGCAGCGCTTCCCTTGGCATCAACACGTGATACCACAATGAGATGGGGCGGATGGGTTATGAACTGGATCGCTTGGCGTAAACCGATGATCGCGTTGATAGCGGTCTACTTTGCGGTATTCGCCGCAGCAAAATGGGGCTTTGGGGCGGGCGAGCGCTTTTTCTTGTTGTGGGAGGTTATTCCGCCAGCGGCTTCGTTTGCCATGCTGCTGCGGACTTATCAGGCCCACCGGGGGAGCGCGGGAGCGTTCTGGATGCTGATGACCGCGGGCGCCTGTTTCTATTTGCTCGGGCAGTTGATCTGGGCCTTCTATGCCTGGGTGCTGGTTGTCCGTCCACCGACGATCAGTTTAGCCGACCTGTTCTGGAACCTGCAAACCGGGTTGTTTTTTGCCGCTTTGTTTTACTTGTTGTTCCGGGAAAAAAGCATCTCGCAAGGCATCCGGTTTCTCTTCGACTGTATCATGATCCTGCTGATCGTCGGTACGGTCAGCTGGGAATTCGTCATCCGGCCCAACCTGCAGGCGATGCTGTCCCATCCCGACGGGTTCGGTCAGGCGGCGGTGCTGTCTTACCCGATAACGGATTTCGGGATCTTGCTATGCCTCTTCGTTCTTCATTTCGCCTATACGCCTTTGTTCGATCGGCGGGTGCTTGTCTTGATCACCTTCGGTTTCGTCGTCTTTATCGCCGGAGACATGATTTATGTGCTCGACGTGATCTCGGGGAACTATCAGGCAGGGCAGTGGTACGATCTGCTGTGGAGCGCGGGTCTGTTTGCTTATGGCTTCGCGGGCTGGTATGCTTCCCATCCCCAAGACCGGCCTGCGGCGGAGGCGCGGTTCTTCTCCGGCGCCCGTCTGCTGCGTTTGCTTTTTCCTTATGCCGGCTTCGCGATCTTATTCTTGTTAATGCTTCACCGCATCGACCAGTTGGACGCTGTTGTGACAGGAACAGTCATGGTGACCGCCCTGATCTTGGTACGCCAAATCTCCATGCTTCTGGAGAATGAAAGACTGGTCACCCGGCTCAAACAAATGCTCGAAAATAGCGAGTTTCTTGCATCCCATGACGACTTGTCAGGGCTTCCGAACAAGCGTTTATTCGAGCGAAAGGCGCAGGAAGCGATCGAGAACGCCTCGCAGGACGGGCAGCCGTTTGCGGTACTGTTTCTCGATCTGGACCGCTTCAAATACATAAACGACAGCCTTGGCCATGTAACGGGCGACGAATTAATCCGTCAAGTGGCGGAACGGATTCGGGGAATCGTTCCGGAGACATGCCTCGTCGCGCGCCAAGGAGGCGACGAATTTACAATTCTGACCGAACCGCTTGCCTCCTCCAGGCAAGCGCAGTCGCTGGCGGAGTCGATTCTTCGGGCCGTCGCCGAGCCTTTCAAGGTAGGGGTTCACGAGATTCAGACTTCAACCAGCATCGGCATCGCGGTGTACCCGGAGGACGGCTTGACCAAAGCCGACCTGATGAAGCATGCGGATGCGGCCATGTATCAGGCCAAAGAGCTCGGCGGGGACCGTTTCCGGTTCTTTACGCCGTCGCTGAAGGACGGCATGCTGAGAAGCATCCTGATGGAGCGCGCGCTGCGGCATGCGCTGGATCATGACGAGCTGTTTCTGTGCTACCAGCCGCAGGTAAGCTCCAAAGATTTGGCGATCGTCGGGGCGGAAGCGCTGCTGCGCTGGAGGAATGCGGACGGGCATCTGGTGCCGCCTTCCGACTTTGTGCCGCTTGCCGAGGATACCGGCTTGATCGTGCCGATCGGCGATTGGGTCATTCGGACGGCGTGCAGGCAGGCGGTCGAATGGGAGCGGGAAGGGAGGCCGCCGCTGAAAATCGCGGTTAACGTCTCGCCCAGACAGCTTGTGCAGGACGGCTTCGTAGACAAGGTGGCCGGTATTTTGAAGGAAACGGGAATGGCCTCCGGCCGGCTGATTATCGAAATTACGGAAGGCGTCGCGCTGCAGAATACGAAGGAAACGACCGATACGCTGCTGCGCCTCAAAGCGTTGGGCCTGCATATCTCGATGGACGATTTCGGTACGGGGTATTCGTCGCTCGGCTATTTGCGGACCTTCCAAGTCGATTCGCTCAAAATCGCGCAGTCGTTCGTCGGGGAAATGGCCGAGAACGAAGGACATGCCGGAATTGTCAAAGCGATTATGGCGATGGCCCGGAGCCTGAATTTATCGGTTGTGGTGGAAGGCGTGGAGACGGAGGAGCAGGTGAAGCTGCTACAAGCGATCGGCGATTGTACGATTCAAGGCTATTACTTTTATAAACCGCTGCTGCCTGAAGATTTTTCCGCTTTACGGGATAAGGTGAAGCAATAAAACCCGCAGACCTGAACGAGCCAGGGCCTGCGGGTTTCCTTGTGCAGCGGCGTTATTTTTTTAGATCCAGCCGGATTTCGCGGCCGTCGTTCGGCAGGGAGAGCGGCTGGCCGGCAGCGCCCTTCTCCTTCATATAATCAACCCAGGCGTCCAGCATGATCATGCCGTCCTTCCAGTCCTTCACTTCCGCGAACGTCGTGAATCCGTCCCCGGAGCCGGTCGACATGAAGTCGTTGGTCGTCACTTTGAAGGTGCGGCTGTCGTTCAGCTTCCCGTCGACATAGATCGGGGTGCCGTCCAGAAGCGTAATTTTGCTGTATTTCTGGCCCTGCGGCTTCGTATTGTCCCACTCGACCTTCAGACCCGAGAACTGCATGGCCGGCAGCTTGGAATATTGGTCCGTCACCTCAAGCAGCGTCTTGATCTGGGCGGCGGTCATCGTGCCGGTGCGGTTGTAGTTGCCGAACGGCAGCACCTCGAACATCATGCCGTAGGTGACTTTGCCCGGCTCGATATCCGCGCGCAGACCGCCGATGTTCGTGAAGGCGATATCGGACTTCTCGGCCCAGCGCATCGCATCGGTAACGGAGTTGCCGATCGGCGTCACGCCGTCACGCACCTGATTGCCGTTGATGTCGTACCGGTAGGAGCGGGTCGTCCATTTTTCGGCGGCTACGGCGATTTGCTTATTGGTTTGCTCGGCAATTTTCGCCTGGTAGTCGGCGACCGTTTTTTGCACGTCTTTGTTTGCGGTCGTCAGATTCGTGTACGTTTCCAGCAGGCTGGCGTTCGAGGAAACGACTTTTTTGCTTTCTTTATCGACATATAGCTGAATGTGGCCGACGGCGTACAGCCAGCTTTGCGCTTCGACGACCGGAATGTGGTTCACGATCCCTGCTACGCGCTTATGGGAATGGCCCCCGACGATCGCGTCCAGCGTGCCGTTGCCTGTTCCGTTCGCCAGATCGACGAGCTCGCCCATAATTTGCTGCGATTTGGCGTCCTGCTCGCCCGGCAGGTGAGAAGTCACCATGACGATGTCGGCTCCTTTGGCGCGCAGCTCGGCCGACAGCTCCTTCGCGTACGGAACCGGATCGGCGAATGTCAAGCCTTCGATGTTGGTGGACTTGGTCGTCGTCTTGGTCTGCGGCGTGGCGAGGCCGATAATGCCGACCTTCAGCCCGCCTTTCTCTACGATGGTATAAGGCTGCGTCCAGTCGACGCGCTTGCCGGTTTTATCTTCGATGATGTTGGCTCCGAGAATCGGGAACTTCGCTTTTTTGATATTGTCGATCAGCGTGTCCCGGCCGAAGTCGAACTCGTGGTTGCCGATGGCGGCGGCGTCATATTTGACCTGAGCCATCGAATCGATGACGGATTGGCCGTTCGTCGTATTGGAGATGAGCGTTCCTTGCCACGCGTCTCCTCCGTCCACGACGACCGTGCCGCCGGGGTTGACCGAACGGAAGTCGTCGACGATGCCGCCGAGCGTTTCGATGCCGCCCTGCGCCTGGTTGCGCTTCTTGTCAAAGCCCACTTCGATATGGCCGTGAATGTCGTTCGTCGTAAGAATATCGATAACTTGGAAAAGAACCGGTTTCAGTGCTTTGACCGCTTCGTCGCGAGTCACGGAGCCCTTCGGATCGAAATTGCCGTCCAGCTTTGGCTCGAACAGGCCGGCGAGCACCCCGTACGCAACATACGGACGGGACGACTCGCTGATGGAGGAGGCGTCTTTGAAGTAGCTCAGCACGTTCTGGTTTACTTTCGGCGCTTGGCCTTTGGTGAGTGCGCGCACGACGAGAACGGCCAGCTCTTCGCGGGTCACCGGACGGTTCGGCTCGAAGAGGCCGCTGTCGCCTTTGGATACGATGCCGGCCGCGACGGCGTTGGCGACGGCTTCCAGCTGCCATGCCTCCAAGTCGGGGAACGGCTGCGCCGATTTGTCGCTCTTCGCGAGCTTGGCCGCCCGGTTCAGCATGGTGACGAGCTCCGCGCGGGTGACCGGCCGGCTGCCGCGCAGGTCGGTGTCGTTCGGATACCCTTCTACCGCTCCTTTCTCGAAGGCCAGCTGCATGTCCGATTTGGCGGGAGTCGAAGCGGCGGCTTTGGTCCCCGTCGCCGGTTCGGCCGCCAGCGCGTAAGGGACGCCGGAGAACCCGGGCGCGCCCAGCAGCGAGGCGGAGAGCACCGAAAGGATGGCGGTTTTTTTCCAGTGGGACGAATGCTTGGTCAAATGATTTTCCTCCTCAACCGATGGTGATATATGGGAACAAATCTATTATATCGGATAAATGTCATCGGGGTGTGAACGCGATTCATATTTTTTTTGATGAAGCGGGCCTTGAAAGTTTGCTATAATAGAACGATCACGAACGATCGAGGTGCGACCGATGCAAAAATATTTAGATCTGCTGCAGGACATCATGGCGAACGGGGTGCGCAAGGAGGACCGTACCGGAACCGGGACGATCTCGGTATTCGGGCGGCAGCTCCGGTTCGATTTGTCCGAGGGCTTTCCTTTGCTAACGACGAAAAAGCTTCACATCCGCTCGATCTTGCACGAGCTGCTGTGGTTTTTGAGCGGGGACACGAATATCCGCTATTTGCAAGAGAACGGTGTCACGATATGGGACGAGTGGGCGGACGAGAACGGCGATCTCGGGCCGGTTTACGGCTCGCAGTGGCGTTCGTGGCCGGCGCCGGACGGACGGAGCATCGATCAGATCGCCAAGCTGATCGAGCAGATCAAGCGGAATCCCGATTCGCGCAGGCATCTGGTCAGCGCGTGGAATCCTGCCGAAGTGGACAACATGGCGCTGCCGCCTTGCCATTATGCGTTCCAGTTTTACGTCGCGGACGGCAAGCTGTCGTGCTTGTTCAACATGCGTTCGGTCGATACGTTTCTCGGGCTGCCGTTCAACATCGCAAGCTATGCGTTCCTGACGCATATGGTGGCGCAGCAGTGCGATCTGCAGCCGGGTGAGCTGATCTGGACGGGCGGGGACGTGCATATTTACGCCAACCATGTGGAGCAGGTCAACCTGCAGCTGACCCGCGAGCCGTATCCGCTGCCGCAGCTGGTGATCAAGCGGAAGCCGGATTCGCTGTTTGACTACCGGTTCGAGGATTTCGAGATTATCGGATACCAGAGCCATCCGTCGATTAAAGCGCCGATCGCGGTATAACGGGAGCGTACGGTGGCATCATTAGGCAAAAAGGTCGTTTGCGATTAGCAAAGCGGCATACTATACGCAAGGAGAGGTTGGCGTGACGATTTCTTTCATACTCGCGATGGACGAAGCCCGCGGCATCGGCATCAACAATACGCTGCCGTGGCGCTTGCCGGCGGATTTGGCTTATTTCAAGCAAACGACGAAGGGACATACGGTGCTGATGGGCCGCAAGACGTTCGATTCCATCGGCAAGCCCTTGCCCGGACGGCGCAATGTCGTGCTGACCCGGGACGAGCGGTTTGCTGCGCCAGGCTGCGAGGTGGTCCATTCGGCGCGGGAGGCGGCTGCCGACTACGGCCGCGGCGGAAGCCGGGCCGACGAGGAGCTGTTCGTCATCGGCGGCGCGGAGGTATACCGGCAGCTGCTTCCGTTCGCGGACCGGCTGTATATTACCGAGATCGCGCACCGGTTCGCAGCCGATACGTTTTTTCCCGAGCTTACGCCCGGCGAATGGCGTGAGGTGTCGCGACAGCGGGGTGTGAAGGACGAGAAAAACCCGTATGACTACGATTTTGTTGTATACGAGCGAATCGGAATGTAACGTTTCTCCAAAAAAGGAATGAAGCCGGAGTTTTTCGCGCATCTTAAAGGTTGAACCGTGTGCACATCCAGCATGATTGAGAGGAAGATGCCGAACATGACACAGGTCAACCAGCACCAAATGCCGATCCGGCATGTGATCGACAACGCGGAGAAGGCGATCCAGGTGGCCAAGGACGCCGAAATGGCCGTCCGCCACGCGCAGCTTCAGTCCGACCCGCACAAGCTGTCCGCAGCGCTCGCGGAGCTGGAGTCGGCGCAGCAAGCGCTGGCGAAGGCGCAGAGCCAGATGGCGGCGCAGGACCACGAGCATCACGAACAGGAGCTTGTTCAGGTGCAGAACCAGTTGGATCAGGCGCAGCAAAGCTTGGATGTGGTCGCATCGAACACCGAGCAGCCGAGGCAAATTCGCTGACCGGATGCAGGTTCGTGCGCCACGAATCAATTAACTGAAAAAAAGCACAGGCCAGCCGTAGAGATGCGGCAGAGCTTGTGCTTTTTGTATGTTGTGGAACTTGGAGCCGTTCGAACTCATCATCGGGACGCTAACCGTTACGCCAGCAATGTGCCGTCACGCCGGTAGAAACGATCCCTTGAACTAAGTGTAATGTATGGAATGCATTTCATAGCAAGCGTTTTTTTCTATGAAAAGCACTGTGCTACAATAAGGCTAATAAAGGCGAGGAGGCGGACGGCTATGGCAAACATTAAAGAAATTGCCCGCATGGCAGGCGTTTCGGTTACGACGGTTTCCCGCGTGCTGAACCGCCACCCGTACGTTAGCGAGGATAAACGAGCGGCCGTTCTGGAGGCGGTGCGGAAGCTGGACTATGTGCAAAATTTGAACGCCGTGCATTTGATCAAAGGCAAGACGTCGATGATCGCGGTCGTGCTCCCTTATGTGGATAATCCGTACTTGAGCTCGCCGGTGGAAGGCATCTTGAGCGAAGCGAACCGGCGCGGGTACCGGGTCGTCCTCTGCCAGACGAACTACCGCCCCGAGGAAGAACTCAACGTGCTCGAAATGCTCAGAATGAAGCAGGTCGACGGCGTCATTATTACGTCGCGGACGAACGCGTGGAATGTGATCAAGCCTTATTTGGCTTACGGTCCGATCGTCGTTTGCGAGGACGCAGGAGACGAGCCGCTGTCCTGCGCCTATATCGACCACTATCGCAGCTTTGAAACGGGCCTGCGCTATTTGACGGCTCGGGGACACCGGCACATCGCCTGCTGCATCGGCAGGCGCAACAGCAATACGAGCCTGGCGCGGGAACGCGCCGTCCGCGAAGCGCTCGCTGCCGTGAGGGAGCCGCTGCGGCCGGAGTGGATGTTCTACGACGCGCTATCGATGGAAGCGGGCATGGAGGTCGTGCATCGGCTGTCCGGCATGAACCCGCGCCCGACGGCGGTGCTGGCGGGCACGCATCAGACCGCGGCGGGGCTTGTCACCGAAGCGCGCAAGCTCGGGCTTCGCGTACCGGACGATTTGGCGGTGATCGGCTTCGATAACCATACGCTTGGACAACTGCTCGACATTACGGCGGTGGAGCAGTCGAACAAGGATGTGGGCCGCGCCGCTTTTCAAATGCTGCACCGCTATATTGCGGAAGACCGGTATGATCCGGAGAAGCAGGAGCTGCCGGTCCGGCTGGTGGAGCGGTTGACGGTTTGAAGCGCGGGGGAAGCTGGACAAGCACAGGAATACCCGCTATACTAATACCTAGAATTACGATACATAGATTTGCGATGCATAAATTCGAATGCAGCATAAGCTAGGAAAGGAGGCGCTTTGCTATGAAGCTAAGCAAGGAACTGCTGAAAGGAAGCACCGGCACGATGATTCTTACGCTGCTCGGGCGGCGCAATATGTACGGGTACGAGCTGATCAAGGAGCTGGAGAAGAGCTCGGGCGGGATATTTTCGCTGAAGGAAGGGACGCTGTATCCGATTCTGCACGGCATGGAGGCGGAACGCTGGGTCGAGGCGTATTGGGAAGAGGCGCAAGGACGGCAGCGCAAATATTACCGCATCACCGAGGCCGGCAAGCGGCATCTCCAGGAGAAAACGGCGGAGTGGAAGCAGTTCCGCGACGCGGTCGATCTCGTCTTGGGGGAGGGAAGAGCATGATCCGCGAGCACGAGGACGTGCGGAATTATTTGAGCAGCGTTTGCTCGCAGATTCGGGTGAGGGAGCTGCATAAGGATATCCGGCGCGAGCTGGAAAGCCACTTGGAGGAGCTGGTAATCGAGAAAGAAGCGGAAGGCGCGAGCCGGGAGGAAGCCGTCGCCTGGGCGATCCGGCAGATGGGCGACCCGTTAACGGTCGGCCGGGAGCTGCATCGCATTCACAAGCCGCGGATGCATTGGGGCTTGCTGCTCGGCTTGATCGCCTTTCTGGGGCTGGGGGTCTTTGCGATGTACAGCATCGAGTCCAGCTATGCGGCGATGCGTTCCAACGCCCTCGACGGAGTTGGTTTCGCAATCCGTAAAATGTTTTTCATCGCGCTAGGACTGCCGGTTTTATTGCTGTTTTATTTTATGGATTACCGGAAGCTGAAGGCTTGGTCGCTCTTTATGTATGGGTTGCCGGCGTTGGTATGGTTTGTACTACGCTGTTCGGGCAGATGGTGAATGGGGCGAGAAGTTATATTGCGTTTGGAAGTTTCGCGGTGGATTGGACGGTTATCAGCTCCTATTTATTTATGGCTGCGGCGGCTGGCCTGCTCCTCGATTGGCGGGGGCAGAAGCGTAATTTTTGGCTGAAATCGATGTTTGCTTTTGTTCTCGTACCGGTCATGCTCTATATTATGGTGCCTTCGTTACCGACGATTCTGTTTTATCTGGTAAGCTACGGGATATTATGCAGCGTCGTTACCCGTAAATGGTGGCTTACGCTACTACAAACGGGAGGAACACTGCTTCTTCTGGGTGGAGCGTTCTTGATCCGGTATTACTTGAGTCAGCGAGTGTTAGCCTTTCTTAATCCCGATAGAGATCCTTCGGGCGCGGGGTATATGTACATCCAGATGAGAGAGGCTCTGAACAGCGCCGGCTGGTGGGGCCACGGATTCGGGGCCGTCAATCCGAAGCTGCCGTATGTTCATAGTGAACTGATTTTTACTTATCTTGTCTACAGCTTCGGTTGGGGCGTCGGTATCGCGGTTGCAGGCGCTGCCGTTTATTTCGTAACTCGGCTGTTTCATTCGATGGGGCAAGTCCGCGAAACGTATGGCAAACTGCTGATCGTGGCCGCAACTTCCCTCATCGTGGCACAATTCGGCTACTGCATCGGTATGTCGCTAGGCCTGCTGCCGATTACCTCGGTTGTCCTTCCGTTCGTCAGCTATGGCGGCACCCATATAATAGTCGAGATGGCGATTATCGGCCTCGTTCTCGGCATTTACCGGCGTAAGGACATGATACGCCTCAGCAGAACCTCCTGACGGCAAAATAGACGCCAGTCGCACCCGGCACAGCGGGATGCTGGCGTCTTTTTGCATGTCTAAGCGGCTACATCCCGCCTGCCGAAGATGAAGAACGACAGCGCCATAAACAGCACAAAATAAGCGAGCAGCATCGTAACCGAGAAGCTGAGGGTCATCCCTTCGATCAGCGGCTTCCCTTTCAGATATTGCGTCAGATCGAGGTGGGCGAACAGCACATACTTGACCCAAGGGTATTCGCGCAGCCCGTGTACGATGCTCGTTCCGACAAAGAGCAGGGCAATGGACCCGCCGATGGCGAAGGAGCTCGACCGGAACACGGTGGAGATCATGAATCCGAACGTCGCCATCATGACGAGGGAAACGCTGTTCAGCGCATACGTTTGAAGCAGAGAAGCGACCATGCTTTGTTCGACGATCATGCCGTCTCTTACGTCGAGAAGGGGCTGATGAAGCGCGCCGAGTCCGTAGAAGCCGATGCCGAGAAGCCAGCTTACGGCAAAAACCGAAACCAGCAGAAACAAGGCGAATCCGAGGGAGGCGATATATTTGCTCAGCAGCACCTTCCACCGTTTGGCCGGCCGGATCAGGATGAGCTTGATCGTACCTCCCGAAAACTCCCCGGCGACGTTGTCTGCCGCTACGACGATCGTAAAGATCGTGATCAGCGTGATCAGGCTTGTTCCCAGCGTGACAGGAGTCCACATGCTGCGTTCATTGATAGGGATGCCATGCTCGAGCGCATACCGGTCGCGGAGAATGCTTTCCTGAAGACGCTGCTTCTGTCCGTCGCCCAACCGCGCGTCGCTCATCATCTGCTCCGTCTGCTGAATATTTTCCGCGAGCCGGGTTTTCCAGTCCCGCTGATCGAGCGGCTTATCCATAAATTGGACGGTGGACAGGAGCGTCATAAATACGATCAAGCTCGCAGCCATCAGCCAGGTTCGCCATCGACGGAAAATTTTCATCGATTCGTTCTGCACCAAAGGCATCAGCCTAAGCATGCCGCTCCCCTCCCGTCAACGCCAAAAATTGTTCTTCCAACGTCCGGCCTGAGCTTCGGACGCCGAACACCTCAATGCCGGCCTGCACCAGCGTGCGTACGACGGCGGGAATCGCCCGTTTATCGAGCTTGCCCTCGATAGCCGACTCGGCCCCTTCGCCGGATTCCGGATCGGCTTGCCTAAAGCCCGCCTCCGGCCAAGAAGAAGCGAGCAGCAACTGCGCGCTTGCCGGTTCGTTCACTTCGAATACGACGCGGCGTACGGCGTGTACGGTATCGGCAGCCAGCTCGCGTACCGGACGAACGGCGATCAGCTCGCCTTGGCGGATGATGGCGACCCGGTCGCACATCAGCTCCATCTCGGACAGCAGGTGGCTGGAAACGATAATCGCCAGCCCTTCCGTCCGGGCCAGCCGCCGCAAATAATCGCGCAGCTCCCGGATTCCTGCCGGGTCCAGACCGTTGGTTGGCTCGTCGAGGATCAGCACCTTCGGACGGTGCAGCAGCGCTTGAGCGACGCCCAGCCTTTGGCGCATCCCGAGAGAGTAGGTACGCACCTTATCGCGAATCCGCTCCTTCAAGCCGACCAGTTCGGCGACCTCGTCGATTCTGGCCTTCGTCACGCCTTCGTGCATCCTCGCAAAGTGCAGTAAATTGTGGTAACCGGACAAATACTTGTACATCTCCGGATTTTCGACAATCGCCCCGACACGCTTCATGGCGTCTTCAAACTGCCGCTTGATGCTAATCCCGTCGATCAGCACTTCCCCGCCGGACATTCCGATGAGACCGACGATCATGCGGATCGTCGTCGTTTTCCCTGCGCCGTTCGGACCGAGAAGGCCGAATATTTCTCCGGACCGCACCTCCAGATCGAGCCGGTTGACGATCGTTTTTCCCCGGATCGTCTTCGTAAGCCTGCGAATCTGGACCACGGGCGTCTGGTCCCTCAAGGCCCCGGAATCTGCTTGCTCCGTCGGATGCTTTTTTTCCACAGCATGCTCTGCCTGCCAGTTCAATCCTTATCCCCTCCGTACGATATCCTGCATTCGAAGCTCAGTATAGCCGGGACATCTTAATAACTAGCGGAGGAAATTCTTAACAACATCTTAAATTCAGGGGAGATGCAACGACGAAAAAAAGGACCGCCCGGTCCTTTTCAAGTTATATCAACGGTTTAATGTGTAATGTATCGGAATCAGAGCGGCTGCACATGCTGGTAGGTCACAATCAGAGCGAACGTGAGCAGCAGACTTACGAGCGCATACTTCAGTTGCTTCAGTGTGAAATTCATGAGCTTCCCTCCCTTTCCTAGCCTGTGAGATTCATTGTAACGCAGGACAATAGGGCTTGGTGTTAAGATTTTGTAACGACGCGTCTAGCGGTCCCTTAGCCGTCAGGCCGTAGATAGTTGTCATTACCCGTCCGATTGTCTGCCTGAATCATAGCGGCAAGGTGAATAGTTAAGTAATTTAATTATCAGCGATTCATCAGCCGATTGCAATTGAAGTAATTGGAAGAAAAGGAGACGATAGCTTTATAGACGATAGAGAAGGAGAGAGGGAGCATGGGCTCGAGAATCATGCACTACTGCATATCCAGTCTGGTTGCACAAAAGCTTTCCATCGAAAACCGCAGCGATTTTTTGCTCGGCGGAATTGCGCCGGACGGTCTTCATGAAATGAACCATTCCAAAGAGGTTACCCACTTTGTCGAAAGAGAGTCAATGGGGGGACGCCGCATTAATTATTGGAGGTTTATGGAAAAATATAAAGAACGGATACGCCAGCCTTTTTATAGCGGCTATTTATGTCATTTGCTTTCGGATGATTTGTGGTCAGAGGATACGTATTTTCAAAAGGTTCGGTCGTTGTCGGCGGAGGAACGGAGCGAAGCGCGGAACATGAGCTACAGAGACTTCTGGAGACTCAACGGTGTCATTATTGCGCGATACGGGCTGCAACGGAGCCCGCACCCGATTCCCGAAGTGGCCATGGACGAAATCAGTGCGAAGTCCGTTGCGTCATTGCTCGACGATTTGGACAAAGATTTCCATTTCGACGAAATGACGGCGTGCGAGCCGCTGGAGTTTCTGCGGCGCGACGAGGTTTTTGATTATATCGGAGTATCGGTCAACCGATGTATGGCGTTCCTGCTGGAGCACGTGATGAAGCCCGAAATTGGCGCACTTCGGTCGGCCGCTAGCCCGAATCCCGCGGCAGACTGTTCCGGCTGCGGAAAGCCGTCGGACTGATCCCGTAAAAAGCGGCAAACTGCTTGGAAAAATAATGGATCGAATCGTAGCCAAGATTGTCCGAGATGGACGTGACCGACTGCCGGCTTTCCAGCAGCAAATTAGCCGCCTTTTTCATCTTCATTCGCAGCAGATACTCCTTCGGGGTCATGCCGGTCTCCTGCTTGAACAGCTTGTAGAAGTACGATTTTTTCAGCCGGCATTTGCGGCACCAGTCCTCGAACGAATACCGGCGCTCCGGATGGCGCTCCATTTCCTCCATAATTTGCAGGATGCGGTAATCGTTCGGCGCAGCGCTCTTGATGCTGTTGTACCAGCGCAGCAGAAACGCGCGCATCAGCGCCCCCGTAATCGATTCCGCATAATAAGGAGCGTCCTCCGATCTGGCGATTTGCACGAACAATTCAATCAGATGCGGATAGGGGCTCAGCGACGTTTTGGTCGGAAATTCGTCCAGTCCGGGACAAGGCTCCTGCCGGGTCAGCATCGACCGGTCGGGCGGATCGGGATAAAAGGCGAAGCGCGGCTCCGGAATCGGGTGCCGCTCCCACAAATCGCAATAAATGTTATAGGAATCGAGCGGAAAGCCGGGCTTATGATGAAACGAATGCACCTGTCCCGGGCGGATGAACATCAAGGTGCCTTTTTCCACGGAATACGTGACATTATCCACAACGATATCTCCCCGGCCGTCCAAAAACAGGTGATAGGCGAACGTATAGCCGACTCTTGTTCCTTCATGCTCGCCGCCGTTATACGTGTAGGGAGCCGCCGAACGCACATGCGGAGCGATTTCTGCCAAATCCTTCATCTCGGGTTCCTCCGGGCGCCAGGTTTTCGCGAATAGCGGAATTTTGTGCAAATCGATGGAAGGCCTTTCAAATACTTTCCCAACGTCCTAATGATACAATAACCCCGACAAAAGAAAAAGCGCAGGAGGCCGGAAGGCGATGGAGGAGCGGAAACGGACAGGCGGAAGTCTGACACAAGAGCAGCTGGACCGCAGCGAGAAGGAAGGGTATCTGTGCTGCCCGACTTGCTCCCCGCGGAGGAGATGGCTGCCGCCCGGGGGGGCCTTGGCGGCAAAGGCGTCCATGATTTCGGATGAATTGTAAGCGAGCGGACATGACCCGGGATAAACCGGAGGACCGTCCGTTTCCGAAGCGTCTCGCCGAGCTGTTCCGCGGGCTCACCGATCAAGATTTTTTTGCGCTTTAGACGCAGCTGGCGGTATCCAAAAAGGGTAGGCACCCTACTGGACTGGCTGCTGGAGAAGACGGAGCACGCCGTTTGGACAATCCGATAAATCAAGCTGCACAGCGGCTTACACACCTAACCCAAGAAAGCGAGGTCGCCATACGATGCGATTCCGGCAAGTACACTTAGATTTCCACACCTCTGAAATGATCCCGCATATCGGGCGGAAGTTTTCCAAGCCGCAGTTTCAGGAAATGCTCAAGCGGGGGCACGTCGACTCGATTACCGTCTTCGCAAAATGCCACCATGGGTGGGCGTATTTTCCATCCGAAACGAACGAGATTCACCCGCATCTGGACTTCGACCTGCTCGGCGCGCAGATTGAAGCGGCGCACGAAATCGGCGTGAAGACTCCGGTCTACTTGTCGGTCGGCTTCGACGAGAAGCTGGCGCGTGTCCATCCCGAATGGCTGATGCGGGACGAGAACGACCAGACGAACTGGGTCAAAGGGTTCATGACGCCGGGATATCATCAATTTTGCTTGAATTCGCCTTATCTTGATCTGATGGTCCGCCAGGTGGAGGAGGTCGTGCGCAAGTACGATGCCGACGGCATTTTTCTCGATATCGTCGGCGTCCGCACCTGCTACTGTCATACGTGCGTGGCCATGCTGCGCGGGGAAGGAAAAGACCCCCGCGAGAAGCGGCACGTCGTCGAGCAGGGCGAGCGGATTTACGCGAATTATACGCGACGGATTCGCGAAGCGATCTATGCGATTAAGCCGCAGATGCCGATTTTCCATAACGCGGGGCATATCTCGCAGGGGCGCCGGGACTTGGCGGCGATGAACACGCACCTGGAGCTGGAATCGCTGCCGACCGGCGGCTGGGGCTACGATCATTTTCCGCTGTCGGCCCGCTACGTGCAGCCGCTTGGCATGGATTTCCTCGGCATGACCGGCAAATTCCACACGTTCTGGGGCGAGTTCGGCGGCTACAAGCATCCGAATGCGCTGCGCTACGAAACGGCGCTCAGCTTGGCGAACGGGGCGCGCTGCTCCATCGGCGACCAGCTGCATCCCGAGGGGCTGATGGACCCGGCCACCTACGAGCTGATCGGCAAGGCGTACGCCGAGGTCGAGCGGAAGGAAGCGTGGTGCGCGGATACGAAGGCCATCGCGGATATCGGACTGCTGTCCGTCGAATCGGTCGGCGTGGACAAAATGGGCGGCGCCATGTTCACGGGCAATTCCGATGCCGGGGCGGTACGAATGCTGCTGGAAGGCAAGCTTTTGTTCGACGTGATCGATCCGGATGCCGATTTCGAACAATACAAAGTCATTATCCTGCCTGATTACGTGCTGATCTCGGACGGGCTGCGCGTGAAACTGGAGACGTTTCTCCGGCAGGGCGGGAAGCTGCTCGCTTCGGGCAAATCCGGGCTGGACGCGGAGGAGCGCGATTTCGCCATCGATTTCGGCGTGCGGCGGGTCGGCGACAATCCGTTCAAGCCGGATTATTTTCGCCCGAAGTTTCCGCTGCGGAGCCTTGGCGAAGCGTCGTTCGTCATGTACGCCGCGGGGCAGAAGATCGCTTTGGATGGCGGAGCCGAGCTGGGGCGGCGCGAAGATCCTTATTTTAACCGGGAAGTCTTCACGTTCTCGTCGCACCAGCATACGCCCAGCTCGATGAACGACGGCGGCCCGGGAATGGTGGAAGGCGCCAGCGGCATTTACATCGCTTGGAACGTCTTCGAGGACTACGCGACGAAGGGCAGCCTGTTCCTGAAGGAAACCGTGCTCTACGCGCTGGACCGGCTGCTGCCGGACAAGACGCTGACAACGAGCCTGCCCGCCCAAGGGGTCGTCACGCTGCAGGAGCAGCCGGGCGAGCGTCGTCTCGTGAATCATCTGCTGTACGCGGTGCCGGTCAAGCGTGGGGACGGTGTCGAGATCATCGAGGACATCGTACCGCTCTATAACGTCGACGTGAAGCTGCGGTTGCCGGGACGACAAGTTAAAGGCGTGTACTTAGCCCCGCAAGGCACGCCGCTCGACTACAGACCGGTCGCCGAAGGCATCGAATACACGCTGCCTGAGCTCGAATGCCACCAGATGGTCGTCATCGATCTGCAAAATTAAGACAACTGCAAGGTTTTACCAATTCGGAGGTGTTCCAATGCACCTCCGTTTTGTCCTATAATGAAACTCTGATAGCGCTTACTGCGGGAGAGGTGACGGGGCTTGCTGACAGCTATGAAAAACCGCGTATCGGACTATTATTACTCGCTTTCCGTTAATAAAAAGATCACCCTCTCGTTTATGACCGCCCTATCCTTGCTGCTGATTCTGCTGTCCGTCTTTACGTACCGCGTCTCGTCCGCGATTCTGATCGACAAGGCGGTGGAGAACACGGAGCAAAATTTGCGGCTGGTCTCGGAGAAGCTGGAGATCATCCTCGACAATTCGGAAAATTACTCCAAAATCGCGATTACGAACAACAGCGTGCAGCGCTACCTGAGCGCCCCGCCCACCTCGGACCCGCTGGAAAATTACAACCGTTCGGTCGAGGTTTCGAACGCTCTCGCCGATATCGTCGATTCCAAGACGTTCGTGGACGCTATGCTCATTTACGACCGCAACGGCCACCTGTACGATTCCGGCGGGCTCAAGAACGTCCGGAATGTCAACGATGAATATGTCCGGGCATTCACAGGCTCCGCTTACGGTCCCGTATGGAAGGATACGGCCAAAAGCAACTACGAGAAGGAAGGGACAGCGCAGCCTGTCGTATCGCTCCTTCAGAAATTCAACACCGCCAAGGACGGGAGTCCCTTGGGAGTGATCCAACTATCCATCGCCGAGCGGTACATTGCCGATCAATACGCCCATATCAATATCGGGCACAGCGGTCAAATTTTTATCGTCAACAAGCAAGGCACGGTCGCTTCGCACAGCGACAAGAGCCGGCTCTATGCTTCCATCGGGCAGGAGCCTTATTATTCCTGGGTGATCGGGCATGAGGGCGGCCGGACGTTCAGCTTGAACGGCGAGGACCATCTGGTCGTTGCCCGCACCTATCCGCGCTTGAACTGGATTATTGTCGGAATCGTGCCGATTAAGGAGATTACCCGCGATAATCAGATTTTGATGGAAAAAACCTTTTATTTAAGCCTCATTTTCGTCGTTTCGGCCATCCTCTTGACGATTCTGATCGCCAGATCGATTACGAGGCCGTTGAATCAAATCAAAAAAACGGTCAAAAGCGTACAGGAGGGCAACCTCGACGTCTGGCTCGAACTGAAGGAGCGCGACGAGATCGGCGCCCTGGCCAGAGAGTTCAACAAAATGGTCGTCCGCACCAAAACGCTGATGGATAACATGGTGGAAGAGCAGAAGAAGAAAAAAGAGTACGAGCTCGCCGTCATGCAGTCCCAAATCAACCCGCACTTTTTGTACAACACGCTGGAGAGCATCTGCGCGCTTGCCGATTTGAAGCGGAATGCGGATATCGTCAATATTGTAAACCAGCTGGCGCTGTTTTACCGGGGCGTGCTCAGCAAGGGCAGCCACATCATCTCCATGGAAGACGAAATCATCATTACGCAAACGTATTTGGAAATTTTGAAGGTGCGCTTCGGCGACCGGATCGATGTCCGGTTCGAGATCGACGATAACGTCTACAAGTACTCGACGATCAAGCTGCTGCTGCAGCCGATTGTGGAAAATTCGATCCATCACGGGCTTCGAAACAAGCGGGGAAGAGGGCTGATCCGCATCCAAGCGCATGTCTTGGACGGCAGGGTGCGGATCGAGGTGAGCGATAACGGCGCAGGCATTGCGCCGCAGCGGCTGCGGCAAATTTTGAAGCCGGACCCTGGGCATTATCGGACGAAAAGCTTCGGGCTGAAGAGCACCGACGAGCGTATCAAGCTTTATTTCGGCCATGAATACGGGCTGGAGATCGACAGCGTGCCCGAGGAGGGAACGACCGTCCGCATTACGCTGCCGGCGATCGAGAACGGGGGGATACCGCATGATTCAAGCGATGATCGTCGATGACGAATATTTGATCCGGGAACGGCTGAAGGTCGGTGTCGACTGGCAGGAGCTCGGCTTCGAGATCGCCGGAGAGGCCGAGAACGGGGAGGAGGCGCTGCTGCTGCTCGAGCATGCGCCGATCCGGCTGGCGATCGTCGATATTAACATGCCGATCGTGGACGGCCTGGCGTTCGCGAAGGCGGCGCAGCATCGGTTTCCCGAGCTTCGCATCATTATCCTCACCGGCTACGGGAGCTTCGACTATGCAAGAACGGCTTTGCAGGCAGGCGTGTCCGATTATTTGCTCAAGCCGGTCAACATGGAGGAGCTGATGCAGGTGTTAACCGCGATGTCGGCGAAAATTCGGGAGGACATGGCGCGCCATTCGCAGCAGGAGGATTTCAGGCAGAGCGTTCGCGAAAGCAACACAATTTTGCGACGGACGTTCATCCAGGGCCTGCTGGACGGCACCGGACCCGTCGGATCCGGGCAAAGCCCGGACAAATGGCGGCAGTTTTGTCCGAATCTGCGGGACGAGGCGCTGCTTGTTATGGTGTTCTCGATTGACAAATCCCCGGGAGACGGAAAAGAACATCCGCCTTGGAAGCGGTTCGCCGTATTCAATATCGTCGGCGAGCTGTTCGGCGGCCTTCGGGCGTGCGAGCTTACGCTGGATGACGACGATCGAACGGTGCTGCTGGTGCATCCGAATGCTGGGCATATCCGGGAGAAGGAGTGGCTGGAGCGGCGGGGCACCGAAGCCGTTGAAGCGGTGCGCCGGTTCTTGAAATTTACCGTGACGGCCGGTATCGGCAATGTCGCGCAAGGTCCCGGCGGCCTTCCGCAGTCGTATAAGGAGGCGGTGCTGGCGTGCAAGCATCGCACCGTTCTCGGGGGCGACCGGGTCATCCCGTTCGACCGTTTGCCGAAGCCTGCGCTGAAAGCGGACCTGTCCTTTATCCGGGAGACGCTGATGGTCCAGCTGAGGCTGGGCAACAAGGCGGCGGTGGAGCAGGAGCTGCGGCAATGGCTGGAAGGGATCGTGCGGCAGAAGCTGTCTTTGGATATGCTGTACATGACCGTCTACGAGCTCGTTGCGACGCTGAACCTGTACGCCGCCGAGAGCAAGCTGGATATGACATTTTATGGGGGCGATACGTTCAATCCGGTGCGGCTGGTCGACGAGCTGGAGCGGATGGAGGAGATCGCGGACTGGGCGGCGGCGCTGTTCGGCCGGGTGCTGGAGCAGACGCACAGCTTGAAGCAGTCGACGCCGGCCAAGCTCGTGGATAAGGCCAAGCAGTTTATCGACGGGCAATATGCCGACCCGGACCTCGATTTGAACGCGATTGCCAAAAGCATTTTTGTTCATCCCAGCTATTTGAGCCGCATTTTCAAGAATGAGACGGGTTATTCCGTCGTGGAGTACATGACGAGGCGGCGGTTGAACAAGGCCAAGGAAATGATGGAGAACGGGTGTAAAAATTTGCTGTTCGTCTCCGAATCCGTCGGCTACAAAGATCCCCATTACTTCAGCAAATGCTTTAAAAAGCATTTCAGCGTCCCGCCATCCCGGTTTACCGGGAACGATACCCGCGAATGACTTTTTCGAGGACGGCCCCGTTACGCCGCTTTGCGAACGGGTGCGGTCTTTTTTTTGGCACGGAATGTTCACGGAATGTTAAAAATATTCCCGGTGGCGTAAAGATATTGCATTCATGCGGCGGGCGGCGGCCCTTATAATGACACTATGTCGAACAGACAAACAGAGAGCACACAAACGGGGAGGTTGCTTAACACATGAAAAAAAGAGCGCTTACACTAGGGCTGGCATCGCTGTTCGCCGCTTCAAGCCTGCTGGCAGGCTGCGGTTCGAATGACGCCGCGCAAGGCAATACCGGTTCCAAGGGCGACGGCAAAGCCGGCGAAAAAGTCAGCATCCGCATCTTGACGCGTATCTCCGGTACCGATCCGAAGTCCGTGGCCTTCCAGAACCTGCTCAAGCAATTTATGGAGAAAAATCCGGATATTACGGTAGTCGACGAATCGTTGAACGACGAGGCCGCCTTCAACAACAAGTTCAAGACGGCCGTCGCGACAGGCAGCGTACCGGAAATTTGGATGAACTACGGCGGGGTGGCCTTCAAAGACTACGCGAAAAATATCGCGATGGATCTCGATCCCGTCCTGAAAGAAGACAAAGCGTGGGCCGACGCGTTCCTGCCGCTGTTCGACACGTGGAGATACAAAGACCTGCCTGGAACGTACGGCGTGCCGAACGAGTTCTACAGTGTCGCGATCTACTATAACAAAGAGCTGTTCCAAAAAATCGGCGCAGAGCCGCCGAAAACGATCGAGGAATTCGAGGCGGTCGCCGACAAATTCAAAGCGATCGACATCGTGCCGATGGCGATGGCTGACAAGGACAACTTCCGCGGAGGCCATCTGCTGACGAATCTGGCGCTGAAAAAATACGGCTTCCAGAAAACGGAAGACCTGATGAGCGGCAAAGCGAAATGGAACGATCCCGATATGGTTTCCTTGCTGCAAACGATGAAAAACTGGCAGGATAAAGGCATCTTCGGCAAAAACATGGTCACGACCGACGGCAACGCGATTACGAGCATGTTCCTTGGCGGCAAGAGCGCCATGATGTTCGAAGGCGTTTGGGCGATTTCCTCCATCGCAGCCTCTCCGATCGCCGACAAAATCGGGGTTATCCCGTTCCCGGGCTACAAAGACAAGCCGGAATTCAAGGACAACTGGTTCGGCGGAGCAGGCGGCTATTCCGTCTCGAAGGAAGTCACAGGCGCGAAAAAAGACGCGACGATCAAGCTGCTGAAGTTCCTGACCTCCGTCGATGCGTTCAAGTATTTCCTCAAGGAAACGAAGGGCGGCGTCTATCCGGTCAAAATGGATTCGGGCTCGGCTCCGGTCGATCCGGTTACCGCAGAGTACGTCAAGGCGCAAAGCACCGCGAAAGACTTCAAAGGCGAGATCGAGGAATACAGCCCGATCATGCAGCTGCAGGACAAGGTGCGCAACGAAATCCAAGGCATGTTCGCCGGCAACCCTCCGCAAAAAACGGCGGATACGATTCAAAGCTTTGTCGATTCGAATAAGAAGTGATTAGGAAAACCAGCTTCGCAGTTGTAAATTCTCCGTCATAGACCGGTGGGGTGTATCCCTCCAGCCGCTGCCCTCCCCCGGAAAGTGAAGGGAGACCTTCGAAGCTTATTCCGATTACTTTCCGGGGACCCCAATTTCCCGCGAAAGGTTGAATAAATGTAGAGGTGTTTTCGCGGGATTCAAAGGCGGACGTTGCACTCTTCCGGGATATACCCCACCTACTATTTATTGGAGAACTGCCGAACTACAAAATCTAGTTTTCCTTGCGGAAAAGTAAAGTAATGTGAGGAAGCCAGCTTTCCTAAGGAAAGCTTGAGACTATTTCAGTGAAGATTATAGTTTTCCCTTCAGGAAAACATAGGCTTGTCAAGGTTTATACAAACCAAGATGTATGCAGGGTGGAGTATCCACTGGAGGAGCGATAGCGTTCGCCTTTGTCCACGGGAAATATCCGCTAAAAGCGGATTTTAATAAAAATTTCCTGTGGACAACAGCGACCGGAAGTGGATACTCCACCTTCATCAATCTACAGTTTTTGCAAAAAGCTTCGCAAAGCTTCCTTGCGGAAAACTTGGAGGAGGGGAACAACATGGTCGGCCGAAAGCCTTATGTTATCGCAGCCGTATTTTTGCTGCCGGCGCTCTTGTTATATACGCTGGCATTTATCGTGCCGATCTTTCAGACGGCTTATATGTCCTTTTTTAGCTGGAACGGCATCAAAAACGTCGCCTTGGAATACGTCGGGCTCCAAAACTACACCGCCATGTTTCAGAAGCCTGAATTTTACCGTTCGCTCAAAAATATCGGCGTGTTTATTCTCGCCTCGTTCGTGCTCATTTTGCCGGTCGCTTTTGCGCTGGCGCATATCGTCACCAGCAAGATGAAGGGAAGACGGTTTTTCAAGATTGCCTTCTTTATGCCATCCGTGCTTCCGCTCACGGCTGTCGGCTTGATGTGGCAGTTTTTGCTCAAAGGGGAGGGCGGCCTCGTCAACATGGTGCTCTCGGCGATCGGCGCAAGCTCGCTGACCCACGATTGGCTCGGCGAACCGGCCATTGCCATCTACGTCGTTGTGGTGGTCAACGCCTGGATTTACTGCGGGCTGAACATGATCATTTTCGCCAGCGGCATGGTAGCGATTCCGGAGCAATTGTACGAGGCGGCGGCTATGGACGGAGCGGTCGGCTTCAAACGGCTCTGGTACATTACCGTGCCGATGATGAAGGAGACGCTGAAAATTTTCTCGATTCTTGCCGTGACGCAGTCGCTTCGCGTGTTCGGGCAAATTTTCGTCATGACCGGCGGAGGACCGAACGGCGCTACGGATGTGCCTACCACGCTGCTTTATTACGAGTCCTTTAAATACAACAACTTCGGGATGGGCAACGCCATCGGCACCTTCATTATCGTAGCGGCACTCTTATCCACGGTCGTGCTCAACAAGCTGATGAACACGAAGACGATGAAATAAAGGCAGGTGAAAAGGAACATGACGCTTCGCTCGTATAAGCTTCCAGCATATTTGTTTTCATTGGTTTGCGCTGTTGTTTTTATGTATCCGTTGTTTTTTTCGGTGATTTCTTCGCTCAAGGACAACTTGGAAATATACAATAACGTTTTTTCGCTCCCCGAGGTATGGCGCTGGAGCAACTACAAGCTCGCTTTTGTCACCGCACACATTGATAAAGCCGTATGGAATTCCTTCCTTTATGCGATCGCAGGCACGCTTCTGACCTTGGTCCTGGGAACCATGGCGTCGTTTATCCTGACCCGGATCTCGCTGAGGTGGAACGGCGCTTTATATATTTATTTCATCATGGGGCTGATGATCCCCGTCTATTCCCTCGTTATTCCGATTTCCCGAATGATCGGCTCGTTCAACGGCTTTAACAACTATTTCGTCATGATCGTGCTGTACGCGACATTTCAACTGCCGCTTACGATTTTTTTGATTACCGGATTTATGAAAGGAATCAACAAGGAAATCGACGAATCGGCGGTCATGGACGGCTGCGGTCCGGCGACGCTGCTGTTCCGGATTTTGACCCCCCTGTCTATGCCGGCCATCTCGACGGCGGGAATCTTGGCTTTCTTCGATATTTACAACGATTTGATCTGGAACGTCATTATGGTCAATGACCGGAGCATGTTCAACATTTCGATGGCGCTCATGTCCTTCGTGGGGGAACGGGGCAGCTCGCAGATGGGCCCGACGTTCGCAGGCATCATTCTCACGATCATTCCGACCATTGTCATCTATTTGCTGTTTCAGGAAAAAGTGGAGTCCGGCCTGAGCGCGGGAGCCGTGAAGGAGTAAGGGAAACACATGTAGGCCGGCCTTCTCTGGAAGGGGCTCCGGCATGATCGGCTGAAAGCCCGGCGGAGGGGCTTTCAGCCGATTTGTATTTTTAAATTCCCTTATTGTACATTTGAAAAATTTCGCAGCAGCGCGTTTTGCCCCTTGAGTTGAACCGGCATCAACCGCTTTTCTCCCGTTTCCGGGTTCAAAATCCATCTTTTCGCATCCTTGAAGGTCCCCGATTTCGGCGCGGAAATAAAAGAAATCTCGTTGCGGTCCAACGCAATCAGATTCACGTTATTGTGATGCTCGGCGGTCGGCGGGAAAATCGTTTTAACCTTCTCGCTCGCAAGGTCCATATATTCAATTGCGCCGCCTTCCCCGTTGGCTCCGGTGTAGCTGATAAAAGCAATATGGCTGCCGTCCGAAGTCCAGATAGCCTTCCCGATGGCCGAACGGTCGGAAGGGGAATAGATCATTTTATTTTTACCGCTCGTGAGGTCATAGACCCACAGGCTTGAGGCCAGCCATAGCGGAACATTTTCTCCTTTGGCATAATTGCGGTTCAACGTGGCGCTGTACACGATCCGATTGCCGTCGGGGGAAAGGACCGGCGCGGCAAACTCGACCATCAAATACCCTCCGGCGTCATCGAGCGGAACCGGCTTCCCTCCGTACGTTGTCACGAGTTGGTCCAATTCGTCTTGAGTCATGTAATATTTCATCCGTTCTTCCCCGTTCTCTTCTTCCGCTTGCTTGACCAGCCAAATTCCGCCTTTAACCAAGGTTTGGATATTTCCGCTGCTCGTATCCAACACGCCGATCTCCTGGTCGACATGAGCGGATTGGTCGCTTTTCACAAATAGGATCCTCCGGCTATCGGGGAACCATGAGATCGTCTTGATTTCATTCATCGCGGGAAGGTTGTCGAAAAATACGTTTTGCTCGGAGCTTGCCAGCGATTGAACAACCAGATACCTGACCGTCTGCTGTTCATTCCATTGGGTATAGGCGGCTTTAGTGCCGTCCGAACTGATCGCCCCGAAATTGTCCGGCGTCACGTTCGGCAGCTTTAAGATCGTTTTGCTCTCTGCCGGTTCCGGATGATAAGCGACAAGCTGGCTTCCCGTTCCGTCGGCCGTAATGCCCGCAAGCCAGCCTTTATAGTTTTGACCCCCGTCCTGACTTTGGTTGCTTGCGATCAACAGGTGCACGATCCACGAAAGACCGACAATGAGGATTAAAATGAACGCGATAATATGGAACCGGTTTACCGTTTGCTTAGACCCCATAATTCCACCTCAGCCTGAAAATAATCGTAAACATTCGGAAAAAAAGGTGCTCCTGTTCCATCATTCCTCAAGAAAGGAGCACCGGTAATGCTGCAATCGGCCGCGAACGGCGGCCCGTCAAATATTACGGATTCCAGTTTTCCAAGGGCACCCAGGTTCTGGAGTAAAACACGCCGTCGCTCGTGTTCCCATGGAGATCTTTAAACACGGTCTTGTCCAGATCGGCGATGACCTTCACGTAGCGGCTGCCCGGGCATTGGTTCGGACCGAAGTCGTTGCGCTTGATGGTCGACGATTTGTTCTTGTCCACATCCCGGATGGTGAAGTTGATGTTCATTTTGACATCGACCGTAGTTTGCCCCGTCGTGCTGGAGCCGTTTCGGTAAGGCAGCGCATTTTTTCCGGACGTATTATACCAAGTGGCGCTGCCGTAGCTGAGCAAATATTTGCTGCCGGAGGAATTATGCAGCTCGCCGATCGTATGACGGGCGTAAGTATCTTTCTTCTTGGCGCCGCACTCGTTCGGATTCCAGTAACCGATCAGGATCGGGTTGTTTTCCGTATCGTAGTGACGTTCTGCGGCAGCCGCATTCAAACCGTTGTTCTTCAGGTTCGGCAGCAGCGCTTCAAAAGAAGCTTGTTGGCTTTGGAGCGCTTGCTCCTCCGGCGTCGCGTATACGGCCCCGGGCATGTTGGACAGGACGGACCCGCCAATCGCATCCTTATGGATCATCACTCCCGACGGCTCCTTTCCCGCAAACGCCGACGACGTCGTAATGGCGCCTAACAATAATGCAAACGACAACACTTTAACGACCTTTTTTCCCATGGCACATAACACCTCCGACAAAAGTTCGTTTTGTCATGTCATGTTGTGATGTATTGAAAGGTGGCCACCCGTTCAATCGAAGAGAAAATTTTAAATGGTCTAAATAATTGAATAAATAGATATATTTTCCTATTCATCTCAAGGCTACAGGAAGAGATTCATATTTTCAATAGGTTCTAATAAAATGGTAACTTCGAACTAGCCTGATCCGAAAAAAATAGCTCTTGCCGTCGCAGTTTGTCGAGGGTACGGTCATGGTGTGCAGCCAAAGCCAACGAATACACACACGAGGTAAATTATGGTGATCGCTATGGAAGAACTACGATTACCCAACGACAAAGTCATGCCTGTTACATCTTTTATGAGAAGTATTGTAAAAAGCATGAATAAATAGGTAAAATGCTATACAGTATACATTTTAAAGCGTGTGTAGAGGAGTATACATGTATAAATATTCACTTGTAGATGTTGAAAGTGATTTAATTATTGGGAATTGTACGAATATAGTTGGACTTTCAGGTAGTCGACAATATAGAGCACGCAATTTCTATGAATTAATTGTAGTAGGTTTGAGGTTAAATGAGATCTATATAAAACATTGCTTGGCTACCAAAGCCAAAATGGCAAGAATTTGTATTAATATGTTGAGTCAAGATGAGAAGGTGATAGGCTCATTTTTCTTTCTTCTACATAAACCGTATTATTTTCATAAGAATCCAATTCCTCAGGAAATGTTTAATATGGAAATATTCGGTGCATCTTGGGTTGAACCCTCTTATGAAGCGATGGAAATTTGGAGAAAATGGATGGTCTCGAAACCAACAATAAAAAATACATGGTCAAGCCTATCACAGAGACGAAGATTAGGCTGGTTGGAAGTTGTTCGTATGCATCATGCCACCTACTGTAATATTCCCAATAATAACTATTTCTTGGATATGACGCATGTAAGAGATTCAGTATCCTTTTATTGTGCCTTGGGAGAAGCAATGAATGGGCCAGGTGGTTATTATGGTTTTTCTTTGGACAGTCTTGATGACTGTTTTTGCGGGGGTTTTGGAGCAACGCCGCCATTTGTTCTTCACCTTTGTAATGGAAATTTTGACGAGCTAATGCATCGGGATAAAATAAAAGAATCCGAGAGAGAAAAATTACGAAAAATCCAAGAATTATTAATTTTAAATCAAGTAACCTTGGTTTGGCAAAAAGATTTACATTTCACGAGGTGACAGATGAAGCGTGCATTTTATATGAAAACAAGAAAGCGTGTCCCGGGAGATGAAAAAAATAGTTATCTTGACAAAATTGGAGGAGTGCCTACTCATAAACCGAGTGAATTTCCTATTTATTTTGATGATGTGAGATATGGATTTCTGATGCAAATCTATTGTGATAAAGAGAGATTTCCGGATATAGAAGGAGTTTTATGCTGGCAAATTTATCAGCATGTTAGTGAACAAGATAGTCCAATCATTATAGAAGTACCGGTTGGTGCAGAATTGAATAGTAATAACGAAGGTACTCCTATTAATCGATTGAAAGAGCGAATCATATATTATGAGGAAGGAATGGAGCCAGACGTATTGGAAGTTGGTATTGGAATATATCCTGAAGAAGAGGAACTTAAATATTATTCGTCCAAAATAGGTGGTGCTGTTCCGGAAGAATTTATTGACTGTGACTACGAATATATTGGAACAATATTTGAGGATGTTCCAGTAGAATATGAGTTGAACTTTGGTATTGAGGCTTTAAACTTAGTTAGAAATCGTGATGGGAAAATGGAATTAATATCGTAGATAATTAGCTGACGAAACGGGTTCCGATTTAACCACATTTGACCCAGGCGGAGGTATTGCAGTGTATCAGGTTTATAATGAGAATAATGTTCTAGTGAAGGTTACTGCGGAACAAGTAGAAAAATTTGTAGGGCACCGCGGTACGGAGTTACCTCTAGAGATAATTGGAGCAATGAGTGAATCATTGGACCCCAGGTTTGCGCCCAGGCTTCAGGAGGCCCTCTATCATGAAATGCAAAGGGCTAGAATTACTGCAATATACGGGGCTTGTTAGGTTTGCTGGATATACTTAAAGCTATTGACAGGCAAGAATTAAAATACTTTAAGAATAATGACTTCTGCGATTAGGCAAAGGCAGGACCCGTTATATCAGTATGTACTAGATGCCAGAGAAAGTTTTCTGTAAATGAATTTATAAAAGGGATGGTTTTTGATTAATGCAAGAAGAAACAGTAAATTATGGTTCAGCATGGAGTATGCAATTTTCTAATGAAGAGCTTTATAAATATCTTATAACTAAATTTGATGGTAATCTAGATGTAATTATAAGGACTTTATCTGATGGTGAGCAAGAGGTTGAAATCACGTCAAATATACCAATTCAATTTATATGTTTTGATGGAGATAACCAAGATTTGTTTATTAGTTTCTATGGAAATCAAACTTCAATTTTTGTAAAAGATGAAGAATTAATGTTTATTGATGAAAGCACAAAAGATACATATACAACAAGTGATACTTTTCAGAATGTTGTATATGAGGGAACGTTACGCAATCTCACCCATGCTGAGATGTTAACTTTATTTGCCGAAGTTATTACGTGCTTTATTGATGCAAGAGAAGTTGAAATAATTGAGAATGAAGTTCCCTGCGATAAACAGTATAAACTATACGATTATTACAAACCACATAGTTATGAAATAAATGTAAAAAATAAAAATTTAGATAGAAGAAAGAAGGTTTTCGAAAATATTACTATAAATTATTAAAACATTATTTATTTTGTTGGCAATGATGCCGCTTACCAGAAAAGAAGTAGGGGATTGATTTAAGTGAATATTAAAGGATTTGGTAAAGCAACGGATGAAATGATTAGTAATTTTGAGAAGCATATTGGTTTTTCGTTACCCGAAGATTATAAACAATTTCTGCGAGATTATAATGGCGGTACGTCAATTGTTAGATACAGTACTTTTTTTGTTGAAGAGTTAAACGAAAATATGCCACTTGATGTGATGTATGGGTTAGGGGTAGAGAAACCTTTTGATCTAGTAAAGTGGTATGATGAATACAAGGACGATTTATTTTCAAATAGCATTGTAATAGGTGATGATCCAGGCTCGGGGAAAATTGTGCTAATAACCGATCCAGAGTTTAAAGGAGTTTATTATTGGGATCATGTATTTCATTTTGAGCAGTCAAGTGAAGATGAGAATACTTTTGAGATTTCAGAGAGTTTTAAAATATTTATTGAAGGATTAAAGAATCCTTAAAAAATCCCGGATTTACATTTTAGAAGCAGGATTGTATAATACAACCAACAAACCAAACACTGAAAACACGTTTGATAAACTTCCAATGGCTTATTCCAACTTGAACAATGAGGAGGAATGAGCCATTTTTGTATGCCCAAAATCAAAGGAGGAAAAGGAAAATGATAAACATGTACAGGCAGTAGAGGGAAAACCATAAAAGATTAGGAGATATACACTGTGAACACAAACCAAGTTGTTGAGCTAATTAAAAATGCTAAAAAAAGTTTTTTTGTTGGAGCTTTGGATGACGCTAAAATATCTAACATTGAAGAAATGTTAAATGTGAAATTGCCAGATAGCTACAAATGGTTCTTGCGGGAATATGGAACTGGCGGAGTTATAGGCGTAGAGATTTTTGGTGGCGGATTGAGGGAAATTCCAACATGTGTTAGAGAAACCGTTGATTGGCGTGGTTATGGATTACCTGAAGAATTTGTTGTCATTGAGAACTATGGTGCTGGTGTATATTGCCTGGATACCTCCAGAATAGTAAACGGTGAGTGTCCAGTTGTTGACTGGGAACAAGGTGAGGGTGTTGGTGCCCAAGAGTATGATGATTTTCTTTCGTTTTTAATTGAGAGATTTTCAAATAGTTAGGGTAATATTTATTATGCCATTCGCCGCCTTGAAGATTTACAACATGAAGCAGCCGTCCGGCTTGTGCCGCACGGCTGTGATGCATAGAATGAAGCGCTCTTACTTGGAAAATCCTGCGACGATATCCGCCGCCGCCCGTACGAGCTCGGGATCGACCGTATCCTGCGCGCGGTTCCCGCGGCGCACGCCGGTGCCCATATGGACCTCTCGCACGCCGGTATCCTGAATAAACGAAGCCAGCGATTGGAGGTTAAGTCCGCTGCCTGCGAGAATGGCGATCGGCCGCGACAACTCGGCGGCCTGCAGCCGGATAATCTCGTCGCGGGCGTCCAGCACGCTTGGCTTGCCGCCGGACGTCAGCACCCGGTGGATTTGCGGATATTGGGCGAGCACGTGCAGCGTGCCCTCCAGATCGTCCGTCTCGTCGATCGCCCGGTGAAAGGTAACCGACATTTCGCCGACCTCGGCCAGAAGCTTCTCGAGCAGATCCGTATCCACATTGCGCTCCGGCGTCAAACAGCCGGTCACGATTCCGGCGGCGCCCAGACGCCGCGCCGTCCGAATATCCGTCAGCATCGTTTCGAGGTCCCACTCGTCGTAACAGAACGAATTGCTGTGCGGGCGAATCATGACATTGACGGGAATGCTGACCGAAGCGACAACTTGTTCGATGAGTCCGCAGCTTGGAGTTACGCCGCCTTCGCAGATGCCGGAAATGAGCTCGATTCGTCCCGCTCCGTTTTTTTCGGCAATAATTGCATCGGCCACGCTCGTGGCAATGACTTCCAAGATCATGTTGACAAGCTCCTTTTATATAAATTGGAAAATATGCGGATCGGAAAAACAAGCGCGAATCAATCGGAATGATCGCGGGCTTTCATGCGCCTGAGCTCCTTCAAGGAATAGAAGGTGCCCCTCCAATAAATCCCGCCCTGCTTCAGGGTCAGCCAGACCGAACGGGCGACGATATAGCATAACAGAACGACGGTCAGCGGCATCAGCAGCGCCTCGAATCCGCCTTCTCCGGTGATCGAGCGGATCAGCAGAAAATAGACGGCGAGCATCAGCGCGACCGACAGAGCGAATCCCCAGGCCGCCGGGCCGGACAGAAGCAGCATGCCCGCCCACGGGAACAAGAACAGCGCAAGCTGGCCGAGCACGCCGAGAGCCGCGAAGCTTAACCGGTAGCCGAAGCCCGAGAACAAGTTTTTCTCCAGGCCGCGAATGGCCTCGCCAAGGCTTGCATACCATTCGACGGCAATGTGCTCCGCGCCGGAAGCGAGCCGCTGCCGGAGCCGGGCTTCCTTGACCCTGCGGCCGAGCTGAAGATCGTCGTCCGGCCGCAGCGCGATGGCACGGTGCGTGCCGATCCGCTCGTACGCCTGTCTTGTGAGCAGATTGAAGGCGCCGATTCCCATCCCGTGACGGTGCTGGAAATCATCGTTCCCCCGCCACGGGCGGATGTACAGACTGAGCGTAAAAAAGAAAAATTGCACGAACGTTCGAAGCCATAAGCCGCGGACAAGCATCCGGGGGGCCAGCGTGACATGATCCGCCTGCTGCTCCTGCAGGAAGCGGACCGCATCCTCTACCGTTTGCGGCTCGAACTGCACATCGGCGTCCGTAAACAGCAAATATTTGCCCCGCGCCTGTAAGTAGCCTTGATACAGCGCATGATTTTTGCCAAGCCAGCCGGATGGCAGCGACGTAATGTGAATGACCCGCAGCGGCACCGCGATGCCGGCCCGCCCCTCGGACCACCGCCGCAGCTCGTCCAGCTTGCGTCCGGTCGTATCCTGCGACCGGTCGTTCACGGCGATGATTTCGATCCGGGGGTACGTTTGTCCGAGCAGATGCTTCACCGTTTCGACGATGGACGATTCCTCTTCCTTCGCCGCGATAATAATCGAGACGAGAGGCGCTTCGGATTCTTTGCCGTCCTGAGGAGTTCTGCCCGTTCTCCATCCCGCTTGTCCCGGCTCCGAGCGGGGAAGCTTCAGCATCCACTGCCGCGCCCGCAGCGTGTCCCACAGCATGAACAGCCAGTAGGCAAGCGCCGCCAGCGCCCATATGTCCATGACCCCCATCGGGTTGATCCCTGCCTTCCGCCGGTTCTGAGCTGTATTTGCGCTCACCTTGCTTTGTCCGAATTATAGCATGTCTCGCGCTGTTCGAACAAATATTGAAAGCGGTATTCCTATGCAGTATGCTACTATATAAAAAACAACGGAAAGGGGAAACGCAATGACGAATGAGCAGGCGCAGCCGTTATTCCGCAAGAAGCTGAAGGCTGCCGAGCTGCCCGATTTTCTGCGTATGATTCGAACGCGCGGCCTGACGGCGGAAGACTTGGTGTTTCTGTGCATCGGCACCGACCGCTCGACGGGCGACGCCCTCGGACCGCTGGCCGGCACGATGCTGCAGGAAGCGGGGTATCCGCATGTCGTCGGTACGCTTGCCCATCCGTTCGATGCAAGCAACATGCGGGAGCGGCTGATTGAAATTCCGCAGGGGAAAACCGTGATTGCGATCGACGCCTGCCTCGGCCAGGCCGCCTCCTTAGCCTGGTATCAGGTGTCCAACCGCCCGCTGGAGCCGGGCAAGTCGGTCGGCAAGCAGCTTCCGCACGTCGGCGACTATTCGATTGCCGGGATCGTCAATGTCGATGCGGGGCAAAAATACGCGATCCTGCAAAGCACCTCCTTATTCCGCGTCATGAACATGGCCCGAGAAGTCGTCGCGGCGATCCGCAGCGTATTCCCGCCGGAGGAAGCAGTTTGTCCGCAGATCAGGGAAGAGGCATAACACAGAGCCCGCCCCGCAGCAAAAGAGCCGCCGCTCCGTTCTCGGAGCAGCGGCTCTTTTGCCGTCTGGCGTGTGTCGCATGAGATTATGCCGTTACCTTCAATCCGACGATGCCGCCGACGATGCACAGCAGGAAGAGAACACGCAGCAGATCGCGCGGCTCGCCCAGAAAAAACATCCCCACAATCACCGTGCCTAACGCGCCGATGCCGGTCCATATCGCGTAAGCCGTGCCGATCGGCAGCGTCTTGAGCGCTTGAGAGAGAAAATAAAAGCTGACAATCATCCCTGCGACCGTTACGACACTCGGCCAAAACCGGGTCCAGCCTTGCGTATATTTTAAGCCGAGCGCCCATACGACCTCCATAATTCCTGCAATCGTCAAATAAACCCATGCCATAATAAATCGCTCCCATCTAGGATGTTCTGTCTTCCGCAATGCCTTTCCAGTAGATTCCCCAAACGGCCTGCAGCCGATGCTCCCAGTCGTCGGGCCGGTAATAGAACTGCTGCAGGAACGAACCGTCCAGCAGGCAGTAGAACGAGGCGATCAAATCCTCGGAACGCTCGCGGCGCAGTACGCCGGAGGCCATGCCTTCCTCAAAAACCTTCCGCAGCAGCCCGGTAAGCTGCTCTTCCGATGCGGCAAACCGCTCGCGCAGCACTTCCTGCAGCGCATTCGGCGGAAACAGCATCGTCCGTTTGAGAAAGGTCGCATACTCCTCGCTAAGCAAGTAGGTGCGGCACACGTCAAGCAGAATCGTCCGCAGCTTGTGCTCCGTGCCGAGTCCGGTCAGCCGATCGGTCAATTGCCGGACACGGGAGGCGTGCTCGGCCAGACAATCGTCGTATACGGCCAGGAATAACTCTTCCTTGCTCTTGAAATGCGCGTAGAGCGAAGGTGTCTTGATCCCAACTTCCTTGGCGATTTCCGATAGCGGCACTGCGTCGTAGCTGTTCTGCGAGAAGAGCCGCAGCGCGGAGGCCTTAATTTTGTTAACTGTCATTGACTACACCTTCCTAACTAACGATAATTAGGTTAAGCTCATTATAGATCAACTTTCTTTCCGCGGCAACCTTCTGCAAAAAAAATTACACATATCCCGGTTCGTCCGCATATATAATGGGTATTACTTTTTTAGCGTTCAATGGAAAGGAGCATGCACGTGCGCGAAGTGAGACATGTCAATTTAAGCGATCCGGACGGCCGGGTATACTGCTGTCTGCGGAATAGAGTCGTGAAGCTGGATGAAGAACAGAAACAAGCTTTTTGCAGCGGCTGCCGCATGTATGCGGGGGAGGCGAGCGGGAAAGGTGTCGAGTGCGTATGGGAGGACCTTCGTCCGGTGAGCGATCCGCATGTGGTCCGCGATCCGTATGCCGAGCTGGCCAGCAATCAGAAGAAGCAAATATGGCCGACGGATCATCTGTCAACCTGCATGGTCTTTGGCGGATGAGAAAAAAAGGGATTTGGAAGAAAAGTGTCGAATGCTATGCAGAGAGGTCGCAAGCCTGTTTTCCTCAGGCGTAACGACCTCTCTGCGGCGTTTATAGCATATCCCAGATTTGCTTGCCGATCAATATGGCGGTAATTCCGATAAACAGCGGCTTCACGTACTTGGAGCCTTTGCGGATGGCAACCTGCGAGCCGACGATGGAGCCTGCAATCATGGCCAGGCCCATCGGCAAACCGTAGCCGAGATGCACCGACTTTAACCAGAAGAACGACACCAAGGAAGCGATGTTGCTGGCGAAATTGAGCACCTTGGCATTGGCCGACGCGCCAACGAAATCAAATCCCAGCATCAGAAATAGAAAAAGCAGGAACGAACCGGCGCCGGGTCCGAAAAATCCGTCGTAAAAGCCCAAAGCGAACGCGCATACCGCCGTCGCGAGCCCGCGGACGAACGTGAACCGGACCTGCTGTCCCGTACCGTCCCAATTTTTTTTAAGCAGCGTATAGATGAGAATGACGATCAGAAGACCGACCACCAGCGGCTTCAAGAAGGTGGAGGGCACCAGATGGATCGTATACGTGCCGAGAGCCGATCCGACCAAGGACAGAGGAAACAGAGCCAGCACCAGCTTGCCGTTAATTTTGCCGGAAAATAAAAAGGAGACGGTGCTTGTTAACGAGGATAACGTTCCCCCCAGTTTATTCGTTCCGAGCACCATATTGGTCGGAAGTCCGGTAAACATCAGCGCGGGAACCGCTATCAATCCTCCTCCTCCGACGACGGAGTCGATGAAGGCGGCGGCGAACCCGACAATAACGAGAAACAAGATCATATCGAATGAGGGCAGTTCCAACACGGGCAATTTCTCCTTACGACGTCAAGTCATATACTTGCGGACCGAAATGAACGCATTCTAAAGTATAAAAAAAATTACAGGTTTGTACAATCTTAAATTCTTGGCGGCATTACTTGGGAGAGGAGAGGGTTCATGATTCGCTTCATGCGGCCCCGGACGGTGAAGCAGCGTTTTCGTCTATGGATTGCGCTGGCCATTCTCATGCTCGGGCTTTCGATCAACATCGCCTTTTATATCGTATACCAGCGGGAAACCGAGGCGGAGGCGCTGCGCAATTTGTCGGACAAGCTGAGTCTGCAGACGTTGTTCATCGACCGGTGGGTGCAGGAGCGGGCATTGGACATGCGTCTGCTTACCGAGGATGACGCAGTCAGAACGCTGAACAAGCCCTTGATGGAGAAAATGTTCCGCGATTTCACACTGCTGCAGAGAGAATTCGCTTCGCTATCTTATGTAAACGTAGACGGTATCACGGAAGTGGATACTTATTCGGCTACGGGCATCCAAGTCAACGAGCGCGATTACTATTGGGCTGCGATGCAGGGCAAAGCGTCGATGTCGGATGTGATCATCGGAAAAGCAACCGGCACCCCGGTCATTATGTTCTCTGCACCTACTTATGACAAAGCGGGACGATGGACCGGGCTTCTGCTCGGCTCGGTCAAGCTGGAGACGATTCAGCGTGTAGTGGGTTCCCTGCATTCCGGGGAAACGGCGGATTTCTATCTCCTTGACCGTGTCGGCGTACCGGTAACGAAGCCGCGCTTTATCGGCGACGGAGGCTCGAGTCCGTCGCGGATTACGACGGACATTACGCGCCGGGCAGCGGTGCAGTCGGTCTCGAAGGAGGCGTATGCCAACTACAAGGGAGACACCGTGTTCGGTTCGTACCAATGGATCGCCGGCCATCGCTGGCTGCTGGTGGGCGAAGTGAGCAAGAAGGAGCTGTACGCGAATTTGTACGGGCTGATGTTCGTTTTCATCGCCATAACGCTGGCCACGCTGATTCTAAGCTTCAGCGGGATCGTCATCCTCACGCGGCGGATCGAACGACCGCTTGAATTTTTACGGCAGGGCACCCGGATCATCAAGGAAGGGCAATACGGATACCGAATCGACCCGGCCGTCTTCAAGCATGCCCCTGCCGAGCTTCAGGAGCTGTGCGATACGTACAACCTGATGAGCCGTAAGCTGAAAACGACAGTCAAGCTGCTGGAGGAGTCGGCGATGATCGATCCGCTCACCGAACTGTACAACCGCCGGTATATGATGCAGAACGGCAGCCATCGGCTGCTGCGGGCCTTGGAAGGGGGGAACCCCTGCTCGGTGCTGTTAATCGACATCGATTATTTCAAGCAGGTCAACGATACGTACGGCCATTTGGTCGGAGACCGGGTGCTGCGGCATGTGGCGGGCGTGCTGCAGAGGCAGACGGGAGGCGACGAATTGGCTGCCCGGTACGGGGGCGAGGAATTTATGGTGCTTGCGCTGCGCTTGGGCGACGTGCAGGCCAGAGCCTTGGCGGAGGCGATCCGCCGGGCCGTAGCTGCGGAGCCTTATGAAGCGGAAGGCGTACGCATCGCGCTGACGGTAAGCATCGGCGGCGCAGCGTGTACGGGTCCCGCCGAAGGGAAGGACGCGAGACTGCTGCTGGAGCAAATGATCGAAGAAGGGGACAAAGCGTTATACCGGGCCAAGCAGCACGGCCGTGACCGGGTCGAATGGGAATCCGGTCCGTCGAGGGACGGCTGATCGGATGCCGCTGCGCTAAGGAACGGGGACCTGCCTTTCACCTCCGGGCGGCAGCCTGCATATACTGGGGTCATCCGCCTTTAAGGCGCTTAAGGAGGCAGTGACGCAGTGGAATGGGAGGACTATGAGCGGGCAAGGCGGGAGCGCATCGTGACCCGCCGTTTGGCGAAGCCCAGGCTTGACGTGAAATATCCGCAGGTGACGGGACTTCAAAACCGGCTTGTTCAGCAAATCGTCAATCATTCGATTCTGGACGCCATTTACAAGCTCATCCGCAAGCAGGGCTACGTGCAGGATCCGACCAAAACGGTATCGGGCAGCTATAAGGTCAAGCTGCATAAAAACGGCCTGCTCAGCTTGCTTTACGACGTTTACGGGTATGCTAAGGGAGCGGCGCACGGCATCACCTACCAGAGCTCGCAGACGTTTCATTTGAGGGACGGTACGGAGTATCAATTAAAGGACTTGTTCAAGCCGGGAAGCGATTATGTCCGCCGGCTGTCGGCCATCATCCGCCGCAGGTTCAAGGAGCAGGATATTCCGATGATCGCGGAATTCCGTTCGATCCGTCCCGATCAAGATTTTTATTTGACGGACCGCGCCATCGGGATCTATTTTCAATTGTACGAATATACGCCGTATGCCTACGGTTTTCCGACCTTTGAAATCCCTTTTGCGGAAGTCGCGGACATTCTCGATCCGAACGGTCCGGTCGGCTTGCTGGCCAACCGTTGAACGGTGCTCAGGATGCCGGCGCGCTGACGGGAGGACGCCGGCTTTTTTTGCAGCAACTCGATAACCTTAGGAAAGCGAGGCGAAACTATGGCCAAGCAAGCCATCGTCGCAGGAAGCACAGGTCTTGTCGGGCGCGAGCTGGTAAGCTTGCTTCTGGATCACCCCGCTTACGACCGGGTGGTCACGCTGGTCCGGACCGGCTCGGGAATCCGGCATCCGAAGCTCGAACAGCGCGTCATTTCCTTCGACCGTCTGGCTGACGAGTCGGCTGTCGGCTTCGAGGGCGCCGACGTATTCTGCGCTCTCGGGACGACGATCAAGAAAGCGAAGACGCGGGAGCAGTTCCGCAAGGTCGATTACGGCTATCCGATGGAGCTCGGACGGCTGGCGTCCGCTTCGGGCGCCGCGCAATTTCTGATCGTCACGGCCATCGGAGCGGACAAGCAGTCGGTCTTTTTCTACAGCCGGGTCAAAGGCGAAACCGAAGACGGGCTCAGAGCGCTCGGACTGCCGTCCCTGCATATTTTCCGTCCTTCGCTGCTGCTCGGCGAGCGGGAAGAGGTCCGCTTCGGGGAGCGCATGGCCGCGCTTCTGTCCCGGGTCGCCGGCTTTGCCATGCGCGGGCCGCTGCGACCGTATAAGCCGATCGCCGCGCGAACGGTGGCCAAGGGCATGCTCGAAGCGGCGCTCCGCGGCGCCCCGGGGACCCATGTGTACCCGTCGGACCGGATCGAAGCGTTGGCTTCCGGTTACCAATGAGAAAAGGCCGCAGATCGCGGCCTGAAAGGACTACTGGCCCGGCAGCTTCTTGGGCTTGCTTCCGAACCACTTCACGTATAGCGCCTCGTAGGTCCCGTCTTTGGCGAGGGCTTCGATCGCGCCGTTGATTCTCCCGAGATGCTTGTTTTTCTTTTTGGCGACAACGGCGTAGCTTTCTTTGTTAAGCACTTCCCCGACCATCTTCACTTTGCCTTCCCCGTCGTTTTGCAGGAAATGATGGACGTTGCGCTCGTCGAAAATGACCGCGTCCAGCTTTTTATGTTTCAAATCGGTGTAGGCATCCGAGATATCGGGATAGCCCCGGACCTCCTTGGTGCCTTGGATTCCGCCGGCATAAATGTAAGAGGTCGAGCCGCTTTTGGTCCCTATGACTTTTCCCTTCAGATCGTCCTTGCTCTTAATCTCCTCGTTGTCCGAAGCGGTAAGCAGCACCAGTCCGGTCTGAAAATACGGATCGGAAAAAGCGAAGTTATCCTTGCGCGCTTTGTTGACGGTCATCCCCGCGATGGCCATGTCCACTTTGCCGGATTTCACGGCCTTGCTCAGCTCCCCCTGCGACATCGGAACCAGCTCGTATTGCAAGTTCGCTTTTTGCGCGATCGCTTTCCACAGCTCCACCTCAAACCCCTTGTTTTCTCCATTCTCCGTATACGTGAACGGGCGGAAGTTGCTTTCTATGCCGACTTTGACCGGCTTCTCCTCGCCGCATCCCGCGATCAGGAGCGTCAAAAGGACGGCCAGCAGCCCGATTCCCCGTGCGCTGCGAATTGCGACATTCATTGCCTTCGTACCTCCTTTTCAGGTAAACAAAGGTAGTGTTTGTCTTCCGTGGGACGGTTATGCAATCCGGCGGCGGGGCGGATAAAAAAAGAGGGGCCCGCTTGGCGTCAGCCCCCGAACGAGTCCCGGAACGCTTTGGCCAAAGCGTCCGATTCCACTTCCCACAAGGCGGCTATTTCGCCGCAGACATTCTCGTCGAACCAATCCGCGAGCACCTTGCGGTTGTCCGCATGCTCCACAATATAAGGCAGGTTCAGCAGCACCTTCTTGTAATACAGCTCCTCCGCCTGCTCTACCGCTTGCTGAGGGACGTAACGTCCCAGCTTTTTGCGGGCGCGGTACAGCTCCCGGCTGCAGGTGCGGCGAATTTGCCGGGCGGACGGGTAAGGCCGGTTATGCTTCATTTGTTTTGCTGGATTCATCGATAGCGGCATCTCCTTCCTGCCATTATGCTATGCGGAAGAAGAGCGGGCGGGTACTGGCGACGATGTTTTTTGAAAAAGGGAGGCGTCTACTCGTCGATGACCAGGTAGCCGACCATCGGTCCGTTGTGCGCCATGTCGGGATGGGTCAGGCAGATGATCCGGTACACGCCCGGTTTGGCGGCGCGAAAGGAAACGACGGTTTCCTTTCCTTTTTTTACCTCCCCTTTAATATTAAGGCCTTCGATAATAAAAGGATGGCTGGCGCCGTTGACACCGTAGATGCTGAGCCGGATGCGCTCGCCTTTCTTCATGTAGATCGTTCCCGGGTCCCAGCGGTAAGCTTCGATCGTTTTGCCGTCCGATGTCGTCGATTTGAACTCCCCGGTCACAAGCTGGATCGTCCGTTCGGGTCCGGAAGGGCTCATCGCGGCCCGAATCGTTTCGCGTTCCCAGAAGAGCAGCGCGGCACCGGCCAGCAGGACGGCGGCGGCTCCGATTTTCAATCCCTTCAGTCCCTTTTGGCTCAGCACATATACCTTGGTCATCGGCATCCCCTTCGGTTTCGGATCGTTTCTACGAGTATATTCGGATGCTTGTCTGAACATGCCGGATCGGTTTCAAACCGGGAAGCGCCGGGTAAAGGTTCTTAGCTGGAAAAGAACGCCATATATTCCGTCGCAGCAATCTGAAAATTACACCGGGGGGAGAGGACGATCCATGAAGCGTTGGAAAGCCAGGCTGGCGGCACTGCTGGGGCTGTGCCTCGTTCTGCTCATACCGTGCGCGGCAGGCGCACAAGCCGTATCGGCGCGAGAGGCCGCGGCAGAGCTGCGGGTTCAACTGGAAGCTCTGCTTGGCGAGCATGCGTTATTGGCTGTGATGGCGATGCAAAAACGTTACGACGGCGCGGCCGATCACGAACAAGCCGCTGCGCTGCTCGGGAAAAATACCGAACGGCTGGCAGACGCGCTGCGGTTGGCGTACGGGGAAGAGGCGGTCAAAGCCTTTGAGCCGCTCTGGTCGTCGCCTATCGAGGCTTTGCTGAACTATGCGCAAGCCGCTGCGGAAGGCGACGAAACGGCACGGACGCAGGCGGCGAAAGGCTTGGAGGCCTACGCCAAGGAGCAGACGCTGTTTTGGGCGAGGCTCCTTCCGGATCTGGGAGCAGCGGGACTGGAAGAAGGAGTGAAGCGGCATACCGAACTGCTGCTCCAAGCGTTCGATGCTTACGCGGGCAAAGATTACGCGGCAGCGTATCAACATAGGCGCGAAGCTTACGCCCACGCGGTGGCGAGCGCCGATCTGCTGGCGGCGGGCATGGCTGCGCAAGCGCCGGACCGATACGACGCGTCCGGCATGAAGACCCGGAAGGCCGATCTGCGCTCGGCGCTCGGCCGCTTGCTTGGCGAGCATGCGCTGACAGCCGTAGTTGCGATGCAGAAAGGCATCGACGGCGCAAGCGACTTCGACCAGGCGGCTGCGGCGCTGAATCGGAACGCGGAGGATCTGGCGGCCGCCATCGCTTCCGTGTACGGAGAGAAGGCCGGCGCGTCGTTTTATACGGGATGGACCTCCCGTACCCGCTGCATCTTGGATTACGCGAAGGCCGCCGCATCCACAGACGAGTCGGCGCGGACAACCGCAGCGGGCAAGCTGGAGAAGGCTCAGGCGGAGCTGGCGCAATTTTTCGCGGAAGCGAACCCGCAGCATGGGAGCAGGCCGGAGCTGCTGAACGCTCTGAACGCGATGACCGGGCAAATGGCGATGGCCGTGGACCATGCTATACTGGGCGGGCACGCAGCCGCTTATGCCACTATGGAGGAAGCCTACGCCCAAATGTTCACGATAGCCGACCTGTTGGCGCAGGGAATCTCGGAGCAGTATCCCGACCGGTTCCCGGACGCTCCGGCATTCGTACGGAAAACCGTAACGATGCAAATCGGCGAAACGGAACTGACCGTGAACGACAGGACGATCCGTATGGACGTCTCTCCCGTGCTTCAAGAGGGCGTCGTCTATATTCCGCTGCGGGTTGTCGCAGAAGCCGTCGGCGCTACGGTGACGTGGGACGCGGCGACGAGCACAACGCGTTTGGCTTGGGACGGCCATCAGGCGTCGTTCCCGCTTGGCTCCGGTCAAGCGGAGGTCAACGGGAGGGTGAAATCGGCCGGAGAGGCTCCGACCGTCATGCAGGACGGGCGCGTCATGGTGCCGATTGGCGTTCTCGGCGAAGCGACGGGCTGGAAAGCGGAGCTTGGCAAGGACGACGGTTCGATTCGTTTGACGACGACCGCCCAAGAACATTCCTGACTTACAGGCAAGCATGAAAAAAAGAAGGATTGCCCTCCCGGCTGTTGGCCGAATAGGAAGGCGATCCTTTTTTGCAGGTGGCCGCAGTAATCCATTATTTGCGCAGCGCAGCGGCCGGGGGTTTGCCTTTGACCAGCGTACCCGAGACGTAGATGGCCAGAAACAGAAGCATCGCCAGCGCCGACAGCAGATACATCGTGGAATAGCTTGTCCCCGAAGCGATGCCGCCCAGAAGCAGGGAGCCGAGCGCGATCCCGAGATCGATCGAGTTGTAGAACGTTCCGTTCGCCGTACCGCGCATTTCCGGACTTACCTGCTTCACGGTCCAGGCTTGCAGCGAAGGCTGCAAAATGCCGTAGCCGATGCCGTAGCATAACGCCGAGGCAAGAAGTCCGGCCATGCTGGATGTATACGACAGCAGGACGAGTCCGACGGCCACCATGAGCGCGCCCGGGGGGCAGAACGGCGATATGGCCTTTTTTATCGAAAATTTTGCCGGCGACCGGGCGAACGAGCAGTACCGCCCCGGCGTTGCAAAGGAAGAACCAGCCGACGTTCCCGATATGCACCTCTTTGCCGAACAGCGCGAGGTAGCTGATCAAGCCCCCGTACGTAATCGAAAGCAGCATGTTCAGAAAGCAGGGCAGCGCCACCTGTTTGTATGTCCCGCGCGTATCCGGAGCAGCGGCCGGGGAAGGAGCGCTCGCCGGCTTAGGAGCAGCCGGGGTGCTTCGGATCAGCAGCGACAGCGGGATGATCAGGATCGCCAGCAGCGACGAGACGAGGATCAGCGTGCCGATTCCGTAGCTGCCGAGCAGCCACAGCCCGATGACCGGCGCGGCCGACATCGACAGGCTCGTCGACAGGCCGAAGTAGCCCATCCCTTCGCCCATCCGCCGGATCGGAATGATGTCGGACACCAGCGTGCCGAACGCCGTGCTGGACACGCCGAATCCGATGCCGTACAAAATGCGGATAAGCAGAAATAAAGCCAGCGTTCCGGCGGCATAATAACTCGCCGTTGCCAGCATATAGACGGTCAGGCCGAGCAGCAGAATAAGAGCGGTCCGTCCGCGTTTAAGCCAGGCGCCGGCGAAAATCCGGGTGACGATGGCCGCTAAAGCGAACAGACTGATGACCAGACTGACGGTCCACTGGCCCGCCCCGAACCGTTCGGTGACGTAGGCGGGCAGCGCCGGAGTGATCATTTGCAGATTCAGATACAAAAATAAATTGCTGACCGTAAGCAGGACGAAGTCCCGGGTCCATAATTTTGAAGCGGGGATGCCTTGTTGTTCCTTCATGAAGCGGTTCTCCTAGTCTTAAGGGTTCAGTAGAGTATCCAGATGGGCGATCAGCCGCAGATGAGCCTGTCTGAAGGCTTCGAGCTCGGATTCGGACATCCAAGAAAAAATAGCTTCGAGCGTTTGCCGTTCGATCGGCATAAGCACTTGGAGCTTATGCCGGCCTTGCTCCGTCAGATAGACGAGAAACGATCTTCGGTCCGTCTCGCTCATTTGCTTGCGGACCAGCTCTTTGCGGATCAGGCAGTCCAGGATGCGGGCGGTCGTGGGCTGATCCTTCACCGTGCGGTCGGCGATTTCTTTCTGGCTGATGCCATCCGATTCGTGCAAGCGGCACAGCACCGAAAACTGCTCCGGCGTCATGTCGTGCTCTTTCAGCCGCGAGGTCAAAACGTTCAGCATCTTCCGGTGCGTTTGGCCGATGATAAAGCCGATCGACCATTCGTGCAGGTTAGGATTCAATCGCAGCACTTCCTTTATTTTGAATTAATTGTCACAACAATTATAAGTCTGACATGTAAAAAAGTAAACAGGTTTCGACAAACGGAGCAACGTCCGTGTCGAAACCTGTTGTTGTGCGCCCGGCATGGGCGATAACTTGGCGGTGAAAGTCCGCTACAGGCTTGG
>NZ_BILX01000049.1 GCF_004000785.1 Paenibacillus ehimensis NBRC 15659 | reverse complement strand
CCGGCTCACTTGGCTGTCCTGGCGATGATCGAGCTGATCGGCGCGCTGCACCACCGATAGAGCTGCAATCCCCTCTCCCGGAGAATCGATTATTCGATCTCGGGAGTTTTTTTGTTTTGCCTAGGCGGAATGATGGTTAGGAATAGTTATCGGAAAAATATAATAATATGGTTCGATTCCCAGAATACTGGGGATTGGGGAAAAGGAGGAGAAACTATGTGGAGGAAAATGGCGGTTTCGATAGGTATCCTTGTCGTTTTATGCGTTGGAGGCGCGTTTGTCTATTTGAAGGCTAAGACGGGCACGCCTCCGCACATTGATCCATCGAAGCGCGAGCTGTGGCAATCGGAGGGATACAATTACATCCTTGAAATGGACGGCGAGAACGTCATCGTTTATAACTTTACGAAGGATAGCTTGCTTCCCTTTGCCTACGGGCAAATCGAGAAGGACGGCGTCATCTATGTTGAAAAGTTTCACGGCAATCCGCTGCTGAATACCACTCTTTGGAAAAGGGCGCCGTTGGGTCATTTTCAGAACGGGATTTTAACGGAAGAAACCGGGGCCGTGAAACGGTATAAGAAAATCGACGAGCTGCCGAAAGTAAAAATCAACGCGTTTACCAAAGATCCGATCCAAAACTTCGAAACGCTCTGGCAAATTTTCGACGAACGCTTCAGTTTGTTCGAGCTTGCCAAAGTGGATTGGAAGCAGGTGTACGAGGAGTATCGGCCTAAAGTAACGGAGCAGACGTCCGAGGAGGAGCTTCGTCTTCTGTTTAAGGAAATGATCGGAAAGCTGAACGACGGACATACGATGATTCTTTCGGGCACGACAACCACGGTTTCGCGGGAGGAGAGCGAGCGGGAGAAGCTTTATAACGAGAACGAAGAGACCATGCGGAAAAATATCCTCGGCTACCTGAATGGACCGCTTCAAAAGCGGTTGAACGACCAGCTTCAATACGGCCAAACGAAAGACGGCATCGGTTATATCGACATGAATGGGTTTGGCGAGTTCGACATGAAGAAAATCGACGCGGCGTTGGCGGATGTGGCCAAGGAGCTTGCCGGGAGTCGCGGTGTCGTCATCGATTTGCGCTTTAACGGCGGCGGGTCGGACGCCTTTGCGGTGGCTTTTGCGAACCGGTTTGCCGATCAGAAGAAGCTGGCGTTTTCGAAGCAGGCGAGAAGCGGCGGCCATGAACAATTTTTGGCGCCGACGCCGATTTATATCAAGCCTCAGGGGGAGAGCATCCCGGCCGATAAAATCGTCGTCATGACCAGCGAGGTCACCGCCAGCGCCGCGGAGATTGCAACGATGTCCTTGAAGGAGATCGACCGGGTGACAGTGATCGGCGAAACGACAAGAGGCATCCACTCCGATGTCTTGATGAACATTTTGCCTAACGAATGGATCGTCATGCTCAGCGCCGAGCAATATAAGGCTGCCGACGGCAAAGTTTACGAGCGGGTCGGATTGAAGCCGGACGAAGAAGTGCTGATCCGCAACGAAGATATTCAAGCCGGGAAGGACCCGGTGCTGGCGAGAGCCATCGAGCTGCTGAAATCGTAGCGGAAGGCCAGTCCGTCTTCATCCGATGATGATTTTCCCTTCCGGGTAGCGGTACAGCTCTTTTTTCGGATTCGGCTGCAAGGCGAACGCCAGCGTCACGAGTCCTACTCTTCCGATAAACATGACGCAAATCATCAGAATTTTGCCGGCGAACGTCAGATCGGCGGTCAACCCCATGCTGAGGCCTACCGTACCGAAGGCCGAGGTCGTCTCGAACAGGATTTTCAGAAAATCCTGGTCTTGGAAGGTGGACAGCAGCATCGTCGCGAAGGCGAGGAAGAATACGGCGGTCAGCGTGAATGTGACGGCTTTGTAAATGTCCTTCGCAGGCAGCCGGTGACGGAACAGCACGACGTCTTCCTTGCCGCGCAGCATCGCCACGAAAGCCCCGACGAGAATCGCGAACGTCGTAAGCCGGATGCCTCCTCCGGTGGAGCCGGGAGCCGCGCCGATGAACATCATGACGATCATCAGAAACTGCGTGGCGGTCCGAAGCTCGGCGATGTCGAGCGTGTTGACGCCGGCGGAGCGCAAAGTCATCGATTGGAAGAAGGAGGCGACGATTTTCGTGTCCCATGGCATGCCGCCCAGCGTCTTCGCATTGGTGAATTCGAAGATCAGGATGAGCACGGCGCCCGTCAGCACCAGAATGCCGTTCGTCGACAAGACGACCTTGCTGTGCAAGGACAGCTTGCGTTTCTTGGGAAATTCGATCAGCTCCGAGATAACGACAAACCCGATGCCGCCGAAAAAGATCAGCACCATGGAAACGAGATTGATGCCGAGATCGTTGACGTAGGGCGTTAAGCTGCGGAATCCGCCGAACAATTCGAAGCCCGCGTTGTTGAAGATCGACACGGCATGGAACACGCCGAAATAAGCGGCCTTCCCGAGCGGCATCTCCTGCGACCAACGCAGCATAAAATAAAGCGCCGCGGCCCCTTCGATAGTCATCGAATAGAGGAATACCCGGATGATCAGCCGGACGATGCCGTCAATATTGTCCTGGTTCATCGACTCCTTCAATAAAAGACGGTCCCGCAGCGAGACCCGGCGCTTCAAAGCCAGCGTGAACCAGGTGGCCATCGTCATGAAGCCGAGTCCGCCCAACTGGACCATCAGCAGCAGAACGATCTGTCCGAATAACGAAAAATGAACGCCGGTATCAACAACGATCAGCCCGGTGACGCAGGTGGCCGACGTTGCCATAAACAAAGCGTCGATGTATCTCATGGACTGCCCGTCCGCAGATGCGACCGGCAGGGTCAGCAGAAGGGAGCCGATGATGATAATGAGAGCAAAGCCCCCCGCCAATACGCGCGGCGGGGTTACTTTTATAAATTTGGCCGGAGTTCGCACCGGATTCACCTCAAGATCAGGTTTCCCACGGATGTTGTCATGGTTTTCCATATCATAGCATGGTACAATGCGGATTTCACTATGCGTCGGGGGAAAAAATCGCCCGGAAGGCCGGGGAGGCTGCCGCTTATTCCGGCTCCGGCGGCGTCCGGACGTACCCGAGCTGCCTTGAGGCCATGATCGGCGAAGTCGCGAATGTTTCTCTGTTTTTCGCGTCCGACGAGTGCGGCTTCGTAACCGGTTCCACGATTACGGTGGACATCTTGCGGACGCGAGCGAGTTTTAAGGGCAGCGGACCTGTGACGGCACAGCCGTCCGTTTCCTTGAATGCCGCGCCTTACGCCGTTTCGGCGTTGCAGTTCGGCGCCGCTGCGGGGAGGGGGCGGCTTTTTGCCGTGTCATTTCCGCACGAATACCCGTTGTACGGCGTGGTTCGCCCCTTTTTCCAGAATCATCTTCGCGCGTCCCTTGGTCGGCAAAATGTTCTCGTGCAGGTTGACGGCATTGATGTCTTTCCAGATCCCGGAAGCGGTTGCGACGAGCTCCTCGCCCTGCAGCTCGGCAAAACGGTGGAAGTACGACTTCGGATTGAGAAACGCCGTCTCGCGGAGCATCCGGAACCGTTCGACGTACCACTGCTCGATGTCTTCTTCCTTCGCGTCGACATAAATCGAGTAATCGAAAAAATCGCTGACGAACACTTGGGACTGCTTCCCGACTTGCAGGACATTGATCCCTTCCACGATCAAAATATCGGGCTGGCGGATCGTCTCTACCTCATCCGGTACGATATCGTAAGATAAGTGCGAGTAGACCGGGGCATGGACGACGGGCTTGCCCGCTTTAATATCGCGGATAAACCGGAGCAGCTTTTTGATGTCGTAGCTTTCCGGGAAGCCCTTGCGCTTCATGAGCCCTCGTTCCTCGAGCACGCGGTTCGGGAACAAGAAGCCGTCCGTCGTAATCAGCTCCACGTTCCGGTGCTCCGAACACCGCGACAGCAGCAGCTGCAGCAGCCTCGCCGTCGTGCTTTTGCCCACGGCCACGCTCCCGGCGATGCCGATAATGAACGGAACCGGTTCGGCGCCGTTCTGCAGGAACGAAGCGGACGTGCGGTGAAGTGTCCTGGCGTTCTCCACCAGCAGATCGAGAAACCGCGTCAGGGGAAGATAAATTTCTTCGACCTCTTGAAACGGGACTCTGTCGTTCAAGCCTTTGAGCTGCTCGAACTCTTCCGGCGTAATGCGAAGCGGCGCGGTAGCGGGCAGTCCGGACCACGCCTGACGATCGAATTCATAATAGAGGGAGTACGGATTCATCGGAACCTCGCTGTAATAAAATGGTTTAGTGGTAATGCATTTTCATATCATAGCATGACCCGGCGGCGATTTCACTAGTTTGTTACTCCCGAAAACAAGCCGGTTCGGAGCAAAGGCGGGCTAATCCCATATCCATAGCATCATCTAAGCCGTGAGCAGCACGGTTTTTTGGTTGAATTTGGGTATTTAATGGTTTATAATGGTATCAAATGATAGATAAAACTATCAATTTCATTGGAGGTGAGGCGGGGTTATGAGAACGGCCAGATCGGCGACAAGAGAGCTCAGGCTTCATGCCATTCTTGATGCGGCTACGGAGCTCCTGGTCGAGAAGCCTACGGCATCCTTGAACGAGATTGCCGAATACGCGGGCATCGGTATTGCCACCCTGCATCGGTACGTGGAGAGCAGGGAGCAGCTGATGCTGCAGCTGGGGCTAAGAGCGGCGCAGGTGGTGGGAGAGACGATAAGCCGGATCCCGCTGGACGAGGAATCGAGCGAAACCTATATTTCGCAGCTGATGGAAGCGCTGATTCCGCTTGGGGACAAAATTTATTTTCTCGCTCATGAAACCTCGCTGAATTACAACCCCGAGATGTCCGCGGCCGAGGAGAAGCTGAAGGAACCGCTGCGTTACATGATCCAATCGCTGCAGCGCAAAGGCCATTTCCGGCAGGATATGAGCAGCGAATGGATTCTGAACGTGCTGTACTCGCTCCTCTTTGTCACCTGGCAGCAGGTTCATGAAGGCCACGTGGCCAAAAAATCGGCGGCGGCGCTTGTTCTCGAGACGCTGTACCACGGTTTTAAAGCAAGCAAGCCGTAAGCAGGCTGAAAAGGCTCGGCAAGGCAAATTGATTCGGGAGGATGCGCGTTATGAGTGAAGCGGGAGTGATTCCTCAGCCCAGAACTTACGGTCTCCTTGGAAATTTACCTTTGATCGACAGCAAGAAACCGACTCTTTCGATGTGCAAGCTTGCGGAAGAGTACGGTCCCATTTACCGGCTAACGATTCCCGGTTATTCGAGCATCGTCGTGTCCGGGCATGAACTGGTGGCGGAAGTCTGCGACGAATCGCGCTTCGACAAAAGCATTAAAGGCGACTTGGAGAATGTGCGCGCCTTTGGCGGAGACGGGTTGTTTACAAGCCGGACGGATGAGCCGAATTGGCAAAAAGCCCATCGTATTCTTCTCCCTACCTTCAGCCAGCAGGCGATGAAAGGGTACCATGCGATGATGGTCGATATCGCCTCGCAGCTGATTCAAAAATGGGCCCGCCTCAATCCCAATGAAAGCATCGATGTCGCAGAAGACATGACCCGGCTTACGCTGGATACGATCGGCTTGTGCGGCTTCAATTACCGCTTTAACAGTTTTTATCGCGAAACGCCAAGCCCTTTTATTAACAGCATGGTCTGCGCTCTGAACGAAGCCATGATGCAAAGCGGGCGCTTGAAAATTCTAAACCTGTTCATGGTGCGGACGAGGCAGCAGTTTAACCAAGATATTCAAACGATGTTTTCCCTCGTGGACAAAATCATCGGGGAACGAAAGGCAAGCGGGGACCGGGGCGAAATCGACCTGCTGGCCCGGATGCTGAACGGGAAGGACCCGGAGACAGGCGAGAAATTGGATGACGAAAATATCAGGTATCAGATCATCACGTTCTTGATCGCCGGACACGAAACGACCAGCGGCTTGTTATCGTTCGCTTTATATTTTTTGATAAAGCATCCGGATGTGCTTCAGAAGGCTTATCTGGAAGCGGACCGGGTGCTGACGGATTCGTTTCCGTCGTATGCGCAGGTGCTGCAGCTCCATTACATCCGGCTCATATTAAACGAATCGCTGCGCTTGTGGCCAACGGCCCCGGGATTCGAGCTCTATGCGAAGGAAGATACGGTCATTGGAGGAAAGTACCGCATTCACAAGGGAGAAGGCATCGGGGTTCTCCTGCCGCAGCTTCACCGGGACAAAGCCGCCTGGGGCGCGGACGCGGACGAATTCCGTCCCGAACGGTTCGCAGATCCCGGCGGCATTCCCGCCCATGCCTACAAGCCGTTCGGTAACGGTCAACGGGCCTGCATCGGAATGCAGTTTGCGCTTCACGAAGCGACGCTGGTTCTCGGCATGATTCTCCGGCATTTTGAGCTGGTGGATCATACGAACTATCAGTTGGACGTGAAGCAAACTTTGACGCTCAAACCGGGCGATTTTCATCTCCGCGTACGGCCGCGGCGCAAGACGGCAAGCCCCACAGTTCAGGGACCGGAAACACCAGCCCATTCCCAAGCCGTCGAAGCGGAGCCAAGCGAGCAGCAGGCAAACCGTCCGCTTGCAGGGGCGGAAAAGACGTCTCTGCTCGTGCTTTACGGTTCCAATTTAGGCACGGCGGAAGGGATCGCCCGCGAGCTGTCGGATACCGCGCGGGCACAAGGCTTCCGAAGCGAGGCTGCGCCGCTGAACGAGTGGATCGGAGGGCTGCCCAAGGATGTGGCGGTGCTCATCGTCACCGCGTCTTATAACGGCAAGCCTCCTGGCAATGCGCGCGAATTTGTGAAATGGCTGGAAGGCGTGCAGCCGGGCGAGCTTCGAGGCGTTCGCTACGCCGTATTCGGGTGCGGGGACCGCAATTGGTCCAACACGTATCAGGACGTGCCGCGGTGGATCGACGAGCAGTTGGCCCGGAAGGGAGCGGCGAGACTCTCGGTACGCGGCGAGGCGGATGCCGGCGGCGACTTCGAGAAGCAGCTCGATGAATGGCGGGTCCGCCTCTGGTCCGACCTTAGGCATGCTTTTGGACTGGAACGAGACAACGCAGAGAAGAAGCAAAGCGGCGTTCAAGTCCGAATGGTCAGCGGCTTGGAAAGGATTCCGCTTGCCCGTGTCTATGATGCCGTTTACGCTGCGGTGGCGGATAACCGCGAGCTCCGGATGGCCGGCAGCGGCCGGAGTACGCGGCATCTGGAGATCGCGTTGCCGGATGGGGTTGCCTACCGGGAGGGGGATCTTCTCGGAGTGCTGCCAAGCAACAGCCAGGCCATTGTCGGCAGGGTTTTGCGGCGTTACGGATTGAAGGGGAGCGATCAATTGATGGTTTCGGCGACAAACGGTAACGGCCCGACGCATCTCCCGCTGAACCGCCCGGTCGGTATCCATGAGCTGCTGAGCCGGTGCTTAGAGCTGCAGGAGCCCGTTACCCGCGAGCAGCTGCGCGAGCTTGCGGCGCATACGGTGTGTCCTCCGCACAAGCGCGAATTGGAAGCGATGGCTGAGGCGAGCGACTACGAGGAGCAGATCCTGAAGAAGCGCATTTCGATGCTGGACCTGCTTGAAAAGTATGAAGCTTGCCAGCTGCCGTTCGAAAGGCTGATCGAACTGCTGCCTCCTCTCCAGCCGAGGTACTACTTCATAACGAGCTCCCCGCGGGTCAGTCCCCGGCAGGTCAGTATTGCCGTAGACGTTGTGCAGGCCCGCGCTTGGAGCGGGGGCGGCGAATACCGGGGCACGGCATCGAATGCCTTGGCCGGGAGCAGGCCCGGGGAAGAAATCTTGATCTTCATCCGTTCGCCCGAAGCCGGATTGCGGCTCCCGGAAAATCCGGCGACGCCGATCATCATGGTGGGGACCGGGACGGGGGCCGCGCCTTTCCGCGGCTTTTTACAGGCGCGGGCCGCTATCCGCGAGAAAGGAGTTGCGCTGGGCGAGGCGCATCTTTATATCGGATGCCGCAGCGAAGCGGATTCGATTTATCGCGAGGAGCTTGAGCAGTACGATAGGGAGGATGTCGTTACCCTTCATCGAGCTTTTTCCGATGCGGAAGGGAAAAGCAGCCGCCATGTACGGCATTTGCTGGAACGCCATGCCTCCCATTTGATGAACATCCTTGATGGGGGAGGGTGCATCTATGTATGCGGGGATGACGCTCAGGCGATCGCGGAGGTGGAGTCGGCATTGCAACAAGCCTACCGGACGGTGCGCGGAGCAGGGGAGCGGGAAGCGCAAGCTTGGCTGGAGCGCCTGCGGACGGAGGGGCGTTACGCGAAAGAAGGATGGGCGCACGTACACCCGGAAAATCGCGTCGCCCTGGTCAAGTAGCTGCTCGTAGGCGCTGTTCGGACCGGAGCAAACCGTTTTATTCAAACTGTCCCTAATGATGGGTTCACGCGGATGTTACACTGAAAGCATATGAAGTTCGGGGGAGAGGGGCATTCGCATGAAACCTAAGGAACGCGCAGCTATTTATCTAATCACCGGAGTGATGGCGAGCGGCAAATCGACGGTCGCACAGCTGCTGGCCGAGCAATTCGACCGGGCGGTTCATCTGCGCGGCGACACGTTCCGCAGGATGATCGTCAAAGGGCGGGAAGAGCTGCTTCCCGACGCCTCGGAGGAGGCGACCCGTCAGCTGCGTTTGCGGTACCGGCTGGCGGCCGCCGCAGCCGACACGTATGCCGATGCCGGCTTCACCGTCGTCGTGCAGGACGTCGTCATCGGGCCGATGCTGGAAGAGTTTGTCTCTTTCATCCGGCATCGTCCGCTTTATGTCGTCGTGCTGGCGCCCGGCGAGGAGGCGGTTGCCGCCAGAGAGGCGGCCAGGGGGAAGAAAGGCTACGGACTGTGGACGGTTGCCGGGTTGAACGGTATTTTGCATAACGAAACGCCGAAAATCGGCCTCTGGCTCGATACGTCCGAGCTGACTCCGGAAGAGACGGTGAGCGAGATCATGAGACGCTCCGCGGAAGCAGCGTCCGTCTGAGCCGATGCCGATACGACGCCGTCTACGCGGCGGCCTTAACCCGATGTTTTCGGCGGGTTAAGGCTTTTTTCATTTCCCCGGGTTCCAGTCTTTTCCGTTAATATTCCGTTTAAAAAAGTATCGTAAAGTACAGATTGTCAAACGGAAGAGAGTTATAGGAAAATAGAATGGAGTTGGGATACATATGTCAAATCCGAAAAAATCAGCGAATTGGCGGCAATTGATCCGGCTGGTCCGGGAAACGAAGCCTTCCAAGGCTCTGCTGGCCGCCGCGCTGTTTCTAAGCATTATCTCGACCTTGGTCGGATTGGCGATTCCGCTGTTTACGAAAAATATGGTCGACAGCTTTTCGCTGACCTCCTTAAGCCTGACACAGATCGTGCTGATGGGGGCGGCCTTCGTCGGGCAGGCGCTTGCGGGCGGCATCGGGGTGTATCTGCTCAACCGGGCGGGGCAGCAGGTCGTAGCCTCTCTGCGGGACCGGCTGTGGAAAAAGCTGCTGGCTCTGCCGGTCTCCTACTACGACAATCATGAGACGGGGGAAACGATCAGCCGGATGACCAACGATACCGGCGTCGTCAAAGGCTTGATCAGCGAGCATTTGACCGGCTTCTTCACCGGGATTCTGGGCGTCGTCGGGTCGATTGCGGTTCTGCTGTATCTCGATTGGCGAATGACGCTGATGATGCTGATCGTCGTGCCGCTGGCCATCCTGATTTTGACCCCGCTCGGCAGACAGATGCATAAGATTTCGGTCGGCCTGCAGGATGAAACGGCCGGTTTTACGGCGGTGATCAGCCGGGTATTGTCGGAGATCCGGCTGGTGAAGGCTTCGAATGCGGAGACGGCCGAATACCGGAACGGGCGGACGGGCATTGAGAAGCTGTTCCGGCTTGGCTTGAAGGAAGGCATCGTGTCGGCGTGGGTCGGGCCGCTTATCTTTTTCATCCTGATGCTGCTGCTTGTGGTGATTATCGGGTACGGAGGCGCGCGGGTCGCTTCCGGCACGCTGACGGCGGGAGATCTGGTCGCGTTCATCCTGTATCTGTTTCAATTCGTGCTTCCGATTACGCAAATTACGACCTTCTTCACCCAGTTTCAAAAGGCGGTCGGAGCGACGGAACGAATCGCGGCGCTGCTGGAGCTCGGGGAAGAAGATCATGCCTCCGGCAAGCCCCTTGATAACGCAGGCCGGCCATTGATGCTCGAACACGTGACCTTCGCTTATAAAAACGGCGAAACGATACTGGACGACGTCAGCTTTACGATTCAGCCCGGCAAAGTGACAGCCATCGTCGGACCGAGCGGCAGCGGAAAAACGACGCTGTTCGCGCTGCTCGAGCGGTTCTACCCGCCGACCGAGGGCTTCATCAAACTCGGGGACGAGCCGATCCATGAGTACTCGCTGCCGTCATGGCGCAGCCGCATCGGCTATGTTTCCCAGGAAAGCCCGTTGATCGCCGGGACGATCCGCGACAATATCTGCTACGGCTTGCCGCATGACGTGACGGATCAAGAGCTGGAGCAGGCGGCGCGTATGGCCTATGCCGATACGTTCATTCACGAGCTTCCGAACGGCTACGAGACGGAAGTCGGCGAACGGGGAATCAAGCTGTCCGGGGGACAGCGGCAGAGAATAGCGATTGCGCGGGCGCTGCTGCGCAACCCGCAAATTCTGATGCTGGATGAGGCGACCTCCAGTCTGGACAGCAAGTCGGAAATCGTCGTGCAGCAGGCGCTGAACAACCTGATGCAGGGACGGACGACGCTGGTCATTGCGCACCGGCTGTCGACCGTGGTGGATGCGGACCAAATCGTCTTTCTTGAGAAAGGCAAAGTAACGGGCATCGGCACGCACGAGCAGTTGTTCCAAACGCATGCGCTGTACCGCGAATTCGCTGCGCAGCAGCTTCGTATTCAAGAACCGGTTTAAACGTAGGAGGGACGGGAGTGGAAGTACAGCATCGGGTGAGCCGAAGACCGCGGAGCGGATGGCGATTTTTGAAAAGTCTCTTCGGTATTTGCCTCTTACTTTTATTTTCGCTGGCGAGCTGGTCGGCCGCGTATTTCTTCATTCGCTATTTGCTGAATGCGCTGGGAAGCCGGCCTTCCGATTATGTCGGCCAGCTGTTTACCCAATTGGTGGCGTTTGTTACCAGCATGGGGATTATGGGGACGATCGGAGTTATTTTCCGCGACAAGCGCATGGAAATGTTCCGCCCGATGATCGATGCCATGCGGCGGATCGCCAAAGGCGATTTTACCGTCAGCATTCCCTCGGATGAGCGCGTCCCGGGCCAGTTCGGCGAGCTCGTCGAAAGCATCAACCACATGGCCGTCGAGCTCAATCAGATGGAAAAAATGCGCCAGGAGTTCATCTCCAACGTCTCCCATGAAATCCAGTCGCCGCTGACGTCGATCGGCGGCTTTGCCCGCATCCTGCAAAGCGACGAGCTCAGCCGGGAAGAACGGATGCATTATCTCGGCATCATCGAAAAGGAAAGCGCCCGGCTGTCCAAGCTGAGCGAAAACCTGCTGAAGCTGACCTCCCTCGAATCCGACCACCATCCGTTCGAGCGGAGGCGGTACCGGCTCGACAAGCAGCTGCGCAGCCTCATTCTGGCGTGCGAGCCGCAGTGGCACGATAAAGGAATCGACATGGATGTATCGCTGGAAGACGTCAGCATCGAGGCTGACGAAGATTTGCTGAGCCAGGTGTGGCTCAATCTGCTGCACAACAGCATCAAATTTACCCCGGCCGGCGGGACGATCGGCGTTCGGCTTAAGCGCAACGGTCAGCAGGCGGTCGTCTTCGTTACCGACACCGGGATCGGCATCTCCGAGAAGGATGCGGCCCATATTTTCGAGCGGTTCTACAAGGCCGACAAATCCCGCAACCGAAACGCGGGAGGGAGCGGGCTCGGGCTTGCGATCGTCAAGCGGATTGTCGAGATGCATACGGGCTCCGTTGCCGTGCAGAGCGTTCCCGGCGAGGGAACGACGTTTACCGTCAGGCTGCCGGCTTTGCCTTGAGCGGTTGATGCTCGGGGGAATAACAACGTTTTGTCGAATGGTTAGCGCATGACCAAATGGGAATTTTACCTGCCATCGGCTTGTTGTGGCGATTATAATACATGAAAAAAATCGAGAGTGCCGCTTCGGGTTACTCCTCGATTTTTTTGCGCCGATATTCGCTGTGCCCGCTTTACCACAGCTTGACAGGACGAGCGGCGAGGACATATAATACAGGAAATTGAACCGGTTCAATTTATTTTATTTTCATATTGGAAATGTTTTTGTTCAAGCATTTCCTTTTACTATAAATAAAATTTGAACCGGTTCAAATGAGGGGGTGCGGATCGTGAAGCTTACCATTAGCGACTTGGCGAAAATGACCGGTCTCGCCAAAAGCACCATATCGGGCGTGCTGAACAACAAGGACGGATTTTCCGAGAAAACGAGACAGAAGGTGCTGCAGGCGGCCGAGCAGTACGGCTATGTTCCGAATGAGATTGCCCGGGGGTTGTCGACGAAATATACGAAAACGATCGGGCTTGTCATCAAGGACATCGCCAATCCGTTCTACAGCAAGCTGACCAAGGGCGTCCAGGAGGTTGCGGGCGAATACGGCTATACGGTTTTTCTATGCAGCAGCTTCGAGGATCATCACACCGAAAAAGAGCAGATTCAAGCCATGCTGAGCAGACGGGTGGACGGCCTGATCGTTGCGCCGCTGCTGGAGGAGGTGACGTTCGACCACTTGTTCGATCTGAAAGCGAAGTCCGTCCCTTTCGTCCTGCTTGGAAGCGTGCCGGGGCTGGACAGCTCGTATGTCGAGTTCGACGATTACGACGGCGGGCGGCAGGTGACGGAGCATTTGCTCGAACGGGGCCATCGCAGCATCGGCTTCGCTGCCGGACTCCCTACATCCAGAGCGTCTCGGGAGCGCCTTCGGGCTTGCCGGGATGTTTTGTCGGCGCACGGGCTTGCTTTGCGGCCAGAGTTTACCTTTGAGGGAGCCCAAGAGCTCGCGGACGGGGTAGAGATCGGCCGGAAGCTGATCGCGATGAAAGAAAGGCCGTCGGCGCTTATATGCTTCGACGACGTGGTTGCGTTGGGGGTCGTCAAAGCTTTTCAAAGCGAAGGCCTGCGGATTCCCGAGGAGATGTCCTTGACCGGCTTTGACGATATCGACCTGATGATTTTTCCGCTGACGACCGTTTCTATTCCAACCTACGAGGCAGGCAAAGCGTTGGCGCGTACGCTGTTCGGGCGGATCTTCGGCGGGCCGGATACTCCGCCGCAGCGGATCGTCTTCGACGAGAAGCTCGTCGTGCGGTCATCCGTGCGGACGGCGGCGAATTGAACTAAATCTTGAATCTTGAGACTGCACCCAACGAATGGAGGATGAGGATATGAAGCAATGGAAGATCGAACAGGTGACCGTCGAGGCCTACGCTAGCCGGGAAGGCATGGGGCAAGCGGCGGCGCAGCGGCTGGCGGAAGCGATCCGTACGACGCTGCGGGAGAAAGAGACGGCCGCGGTCGTTTTTGCTTCCGCTCCGTCGCAGAACGAATTTTTGCGTTCGCTGCGGACCATGGATTCCGTCGCGTGGGAGCGCATCCGCTGCTATCATCTGGACGAATACGTCGGCTTGCCGACCGAGGCCCCGCAGAGCTTTGCGGCGTATTTGCGGACAGAGCTGTTTGCATTCCGGACGCCGCTGGAATTCTATGCGCTGAACGGTTTGAACGATCCTGCGGCAGAGTGCGCCCGTTATACGGAGCTGCTGGAGCGGCACCCGATCGATATTGCCTGCATCGGAATCGGCGAGAACGGGCATATCGCCTTCAATGATCCTCATGTGGCGGATTTCGACGACCCCGTCCGCATTAAGAAGGTCGAACTGGATGAGACGAGCCGCAAGCAGCAGGTCAACGACGGCTGCTTCCCGCAGCTCGATGCGGTGCCGCGCGAAGCGCTGACATTGACCATTCCGTCCATCGTATCGGCTTCACATATCATTTGCACGGTGCCCGGCGAGCGCAAAAGCGACGCGGTGCATCGGACGCTGTTCGGTCCGGTCGACTCGGCGTGCCCGGCGTCGATCTTGCGACGGTCGGCCCGCTGCGATATGTTTCTGGATTTCGCCAGCGCTTCCCGCATTGCGGCGCAATAGCGGTGTAACCCAAGGAGGGACGAAAATGACCGATCCCAACACGACGATAATCGAAGGAAGGCGGGCGGATACCGGGAGACGGATCCGGCTGGTGGCAAACGGGGGCTTCGTTGCTTTGATGGAAGAGACGGAAAGCCCGGGTCAAGCCGCGGCAGGACCTGACGAGCTCTGGATCGCTCCGGGCTTCGTCGATCTGCAGATCAACGGGTACGGGGGTGAGGACATCAACCTGACGGGGGCCGATATGCACCAGCGGGTGGAGACCGTGAAGCGGCTGGTTCGCGCGGTACTCGCTTCCGGTACGACATCCTTCTGCCCGACAGTGATCACGGCGAGCTTCGAGCAAATGAAAGACTGCATGACGGCGGTGCGGCTCGCTTGCGAGCAGGATGAGCTGACGGCTTCCGCCGTGGCAGGCATTCACATGGAGGGGCCTTACATATCCGGCGAAAACGGACCTCGGGGCGCCCATCCGGCCGAGCACGTGCGGGATCCGGACTGGGCCGAGTTCAGCGCATGGCAGGAAGCTTCGGGGGACCGCATCCGGCTGGTTACGCTGGCGCCGGAACGCCCGGGCGCGGCGGAATTTATCCGCAAGCTGACGGAGGCGGGCGTCGTTGCCAGCATCGGCCATACGGCGGCCGATCACGATCACATCGCGGCCGCTGTGGAGGCGGGGGCGCGAATGAGCACGCATCTCGGGAACGGAGCGCACCCGCAGCTTCCGCGCCATCCGCACTATATTTGGTCGCAGCTGGCGGAAGACCGGCTTGCCGCCAGCGTCATCTGCGACGGACATCATCTGCACTTTTCCGTCGTGAACGTGATGCACAAAGTGAAAGGCGAGACGCTGCTGCTTGTCAGTGATGCCGTCCATTTGGCAGGCCTGCCGCCCGGCACCTACCGCACGCATGTCGGCGGCGAGGTCGAGCTGCTGCCATCGGGCCGGCTGCATATGGTGGACAATCCGAACCTGCTGGCCGGATCGGCGGTCAGCCTGGCGGACTGCGTAGGGCGGTTCGCACAGATGACAGGCTCCCCGCTGGCGACGGCCGTAGCGATGGCGACGGACAGGCCGGCGCGCCTGCTTGGGTGCGCGGGAATCGGTACGCTGGAAATCGGGCAGGCTGCGGATGTGGTGACGTTCCGCTGGAACGCCGAGGCGGGCAAGCTGGATGTGCAGGCGGTGTATAAGCGGGGCCGGCTCGTCGGACCGGAGCGGCGTGGAGAGATCGTGCCCCGGACATAAGGACATAGAAAAAAAGGAGGCATCAATTCAAAATTCAAGCCTCCTTTTTTCTGTTCGGACACTAGACCTCAAGCAGCCTGTCGACGGCGTCCAGCACCCGCGAGCCAAGAAGCGGCTTGACGACAAAATCCTTCGCTCCGCTTCGGATCGCCTCAAGAATCATCTCCCGGTGCCCCATCGCCGAGCACATGATGATTTGTGCCGCAGGGTCCCGCTCCATAATCAATTTCAACGCTTCGATGCCGTCCATATCCGGCATGGTGATGTCCATCGTGACGAGGTCCGGACGAAAAGTGGCGTACTTCTCAATCGCTTCCCTTCCGTTGGACGCTTCGCATACGACTTCGTGTCCCGCCGTCTCCAATATATCCTTCATAAACATCCGCATAAATGCGGCATCGTCTACGACCATAATTTTGGCCAAATGGTATCACCGCCTCAAGAAACTACGTTTCTTGCACGTGCCTGCACCGCACGCGAAGAAACAGCCTCTTGAGTATAGGCGAAGGTTCTGAACATTTTTTAAACAACCCGCTCCCGGTACCACTGCTCAAGCGTTCTCGCCGGCTTCGTACCGAATTCGTCGAACAGCATTTGCGACAGCATCTCGTACTGCCGTTCCACAGACACCCGGTCGCCGATAGATGTGAAGAGCTTGATCAGCGCCCAGTACACCTCTTCGGTGAATGGAAATCTGCGCTGAATAAGGAAATAGAGCTGGAAGGCTTCCGCCGCATTGTCCTGTGTTTCCAGAAAAGCCGCGACGCGCATCGCATGCCGGTACCACAGCATACGCAGCCGCTCCCGCTCGTTCTCCGCCCACCAATAGCCGCAATCCTCCAAGTAGTCGCCGCGATACAATTCCAGCAGCTGCAGATGCCGCGCGAGCGTATGCTCGCTGAGCGGCGGAGCCGTCTGCAGTCCCTCTTCCCAAATCAGCACGTCAACGTCGACCTCATTCAGCTCGAGCCGATACCCTTTGTCTCCGCTGACGATCCGGATGCCGGGATGGATGGCGCTTGCGGTTTTGCGGATTTGATAGATGGTGGTGTAGAGCTGCGTGTAGCCTTTCTTCGGATCGATATCCGGCCAGAACAGCTCCAGCAGCGCATCTTTGCGCACGGGCTGGTCCCTGAGGTGAACGAAGTAGGCGAACAGCTCCTGCGCTTTGTTCGTTCGCCAATGCACGGGCCCGGATTCGCCGGTGTCGACCTCCAGCGTCTGAAAGCAGCGGATCGTAACCTGCTCCTTCGTCCCCGTTGACGGGCGGACCGCGGGTTGGTCCAGCCCGGTTTTGGCGGCTTTGGCCTGCGACAGCCGGGCTAATGTTTTGGCGAGCCTTTGCGTGGAGACAGGCTTCAGCAAATAATCGATCGCCGCCAGCTCGAAAGCCTTGATCGCGTATTTCTCGTAAGCCGTCACAAAGATGATCTCGGTTTCCGGCAGGCGGGACATGATGATCTCGGCTGCTTCCAAACCGCTCATCTCCGGCATGTCGATGTCCAAAAAGACGGCTTCCGGCTTCTCGCGCAGCACCGCCTCGACGGCTTCCCCTCCATTCGGGTAGGCGCCCACAATGACGCCGCCGTTCAGCTTCTCAAGCTGCTTTTGCAAGCTGAATAGAGCCAGCGCTTCATCGTCTGCAAGAATGATCCGAATCATCGGCAAACCTCGCTTTGCGCAAACCGGGCAAACCCGACCCCGTAGTCGTGTAGTTGAGTGGCAAATCCGCGCCCTCCTCTTTCTGTATGCAAAAGTAATCTATTCGTCAAAATCCTTCTTGCTCGGCAAAAAATCCATTCGAACGGGACGGCAGAGAACCCGCCGTTTTCCTATCTTAATCATATCAAAATTTCGTCCCCTTCTGAATTTTAAAACGAAAAAATGTTAATTATTTCACAAAATTTTATTTGGGCCAATTAGGAAAAAGTACCGATTTACCGCTTTTTCACTCGCTACTCAGCCATAATCTGGTCGAATTTGCTCGAACGATCTGATTTAATGTCGAGAGGTGTTCAGTTTTTGTTCAGAAACGGTTGATAAAGTGAGCGAAAATGTTCTTTAAAACGAATGAAGGGGAGGCGCGGACAAAAAACGAGAAGATCGTTGGATCGCTATTCAAGAGAGAGATGATGAAAAAGGAGCGGAAACGATGAAACGGCACCAATCGAAATGGATGTCATGGCTGCTCATGATTTCCATGGTGGTAACCTTGCTGCAGCCGGCCCTGCGGGCTCAAGCGGCAGAAGACAGCGTGAAGTGGGTTACCTACAAGAATGACGATTTTTCCAATGAGAAACAACTCGCGTTGTTCTCGTTAAACGGCACTGCCAAAGTGGCCACGGATAATCAAAACCGTAAGGTACTGCGTTTAACCGAGGCAGTGACCAACAAGTTCGGCACCGCGTTTAACAAAAAGCTTATTGCGCCGGGCGATAATTACTCGTTCAGCACGTTTTTTAAATTCCGGTTGAACGAGAGCAATTCGGGTTCTCCGGCCGACGGCATTACCTTTACGATTCAAGCCGAATCCAACAGCGCGGGATCGGTAGGCCAAGGAATCGGCTACGGCGGAATCAAGCCCAGCTTTGCGGTGAAATACGATACTTATCAAAACGATACCGATCCGTCGAACAACTATATCGGATTGGCCGTAAACGGCGACGTTAGCAATACGAAGCCCGGCTGGTATACGGCAGGCAGCTACCTGAATTCGCAGGGCATAAATCTTTCCAACGGAACAGACTATTATTCGTGGATCGATTACAACGGAGCCGACAAAAACGTCAAGGTATATATCGGCAAGACGGAAGCGCGACCGGCGACTCCTGCGCTCAATGTCGATAATATCGATTTGGCCGACATCTTCAAAGGGAAGCCGGGGGTTTACGCGGGATTTACCTCGGCAACGGGCGGCGCTTTCGAGAGACACGATATCATTTCATGGTATTTCACGAACGAGCTGGCCCCGATCGATACGACGAAATATCAATACAAGCAGGCCCCGACGAAAGTAACCGTCGATACGGTGCCGACAGGGCAGCCGGGCCAATTCCAAGTCATTGCCACCCCGTATGATGTCGAGGGAAATCCGGTTTCGGACGCTCCGATCCGCTTTGCGTCGACACAGGGCACGCTGACGAACCCGGATACGGTTTCGGACGGCAGCGGCCGGGGAACGACGATTCTGGATTTCGGAAGCAACCCGCCTTCGGGCGAAGTGACGGCCAAGGTGATGGTCGGAGGCGCTTACGTTACCGTTGCCATTCCGGCTTCGCCGACGAATCTGAAAGCCGGAACGACGCCGGAGACGGCCAACAAGCTTACCTGGAATACCGTGACCGGCGCCACGTATTACAATCTGTATAAAGACGGAGCGTTGTACGCGACGAATGTCGGCGGCCCCGCTTACCAGGTAACCGGTCTTGCGCCGGGAGAATTTGCGACATTTACCGTGACAGCGGTAGTCGTTGACGAGAACGGCGTAATGGAATCCGCGCCGACCAACAGCGTAACGCTTCCGACTCCGGCGGGCCTTGCGTTGGACAGCACGCGCTATACGCTGCCGATCGGCACTACGCATCAAACGGTCGTTTCCTCCGTATACTCGAACGGAACCCAAGTCGAAGTAACGAATCAGTCCGTATTCAGCTCGGGTAACAACAACGTAGTCACCATCAGTCCGAGCGGACTTGTTACGGCTGTCGGAGCAGGAACGACGGTGATCTATGCCGTTTACAACGGAAAAACATTGCAAGCTTCCGTCACAGTACCTATCGCCGCTCCGACTGGGGTCGCAACGGACAATGTGACATCCACGGGCGCAACGGTGAGTTGGAATGGGGTTCCGGGCGCTCAGTCCTATAACATCTACGACAACGGGAAACTGATTGCTTCCGGGGTAACCGATACCCGTTATACGGTAACGGGACTTCAACCGGGAACAGCCCATAACTTTACGGTAAGCGCCGTAAGCAACGGAATCGAATCACCGGCTTCCGGCGCAACGGGAGCCACTACTACGACGCTGCGCGATCTGGTAGTAACTCCGGCCAACTATACGCTTGTACCGGGCGGCGTTCATCAGACGCAGGCGACAGCGGTTTATTTGGACGAAAGCATAAAAGACGTCACCAAACAAGCAACCTACGTTTCCTCGAATCCCGATATCGTTTCGGTTGATGCGAATGGCGTGATTACGGCCAAAGCTCCGGGAACGGCCGTGATTACCGTAACCTACGACGGTAAAACCGCAACGGAAACGATCGTGGTGCAAGAGCAAGAACCGCCGTTCAACTTGACGGTGAACAAATCGCCTGACTCGATTCCGGGAGACGGCAATTCCAAAGTGACGTTGAGTGCAGGCGTCGTATCGGCTGACGGAACTCCGGTCGCCGGCGTACCGGTTACGTTCCACTTCGGAAATACGATGAACGATGTAACGGCCACCACGAATGAGCAAGGAATTGCTTCTATCGAATATACTGCGCCGGCGCTTCAAGGGACTTCGCCTCTAAACGAAGTAATCACGGTATCGGCGAAAGATCCGAAATCGGGCTTGTCGAAGCAGCAAAGCGTAGAAGTGACTTACATGCCTGCGGCTGTCCAAGGGATCGTGATCGATCAGGTGACAGGGAAGCCGGCGGCAGGGGCAACGGTTTCGGTTACCGCCGATTTTAACGGGGATGGCATCGTCGACTTCACTTCGACCGTAACTACCGCACAAGACGGCTCTTACCGAATCGGGGTACCCCGGGGCAACTTTGCTTATACGATGAATATTCAAACGCCGGTACAGCTTGGAAACCGGACGGTCACCTTAAAGAGCACACAAACGGCAGTCGTAGGCCAACTGAATGCGACCGGCCAAAAAATTGATTCCGCGAACAAAATCAGCGGTCAACTGTTTATCGCACCTTCCGCTTCGAATGTGCAGCAGACGCCGGAAAGCCTGTTCGGAAGCGGCAACGTCAGCGCCCTGATCCAAGGCATCAACGGAAACGACTTCCAATCGACTCTGGCGCTGAAAGCCGACGGAAGCTTTGAATTGGAGAAGGTGCCGGGCGGCGAGTACAAAATTTCGTACCAAATGAAAGCGCCGAATGGCGCCGTGCTGGCGGGACCGTCGGCCACCGTTCGTGTGAAGCAAAACGGGGAATTGGGCGTAGTCTATTCCTTGATCGATCCTTACGGCACGATTACCGACGAGGCTTCCGGCAAGCCGGTGGACGGAGTGAGCGTGAAGCTGTATTGGGCGGATACGGAGCTGAACAAGCAAAACGGCCGTACGCCGCACACGCCTGTCGAATTGCCTGAATTGCCGGATTTTGCGCCGAATAAGAATCACAACCCGCAGCTGTCGGATGCGACCGGACAGTACGCCTGGATGGTGTATCCGAATGCAGACTACTATATTGTCGCTACCAAAGCGGGGTACAACGATTACAGCACGCTGGTAACGAAACCGAACGCGCCGGCAGCAAACGGCTCGGACAGCTACATTAAGGACGGCATTATTCATGTCGGGCAAGATATCGTAGCCTTCGATTTCGCGATCCGGCAAATTCCGGTGAGCAGCACGTCATCCACTTCCTACGGCGGCGGATTTTACTACGGGTCTGCAACGTCAGGCGTTACCTTGAATTTGTCCGTGGATAAAAATCTTGTCAAAGAAGGCGAGCAATCGACGATTACGGTTGATTATAAGAACCAGTCCGTGTTCTCGGTGGATGCGGGAGTAGTTACCGTAACGATTCCGGCAGGAGCGGAAGTGATCGATGCGGACGGCGGTACCGTCAGCGGAAACACGGTTACGTGGAAGGTCGGCAAGCTGTCGGCCGGCCAAGCGGGCAGCTACAAGCTGAAGCTGAAATGGGGGGCGGTCGCCGCAGCGGACGCGGAGTTCGACATTCAAGGAAAGTTCACGGTCGAAGGAGACGCATCAAGCGCTGCGAAGGCCGACTCTGCGGTCAAAATGAAGGTCTTTTCCGACCGCTACGGAAATTTGAAGCATCAGCGTTATATTTTAGGCTATCCGGACGGCAAGTTTTACCCGGATAATGCTCTGACCCGTGCGGAGCTCGCGGCGATTGTGGCGAGAATGAAAGAAAATGCAAAGGTAACCGACGCTCTTGCGTATACCGATGTTCAAGAGAACCATTGGGCGGCGAATTACATTAAGATTGCAACGAAATACGGCTACTTTAACGGCTTCGAAGACGGCAGCTTCCGTCCGGAAGCTAAAGTATCCCGGGGAGAGCTGGCCTCCGTTATGGCGCGCTTCCTGGGCCTCGATGCCGGCGCATCCGGCGAGAACCACTTTAAGGATGTCCAAGGACACTGGGCAGGGAATGCGGTTGAAGCGCTGTACCGCGGCAAGTTTCTTGCCGGATACGAGGACGGAACCTTCAAGCCTGCGGACAGCATCCGCAGGATCGAAGCGGTGACGATGATTAACCGGATGCTGTATCGCGGTCCGCTGAAAGGGGCTGCCCCTCAGTTCCCGGATGTTGCGGAAAGCCATTGGGGCTTCGGCGATGTGCAGGAAGCAACCGTTTCGCATGAATCCGTAAGGAATGGCGACGGCAGCGAAGCTTGGAAGAGCAGCATGGCGGACGATGTGCAATAATTTAGCAGAACGGGCGTATTTAACATTTTTCGCCTGAACGGAAGTAACGCCCGGATCCTTTAAGCCGGGCGTATTTCCATTCCCTTGCAGCCTCTCGAAAAAAAAGTTCCGTTACCGGTTGTTAAACGAAGGCAACAGTGGTACGCTGTTCGTAAAAACAAACATCTTTGTTCGCAAATACAAACAACGGACCGCAGACCTTACAAGCTGCCGCTGCCGGATGGAAAGGAAGAACGGGACACGAAAATGAGGTGGGCTTATGTTACCGTTGCTCTATTGGTTATGCTGATGGCCGCCGCTTTACTGCTGGCAGGAGGACCACTCGCATCGAATGCGTTGAAGGGAAAGGCGGAAGATCCGGAGCCCCGGAGCGACAGGCTGCCCGGAGAAATCTTTATCCGACGGCACATGGTGAACGCGGACGGGACGCTGAAAACGAATTTGAAGCCGCACGCGGCCGCGAGCCGGGATGTGGCGCAGGGCGAAGAGGCGCTTTCCGAATCGATCGGGCTATGGCTTCAGTATGCGGTCCAGAAGGGCGACAAGACCTTATTCGAGCAAAACGTAGGCGTCTTGCGAGCCCGTTTTCTCAAAGACGACGGCTGGATTTATTGGAAGGTCGGCGCGTCGTCCGAAGCGGTCAACACCAACGCCTTGATCGACGATCTGCGGATTGCGGACGCCTTGTACAAGGCTGGCAGCCGATGGGACAAGCCGGCTTATACGGAGCTGGCGGATACGATCTCCGGCAGCATTGCCCAACATATGGTTACGGACGACGGCCGGTTCTCCGATTTCTACGACCATGCCTCCGCGTGGAAAAGCAATGTCTTAACCTTGTCCTACTTGCATGTCTCTGCATTCAAAGCGATGTACGAGCGCGGCAAGCTGAGCGAACCGGTGTACACGGGCGCGGTCGATTTTCTGAAACATCTCCCGACGCGCGACGCGTGGTTCCCGTTTTCCTACGATTTAGATAAAGGAACGTATCTGTACAACGACGAGATCAACTGGATCGATCAGTTGTACATTGTTTACCATCGCGCTCAAGCGGGTATCCCCTCCGACGAAGTCTGGTCCTTGCTCAAGGAACAATTCAATAAGCACGGCGTTCTGTACGGAAGGTACCATGCTCAATCCAAATTGCCCGCGGTAGACTTCGAATCTCCGGCGGTATACGGGTTGGCGATTCTGAGCGCTGTGGAGCTCGGGGACCGGGAGTTTGCCCAATCGCTGTATTACCGGATGCTGCGCTTTCAAATCTTGAACCCCGCGAACGAATGGTATGGCGGTTTTGTGTTCGATGACGATACGCATATTTTCGACAACCTCGTTCCGTTATTGGCGGAAAGGAAAATGTACGATGAAGGGCTTCTACGCTAAAAATCAAACCTATCTCTTCTATCAGCTCCTCTTGCTGCTGCTTACGCCGCTTGCCTGCTATTTTGCGTTCGGGTCGCCTCCGGTCTCCTGGAACAAGGCGCTTTTGCTGGCTGCCGTTCTGCTCATTGGCATCGCGGGCACGGTATTCGGCTTGGTCGCCGGGCTCGGCCTCAGTCTTGCCGTCATGTTTGTGTTCGGGTCCATTCTGTTGTGGAAAGCGTTCGTGTCTTCCGCGATCTTCCTGTCTGCGAAAGAGATCGTCATCTGGATGGCGGCGATCCTTGCGGCGCCGGTCGTCACCGGCATGCTGCACAAGTGGGTCGCGACGATGGCGGCCGAAAATCAAGAGATGAAGGAGAAGTTCGGCCAGCTTGTTACCATTGACGAAGCGACGGGCTTCGACAATTACAAGCGCTTCTTGTTCGAAATGGAGGATGAGTTCAAACGTTCGAGAAGAACCGGCGCGCCCTTTACTCTTCTGTTGATTCAGGTCAAGTACTTCGAGCAATTTCAAAAATTGTACGGCGCCAAGGAGACGCTTCATCTGCTGCAATCCCTTTCCGGTATTTTATGGAGCCATACGAGAATGACCGACCGCAAATTCCGCATGGCGGACGATACGTTTGCCGTCATCTTGTCGAACACCGAGGAAGAAAATGCGGATATCGTCATCGGAAAAATCGGAGGCTTGTTCAAAACCCACGTGCTTGCCAATCAGAAGCAAGCCGTTACGCTAAGCGTAGCTTTCGGCGTTTCAAGCTATAACGAGGGACTTGGCGACGCGAAGGAGCTGGTGCAACATGCGAGCGATGAGCTTGAGCAATACATTCCATAGAACGTTCCGGGCCGTCGTCTGGCTTGGCGCATTGCTGCTGCTGATAGGAAATTCGCACGGAGCGTGGGGTTCGGCGATGAAAGAAGCGGACGACGCCCGCAAAATATTGGTCGTGTATACGACGGAGGACGGGACGATTAGCGAACCGGTCCGGATTTTGGATCTTCTGCTGGGTCATTTTACGAGGGATGTCGTATTCAAGAGCGATGAAGCCGTAGAGAGCGAAGACCTTCGCGACATCTCGCATTTGGTGTATTACGGCGCGGTGCCCAGAGCTTTGCCGCAGCGGGCTGCGCAGCTCATGGCGGCCTACCGCGGGCCGTTTCTCGCTGTCGGCGACAATGTCGGGCAGCTCGGCGAACGCTTTTCCTACATATCGGTCGAGCAAAAGGTGGCGATTCATAAAGTAACGAAGCGGGACGACTCCTCCTACGACTTGCTGGATCAGACCTATCCGATTGCGCAGATCGCGCTCCGTCAAGGCGAAGCGATGCTGCAGGGCTGGAAGGGGGACCAGGCGTATCCGCTGCTTGCGGTGGACCGGGACAGCTTTTATTTTTCCTCGGTCAATCTGGATGCGCCGTTTCTATATTATTTGGGAGAAGGGCTTTATTCCTTTTTCCGGGAGCTGCCTGCGGCGGGCCACCCGGCTTACATTCGTTTGGAAGACATCCATCCGCAGTCCGATCCCGTGCTGCTGAAGGCGGCTGGCGACGTGTTGGAGGAAAAGGGCATTCCTTATATGATCGCGCTCATCCCGGTATACACGAATCCGGTCACGCACGAGCAGCTGCGTTTAAAGGATACGCCGAAGTTGGTGGAAGTGCTGAAAGAGCTGCAGAAGCGCGGCGCAAGCATCGTTCTGCACGGGTATACGCACCAGTACAGACATTCGGAAACCGGAGAAGGCTTCGAGTTCTGGGATGTGGAAAACAATGCGCCGATTATGGACGAGCCCGACCGGGAAATTACGGTCCTGCACAGGCACGATTTCCCGAGTAAGGAAGCGTACGAGAGCTATGTGGAGAAGAACAGGCAATTCAACGAATCGTATACCCGCCATCGGCTGGAGAGCGGCATTAAGGAGCTGACGGAGCTTGGGCTGTATCCGCTCGGCTTCGAGGCTCCGCACTACACGATGAGTCAGGAAGGGTACCGGGTGGCTGCGGAATATTTTCAATACGTGCTCGGGCAGGTTCAATTGGGCGACCGCGATTGGCAGCGGATGAGCACGGCTCCGTATATCACGGCTCCCGCGTTCCTGCACGGCATGACCTTGCTGCCCGAGACGATCGGCTATTACGATGCCGTCTCGCCTTCAGCGGTTGCGGAGACGGCCAGAAAAGTGCGGCAAATGCAATTCGTAAGCGGCGGTGTCATCGGCATGTTTTATCATCCGTATCTCGGGGCGGACCGGCTGAAGGCGTTTCTTGCGGCCGTAGAAACCGTTCCGGGGCTGGAATGGATCGATTTGAAGCGTCTGGAGCATAAGCCGTCGGAGCGGTTTCAAGCGGTGGACCGTACGAATACGCCGCTTGTCACGACGGGCCTTTCCCGCCCGCTGCCGGAGCTCGGGGAGATGGGAGTATCGCAGAAAATTTTGTGGGGCATTGCGGCGGTCGTTGCGCTGGCTGTGATTGCCTTTCTGATCTATACGCTTCGTATTCGAATGAGCTTACGAAAGCAGTTGTTTGAGGAGCGGAGCATCCATGGCTGAAATTTTATTTTATGTATCGCTAACGATGATCTGGATCATGCTCTTATACCATATGTTTCTGATGCAAGGGGGGTACCTGCATTATCTGCGGTACAGAAAGCCGATTGAGAAGTGGGAGCAAGCCAAGGCCCCGCTTCCCAAAGTGAGCATCCTGATTCCCGCGCACAACGAGGAGGTTGTGATCGAGCGTACGATTAAAGCGATGGTCCGGCTCGATTATCCGAAGGACCGGCTGGAGATCATCGTCGTGAATGACAATTCGTCGGACCGGACGGGCGAAATCGCGGACAGCTACGCGGCCAAATATCCGTGTGTCCAAGTGGTCCACACCAAGCCGCCCAATGCGGGCAAAGGCAAGTCCGGCGCGCTGAACCAAGGCCTGCTCCATTCCAGCGGCGAAATTATCGTCGTCTACGATGCGGACAATACGCCGGAACGGCAGGCGGTTCGTTACCTGGTTCTGGCGATGCAGAACGATCCGGCGGCAGGGGTCATTGTCGGGAAATTCCGCGTCGTGAACGCAGCCCGCAACCTGCTCACGCGCTTCATCAACATCGAAACCATTTCCTTCCAGTGGATGGCGCAGGCCGGCCGCTTCAATTGGTTCGGGGTGACGACGATTCCCGGCACGAATTTCGCCATCCGCCGCAGTCTGATCGAGCAGCTGGGAGGCTGGGACGAGAAGGCGCTCGCCGAAGATACGGAGCTGACGATCCGCGTCTACGATGCCGGCTATTATATCCGCTTCTTTCCCGCCGCCATCACGTGGGAGCAGGAGCCGGAAACGTGGAAGGTATGGTGGAAGCAGCGGACCCGGTGGGCGCGCGGCAATCAATACGTCGTGCTGAAATTTATGCGGCAGCTGTTCTCGCTAAAAAAGAAGCGGATCGTGTTCGACCTGGTGTACTTCTTTTTCACGTACTTTATGTTTTTTATGGGCGTGATCGTATCGGACCTGCTGTTCGTCATCAACCTGTTTGTCGATTTACATCTGGATGTCGGCATCGTTTCGATCATTTTGTGGATTCTGGCGTTCTTCCTGTACGCCACGGAAGTGATGATTGCGCTCAGTATCGAAAAGACGGAGTTTACGCTGAAAAATTTTGCGATCGTGCTGCTGATGTATTTTACCTATTCCCAGCTGTGGATCGCGCTGGTCATTTATGCCTTATATTTGGAAATCAAACGCGTGCTGTTTCGTCAGGAGACGAAATGGTACAAGACGGAACGCTTCTCGAAAGACAAGAAGGGCGAGGCCGTATCATGACAACGAATAGGTGTGAGAGAACAATGAACAACGGTTTCGGCCTCCGAAAGGCCATCTTATTGCTGAGCGCCGTCCTTGTGGCGTCCGGATCAGTACCGCCCGCCGTCAAGGCGGAGGGGGCGGACGGCGGGCGGCAGGTGAAGGCGACCGCCTGGAAAGAGGGGACGGCGGTCACGACCGATTCGAACGTATCGGCTTTGTCGCCGGGCTACGTGCACCGCTTCGCCAACGAGCCTATTATGCTGACCGGGGTAGACCGGTCTTACGACGTGTATTATAATGTGCCGAAAGCCGAGCTTGGAAGCAACCATTATTTGGAGCTCGATTTGAGCTACTCCGATCTGCTGCTGCCTTCCCAGTCTACCTTGACCGTTCTTGTGGACAATAAGCCGCTGCAGAGCGTGTTTTTGACCAAGGAGGAGGCGAAGCAGCGCAAAGTGACGATTGCGCTCGGGGCGGACGAAGCGAAGCCCGGCTTTCACAAGATAACGTTCGCCAAGCACGGCGTCGTCTCGGACGATTTCTGCGAGGACCCGGACAACCCGGCCAACTGGCTGCAAATCGCGCGTTCGTCTTTCGTGTATATCGATTCGAAAGCGACATACACGACAGCGGACCCGCTGAAGGAGTTCCCGCATCCTTTTGTCGAGCCGGGGACGACGGAGGAAGTTTACGGTGTGATCGTCGTGCCGGACGCCCCGTCGTCCGGGCTGCTTTCTTCCGCTTTGGAGCTGGCGGCCCGGTTATCGTCGCTGACGGCGGCGAAAAAGCCGGTTCCGATGATGACGGAGTCGGAATGGGCGAAGGCGGACGGCAAACCGGCCCATGTTATTGCTATGGGAAGTGTCGGGGCTTGGACCGGACCGGTGAAAAAAATTGTCGAGGACAACGGCGTTCGCGCCGAGAACGAAGAGCTGGCGCTTGACTATATGTCCTTGGAGGAGACCGGAAAGAACGGCTCGAAGCAAATGCTGCTGCTGTCCGCGGCCAAGGATGAGGCCATCGCGGAGAAGCTGCGCGTGTTAACGAACCCGAAGCTGGCGGAGCAGCTTACCGGAAGCCATCTGGTCATCCGCCAGACGCCTGCGGTTGCGGGTGAAGGAAACGAGCCGAAGAAGCTTACGCTCGCTTCGTTCGGCTCCGAGCACCTGCTGCTGAACGAGACGAAGCCGGAATCCGGCAAGCTGAACGTAAGCGTACCGTCGTATTGGAAGCTGACCGGCGAGAGCTCGCTGGAGCTGAAGCTGAAGGTATCTCCGCTGCTGATGACCGAGATCGGAGAGCAGACGGAGCACAAGACCGAGAAAAAAGCGAAGGAAGCCGGGGCCGACCGTTACGGAAAATACGGACTGACGGTAACGGTGAACGGCATCCCCAAGACGGTATCCCTTCAGGAACTGGGCAAAACGAAAACGCAAGGCGATACGTACACGGTGAGCATCCCTTTAACCTCCGCTTTACAGGATAACGACAGCAGCGGCGCGCTGGATATTGTATTTACAGCCAATATCGGCCGGACCGAGGGTCCTTGTACCGGGGACAGCAACAATGGCCGGTGGATTTTCGTCGATAAAGCAAGCACGTTCAACGTGCCTCACGAAATGTCGAAGGACAGCTCGTTCCAGCACTGGCCGGCGCCTTTTGTAAGCGATCAAGGAACGGATCGTACGGCCATTCTCGTGCCGCAGCAGGTGAACGGGACGTTCCTGTCGCAGCTTTCCCGGCTTGCCGGGGATTTGACATCCGCTTCGGATACGAACCGTCGGATCGCGGTATTCCGCGAACCGCTTGACGATCAGACGCTTAAGCAGTTGAAGGATTATCATGTGATCGTGCCGGGAGACCTCGGTCAATTCCCGTCGCTGCAGAAACTGCGCGACAAACTGCTGCTTCCGACGGAGAACGACCGACTGCAGCTCGGGAAGTACGCCGCAATTAACGAAACGACCGATTATGCGGCCTGGATCCAGCCGTCGGTCTGGAACGAGAACCGGGTGATGGCCGTCTTCCAGCAGGTAAGCGTCGGGGCAGGGGAGCAAGGCTCTTTTGTTCATCCGAATCTGCTGCAATATTTGAAGAACGCGAAGAAGCCGGGCCAAGTCGTCATTATGAACAAGGCCAAAGCCGTGTTCACCGTTGCGGCCCCCTCGGAATCGAAGGCGGCTCAAGACGGCAATGCGGTCAATCCGACGGGGAAAGCGCCAGGTATTCCGGTATGGCTCATGGTGCTTATACCGGTGCTGCTGATCGGACTGCTGATCGTGTTTATCCGGTTGCGGCGCAAGGAGAAACGGGACGCCGGAAAGCAATAAAACAGCAAGGGCAGTAAGGTAGGCTCCCGTATTTTACAAAGACGGGCAATATGTCGTGAAGCTTCCCAAGGGAAAGCATGCCGTAGAATTTCACCCGTTGTCCGGCGATCACACGGTTCGTCTCGGGGCGCTGCAATTGAACAATCCGGTGGCTAGAGCGAACGGCGAGGATGTCCGGCTGGAGGTGCCGGCCACCCTTCGGAACGAGAAGACGATGGTGCCTTTGCGTTTCGTCAGCGAGGCGCTTCATTATGAAGTGACGTGGAACGCTCCTAAGCAAGTGATCGAAATGAAGTCCAAGAAGGAATGAATCAAAAAATAGACCGCTCCGTCCCGTTTTGTGGGATGGCCGGTCTATTTTTGTTCCGCGAAAGGCGGCGGAGTTCACCATGTGGCAGCGATCATGACAACGGACAGCGCAAGCATCAGAGCGGCATTGATAGCCATCACCGGCCGGTGCTTCGCCCGGAACAGATGCGCGTGAACGGCTCCCACCATCAAGGCGACGAAGAACAAGCCGACGTACGGCAGCAGCGCGGGAAACCGGAAGCCCGCAAGAAGCGCGACGACGCCTGCAAGCTCTCCCAAGCCCGTAAGGGTCAAAAACCACATCGGGTACCGGTACTCGTTCCAATGCTGGACCATCGACGATGTCCGCTTCAGTTTCATAAAGGAAGAAATCGAGAACATCCCAGCCAGTATAATTTGAATGACGATAACGAGCGTGGACAAGTCACCACCGCCCCTTCACAGGAATATATTACTTTTGAGTAATGTTATTATAAAGTAATATAAGTCCGCGGCAGGCGTTTGTCAACGCAAAAAAGCGGGCCGAAGCCCGCTCACACATAATTCAACCCGGCCGTAAACGGAAACGGCACCGGGAACAGCTCTTTCAAGGCGCTGCGAAGCGCGGAGTGCTCCGCCATGCCTTCGTCTCCTCCGAAGACGAGCGAGATGAACGCCTGCGGGTCCAGCTCTGCCGACAAGCCGTCGTATTCGAGCTTGACCCGGCCGTCGCCTGCCGATTGCACGCGAAGCGCTTCATGGCGGCCCGGAGCCGCTTCCGCCCAGTACGGCCGGAGCTGCTCGATCAAGCGCTCGGGCCGGACCACGTAGACCGTGCCTTGGTTCGGCTCCTCCTGGTACGGCACCGGGGCGAGTGCCTCCAGCCAATCGCTCTCGTGCACGGAAACCGGGAGCTGGATCTGCCCCAGCTCCAGCCGCTTGAGCGCATACGCGGCCAGCAGCGTAACGGCCGGGCCGTCCCCGGCGGCTTCGATCAGGAACGGAACCCGCTTCGGGACGAGCGGCGGATTCGGCACTGCAGCGACAAGAAACGCCGCAGGCTTCCCGTGTCGCTCGGCGACGAGCACCCGGTGCTTCATCTTAATGCAGCTGACGAGCGCTTCGTTATGGACCAGATTCGCCAGGTCGGTGACGCTGTGCTCGAAGCGGGCCAATCTTGCGCTCGCCAGCTCCCGCAGATACAGCCAGTCGGTCGGCTCCAGATCGCGCAGCCGAACTTCTTCGGAAGCATGCCGGCTTTGCAGGGCCTGCGCCGCAGCGGCGTCCACCGTGTACCGGCGGATCACTCCGAACGGCAGGCAATTGACCCGCGTATACAAGGAACGGCCGCCCGAAATGAGCAGCAGGGACGCGCCTGCCTTGTCGATATGTTCAAAAATACGCTGTAAAATCAGACTGGCATAGCCCTTGCCCCGGGCAGCCGGATCGGTGCCGACGGAGCCGAGCTGATACGTGCCCAGCGCCGCCTTACCGATGCGGATCGTGACCGGCACGAGTCCCATAAACGAGACCAGCTTCCCGTCCTCGAACGCTCCGTAAGACTGGCCCAAGGCCGCTGAAAAGACGTCGGGAAACGCAGGCTTCATCGAAATCTGCTGCGTATCGCGAAAAATCGAATCCGAAAGCTTGACCGCTTCGGCTATCTCGTCCGGCCGGACGAGCCGTATGTCTGCCACCGTAAATTCTCCTCCTTGTTCCTCGATTCGTGTTAATCGCCGTTCGCCAGCGCCACCGCCTGGCGTACAAAACCGCCCGAGCGCTCCAGCAGCTCGCGCGCGCCGTCCCGGTCCGTCTTCGCTAAAATCATGACGATCGCGCTTTTGACGTGTCTTCCGGAAGCGGTATACGCTTCATGGATGACATCCTCCGGAGCGCCGGTCGCCATGCCGATGATCCGCTTGGCACGGTAGACGAGCTTCTCGTTGGAAGGCAGAACGTCGACCATGAGATTTTCGTATACTTTGCCGATGCGAATCATCGAGGCGGTCGTCAGCATGTTCAAGATCAGCTTCTGTGCGGTACCCGATTTCATCCGGGTCGAACCGAGCACGACCTCCGGACCGGCGACGGCTTCCAGCATCAGATCGGCGATGCCGGTCATCGGGGTATGCTCATTATTGCACAGGCCAATCACGGTCGCTTGCTTTTCCTTCGCGCGCTTCATGGCGCCGAGCACATACGGGGTGCGGCCGCTGGCGGCGATGCCGACGACTACGTCGCGGTCCGTGACACCATGCTCGTCGATATCCTTCGCGCCAAGCTCCTCGCTGTCTTCCGCTCCCTCGACCGGGTCTTTCACCGCTTGAAAGCCCCCCGCAATGATGCCCTGCACCATGGACGGGTCCGTTCCGTAGGTGGGCGGACATTCGGAGGCATCGAGAATGCCGAGCCGCCCGCTGGTGCCGGCGCCGATGTAGAACAACCGGCCCTGACGCTGAAAAGCGGCGACGATCCGGTCCACGGCCTGTGCGACCTGCGGGAGTATGCGGCCGACCGCTTCGGTCACCAGACGGTCCTCCGCGTGGATGAGCCGGACGATTTCCTCGGAACTGAGCCGGTCGATTTGCGTCGTGTTCGGGTTGCGCTGTTCGGTCGTTAATTCGTTCAGCAGGTTAAACATAGGGACTGCTCCTTTTATCGCGTTCTTTGAAAGAGCTCGAAGCCGAGCAAGGCGGCGCCGTAAGCGGCGGGCTGCTCGGAAGCCGGGTGCAGGCGCAGCCCGGGGAACGTTTCGGAGATCGTCTGCCGGAACGTATTGGCGAACAAAGGAGAATGCTTGAACACCGAGCCCGTCGTCACTAGGTCCGAATCCGGGAACCAGGCGTCCTTGCGGACCAAGGCTGCCGCCGCGACGGCAAGCTCTACAGCCGCGCCTTCAATAAGGCGCACGGCAACGGCATCCCCTTGCTTGCTGGCGTTGATGCACAGCTCGGCAAAGGCGGCGACGTCTTTTTTGCGGATGTCCGGTCCGTAGATGTACGTTTTCAGTTCGGTAATCGAGTCAAAACCATACGTGTGCCGGATCATATCCGTTAATGCCGTTGCCGGGCAGATGCCGTCATGGCTGCGCATCACGGCTTGCAGCGCGTGAAGTCCGATTTGGTAACCGCTTCCCTCATCGCCGAGCAGATGACCCCAGCCGCCGACTCGGTACCGCCGGCCTTCCGGTGTGCAGCCGAAGACGATCGAGCCGGTGCCGGAGACGACGGCGATGCCGTATTCGCGGCGAAGCGAAGCCATCAGGACGATTTCCGCATCGTTGCGCACGAACACCTCAAACGAGGCGCCGATTCCCGCCTGATAAGCCCGAATAACGGCTTCGACCGCTTGCTTTTCCTCCGGCGTATCGGTGCCGGCCATACCGATGCAGACGGCCAGACAGCGTCCGCTTGCGCAGGCTTCATGCTGAAGCACTTGGTCCAGCACGGCTTCCAGATGACGGGAAGCCTGCTCGAAGCCGATCGCCTTCGAATTCGTCGATTCGCCCGTACAGCCGAAGAGCCGGTTGCCCGAAGTGTCAATGACGACCGCTTCCGTTTTGGTGCCGCCGCCATCGAGTCCGACGATATAATCCATCTTTATCACCTTCTTTGCATAATTTGAGTATAAGACAACGAAGCTTGGTTGTAAAACAAAATTTCACGATATAAAAATAATATTGATTTAAAATTTCAAATGCGCTATAATGAGCTTGATCATTGGAAACGGTATCAATAACGCCATTGTGTTTCAATTTATAACATTATGTGTGATAATAGGTTACAGAAGAGTGGGGGTGAGCGCTATGCATGGAGGTTTGGTTCGGTTAAGAGAGATTTTGGAAGGGCTGAATCCTTCGGAGAAAAAGGTCGCGGAGTACGTGCTTGCGCATCCCGAGCGGATGATCGAGCTGTCGGTCGCCCAGTTGGCCGAAGCGAGCGGGGCCAGTCAGGCCGCCATCATCCGGTTGTGCAAATCGATGGGCGTGAAGGGCTACCAGGATTTGAAGCTGAAGGTGGCGGGAGACCTCCGGGAGACGGGGGGCGTCCAAGGCTACCAGGAAATCCGGCCGCAGGATTCGATTGCGACGATCGTGCAGCACGTTTCCAACAATAATATTCAAGCGATCCACGACACGGTGAAAATTCTCGATTTGGAGCAGGTGTCCAAGGCGGTGCAGGCGCTTCATCAGGCGAAGCGGATTTATTTCTTCGGTATCGGCGCTTCCAATCTGATCGGTCAGGACGCGCAGCAGAAATTTTTGCGCATCAACCGGACGTGCTTCTGCTTTGCCGATCCGCATGTGCAGCTCGCGTCGGCCGTTACCTTGACAGAGGAGGACGTCGCCGTCGGCATCTCGTACTCCGGCGAAACGAAGGAAGTCATCGCCGCCCTGAAAGCCGCCCGGCAGAACGGCGCCGTAACCATCGGCATCACGAAGTACGGCAGCACGACGCTTGCCCAGTACACGGACATTCCGCTCTGCATCTCCTCGACGGAGAACGAGATCCGAAGCGGGGCGATGTCGTCCCGGATTACCCAGCTTAACGTGATTGATATTTTATACCTCGGGGTCGCAAGCAACAACTACGAGCAGTCCGTCATGTACCTCGACCGAAGCCGTCAGGCGATCCGGGAACTTGCGAACGGCATGACTAAATTTAATCATAAAAGCTAACTAAGGGGATGGATGTATGAAGGTCAGCAAACTGCTTGCCATGACGGTAGCTTTAAGTCTCGTATTTGTTTCCGCCTGCGCCAAAAAAGAAGGCGGAACCAACGCCCAGCCCGGCGAAGCCGCGAAGGACGACAAGAAGCCCGATACCGTCAAGGTATGGGCCTACCCGGTTCATGGGGATTACGAGAAGGACATCAAGGAACTGATCGCCGATTTCAACAAGCAGTACCCGCACATTAAAGTGGAATACGAAATGTTGTCTTGGGCCGAAGGTCCGAAGAAATTCGACATTGCTCTGAACGCGGGCGACCCGCCGGATTTGTATTACCATGCGGTGTCGGGGCACTATGTCAACACGGGGCTTGCCATCCAGCTCGACCCGTTCCTGACTCCGGAAATCAAGGACGATTACTTGCCGGGCATGCTTGATCTGGCCAAAATTCAAGGCAAGCAGTACGGCTTGCCGCTGACTGCGGGACAATGGAATTGGGGCGGCAACAAGCGCATTTTGGAAGAAGCGGGCGTCGACTGGAAGAAGATTCAGGAGAAGGGCTGGACCTGGTCCGAATTCAGCGAAATCGCCAAGAAGATGACCAAGAAGTTGCCTGACGGCTCGATGCAGTACGGTCTCGTGACGGACGGCACCAGCCTCGATTTCAGCCAGCTGATTACGCAAAACGCCGGTCTGGTCGACGTATTGGACGAGAAGGGCAAGTTCATTTGGAACGACGACAAAATTCTCGATTCCCTCAAATTCATCGACGGCTTGATGAAGGATGGCGTAATGCCGAAGGAAACGGGCGGACTCAACCCGCAGCAAAGAACGCAAATGTTCTACGACAGCAAAGCCGCCGTCATCAGCAAAGCGCTGCCTTATTACGATACGATTATCGCCAACCGCAACAAGGATATCGACGCGGGCAAACTGAAGGGCGAGAAAATCGACTTCATCCTGCTGCCGGTTCCGCACCATGAGAATGCACCGGGCAAGACGTACGTGATGGGCGAAGGCTATGTCATGTTCAAGCAGAAGAACGACAAAGGCGAGCAGCACGCCAAGAACACTTTCCTCGTGATGGAAGCGCTGAGCGGTGCAAAAGCGGGGAACTCCTCCAACGAGCTGAACCTGCCGTTCGTCCGCAAATCCCAGGCGAAAATGTACGAAGGCAAGGGCAAAGCCCAGAAGTACAACTGGGAAGCCGCACAAAATTTCATGAAGAGCACCACGGGATCGGTCGAGAACAATCTGGACGTCGACAAGTCGACGAAGCTGAAGCAATTCCGGGAGCAGGTGCAGAAGCCGGCCTTCCAGGCGTTGTTCGCAGGAGAGAAAACGCCGGAGCAAATCGCCGAAGAATTCAAAACCAAAGGCAAGCAAATGTTCGGCCAGTAATTCAGCAACAAGCCGTGCGAAAAGGTGCCCTGTATGGAGTCATATGGGGCCTTTTTTTTCGGACTCGCCGGCATAGGCATGAAGGAGGATCGCCATGGACAATTTACACAACGGGCCGGGTGTGCCGGGCCCAGCCATCGGGCAAAGGAAGGCGAACACTTCCGTCAAGCAGTTCATCCGGGATTACGGCTGGTCGTACTTGTTTATCCTCGTTCCGGTGCTGCTCTTTCTGGTGTTCACCTTGTATCCGGTCATCTCGGCGTTTCTGATGAGCTTTCAGAAGTATACCGTCATGAAAACGGATTGGGTCGGCCTGGATAACTACAAGTTTATGTTTCAGGACGAAGTGTTCTGGAAGTCGATGAAAAATACCGTGATTTTCACCATCGGCACGGTGCCGGTCAACATAATTTTGACGTTCTTGCTCGCTTTTCTCATCTTCCAGATGCGTCAGTCGTGGCAGACGTTTTTCAAAGCGGCCTTGTACTTGCCGGGCGTCGTTTCGGGTGTGACGATCTCGCTCGTCTGGCTGGCGATCTTCGATCCGACCCCTTGGGGACCGATGAACACGGTGCTCGGCTGGTTCGGCATCGATCCGGTCATCTGGCTCGGAAAATCGAACAGCGCCTTGTTCTCGCTGATGCTGATGACATACCTCGGCTCGCACGGGGGCGGCATCATCCTGTACCTCGCGGCGATGGGCGGCATTCCGAAATCGCTGTACGAGGCGGCCGATATCGACCATGCGAGCGGCTGGACGAAGTTCACGAAAATTACGTGGCCGCTGCTCAAGCCGACGACGCTGTACTTGCTGGTGACGGGGGTCATCACCTCGTTCCAGGTGTTCATCAGCGTGTACCTGATGACGCAGGGCGGTCCGAACTTCGCCACGACGACGATCGCTTATCTCATTTATCAGACGGCGTTCGTATTTTATGACTTCGGTTTGGCGTCTGCGCAATCGTTCGTGCTGGCCATCGTCATTATTATCATCTCGATCATTCAATTCAAATATTTCTCATCGGACATCGAATATTAAGGGGTGACTGCGTTGAGCAACCAATCGAAAGTGATCTTCATCGGCATTGCAGTGATCATCCTCGCTTTCTGGGCGGTCATCACGGTCATCCCCTTGTACTGGATGATTATCGGCTCGTTTCAGGATTCGCTGGCCTCGGCCGTCTTCAAGCCGCAGATGATTCCGGACATTTGGTCCGTCGCGCCGTACGAGCGCTTTTTCATGAAAAACAACGCCGTCCAATGGCTGTTGAACTCGCTGTTCGTCTCTTCCGTGCTGACCGTCACGAACCTGCTCTTCGCTTCCATGGCGGGCTATGCGTTCGCGAAGCTCAAATTTCCCGGGAGCAATTCGATCTTCTGGGTGCTGCTCGGCACGATGATGATTCCGGCGCAGGTCACGCTGATCCCGCTGTACGTGCTGGTGATCAACGTCTTCGACCTGGCGGATACGTATACGGCGATGATCATACCGACGTTGGTCAGCGTCGGGAATATTTTTCTCATGAAGCAGTACATGTCCACGTTACCGACATCGCTTATTCATGCCGCACGCATCGATGCCTGCAGCGAATTCGGCATTTTTTATAAAATCATCCTGCCGATGGCCAAGCCCGGCCTCGCCGTTCTGGCGATTTTCACGTTCGTGGCGAACTGGAACGATTTTTTCTGGCCGTTCCTCGTGACGCGCTCAAGTGAGATGCGGACGATCCAGGTCGGTCTCGCGAGCTTCAAATTTGCCGAGTCCACGGACTATGGCGCGATTATGGCGGGGGCGACGATCGGCGCTCTGCCGATGATCATCCTGTTCTTCGCGCTGCAAAAATATTTCCTGCAAGGGATCACCATAGGAGCCGTGAAAGGCTAGAAGGAGGAAGCGAAGCGATGGCACGCGTGGTGTTTCAAAATATACGCAAAGAGTATGTGGACGACAAAAAAGGGACCTTTACCGCGGTCGAAAACTCCAATTTTGTAATCGAAGACCGGGAATTTGTCGTGTTCGTCGGCCCCTCGGGCTGCGGCAAAACGACCTCCCTGCGCATGATCGCAGGGCTGGAGCGGCAGACGAGCGGCGATATCTACATCGGGGACCGCCTCGTCAACCAAATGCATCCGAAAGACCGCGACATTGCGATGGTGTTTCAGGATTATGCCTTGTACCCGCACATGACCATTGAAGAAAACTTGTCCTTCGGCCTCAAAAACCTGAAACGCCCGAAGGACGAGATTCAGCGCAAGGTGAAGGAGGCGTCGTCGATTCTGGGACTGACCGACATGCTGGACCGCAAGCCGCGCGAGCTCAGCGGCGGACAGCGCCAGCGGGTGGCCGTCGGACGCGCCATCGTGCGAGATCCGCAGGTGTTCCTGTTTGACGAGCCGCTCTCGAACCTCGACGCCAAGCTGCGCATTCAGATGCGCGTGGAGCTGGCGGAGCTGCATAAACGGCTCGGCGCGACCATCGTCTATGTGACCCACGATCAGGTCGAAGCGATGACGCTCGGCGAACGGATCGTCGTCATGAACCAGGGGCGCATCCAGCAGATTGCGTCGCCGACGGAGCTGTACAACCGGCCGAGCAATATGTTCGTCGCCGGATTTATCGGGTCGCCGGCCATGAACTTTATGGACGCTCGGATCGAGCGCGGACACGTGCATGTAGAAGGGGCCTCCTTCGCTCTGACGGACGCCGCGGTCCGGGGACTGAAAGCCTATGAAGGCAAAAGCATCATTCTGGGCGTGCGCCCGGAGAATATATACGGCGAGGAGTACGCGCCGACGGCCGCATCGGCGTACCGGCTGAACGCCGTCGTGCAGGTCGTGGAAAATCTGGGTGCGGAGAACCTCGTGTACTTCCGGGTCGGCCAGCGGATGGTGACGGCACGCGTCCATCCGGAGACGACGGCGCAGGTGGGGCAAGCGAAGCTGTTCGCCTTCGACGGAGGCAAGCTGAATTTCTTCGATCCGGCTACGGAAGAACGTATCGTGCTGGAGGCGTAAAAGAAGCTGGAAAGTCCGGTGAATAGCTGGCGCTGCGCATCCGAAGCACTCTTCCGATCGCTCTTGTTCCCGGATTTCATGATCTTACAACTCCTTAAAAGGTTGAAATCCGGAAACAAAGGCGAACACTTCGTTTCTACAGAGCGCTTTCGGTTGCTCCGCTCATATTCACCGAACTTTTCTAAAAAAGGGAGGTATGTCCGATGCGGAAGCTTAGTGAAATCATGGTGCGGTCGGGATTGCAAACGTACCGCGAAATCATTCATGTCGCCTTGTTCAGCATCGTCAGCTCGCTCGTCTTGTTTCCGGTGCTGCTCTTCCTGCCCGTGCCGCTGGCCTTGCTTGTACTGGTGCTGCTGTACGTGCCTTTGGCGGCGGGCGCGCTCTACGCGTGTCACCGCATTCTGCAAGGGGAAAAGGGAAGCGTGCGGACCATGCTCAAAGGAACGCTGGCCCATTACGGCTCTGCGCTCGTCTTCGGGCTGGTCTGCGCCTTATTCGTGCTGATCCTTGTCTCCTCCTGGTGGTATTACGGCAGCCGGAGCGGGATGATGCCATTGGCGCTGGCCGTGTTTCAGACCTACTTCGTGGCGCTCTTTTTCATATCGCAGACCTATACGCTGTCTCTGGTCGTTCAGGAGCGGCTCGGCATCTTCAGCGCCATGGGCCGCAGCGTCAAGCTGTTCGTCGCCCGTCCGATGTATACGATCGGCGCTTGCTTCCAGATGCTGTGCTTCGCCGTTCTGCTGGGCGTGACGGTCGTCGGATTCGCCTGCTTGTATATGGGGATGATCGGATTTTTTGCGAATCTGGTCACGGCGAACGTGCTGCGGAAGGATGAGGAGGCATCCCGGTCCGGTAGCGGGGCGGACGAATCGACAGCCGTGTCCGGCGACTTACATTTTGCAGGCAGGGAGAGTTGAGCGATGGAGCGGATGGTTCAGACGGGAGCGGACCGTCTTCCGCTGCTGGAATCCGGGCTTCGCGGGCAGCGCTTCGGGCTGCTGACGAACCCGACGGGGATCAACCGGCGGTTCGAATCCGTGATCGACGGGTGCACCGGGTTCAAGTCGGCGGCTTTGACGGCGCTGTTCGCCTGCGAGCACGGCATTCGCGGCGAACGGCAGGCGGGGGTCCGCTTCGGCGACGAGAAGGACGACAAGACGGGGATTCCCGTCTTTAGTTTATACGGGGACCACAAACGGCCCACGGAAGAGATGATGGACTGGGTGGATGCCGTCGTTTTCGACATTCAAGACTTGGGCGTGCGCTTTTACACGTACTTGAGCACGCTTGTTTACATGATGGAAGCGTGCGCGGCCTGCGGAAAACGGCTGATTGTGCTCGACCGGCCGAATCCGCTCGGCGGTCTCGTCAGCGAGGGCGGCATGCTGGAGCCGGGCTACGAGTCGATGGTAGGCGCGTGGGCGGCGCCGTTCCGCACGGGGTTGACCATCGGCGAGTTTGCGGGATACGTGAACAGCCAATTGCCTGTGCGGTGCGACTTGCAGGTCGTGCCGCTGCTCGGCTGGAAGCGGGACATGGAATACCCCGACACGGGGCTGCCATGGATCATGCCTTCGCCCAATATGCCGACGATGGACACGGTGCGGGTGTATGCGGGAAACTGCCTGTTCGAGGGCACGAATGTGTCCGAAGGACGGGGGACGACGCGGCCGTTCGAGCTGCTCGGCGCGCCCTGGATGGACGGACGCACGGTCGGCGAAGCGGTGAACCGCTTGGGACTGCCGGGCGTGCACTTGCAGCCGGTCTATTTTACGCCGACGTTCTCGAAGTATCAGGGCGAGCTGTGCAGCGGCGTGCAGCTGTTCGTGACCGATCCGGCGGCGTACCGTTCCGTTGCGACGGCGCTGCATCTGCTGCATGCGATTGCGGCGCTCTACCCGGCGCAGTTCCAATGGACGCCGCCGTTTAAGGAAGGACGGAAGCCTTTTATCGACTATTTGTCCGGCAGCGATCAGGTCCGGACTTCGATTCAGACGGAGGCTGGGCTGAACCGGATTATATCGTTATGGGACGCGCAAGCGAAGGCATGGGACGACGCGAGGCGGTCTTATTTGTTGTACGGAGGGGAAGCATGATGGAGCTTGCAGGCATGACGTTGGAGGAAAAGGTCGGACAGCTTATCCAGGCAGGCTTCCACAGCTTGGAGCCGGACGGGCATATTTTGGACTTGATCGAACGGCGGCGGATCGGCGGCGTGATTTTGTTCGCGCGCAATGTGCAGGACCCGGCGCAGGTCGCGGCTTTGACCGGGAAGCTGCAGGAGGCGGCGCAGCGGGCGGGAACGGCTCCGTTGTGGATTTCCATCGATCAGGAAGGCGGCATGGTAGCGCGCGTGACGGAAGGCGTCGCGCTGATGCCGGGAGCGATGGCAATTGCCGCCGGGGGCTCGGGGGAGGCGGCGTACGAAGCGGCTCTCGTTGCCGGCCGCGAGCTGCGGGCGCTCGGCATCAACGTGAATTTTGCGCCGGATCTGGATATCAACAACAATCCGGCCAATCCGGTGATCGGGGTACGCTCCTTCGGCGAAGCCCCGGAGGCCGTTGCGGAGTACGGGGCGGCAGCGATCCGCGGCTTTCAGGACGCGGGCGTGTCGGCGACGGCGAAGCATTTTCCGGGACACGGCGACACCGCAACGGATTCGCATCTCGATCTGCCGACGATCCCGCATTCGCGCGAGCGCATCGAAGCCGTCGAGCTGGTGCCTTTCCGGCGCGCCATTGCCGAAGGCGTCGATGCGGTCATGTCGTCGCACATCGTGTTTCCGGCGTTCGAGCCGGAGCGGCTGCCCGCGACATTATCCCGCCGCGTACTGACGGGACTGCTGCGGGAGGAGCTTGGCTTCGACGGCGTTATCGTGACGGATTGCATGGAGATGCAGGCGATTGCCGCCCATTACGGCACGGTGCAAGCGGCAGTCCTGGCTGTGGAAGCGGGCGCGGACATCGTCTTGATCAGCCACAGCCGCGAGCTGCAGGAGGGCGCGCTCGACGCGCTGCTGGAGGCGGTTCGCTCCGGGCGGATCAGCGAGGAGCGGATCGACGCGTCGGTCCGCAGGCTGCTTGCGCTGAAGCGGAAGCGGCTGGCCGCCGGGACGGGCGGAGCGCCGCAGCCGCATGAAGCGGCGCTCCGCTCCGTCGGCTGCGAGGAGCACCGGGAGACGGCGAGGCGGATCAGCGAGGCGAGCGTGACGCTGGTCAAAGACGAGGAGCGGCTGCTGCCGCTCCGGCGCGTTCCGACGTTGGTGATCCATACGTCGGCTGTTGCGACTTCGATTGCCGACGAAGCCGTCGATATGCCGCATACGCTCGGAAAAGCGCTGGCTGCGCAAGGGCTGGAGGTCGTCGAACGGATCATTCCCGTATCTCCGGACGGCGAGGCGCTGCAAGCGCTGTTGACGCAGGCGGAGCCGTTCGGGCAGATTGTGGTGGGCACGTACAACGCTTCCTTTTATCCCGGGCAGGTCCGGTTGATCGAAGCGCTGCAATCGCTCGGCAAACGCCCGGTTGTCGTCGCGCTGCGTAATCCGTACGATTTGCGCGAATTCCCGGGCATATCGACCTATGTTGCCGTGTACGAATCGAGGCCGCTCGCGCTGGAAAGCGCAGCCAAGGGGCTGACCGGCGCGATCCCGATGCGGGGCAGGCTGCCGGTCACGGTCAGCGAAGCTTACCCGGCGGGATGGGGGGCGGACGGGTCATGCTAGCGTCCTACTTCCGCAAACCGCAGCGGCTGGTCGCCGGTCTGATGTCCGGCACGTCGCTCGATGGCGTCGATGCCGCCATCGTCCGCATCGAAGGCCAAGGGCTTGATACGAAGGTCGAGCTCGTTCATTACACCGCGGTTTCATACGACGACACGCTCCGCGAAAAGCTGAAGGAGCTGTGCAGCCTGGACCGGTCCAACGTGGCGATGGTGTGCGGCATGAACTTTTATCTCGGCCGCATTTTCGCGGAGGCGGTACGTCTGGCCGCTGCGGAAGCGGGACTGTCGATGGACGAGATCGACCTCGTCAGCTCGCACGGCCAGACGGTATGGCATATTCCCGAGGCCGACCCGGGCGAATGGTGTCAGGTCCGCTCGACGCTGCAAATCGGCGATCTGTCGGTGATCGCCAAGCTTACCGGCAAGCCGGTCGTCGGCGATTACCGGACCGCCGATATGGCGGTTGGCGGGCAAGGCGCGCCGCTCGTGCCGTACGCCGATTTCATCCTGTTCCGGGACGCGGACAAGGGGCGAATCGCGCAAAATATCGGCGGAATCGGCAACTGCACCGCCATCCCGGCGGGCGGTCTGCCGGAGGGGGTCATCGCCTTCGATACGGGGCCGGGCAACATGCTGATCGACGAAGCCGTCTATCAGCTGTCCGGGGGCACCAAGAGCTACGATGACGGAGGCGCTTGGGCGGCGCAAGGGCGGGCGGACGATTCGCTCGTGGACCGGATGCTCAGCCATCCGTACTTCGCGCTGAAGCCCGTGAAGACGACGGGCCGCGAAATGTTCGGCAAGCCGTACGCGGCAGAATGGATCGGCGAAGCGCGGCGGCTGGGGCTCGCGGACGCGGACATCGTCGCCACGTTCACGGCCTTCACCGCGCGTTCCATTGCCGCGGGCTACCGCGACTTCGTCTTCCCCGCCTGCCGGGCGGACGAAGTGATCGTGTCCGGCGGCGGGGCGCACAACCGGACGCTGCTGCACATGCTTGCCGGACTGCTGCCGGAGCAGCGGGTGCTGACAGCGGATGCGTTCGGCATCTCCGGCGATGCCAAGGAAGCGATCGCGTTTGCCGTGTTTGCGAACAATTTCCTGCACGGCATTCCGAACCAGCTGCCATCCGCGACCGGCGCTTCGCGTCCCACCGTCATGGGCAAGCTCGCTTTGCCGGAATGACCGGACCTATAATTCGCTGCCTTATGCAGCAAGCCTTTCCAGAGAACGTTCGCGCATCATCCGAACGTTCTTGGAAAGGCTTGCTGTTTTTTTCTGCCGCAAATTTGACGCATCGCACATAAAAAAGGAAAATAAATAATATTATTTCCATATTTTGCGAGGTTCCTATGATGGATCAAAACGATTATTTCAAGCAAATTTACACCCACCTGCAGGACGGCATCATCGTGATGGACCAAGAGCGAAGGATTGTGATGATGAATCCGTCGGCCGAACGAATTACCGGCTGGAGCGAAGGCGGGCACGTGCCGTACTGCTCCTACTGTCAAACCCGAGCGCTGGAGCCGGGGGAAGAACGCTGTTATCTGCTGGCCAAACGGGAGGTCCCGTACTTTCTGTCCTCCATGCCGACGTACGAAGGCGGTCTGGTAGAAATGGAAATGAGCACGGCCGTCATTTACGAGAATGCGGGGCAGGGGCGGCAGGAAGTGCTTCTGGTTCTGAAGGACCTGACCTCCAAACGGAAGGAGGAAGAAGCGAGAATTTCCAAAATGGTACTGCAAAAAACGTTGGAAGCCCAGGAAAACGAACGCAAACGGCTCGCGCAGGAGTTGCACGACGGCGTCGGGCAATCGTTGTATTCCGTGTCTGTGGGCCTGCAGGCGATCCGCTCCCGGATGAAGCACCAGGAAGAGTCTTGGGGAGGCTATATGCAGGAGATCGTGGACGAACTGGAAAAGGTCATCCGGGACGTCAAGCTGTACTCGCTCCAGCTTCGTCCCCACAGTCTGGACCGGCTCGGTCTCATTCCGACGGTGAACCATCTCGTCTCCACCTTGAACAAAGCGCATCCCGACCGGCAGCTGACGTTCAGCCACAGCCAAGTCGGCCATCGGCTGAAGCCGGCTCTGGAAATCCATCTGTACCGGATCATTCAAGAGGCGCTGCACAATGCTTTGAAGTATTCGAAAGCCGGACTCGTCGAAGTGATTTTGTACCGCGAGAGGGCCGAGCTTGTGCTAACGGTACAGGATAACGGGATCGGGTTTATCCGTAATCGCGTGGACGAAGGACTCGGGCTCAAGCATATGGAAGAGCGGGCCGGCCAAATGGAAGGGCGGCTGCACATCCGGTCCCTCCCCGGCGAAGGGACCGCCATCCAAGTCAAAGTACCGTACAAGGAGGCGGAAGAGCATGATACGCGTGCTGCTGGTCGACGACCACACGATGGTCCGCAAGGGACTTCGCATGCTGCTGGAAGGCTACCCTGAGCTTAAAATCGTGGGCGAAAGCCAGGACGGCTGCGAGGCCGTCGACATGACGGGCCGGCTGCAGCCGGATGTCGTCGTTATGGACTTGTCTATGCCCAGCGGACTGGACGGTTTTGCCGCTTGCCGGGAAATCCGCAGGCGGCATCCTTCCGTCAAGACGGTCATTCTGACCATGCACGACGAAGAAATTTTCGTACGGCAATCCGTTCGGGTAGAGGCCGACGGTTACATTTTGAAGAACAGTCACGGCGAGCTGCTGCATCAGGCGATTGTCGAAGTCGTCCAAGGCAAGCGCTTTTACAAAACCTCCGTGTCGGACGATACTATCAGGCAGTGGATGCATGCCGATGAGGAGCGGCAGCTGTCTCCGCTCACGACCCGCCAGAAGCAGATCGTCCGCCTGACCGTGCTGGGCTACGCCAACAAAGAGATCGCGGAGCAATTATCCATCAGCGTCAAAACGGTGGAAAACCACAAAACGAACATTATGCAAAAGCTGGAGCTGGATACGAAGCACGAATTAATCCAATATGCGATCAAAAACAACTATCTGGAGCTTGCGCTTTGAGCGGCGGCCGTAGGGGAGTTCCCCTATGGCGCAAGAAGCGGCCCGGCAGTACACTGGCGTTGACGGAAATCGCACCGCAAGAACAGCATTCGGGGGAAACCCTAACACTTAAGCGGGAGGATGATTATGGCAGCTCCAGAGCATTATTCCGTTGTGATCGCAGGCGCAGGAACCGCCGGTATTTCCGTGGCGGCACGCTTAGCCCGGGCTTCCCGGTCGCTCAGGGGACGAATCGCGCTCATCGATCCGGCGGCGAAGCATTATTATCAGCCTCTGTGGACCTTGGTCGGCGCAGGCGCGGCGAAGAAGGAGGAGACGGAGCGGGACATGGCCTCGCTTATTCCGGACGGTGTCGACTGGATTCAAGAGGCGGTCGTATCGTTTGCCCCGGAGGACAACCGGTTGCTGACGCAGCCGGGAAGAGTCGTTAGCTATGATTGCCTGGTGGTGGCAGCAGGTCTGGAAATCGATTGGGGACGCATCAAAGGCTTGAAGGAAGCCTTGGGCCTTGGCGGCGTGTGCAGCAACTACGCGTACGAGACGGTAGACGGCACCTGGGACGCGATCCGGAATTTTCAAGGCGGGACCGCGATCTTCACGCATCCGAATTCGCCGGTCAAGTGCGGCGGCGCGCCGCAAAAAATCATGTATTTGGCGGACGACTATTTCCGCAAATCGGGGGTGCGCGACCGCTCGAATATCATTTTCGCCTCGGCCAAGGACGTCATTTTCGACGTTCCCAAATACGCGCGCACGCTGGAGCAAGTCATCCGGCGGAAAAAGATTGAGACGAAGTACCGGACCCATCTGATTGAGCTGCGTCCGGGGGCCAAGCAGGCGGTGTTCGAGCATCTGGGTACGAAGGAGCAGGAAGTCCTCTCCTACGACATGATTCACGTTACGCCGCCGATGCATGCACCGGCGTTTATCCGCGAAAGTCCGCTCGCCGACAAGGGAGGCTGGGTCGATGTCGATCCTTCCACGCTGCAGCATAAAGCGTACCCGAATGTATTCGGCCTGGGGGACTGCGCGAATTTGCCGACGTCCAAAACCGGCGCGGCCATCCGCAAGCAGGCTCCGGTCGTCGAGCGGAATGTGCTGGCATTCCTGCAAGGCGAGCCGCTGACCGCAAGCTATGACGGCTACACGTCCTGCCCGCTGGTCACCGGGTACAACCGGCTGGTGCTGGCCGAGTTCGATTACAATCTGACGCCGAAGGAGACGTTCCCGTTCGATCAATCGAAGGAGCGGCTCAGCATGTACTTGCTGAAGAAAAATGTGCTGCCCGTCATGTATTGGAACGGCATGCTAAAAGGACGGATGTAACGCGGCGAATCCTATTGGCAATGAGAGTATTGTAAAAGGGGGAAGGAATATGCTGCTGCGGTATTTTTACGATGAAAAACTGGCTCACGCCTCTTATCTGGTCGGCTGTCAACGGACGGGCGAAGCGATCGTGATCGACCCCGGCCGCCATCCGGCGCCTTACCTGCGGACCGCCGAGGCGGAAGGGCTGCGCATTGTTGCTGCTACGGAAACCCATATTCATGCGGACTTCGTCTCGGGGGCCCGCGAGCTTGGCGTCGCGCATGGGGCAAAGCTGTATTTGTCGGACGAGGGCGGCGACGATTGGCGTTACCGGTACGCGGAAGAGGTGAAGTGCCGGCTCATAAAGCACGGGGACCGGTTTGCGGTCGGTAACCTTTCGTTCGAGGTTCTGCACACGCCGGGCCATACGCCGGAGAGCATCTCGCTAATGTTGACCGATCTCGGCGGGGGCGCCGACGAGCCGATGGGCATTTTCACGGGG
>NZ_BILX01000048.1 GCF_004000785.1 Paenibacillus ehimensis NBRC 15659 | reverse complement strand
GCCGCGCTTGCCGCCGGAGCCGCTGCCGCCGGCGCTTCAGCCGCTTTCGGCGCGCCGCCGCCGGAAACGAAGCCGAGCACGTCCTCGCGCGTCACGCGTCCGTTCTTGCCTGTCGCGGGAACCTCCGCGAGGTTAACGCCCTTCTCGCGCGCCAGCTTGCGCACGCTTGGCGTCGCGAGCACTTCGCGCGCGCTGCCTGCCGCTTGGGCTCCGCCCGCCATCGGCGTATCCAGCTTCGCGGCGTTCACGTTCGCCGCTACGGCGCCGCCAACCGCGCACTCGGCTTCTGCGCCGCCCTGCGCAGCCGAAGCTTCCGCTTGCGCTGCCGCCGGAGTCGCCGCTTGCGCAGCGCTCGGCGCTTCGCCGTGGCCATGGGCCTGCTGCGGCACCTCGCCGGTCACTTCGATGACGGCGATCACGTCGCCGACCGTACATACCGTACCTTCGGAGACTTTGAGCTCGATGATTTTCCCTTCTACCGGAGAAGGTACTTCCACCGTCGATTTATCGTTTTGAACGTCCATCAGGATCGTTTCGTCATTTACCGTATCGCCGGGTTTTACGTGCCATTTCACGATCTCGCCTTCGTGGATGCCCTCGCCCAGCTCGGGAAAGCGGTATTCAAAGTTTGCCATCGGTCGCTCACCGTCCTTGCGTCTTAGTAAAATATTAGAAATCCAATACTTGATTCAGGCCTTTGACGATACGGGCCGGATTCGGAAGCCATTGATCCTCGACTTGCGCAAAAGGATAAACCGTATCCGGAGGAGCTACGCGCAGCACCGGCGCTTCGAGATGCAGAATCGCCTTCTCGTTGATTTGCGCGATCACTTCCGCGGCGATACCCGCGGTTTTTTGCGCTTCCTGCACGACGATCGCACGGTTCGTTTTCTTGATCGACTCGACGATCGTGTCAATGTCCAGCGGCATCAGCGTGCGCAGGTCGATGACTTCGACTTTCGCGCCGCGCGTTTTTTCGATCTCCTCGGCCGCTTTGAGCGAAGTATGCACCATCGCGCCATAAGTAATGATCGTAACGTCCGAGCCTTCGCGAACGACGTTCGCCTTGCCGATCGGTACCGTATATTCGCCTTCCGGCACTTCCGCGCGGAACGAGCGGTACAAGTTCAGATGCTCCATGAAGAACACGGGATCGTTGTCGCGAATCGCCGAAATGAGCAGCCCTTTCGCATCGTACGGGTTGGACGGCACGACGACTTTAATACCTGGCGTCTGTACCATCAGCCCTTCCAGCGGGTCGGTGTGCAGCTCGGCCGCTTTGACGCCGCCGCCGAAAGGCGTACGGATCGTAATCGGCGCGTTGTAACGGCCGCCGGAACGGTAACGCATGCGCGCCGCCTGAACGGCGATTTGGTCGAACGCTTCGAAAATAAAGCCGACAAACTGGATTTCCATGATCGGACGGAAGCCTTGAATGGCCATCCCGACCGCCATCCCGCCAATTGCGGATTCCGCAAGCGGCGTATCGAATACGCGGTTTTCCCCGAATTCGGCCTGCAGGCCTTCCGTTGCGCGGAATACGCCGCCGACCTTACCTACGTCTTCCCCGAATATGACCACGTTCGGATCGCGCTGGAGCTCGACTCGCATCGCGTCCTTGATCGCTTGAATCATTGTCATTTGAGCCATGGCTGAAAGTTCCTCCCCTTTACGCTAAGTAATCCGCTTTTTGCTCTTCCAAATGCTGCGGCGTCGTTTCGAACATGCTGTCGATCAAGCCCGGCACCGTCATTTTTTCCGTTTCTTCGGCCTTCTTGATCTGCTCGGCGACGGTGTTTTTCGCCTCCTCGACGACTTTGGCTTCTTCCTCTTCGGACCACAGGCCCTTGGAAACGAGGTACGCGCGGAAGCGGTTCAGCGGATCCTTGAGCTCCCATTCAGCCGTTTCTTCTTTCGTGCGGTATTTGGACGGGTCGTCCCCGGACATGGAGTGCGGCAGGAACCGGTAAGTAACCGCCTCGATCAGCGTTGCGCCTTCGCCCTTGCGTCCGCGCTCCGCTGCGTCTTGAACGGCTTTGACTACCGCGAGCACGTCCATCCCGTCGACTTGTACGCCTTCGATACCGGCAGCTACCGCTTTGTGCGCTACGGAAAGCGCAGCCGTCTGCTTGGAGAACGGCGTCGTAATGGCGTAGCCGTTATTTTGCACCATGAAAATCGCCGGCAGCTTGAACGCCCCCGCGAAGTTCAATGCTTCGTAGAAATCGCCCTCAGAGGAACCTCCGTCCCCGGTGTAGGTGATGGAAACGCGTTTCTCCCCGCGCTGCTTGAACGCCATTGCCACGCCCATCGCATGCAAATATTGCGCGCCGATGATGATTTGCGGCATGAGCACGTGCACGTCTTGCGGAATTTGTCCGCCGTGCTGATGCCCGCGCGAATAAAGGAACGCTTGGTACATCGGCAGGCCGTGCCATACGATTTGCGGCATGTCGCGGTAGCCCGGGCAGATAAAATCGTCTTTGTTCAGCGCGAATTCGCTGCCGACCATCGTCGCTTCCTGGCCGGAAACCGGCGCATAAAATCCGAGGCGTCCTTGACGCGTTAAATTGACAGCGCGCTGGTCCCACGTACGCGTGAACACCATGCGGCGCATTAATTCTTTCAATTGGTCATCCGTCAGATTCGGCATAGCTTCGGGATTCGTTACGGTACCGTCGGTGCCCAGAACGGACAACGGCTGCACTTCCTGTACGCCCACAACATAAGGCTTGCTCATTTCCATATTCACCTCAGCGATAGATTTTGAAGGGATGTCGAAATTGGGGTGTTTCTGTTATAGTATTATTATAAACCTGTTTTAGTGAATAGCACAAGAACATACTTGTAAAATATGATTTCTTTTCGATCAGGCGTATATAACAGTTCATAAAAAATAATAATACAGATTAATAAAATCCATAAAACTATTATAATACACTGTGAGGTTTGTCACATGGACGACAGCTTATACTACAAGCGCACTATTGTAAAAGAAACCGTAGCTTCCCGCGCTCTCGGGCAGGAAAGACCGCTGCGCGTTTACCTTCCGCCTGGCTACAACGAACTGTTGTCGTATCCTGTTATCTATTGCCAGGACGGCGAAGATTTTTTCAATTTCGGCCGCATTGCCACAACGATGAACCGGCTTATATTCGATGACAATGTGGAGCCCGCCATCATCGTCGGCGTGGATGTGGACAAAACGGTCCGCACTTCCGAGTACGCGCCCGAGGGAGAGCGCTTCGCCGCCTACTGCGCATTTTTTGCCGAAGAGCTGATCCCGTTTATACAAGATCATTACCCGGTCCGCGCCGATTTGAACGAGCGGATCTTGGCCGGCGATTCGCTCGGCGGCACCGTTTCCCTGCATCTTGCCTTAGATTATCGTAGCCTTTTTTGCCAAGTTATATCCTTGTCCGGCGCATTTTTACATTCAACGCAAGAGCGGATCGAAGCCGAGGACGACTTGTCGTGGCTGAAGCTGTCCATGGTCATCGGACTCGACGAAACGGAAGTGACGACGGAGCGCGGAACATTCGATTTCGTGGAGGCGAACCGCAAAACAAAACAGCTCCTCGTCACGAGAAGCTGTTCGCTGCATTATGAAGAAAAGCCGGGAAAACACATTTGGGGCTTCTGGCAAAACGAGCTGCCGGGCATGCTGAAGCGATTTTTGACCTGAATTCGTTACAAGGCTTTATTCGTGCGATTCCTTCCCCCGAATGCCGTAACGCTCGCGGAGCAGGGACGCCATTTCCCGCACTTGAGACGCTTGCGGGATCCATAATCCCGCTGTCGCCCGTTTCAGCCCTTCGGGGGTTTGCCGCTCGCGCACGACCCGCTTCACCGCCTCGATGAACTTGAGCGCCGCGCCGCCGCCCAGATCCGTCAGCTCCTCCAAGCTGGCCATGCTGTCGACCGTCACCCGCGGATAATCGATGTTCTCCGCGCCGGCGGAAGCCCGCTCGTAAAACTCGCGCGCTTGCCGCGCCTTCTCCGCCCCGGTCCCTCCGGCAATAACGAACGCCTGCACGACGTACGCATGGGCCTGCCGCCGCTGGGCGATGCCGCAAAACTTGCGGCCGGCGATGCTCAGATCGTAATCTCCGGGACAGTAAGCCCCCTCAATCTCCCCTTTGCGCACTTCGCATCCGGTCGCTTGAAGCGCCAGCCGGATCAGCTCGAACATTCGTTCGAAGTCGTCGCGGAAGTCGATTTCCCCGGCCCGGCGCTTCGGCCAGATCAGCGACACGTTAACGACGCCCAGATCAAGCGGCACCGCCGCGCCGCCCGAATTGCGGACCGCGACATTGTAGCCCTGCGCCTCCAGATACCGGGCCGCTTCCGCCGCGCCGGGCAGCCGGCTGTCGCGCAGCCCCATGACGAACGCGCGCGGGTGACGCCACAGATGGCACAGCGGCGCTCCGCCTTCGCCCACATGCTTGCACAGCAGCTCCTCCAACGCGAACGGATACAGCACGTCCTGCTCCGTGAACTCATGCGAACGATCCAGCAGCAGCAGATCGGAAAGCCCGTTTTTCTGCGGCTGCGTCATCTCTTGCTTGTCCATAGCGGCTAACCCGCTCCTTTCCTGATTCCGCTTCGCGGGCTCGTCTAAACTACCCTCATTCTAAAAGGGTCCGACGGCCGTTGCAAGTATCCGGCTTCAATGCGCTTGAGCCGGGCCCGGATTTCTAAGCTGGCTGAAAGCGATCCGTGCTACAATGGAAAGGACTGTCACAAACGTGCCCGCCGCTTCGTCTTATTTACTTATGAGCGAACCGGGCCGAAGCCGGGCAAGTTCCATTTTTACCGCAAAGGAGAATCCGCCAATGACGCAGCTTCCGCTGGAAGACTGGTATACCGAATATAAACCTCTGTTGTTTTCGATCGCCTACCGGATGCTGGGGTCGGTATCCGAAGCGGAGGATATCATTCATGATCTGTTTCTGGCTGTATCGCGGACAGACCCAGGCACGATTCAGAACGCGAAGGCGTATTTGTGCAAATCCGTTACCCGCCGCTGTATCGATCAGCTCAAATCGGCCCGCGCCCGCAGGGAAGTGTATGTCGGGCAATGGCTTCCCGAGCCGTTGCAAACCCCGGACAAAGAAGACCCGCTGCAGCAGGCGACGAGGAACGACGATATTTCGTTTGCCTTTCTGCTGCTGCTGGAGCAGTTGAACCCGGTCGAACGGGCGATTTTCGTTCTGCGCGAAGCGTTCGATTACGACTATAAAGAAATCGCAGACATGCTGGACAAAAGCGAAGCCGCCTGCCGCAAAACGTACAGCCGTCTGAAGCAAAAATTGAACGTGGCGGAGGCACTTCCCCCCCAGCCGAGCCTGCCGGAATCGCAATCCCTCGTCCGCAGCTTTTTGCGCGCGGTCAGCACGGGAGACGTGCTTCAGTTCATCCACCTGCTGACGGAGGATGCCGTCCTGCACTCCGACGGCGGAGGCAAGGTGCGCGCGGCGCTGCGGCCCATTCTCGGCGCCGACCGGATCGCCGCCTTCCTGGTCGGCATAGCGTCCAAAGGCACCGTCCTGACGCGAAGCGTCCCCGTCTCGTTCAACGGCGGAGCCGGACTGCTGGTTGACGGTTCCCGCTCCCGTATCGCTTTATTGTTCGAATTCGAAGGCACGCGCATCCGGGCGATGTATTTCGTAAACAATCCGGATAAGCTGAGTTATCTGCCGGAACCCCCGGAGCTTTAAACTGCTGCCCCAGCTGCAAAAGACAAAAAAACTCGGTTTCCCCTTGACTGCGGGAAGCCGAGTTTCTTCATATCTTAGGCAGCGGCGCTACGACCGTTCTTCAAGCCCTTCGATTTTCGCTTGGCCCCATGGCGCAACCTTCATGTGCACGATCAACCGGCTGGCCTTATCCTCAAGCGATTTGCCGGTCCCCTCGGGCACGTAATATTTTTCGAATCCGTATTTAACGAAAACCTCTTCGCTCCAACTATAGTCGATCCGCCCCTTCAGCACGACTTCGCCTTCCTGCGGCGCGGGTTTTGAGCCATAGGCAGCCACCGGCTGGGCGATGCCGTCCGTTCCCGTCGTCAGAACCACGTAGACCGGTTGGCCTCGCTCCGGCTTCCGTGCCGTGTCTTTCCACAGCGACGGGTTGAGACGGCTGATCTCATAACCGAGGGTCACGTAATCGCCGTACAGCAAATCGCGCGGGTCCACCGGCACCGTTCGGACGCGGATGTCTTTTCCGAACCAGCCAATCGCATAGAAGGAAATGGCGATTCCGCTCAGCACAAGCGTCTGCAGCAGGACGATGGCGGTCGTTAGCAGAGCACGCCGGCTGCCGCCGGCTACCGCTTTGTCAGACATGTCTGTTCCCCTCCTTCGTATCGTCGAAAAACCGTTTCTTCCGCCGGTTCAGAAACCAGCTCAAGCCGATCAGGATACAGCCTCCGAGAATGAAAAACAGCGATTTGTCCATAAAATCCCAGGTCAGCTTGCCGTAAGCCACCATCGTGCTGCAGATGAACAGAACCGTTCCGAAGTTGATCTTGAACCTCCACTCCTCGGCATAGCCGCGCCACAGCACGTACAGCGAGAAGAAAAACAGCGCGAGCAGGTAGAGGACGTCGACGCCGGAAGGCAAGTAAACGAACGGAGCGAGCAAAATCCATTCGAATGCGCTGGACGCCCGGCCGTTCCGCAGCTTGCCGGCCAGCGAGACAGCAAAGAGAAGGAGGAGCGCCCCAAAGTAATAGAGCGGTTGGGGAAGCAGCCAGCCGTCGTCGACGGTTCCTCGTTCATGTCCGATCATCACCATGGCGATCGCAAAAATAAATGCTGCGGCCAGCGGAGCCGTCTGCAGCGCATAGCCTCCATGGCGTTCGTCCTTCACCCAATCGCCGAGGACGTAAAGCGCCATGGCCGGAATAAACATCCAGAGGAACGGCACGTCCGAGGCGACCGCCCACATGAGCGCCTGCACCGTTACGCTGAAGCTGAAGCACCAGATCAGCAGCGGATGACGCCATTTCCAGCCGTAAAACCCGAGACCGGCAGCCAGAAGCGCGAACGCGGTATAGCTGAAGGAATCAAACTCTGTTACGCTGTACCATTGGGCAATATCAAAGAGAAGCAGACTTAACAAATACAAGTAGCGGCTACGGTATATAAAGGTCGCGGCCATTCCCGCGCTTGCCCACAAAATAAACGTTCCCGCGTTGTAAGCGACCAAGTGAAACATTTGGCCGATCAGCACGATGCCTCCTCCGAAGCTGACGACCCCGAGGCTGACAAGCGCGATGCCCAGTTTATCGTGGCCGCGCCGCAGCGCCAGCTCGCCTCCGGCGTAAAAGCCGGCCATCAGCACCACGATCATGGCAAGGCGGACAAGCTGCGGAATATCCTGCCAGTTGGCGGCTATAAAACTGAGAATGCCCAGTCCGACCAAAATGCTTCCGAGGATCGGCAGCAGGCCGACGGCATGATTTTTCGATTCGTACATGCTTAGAAGCTGATCGGCCTGCTCGCGGGTTACGATGCCCCGCTCCACCCAAATCGGGGTTTCTTTCTCCAACCATTTTCGGCTCATAGGAATGCACCCCTTTTTGCTTAAAATCTTATGCGAGTGTTGATACCTCAAGTATATCCCGTCCGGAAGGAAAAAGAAGTACTAACTTCCGCTAGTACTCCGAACATTCGTTCCCCACCAAAAAAACAAGCACATCATTCAATTCGGGTCGCATCCTTCTTTACCCGTCCCATCCGGTCAATAAACCAGAAAAAACCCCATCCCGCTTAGGCAGGACGAGGTCGATTCAAAGTAAAGATTAAGGATAAAAAGTGCTCTGCGGCGTTGTTGTCGGACACCAGCGGGAGTTGAGCAGGAACCGGATCAGCGCGTCCTTTGCCGGGTCGGTGCCGATGTAATGCAGCGCTTCGGCGGCATGCGCCCGAACGTAACGGTTGTCGTCATCCAGCGCCTGCGCAAGCTGCGGTACCGCAGCCTCCCCGGCCGCCCCGACGCGGGCCAATGCCAAGCCGGCCATGAAGCGGACCTGAACGTCTTCATCCTGAAGACAGCGGATCAAGGCGGAGACAATCTGATCCGCGGGCGCGCCGATCATCGCGAGCGTCTCGGTGACCGTCTGCCGGACCGGTTCGGACGGATGATCGAGAAGCTTGATCAGCGACGGTACGGCTTGCGCCGCCAGGTGCCTCAATTCGCCGAGCGCAAAGGCCGCATGGACGACCGTTTCGTCCCGCCCGCTGCCAAGCGCCCGTTCGAGCGGCGCAACCGCTTCGGCCCCGGCAACCGCCAAGCCGTAAGCCGCCGTGCGGGAAACCTTCACATGATCGTGAAGCAGACCGCGCATCAAGGCCTCCACCCCTTCGGGACCCATGCCTGCGAGTTCGTATGCGGCGTTCAAAGCATTTGGCTCGTACGGATCTTCCAGCTTTGCCGCCGTCGCGTGAACCGCTTCCACTCCTCCCGAAGCGAGAGTGCGCGCCAAGCTCCCCAGCCGGCCGGATAACCAATTCCACGTTTCTTCCCACATCGCTTCATGCTCCACCATCGGCGTACTGAACGAGGCCGGGCGTTTCCATTCGGCTTCCCGGCAATGCCAGCTCGGCGCATGCGGCGCTTCCGTCCGCATGAACTCGAACTTGAGCATATATCTGCGCCGTCCGAGAAGATTCGGAGTGGACCGGTGCCAGATGTCATAATGGATCAGCGCAAAAGTACCCGCTTTTCCGCTCGCTACCGCCTCGCCTTCCGGATTGTCCGCTTCGAAGATCCGGCTCTCATAATTTTGCGTGCCGGGCATGATGCCTGTCGGTCCGAGCTCCACGGGCGTGTCTTGCGGAAAATACATGATCATCGCCCACCACGGATGATGATTGCGCATTCTTTTGTAGCCCCAATAGCTGTCTTTATGCCAGCCGCCGGCCACGGGAGAAGCGTTATAATGTCCGTGACGGTGCGCGTGCAGCATATAATTCGGCCCGAGCACGCTGGTCAGCGCTCCTGTAACGACCGGGTGATCGAATACTTTCTGCAATTCGCGAATGCGCGGCAGCAGATTGTTCCCCGGATTCCCTTCATGCTCGTACACATGATTCAATTGATCCGTCAGTGCAAGATGAAACGATTCGGGGAAATCCGTTTGCAAGATGAGAAAGCCTTCGGTTATAAACGTTCTCATCTGCTCATCGGTCAACAAAACATGGGTTGGACGGTCCATTCCTTTTCCCTCCCAGGAAATGAAGTATGTCGATGCCCTCATTATAAAAAAGAAGCCGGGCCGCGCACATGCAGGAAGATAATCCGGATTTGCACAAAAATAAGGATTTTTCCGACGCTAATTCCATTCCTTACGCATATTTTATTTTTACAAAGGGTCCGATATAATGGTAGAATAGCTATTTTGACCACACACCGGAGGGAAATGTCCCATATGATGTCCAGACGACAATTTGTCAAACGCATGCTCGCTTTCCTTGCCGTCCTATCCGGGGGCGGATACGCCGCTTCCCGCATGCTGGAAAAAGAGATGCCCACAGCGGCAACCTTGCCTACGGCCAACGCCGCCGAGAGTGCACAACCGAAAGACAAGACGAGCGGCCAAGCCGCAGACCCTGCGCTGCTGCTTTCTTTTTTCCTGCTCAGCGATTTGCATATCTCGGTAGCCGACGATACGATGGAAAAAAAGCTGCATATGGCGCTGAAAGACGTCAGCTCGTTCGAATCCGATGTGGATGCGATCGTGCTCGGCGGCGATCTGACCGATTTCGGCCGATCGATCGAATACAAGCGGCTGAAAGCGGTCATGGACGCTTACAAGCTCCCTCCGGTTTACGCCAATATGGGGAATCACGATTATTACGATATTTGGCTGACGTCCGCCGGCGCCTTTTCCACGGAAACGATGCCGAACGGCAAAACCGATGCCATGTCCAGAGAGCGGTTCCTGAAGTTTTTCGGCTACGAGAAACCTTATTTCGACGTGTGGGTCAACGGCGTTCATTTGATTTTGCTGTCGCAGGAAGTCTACGTGCAGGAAAAGCCGGAGGTCGGCGAAGGCGCCTGGTATTCCGACGAACAGCTCGCTTGGCTTGAGGAGACGATGAAAGTCCACAAAGACGGACGTCCGGCTTTCGTCTTCATTCACCAGCCTTTGCCCGAACCCGGCACGGACGGCGGCTCGCACCGCTTGATACGCGCCAAGCGGTTCCGCGCCATTCTTGAGCCGTACCGCAACGTGTTCGTGCTGTCCGGGCATTCTCACCGCAATTTCGAAGGCGAGGATCATTATAACCGGCAGAACACGTTCCATTGGTTCAACAACGCCTCGGTTGGCAAAACGCGCCCGAAAGCCGACGGGAAAGCCAAAGCGCCGTCGCAAGGCATGTATGTGCAGGTTTACCGTGACAAAGTTGTGGTCAAAGGACGGGAATTCTCCGATCGTTCGTGGATCGACTCTGCCGTCTGGACGGTGCCGCTGAAAGGCGCAGCTCCAGCCAACGCCTAAACGGACGATTTGCAGCATCATTCCTTATGAAGAACGTCTGTCTTCCGAGCGATCGACGCAATCCGCAGTAAGCAATCACTTGACTCAGGGCCGGAGAGGCTTCTCAAAACACGCTGCCAAAAGGTGATGACATTGAACTTGCTCCACCAATTGCTGTTAAACATGCTTATCGTGATCACGCCGGTCATGCTGTATCATCTGTTTTGGATTGACCGACTGCAGCATGTGAACGTGCGTACGAACCAGATCATCGTTACCGTCCTCTGCACGGTCGCCTCTTTGGTCAGCATGATGCATCCGTTCGAGCTCTCCCCCGGATATTTGTTCGATTTCCGCTTGATTCCGCTCGCCTTATGCTTTTTTTATGCCGGCCCGTTACCGGCTCTCGGCGCAGCCGCCATAATTATGGCCTATCATTGGAAGTCGGAACGGTACGGCATTTATACGCTGCCGATTTCCCTCGGCTTCAATCTCATTCTGTTGTGGTACTGCAAACGCCGGATCGTCGAGGCGGCCCGGCTGCTCCATACCGCGACCGCGGCCGGAATCGGATTCGCTTTGTCATTGATTACGGCATTTGTCGCCTTGTACTCACTGTGGCTGGAGCATATCCCGGTTACCGGCTACTTCTTCCTGTTTTTCGCCTTGTTCAGCCTTATCCAATCGTTTACCGCCGGACTTGTCGTCTATATCATCAGGCAGATCAAGCGAAATATCGAATTGCGCAAGCAGCTGCAGCATAACGATAAAATGAATATGCTCAGCGAGCTGGCCGCCTCCTTCGCCCACGAAATCCGCAATCCGATGACGGTTGCCCGCGGGTTCGTGCAAATGATGCGTCAAACCGACCTGGCGGAAGATAAAAGGCAAATTTACAGCCAGATGGTCTTGGAAGAAGTCGATAAAGCGCAGGCGATCATCAACGATTACTTATCCTTCGCCAAGCCCCAGCTGGAAGAGATCGAGCTGCTGGACGCCAAGCCGCTTATTTTACAGACGGTCCAAACGCTGCAGTCATATGCCGACCTTCGGGGCGTAAAGATAGAAACGCACCTGCAGGACAAGCTGATGATCAGCGCCAATCCGGATAAGTTCGCGCAATGCATCATGCACCTATGCAAAAACGGCATTGAAGCGATGCCCGGCGGAGGAAAGCTGCAGATCGTCGGCGTTTTGCAAAATCAAACGGTGTGCATCGACATCATCGACCAAGGGATCGGCATGACGCAGGATGAAGTCGGGCGGCTCGGCACGCCGTTCTATACGACCCGCGGCAAAGGGACCGGCCTTGGCATGATGGTCACCTATCGGGCCATTCAACATATTCACGGCCGGATTGACGTGACGAGCGAAGTGGGCAAAGGCACCTGCTTTTCCATTTTAATTCCATCCCTGCACTCCTCTACCTATCACTAACCCCTCATCGAAAAAGGCTGAGTCTTCACGGTTCATCTCGCGAAACGCAGCCTCCCTCAATACCCTCGTCACCCGTCATTTCATGACCGACTTTTCTTCTTAGAGCTGTCAGCCAAAATATCCATCACTTCCTTAAATAGCGGGATAGCCTTATGGCTGCTCCCTTCCGGGACGTTCTGTACGAGCACCGCAGCGGCATAGCGAGGCTGTTCCGTGGGACCGTAGCCGATAAACCAATGATTTTCGCCGGGCTGTCCGTTTGTTAACTTAACTTGCGCCGTCCCCGATTTTCCGGCCAAGCCCCATTTCGCCGACCGCAGCGCCTTCCCGGTGCCGCGCTCCACCGTTTCGGTCATCCAGCCCAGCAGCCGCTTCGCCGTCGCCGGCTTAATAGGTTTAGCCGCGTGCACAAGCTCATGAGGCCGGAACGACTGATATAACCGATCGTTCTGAAAACGGATTTCCTGTACGATTCGCGGCGATGCTACCTTGCCTTGGTTGTAAAGCGTTACGATCAAATTAGCCGCTTGCAGCGGCGTTATTAACACGTCACGTTGTCCGATGGCCGTTTGCACCAGCGCGCCTTCATCCGTTTTGTCCGAAGCGGCAGCGTAGATTTGCCCCTGCTCCTCGGCATCCCATTGGCGAAAGCCCTTCCGGCGCAGCACGTCTCCGCTCCAGCCGACCGGCATTTCCAGCCCGAGCCTGCGCGCGTAAGCCTCCAGCTTGTCACCCCCAAGCCGCTGCGCCGCCTTCGCAAACACGATGTTGCACGATTGGGCGAAGCCTTCTTCCAACGTCAGCGTACCGTGCCCTTCCTTCTTCCAGCAGGTGAAGCCGTATTTTCCAAGCGTTCCTTCGCAATCGAACGTTTCCTGCGCTTTGACCGCCTTCTCTTCCAAGGCAGCCGCGGCGGTTACGGTTTTAAAAATCGATCCGGGGGCGACCGCTTTTAATGCCTTGTTGCTCCAGTTTCCTTGAGCCGGGTCGACATGATCCGGCTGGAACGCGGGCGTGCTGGCCATCGCGATCGTATCCCCATTCCGAATATCCAATACGACGACGGCGCCTTCCGTCACGTGCAAGCGTTCCAGGGCCCGTTCGATTTGCAGCTGGATCCCGGAGTCAAGTGTCGTGATGACTTTAAGCGGATAGTAAGGATTGCTCGGAGCGAGTTGACGCATATCGAGTCCGGGCAGCGGACGCTTCAAGCCGTCGGTAAAAAGCGAGACGGAGGACGGCCCGATGCCCTGCAGCCAAGGCTCAAACGTTTTTTCCAGCCCGGAATTGCCGATCCTGCTCGTAAGCTGCAGCTCCCCTTTATGGAATTGGTCGGTGAACTGCCGTGTAATCCGCTCGGGATTTTGTCCGATAAAGCCGAGCACTTGGCTTGCCGGCTGCCGTTCGGCGTAGCGCTGCTTGATGGTCATCGCCCGAACGGATTTCAAGCCTAAAGCCTCGATCTTGGCCGCCTGAGCGTCCGTCAAAGAGACCGGGCGTCCGGACACGGACCAGATGGCCGGACCTTTCAACGGCCGGACAAAGGACTGCCAAGCGGAAAGCGGGACGTTTATGATGCTTGCCACCCGGTCCATCGCGTTAGCGGTATCGTTCCCTGCCGCCTCTTCTTCATGAATCGGGAAAACGATCAACGCCTTCTGCGGAGTTCCCGTCAAAGGAACGCCGTTCCGGTCCGTAAAATCGCCCCGCCCGCTATCGAGCACAAGACCTTGAGCCCGCTGAATGACCGAATTTTCCACCAAGTCGATCTTTCGTTCCGTCCAGCTTCGGGAGGCCGCCACTTGAATCCAGAGCAACCGTAAATTCCAAGCGGTCAATACCCCGATAACCAACAGCAATACGATAAAAATCCGGTTCTTTTGCAGCTTTGATCCGTTGTCCATCCCGAGCACCTGCCAGCACCTTGTATGATGATACAAGTATGGTCAGGAACCGTCCACTGCAAACGACCTAAGCAAAAAGCGCCTTCCCCGAGAGAGAAGACGCCGTGCAAACTTGCCTTACACTTGGAATTTCGATAACTGTTCCTTCAACGAATTCGACAGCTCTTCGAGACTGTCGGACAGCTTCACGAGACCGGAGCTGATACTCATCTGCTCCGAGCTCAAGGATGCCACCTCTTGCGATGTCGCGGACGATTCTTCGGCCACGGCGCTGACGTTGGACATCGCATCGCTGAGCACCATCTGCGACGCTTCAAGCTCGCTGATCGACTCCGTTACTTCGGACAACCGTTCAATGAATTCGCCCATCTGCGAATCGACTTGCTTAAAGATCGAATCGGCTTCTTTCACGGATTCGATCTGCTCCTGAAAAATTGGATAAGCCTGCGAAAGCACGTTAACCGTCTCGTCAATTTCCTTCTGGATTGTTTCGGTAATTTGGCCGACGATCGCGATCGATTGTCTGGATTGATCGGCCAGCTTGCGGATCTCGTCCGCAACGACCATGAAGCCTTTCCCCGCCGCACCGGCCCGGGCCGCTTCAATCGTAGCATTCAACGACAAAATGTTCGTTTGCTTCGTCATGTTGCTGAGCACGTCCAGAATTTTGCGGATGGAGCGGGTGCTTTCCTTCAGGTTATCAACCTTCTCGACCATCGAACGGGTCATCGCTTCCGTTGCGTTCGTTTTGCCGATCAGCTCGGACATATACTCGATCCCTTGCTTACTTGATGCTTGAACCTCCGAAGCCGCGGACCCCATGACGATGTTGGCGTCGACCACGCTCTTCATCTGCATGCCGATATTGTGCGTCAGCTCGTTGCCTCGCTCGGATTCTACAGCCAAGCTGGATGCGCCGCTGGCGATTTCTTCGGTAGCGACGGCGATCTCTTTAGCCGACGTAGCCGTTTTCTTCGAAGCGTCCGATAAGCTCGCCGCCGTTTGCAGCACCTCTTGAGCGGAATGATTCGTCTGCTGCACCAGCGTCGTAATTTTCTCCATCATCTGGTTGAAGCTTTGACCGAGCTGCCCGATCTCGTCCTGGCTCGTGACGGTCATCCGTACCTTCAGATTGCCCTGCTCCCCTTCTTTCATCAAGTTGCGGAGCTGTACGACAGGACGTCCGATCATTCGTACGATGAAGTATCCGATCACAACCGCGATAATCATCGCCACAAAGGCCATCAGCCAAGTCATCCCGAAGATGACCCCCGCATCCTTCACCAGCTCCGCCACCGGCATCGCGCCGACCAAGAGCCAATTCGTTTTGGCTGATTTGAAATAAACGAGCTGCATGTCGTGTTGGCTGTTCTGCAGCTTTCCTTTGTCTTCGGCAAAGGCTTCCTTTGTTAACCCAAAATCGCTCGGTTTGCCGATTTCCGCAACGTCATGGCTGTAGATGTAGTTCATGTCAGGTGCGACGATGACCGTTTTTCCGCCTTCGCCCATCGAGATTTGGCTGAGCTCTTTTCCAACGGCCTCCAGATTGATTTCCAACAGAAGCACGGACTGTACGGCATTGGTCGTCGTATTCTTCAGCACGCGGCCCAAGCCGAACGAAGCTGTACCCGCGTTGCCGAGCGAATCGGAGTAGCCCTTCGCCCTGGATTCCAGCCAGGTCGCTTTGCCGTTGGCTTCGACGATCTTTTTGAACCAATCTTCCTGCGCCAGACTTTCTTTATTCATTGCCGAGCCGGCCGAAGCCACGGGTTCCCCGCTCGCTTTGAACAGATAAATCGATTTCAGCGTTTTGTTCGAGTAGGAATAAACGTTCAGCTTGTCGCCAAGCTTTTGCCGGAGTTGGAGAAAATCGTAGCTGTTTTTGTTCACGTTTTCCATATCCGAAAGCAGCTTTTTCAAATCTTCGTCCAGCAAAATTTGCATCGACAAGTCTTCGTAGGTGGCATAGAGCAGATCGAGCTTCTGCCCGGCTTGCGTAATGGTGCCTTCCGACGCATCGGCCACCTTTCTCTGAATAACTCCTTTGGAGATGTTATAAGAAGTCAGACCTACGGTCAACACGAAAAACAAGATGCTGATAAAAAAGATAAGGAACAGCTTACCCCCTACTGATCTTAACAAGTTCATAAGACCTACTTCCTTCACCGAATCCAAGACTTTAGAAGCACGCGAAGCTTGGGGATGATTCGGATCGGACGAATTGGAGAGCCTATTTTTCAACGATTTGCCGGCTTTTTGCAGGCTGGCTTTAAGTGAAGACCATTGATCCTTCACAGGAAACACCACCTAGATATGTATTAGTTTGGTCATTATGCAAGCATTTAACCGGTTAATCTTGGTATTCGACATGAAATGTCAAATTCCCTCTAGTTCATCGGGTTGCGATCGAAAAAATATTAGTTCCACCGCCTCAATTCATAATCGTCTTACGAAATATATAAACTTTTAATTATAAAAAGAGATTATCTTTATCTATATCGGGACCAAGTAGGTAAAATGTTATAGATATTTTAACAAAAAATGCGACTGCATGACCAAAGGCGCATTCTTGGGCCATTAGAACGACTTTTCACACCGGGATAAATCGGCTTTTATACCCAATCGTCCTGACCTTGGATTATGCTGCAAACGCAAAAAAGCCCCGTCCCTAAGGGACGGAGCCTCGTCAAGCGGCGGTTATGCCACGGCAATTTACGAATTTCTCATTTTTTTGCGCATCATATCAAACGGACGAACCGGCTGCTCCACCTTCATCCGGATGAGCTGCAGCGGATGCCGCGCAGCGTCGAGCGATTTGCCCTCTTCATCGTGCAGCTCGCCAACCGATTGCTTGAAGAAGGTGCCCTTCGGACCGAAGAACTCGACTTCCTGCCCTGGTTTAAAATGGTTCCGCTGCTGAATGAGCGCGGTCTGCGTCGCTTCGTCGTACTCCATCACAACGCCGACAAAGTCGTACGGAGCCGCCTTGTCCTCGGGCTCGAAGATGTGGTCCTCATGCCCCGGACGGTCGTAGAAAAAGCCGGTATTGAGCGGACGGTTAGCGGCCTTCTGAATCTCGTACAGCCATTCCGGCTTCATCTCGTAATGCTCCGGATCGGCAAAATACGCATCGATCGCCTGACGATACGCATTGACGACCGTGGCCACATAGTGAACGCTCTTCATGCGTCCTTCGATTTTAAAGCTGTCGACCCCGGCGCGAATCAGCTCGGGGACATGCTCGATCATGCACAGATCCTTCGAGCTCATCGAGAACGGATTGTCACCCGATTGAAACAGAGGAATTTCCTTGATCCCGATCTGCGGTCCGTTCAGTTCTTCTTCGGTAGCAAACAAATCATATTTCCAGCGGCAGGACTGCGAACAGCCGCCGCGGTTCGAGTCGCGGTCCGTAAAATGATTCGACAGGACGCACCGTCCCGAATAGGAGCTGCACATCGCCCCGTGCACGAAGACTTCGATCTCCATATCGACGTGCGTCTTGATCTCGACGATTTCTTCCATGGTTGCCTCGCGAGCAAGCACGACCCGGTCAATGCCTTCTTCTTTCCAGAACTGCACGGCCTGCCGATTCATGGTGGACTGTTGGGTGCTCAGGTGAATTTCCAGCTTCGGAGCCGCGCGCTTGCACGTCTCGATAATAATCGGGTCCGCCACGATGATGGCATGCACACCCGCATCCTGAATGCCCCGAAGATAATCCTCCAGGCCCGACAAATCTTCATTGTGGGCATAAATATTCGTTGCGACGAATACTTTGGCGCCGTATTTCTCCGCAAACTCGACCCCTTCCCGCATTTCCTCGAAGGTGAAGTTGTCCGCGTTCGACCGCAAGCCGTATTGCTGCCCGCCGATATAAACCGCATCCGCCCCGTAATGAACGGCGAATTTCAGCTTTTCCAAGCTTCCTGCCGGCGCGAGCAGCTCAGGCTTCTCGAACCGCACTCGCTTGCCGAGCAGCTCTTGCTTCAACAATGTCATGATATTCCACCTCGCTTATCTGTTGGGATCGTATTAATAAACCTGCTCTTTGAAAAAGAATCCGTACGTCAGCTCGCGCCGTTCATCCTGCAGCGCGCGGATGGGTTCCAGCCACTCCTCTTGAAACTCATAGCCGTCCGGATTCGCCGTATACGCATCTATCGCTTGCCGGTAACCGCGAACAACCGCTTCATTATACTCCGGCGATTTCAGCAGCGCCTCCAGCTTAAAGCTGTCGATGCCGCCTTCCATTAGCTCATGCAGGCTGTCCAGCATACAGATGTCATCCGAGCTCATAATATGAGTGCCGTTGGCATCCTCATAGATCGGATATCGTTCGTTCGGCCGCTCCTGCTCGATCAGGAACAAGCCTTCCTCTTTATCCAGCTCCAGCTTTTCAAGCTCTTGGGGACGCCCCTGATGCTCCTTATAGTTGGTCAGCAGGCTACGCTTCGAATGATAAATATTCGTGATGCCGTGCACCTGCACTTCCACTTCCATCGAGCCATCAAGCTGGCGCGCAATTTCCAGCGTCTCTTCCAGGTTCAGCTCGCGGGCCAGCACCATGCGGGCCGCCCCTTTGCTTGCCCAATATTTAGCCGTCGCATAGTTGGTGGAGGTCATCTCCGCGTTCCAATGCAAACGCATGCCGGGCGCGGAGCTGCGAACCGCCATCAGCACGGCCGGATCGCCGAAGACGATACCGTCGACACCCGATTGCTGCAGCCGGCCCACATACTTCTCCAGCTCGGGCAGCAAATCGTTATCCATAATATTGTTGACGGCTGCGTACACTTTGGCTCCGTGTTCATGCGCCCACGAAGCGAGCGATGCCAGCTCATCTGCCGTTATTTCCCCCGGCAGCCGCAGGCCGAAGCGGTGCTCGCCTACGAGGACGGCGTCCGCCCCTGCCTCGATATACCGCTTCGCTTCTGCGGACGATCCGGCCGAAATCAACAGTTCCGGTTTTTTCATCTGTCCTGCTCACCTTCTCCTCACATGGTAAAGCTTTACGGCTTGGCACTTTTGGCGCTCTCCGCAATATTCTTCTTATGCTGCTCGAACGTTTCCGCAAACAAATGGGCCTTGGTTCCGTCCTTCTTGGTTACATAAAACAAATATTTGGTCTCTGCCGGATAAATCGCCGCTTTGATCGAGGCGAGGCTCGGACTTGCAATCGGTCCGGGCGGCAGTCCTTTATTCAAATACGTATTATAAGGACTTTGAATCTGCAAATCCTTCTCGAACAACCGTTCCTTCGGTTTGTCGAACAAATACTGCACAGTCGCATCGATTTGCAGCGGCATGCCCTGCTTTAAGCGGTTATGAATCACGCCGCTGACGAGTGCGCGCTCGTCTTCAACAACTACCTCGCGCTCGATGAGCGAGGCCAGCGTCAGCATCTGATGCACGGTCAAGCCGCGCCGGGCCAAGGTCTGCTTCCAATCCTGCGGCAGCTGCCCGAGCTTTTTGTCCAGCTCCTCCGTCATCGTCTCGATCATCTCTTGCGGACTCGTACCCTTTTTCCATTCATACGTTTCCGGAAACAAATAGCCTTCGAGACGGGACCGCAAGGACGTGTCGGCCGGAATTTGCGCCGCTGCGGAGCCTTCCGGACCCTTGTAGCTCTGGACAAGGTGCATGAACTGCAACAGGTCAACGCCTTCCTGCTGCTGCAGCTTTTCCGCGATCTGACGCACCGTAAAGCCCTCAGGAACCGTCAGCCGGATGCCGGCTTCCTTAACCGTATCTCCGCGGTTAAGACGTTCGATAATCTCGTCCGGCGACAGCCCGGGCGTCATAGCGTACTCGCCCGCTTGGAAACGGCCGCCTTCCTGCTTGTATTTCAAGTACCACGTAAAAACGCGGGCGCTGCGAATAATCCCCTTGTTCTCCAATTCAGCAGCCAGCTGACCCGTTCCGGTGCCCGGCGGCAGCGAAATGCGCTGCTCCGTCTCCGAAGCCGGCATCGGCTGAAGCGAGCGGGTCACATACCAACCAAACCCTGTCCCGGCTCCGGCCACCATTGCAACCATTCCTATTGTTCCCCAAATCCATACCCGTTTCACGGCGCCGCTCCTTTTACATCTCCGCAAACAAACGAAAAAGAGCGGATCATCTCCGCTCAGGCTTCCTTAAGAAAAAAGTTGTAAGCTACAACTGTTCGTCAGCCGGAAAAGTCAATTCGTCGAAAAGCTCGGAGACGTTTTCCCATTCATCGTCGTCTTCGATCGTTTCAAGCTCAAGCTCCCCGTCATCTTTCCGTGTCACACGGTAAATTTCCGGTTCGTCTTCTTTGCCCGGCTTCGCTTTTTCAAGCATCGCATACCCTTGATCGCCCAGGATCAATTCGGAGACGATACGATAGACGACGGATTCCTGCTCTTCGTCATACAAAATAATATCATCTCCGAACGTTTCCCGCAACTGACGGGTCGGCGTCGCTTCCATATTTGGATTCAACGTGCCAGCCTCCTTATGCAACCGGCGCGCCTCCCGGACGGGAGGCCGGACGCCGTCTTACTTGGACGATTCTTCTTCCTCGTCGTCGAATTCGTCCATCAGCGTATTGAACGTTTCCTCCACGATATTCCATTCTTCTTCGTCCTCAATCGTGTACAGCTGCAGATCATCGCCGTCTTCTTCATAGCGGAACGCATACACTTCATCGGATTCCTCGTCGGCATCGACAGGAACAACCATCATATACTTTTTATCCGAGCCGTCCACTTCGAACTTCATGATGACTTCAAATTCTTCTTCGTTGCCTTCTTCGTCGGGAATGTAAATAATTTCGGGCTCTTCCTGCAGCTGCTCCTGATTGGAACCTTGATCTTTGTCCGTCACCGTTATTCACCTCTTCGAGTTGGATTGGGCATCCATATATCCTTGCAAAATTAGCGCGGCCGCCATCTTGTCGATGACCTGCTTTCGTTTCTTGCGGCTGACGTCCGCCTCGAGCAGCGTGCGCTGGGCGGACGCGGTTGTCAGCCTTTCATCCCACAAATGCACCGGCAATTGTAGGGTTTCATGTAATTGCTCTGAAAATGCGATACAAATTTCTCCACGCGGACCGATCGTATTGTTCATGTTTTTCGGCAGGCCGACGACGATTTCCGTGACACCGTATTGCCCGATAAGCTCCCGAAGCCGGGCCATATCGCGCTCCTCAGTCGTTCGCCGGATCACTTCAAGCCCCTGCGCGGTCCAACCGAGCTCGTCGCTGACGGCGACGCCAATCGTCTTGTCCCCGTAATCCAATCCCATCAAGCGCATGAGGTTCTCCAGTCTGGTAGCTAAGTCCGTTGAAAAATAGGCCGCTGCGAGAGCGGATCATTCTTCCGGTCGCTGCTCTCCCCCACAAAGTGAAGTCCAATCCAAGAAGTAAAATCGACTACTTTGCGGGGACCCCGGCTCCGGATTTTTGGATCAGATAACCTTTTGAGAGGTTAGAATCCGGAGACAAAGGCGACCACAAACGCTTCTCCAGAACGATTCCGCCCCCACCGCAGCATTCACCGGACTTTTAGGATTTATAGTGCTGCAGGTAGGAACGAACCAGTTCTTCGATCAATTCGTCCCGCTCCCGCTTGCGGATGATGCTGCGCGCATTGTTGTGACGCGGAATGTAAGCCGGGTCCCCCGAGAGCAAATAGCCTACGATTTGGTTAATCGGATTGTACCCCTTCTCCTGCAGCGCGTCGTACACCGCTAGAATGACTTCTTTGGGCGAGGTCTCGATCTCTTCCGCTTTTACGTTGAACTTCATCGTTTTATCCATCGAACTCATTTAGAGGCACCCCCCTGCATTAATCAATACTCACATATTCGCCATGATCCTAAAAATTCCTGTTGACGGCAAAATTATTATTTTGCCGCGACGAGCTGCTCCACGCTTTGCAGCGCTTCCTGCAGCTTGGAAGCGTCCTTGCCGCCGGCCTGCGCCATATCCGGACGACCGCCGCCGCTGCCGCCGCAGCGCGAAGCGACTTCCTTGATCAGCTTGCCGGCGTGATAGCCCTTCGACACCAGATCCGGTGTAACGGCCGCAACCAGATTGACCTTGTCCTCCGCAGCCGCTCCGAGTACGATCACAGCCGAGCCAAGCTTCGTTTTCATCTGATCGACAATATTGCGCAGCGTCTCCATATCGCCTGCGCTCACCTGAGCGGCAAGCACGGTTACGCCGTCCACCGTTTTCGCCTGATCGGTGAGCGAACCTGCCTCAATGCCGCTGAGCTTCGCTTTGAGCGATTCGTTCTCGCGCGACACTTCCTTAAGCTGCGCAAACAAGCCGTCAATTCGTTTCGGCACGTCGCCGATGTTCGATTTCAGCAGGCTTGCGGCATCGCGCAGCAGCTGCAGCTGCCCGTCCAAATATTGGTAGGCGTTCCGTCCCGTCGTCGCTTCGATCCGGCGCACGCCGGAGCCGATTCCGGACTCGCTGACGATTTTGAACAAGCCGATCTGGCTCGTGTTCCGCACGTGGCAGCCGCCGCACAGCTCCAGGCTGTAACCGCCGACCTGCACGATGCGGACGATGTCGCCGTATTTTTCGCCGAAGAGCGCCATCGCCCCCATGGCCTTGGCTTCGGCAATCGGTTTGAGCGAAATTTCGACTTCAATGCTTTTCCAAATTTGCTCGTTGACCCGCTGCTCGATATCCTGCAGCTCTTCGGCCGAAATGCTTCCGAAGTGCGAGAAGTCGAAGCGCAGGCGCTCCGGCGCAACAAGCGATCCGGCCTGGTTCACGTGCTCGCCGAGCACTTCCTTGAGCGCTTTGTGCAGCAGGTGGGTAGCCGTATGATTTTTGATGATATCTTCGCGCACATCCTGCGTTACCGTTGCCTGAACGGTATCACCCTTGCGCAGCACGCCCGCTTCCACGACAACGGTGTGCACGTGCTGTCCGTGCGGCGCCTTGCCCACGTCCTCGACCTTGAGCACCGTATCGCCAGCGGTCATAGTTCCATGGTCGCTGACTTGGCCGCCGCTTTCGGCATAGAACGGGGTTTGATCCAAAATCACCTGACACGTTTCGCCCGTTCCGACCAGATCGACGAACTGGTCCTCGTGCACGATCGCGATCACTTTAGCAGCAGTTACCAAATCAGTATATCCAACAAACTCGCTTTTAACCGTGAAATCGGCCAGCGGACCGCCCTGCACCTTCATGCTGTCGGTCTCCTTGCGGGCCTCGCGTGCACGGTCGCGCTGCTCCTGCATCGCTTGATCGAAGCCGGCGCGGTCGACCGTCATTCCTTTCTCGGCAGCGAAATCCTCCGTCAGATCGAACGGGAAGCCGTACGTATCATACAGCTTGAACGCATCCGGGCCGCTGATGACCGAGTTGCCTTCCTGGCGGGCTTTGTCGACCATTTCGGCCAAAATCGCAAGGCCGTCGGACAGCGTCTCATGGAAGCGCTCCTCCTCGATTCGGATGATCTTCTCGATGAATTCGCGTTTTGCGACCACTTCCGGATAGTAGACGCCCATCACCTCGCCGACAATCGGAGTCAGCGTATACAGGAACGGCTTGTCCATGCCGAGCACCTTGCCGTACCGTACCGCGCGGCGGAGCAAACGACGGATGACATAGCCGCGGCCCTCATTGGACGGAAGCACGCCGTCGCCGACGGAGAATGCGACCGTACGGATATGGTCGGCGATCACTTTCAGCGCCACGTCGAACTCTTCGTTTTGCTTGTAAGTCACGCCGGCAAGCTCGGCCGTTTTCTGAATCATCGGCTGGAACAGATCGGTGTCGAAGTTCGAATCGACATCCTGCAGAATGGAAGCGAAGCGCTCCAGGCCGGCGCCGGTATCGATGTTCTTGTTCGGAAGCGGCGTATAGCTGCCGTCCTTGTTATGATTAAACTGCGAGAAGACAAGGTTCCATACTTCAAGGAAGCGCTCGTTCTCTCCGCCCGGCCAGCACTCGGGATCGCTGAGATCGCCATACTTGTCGCCGCGGTCGTAGAAAATTTCCGTACACGGGCCGCAAGGACCTTCGCCGATATCCCAGAAATTGTCCTGCAGCTTGTAGATGCGCTCCTCCGGCAGCCCGATCTTTTTGTTCCACAGCTCGAACGCTTCGGTATCCTCGGGATATACCGTGACGGACAAGCGGTTCGGATCGAAGCCGATCCACTCGGGGCTCGTCAGAAACTCCCAGGCCCACGTGATCGCTTCCTCCTTGAAATAATCGCCGATGGAGAAATTGCCGAGCATCTCGAAGAACGTATGGTGACGGCGCGTTTTGCCGACGTTCTCAATATCGTTCGTACGGATGCATTTCTGCGAGTTCGCGATCCGCGGATTTTCCGGGACGACGCGGCCGTCGAAATACGGCTTCAGCGGCGCCATGCCGGCGTTGATCCACAGCAGCGACGGATCGTTATGCGGCACGAGCGGAGCGCTGGGTTCGATCGTATGGCCTTTGCTTTCAAAAAACTTCAACCATTTTGCGCGAATTTCACTTGCTTTCATTGGGTTCATTTTCCTCCCGACACTTCATTTTAATACAAAAAAACGCCCCTGAAACAGGGACGATTTGCTCGCGGTACCACCCTGGTTATTGTGCGGCAGCATGGATGCGCCTTCACAATCTCCTCTGTCCGGACGATAACGGGCCCGCCCGGCGGACTTTTTGAATCCGCGCTCCGAAATGAGCGTTCGGTCATCCTTCATTAGAAAGGTTTTCTCAGCTGGAGGTGTGAGACTGCAAGCAAGCTTGCCGCGCGACGCCTCCAAAACCTTCTCTCTGGCTAATGGACTATGACGTACTTAAATTTCATCAACGCTTTCATGTGCCTAAAAATAAGCACTATTCACCCAAATTATAGCTTTCGGGCAGCGGACTGTCAACAGACCGTCTACTGCTCCCAAGCCATGCGCCGGACAAGCCGGTGCTTGAACAGGCTGATCACGAATTCCTCGTAGTAATCGTGGCGGACAATCCATTGATATTCGGCATCTTCATGGGCGTAAAATAAGACGTCCGTGATCACATCGTTGTCGTCGAAATAATCGCGAATCCGCTTGACGGCCTTCTCGACATCGGCGTCGGGGCGATGGAGCTTCATCCGGAACTCGACATCTTGTCCGTTCGATTGCTCTTCGATGGTCAGAAGCTCACGGTCGTATTCATAATGCAGCATAGGTGAAGCCTCCTTCGGTTGAACGACTGCTGTTACATCAAATATCTCACATATATATATACGTTTGCAACAGCTATTGACAGCAGCATGAGCGGAAAGGCGATGAAGAAAAATTTCATAAACGAAATCGGATGGCCCTCCCGAGCCGCCATACCGGCTACGATCAGATTGGCGCTTGCACCGATCAGCGAGCCGTTCCCCCCGAGACACGCACCGAGCGCCAGACTCCACCAAAGCGGCTCCAGATTGCTGACTCCCATAGTGCCCATTTCCTGAATCATCGGAATCATCGTGGCCACGAACGGAATGTTATCCAGGAAGGCCGAAGCGATTCCGCTAAGCCAGAGGATCAGAACGGCCGATTTCGTCACATCGCCTCCCGTGACTCCGACCGCGTAGTCCGCCAAGGCGGCGATGACCCCGGTTTCGATCAAGCCCGAGACCAATACGAACAAGCCGATGAAGAAGAAGATCGTCGTCCACTCGACCCGCTGAAACGCCTCTTCCAGAAAATGCTCGCCGGTCAACAGCAGAAGCAGGAACGCGCCGGCGAGCGCTACGGTCGCCGATTCCAAATGGACGATCTGGTGAACGAAGAAGCCGATTAAGGTCAGCCCAAGCACCGCAAGGCATTTTTTTAACAGCACAGGATCACGGATTTCCGCTTTTTCGTTCATGTTCATCAATCCTAGCCGCAGCTCTTCTGTCGTGCGAATCTTTTTGCGGTAAAACAGAACGAAGAACGGAATGGTGACCGCGAGGACAATGGCCGCAATCGGCGCCAAGTTGTTGATGAACGCCATAAAAGTCAGCTCTTTCACCGCGCTGCCGATCATGATGTTCGGCGGATCGCCGATCAGCGTCGCCGTGCCGCCGATATTGCAAGCGAGAATTTGCGACATCAGAAACGGAACCGGATTCACCCGCAGCTGCCGCGTGATACTGAAGGTTACCGGCACCATCAGCAGCACGGTCGTCACGTTGTCGAGAAACGCCGAGCCGATTGCCGTTACCAGCGAAAGCACGATCAAGATGCGGACCGGGTGCCCGCCCGCCTTTTTGGCCGACCAGACCGCAATATATTTGAACAGTCCCGTTTCCGCGGTAATGCCGACGATAATCATCATGCCGACAAGCAGGCCGAGCGTATTGAAGTCGATATGATGCAGCGCCGTTTCTTGACTTACGACGCCCAGAACGACCATCAGAATGCCGCCGATCATGGCGATGATCGTCCGGTGAATTTTTTCCGAGACGATGAAACCATACGCTACCACAAACAATCCGATAGCGATAAGTGCTTGTTGATCCATAACAAAACCCTCTCTCCGATGCAAATTATTGGTGCCGACAGCCTGTGACGCTCTACCGCATTGACCTAAAAAAAGCAAAAAGAAGCCCTTGGTGACAGGCTCCTCCGAAAATCAACGCGTTTATATACTTTTTCTTGAGCAATACAGCAGGCATCCGGTCAAAGGCCGGAATCGAAGACACGCCCCCCGCCATTGCCAACCTATATATACGCACAAGTGGTCGCTTGGTTTCGCCCGATACAAAATTTTTTTTAAAAAATACTCACGTCGTCCTCCGATGAATGTAATACATAAATACATGCTGCAGAATGACCTTCATCACCGCAAAAAACGGAACCGCCAGGATGAGGCCCACTGCCCCCGCAAGCTCCCCGCCCACCAACAGCGCGAAAATGATGACAAGCGGATGCATCTTGAGCGAACGGCCGACCACTTGAGGCGAGATGACGTTGCCCTCCAAGATTTGGCATGTCGTATTGATGAGAGCGACGAACAGCACCATCTTCCAGGATATCGTGGACGCCACGATCAACGCCGGCGCCGCCCCGAGGAACGGACCGAGGTACGGGATAATGTTAAACACCGCAACGACGCTGGCCAGCAGCAGCGCGTAAGGCATGCCGATCAGCCAATACCCGATATAGGCGAGCAGCCCGATGATCATGCATACGATAAACTGGCCGCGGATATAGTTGCCGAGCGCCATATCGATATCCATCAGCATGGACACGATTTCTTTGCGGTGCGTTTTCGGCACGATCGCCAGCGTCGTTTTTTCGATCAATTGAAAATCTTTCAGGATATAGAACGCGACAAACGGAATGATGAAAAGAAGAAAAACCGTATTGATGGTGCTGCCGATGCCGTTAATGTAGTCCGCGATCGCGAGCGAGATGCCGTTCTCCAGCTTGGAAAGCGACTGCTGTATGCCCGTCCGTACGCTATCCGGGAGAAAGTTGAGTCCGTTTAAGCCGTTCACCACGCTTTGCGCTTTAAACGCCACGTCGGGCATCTTATCGTTCAATTCCGCGAGCTGCCGCACGAACATCGGAATGAGGTTCATCAGCACGACCGTCGCCGAAGTAATGAAAACGGCATAAATGAGCAGCACGGCCATCGTCCGCGGCACTTTTCGGGCGCCGAGCAGCGTCACCACCGGATTCAGCACATAAGAAATGATCAGCGCGATCACGAAGGGCGTCAAAATTTTTTTCAAAAAATCATACAAACCCGCAAGCATCGGACGGAGCTGCAGAAGCATGTACAGAATGATCAAACCGAGCAGCGTATAAATCATCCCGACGAGCAGCCGTTGTTTTGGGAACCGGTCCATAGCGCCCCCCTTTACCTCGACCTGACTTATATCGAAAAGTTTGCCTTTTTACAGTATATGTACAAGTCGGGGCTCTTAACCCAGCGCATAAAAAAACCGCTTGTCCCGAGACGCCTGTAGCGTTCAGGAAAGCGGTGCAAGATATACGATGATGCTTGAGCCGGAACTCCCGGTCGGGTCTCCGGAGCATCCGTCAGTTGGCATGAAGCTCGGGCATTTCTTCTTCAAAAAACAAATCGTCGAGCGAGCTAAGCGTGCCGTCTTCCTCCACTTGGAATACGGACATTTTTTCCCCGTTCACAGTCAGTTCGATAAAACAGCCCCAACAGTAAAACTGATGGGAGCCGATCTTTCCAATATCCTTGGAATTGCAATTTGGACAACGTAACATCGGTATCACCCTATTCTTCTTTTGGTCCGAAGATTTCTTGAAGCGCTTCGCTGGCGTGAACGGGAACAATTAAGGCGTCGTCGCCGACCTTGACCGCATCCGGCATCGGCAGCCATCTGCGCCCTTCCGTTAGATCCGAGATGAAACCTTCGGTCAATTCGTAACCTATTACCTTTATGCCCCCATCCGCATCCAAATAAACGTCCTCGATCACTCCGAGCTGCTGCCCATTGACGGTAATGACCGGGAGTCCTTTCAGCTTGCGCTCACCAAACAGCAGCGCCCTGCAAGCGGAGCTTGGATTCAGCGGGCGGACGGCTTGTTCTGCGGCAATCGTAACAGCGTCGTCGCCCATCGCTATCACGTCTTTTCTCTCAATACACGTGGCTTCGGAAAACCAATGCCCCGCTTCGAGCAGCACCGATTCGACCTCCCATCTGTCGTTCAGCAACAGGTCTTTGGCGCTGCCCACTTGTTTCCCTGTCTCTACGCAAATGACCGGCAATCCGATAACATCGCGCGCTTTTCTCAACGAGCTTCTCTCCCAGCCGGCAAATCGGAATTTGCCTATCCTTTAGTACGTAATCGGCTGATAATGGTTTCAACGGCCGTTGCAGCGGCAGCCATTTGCCCGGAGTCGTTGCCCGGTCCGAAGCTGAATCGGATGGCCGATTGCGTCACCTCATCCGGCAGCCTCATCGCCTTAAGCACATGAGAGATTTCCAAGGAGCCGGACGTACAAGCCGAGCCGCTGGAAGCCATCACTCCCGCAAGATCAAGATTCATCAGCATCGTCTCGGTGGAAACACCGGGAAAGCTGACATTCAAAATGTGCGGAAGCGTCTCTGTCGGATGACCGTTGACGACAAACTGCCCGGGGGCCAGACGCCGTTCCAATTCGGTGACCATTTCTTGACGTAGTTTTTCCATCTTTTGTTGCACTTCATACCTATTCCGGTCAAAAATTTCTACGGCTTTTGCAAAACCTGCGATGCCTGCCGTATTCTCCGTCGCCGGACGGCGTTTCCGTTCTTGAGCGCCGCCGTAGAGCAGCGGTATGACGCGAATGTTTTTGGCTATATATAACGCGCCGACCCCTTTGGGACCGTTCAGTTTATGCGCGGAAAAACTCATCAAATCTACCGGCAGCTCACGAAGATTGATAGGCACGTGAGCCAACGCTTGAACGGCGTCGACATGAAAACAAATGCCGCGCTCCCTGGCAAGGCGTCCGATCGCTTCGACCGGCTGGAGCGTACCGACTTCGTTATTGCCGTACATGACGCTGATCAGGATCGTATCCGGCCGAATGGCCGCTTCCACATCGTTCGGCGAAACTTGGCCGAATCGGTCCACAGGTACATAAGTCACTTCGTATCCAAGCTGTTCCAATCGCTCGCAAGCATGAAGAACGGCATGATGTTCGATCTGTGTCGTTATGATATGCCGGCCGCGTTCCCGGTACGCCTCAGCCGCACCGAACAGCGCCATATTGTCGCTTTCCGTTCCGCTCCCTGTAAACACGAGCTCGGACGGCGCGCAGCCGACAAAAGCGGAGATCCGGTCCCGGGCGGCGCTAAGCGCCATTCTGGCTTCCCGACCGGCTTGATGCGTGCTTGAGGGGTTCCCGTACGCCCCGGTCCAATAGGGAAGCATCGCTTCCACGACTTCGGGAAGTACGGGCGTTGTGGCGGCGTGATCTAAATAAATGAGCTCCAAAGCTTTCACCACATCTGTCAGGAGGATTTCAAAGCGGTCTAAATGTAAAACATGTAGCTGTCATTCTGATTTCCTTCGTCTTTGTAAGAAATCAAATCCTGCAGCGTCGTTGAATCAAGCACCTGCGCGATTCCGTCGCGGATCCGAATCCAGAGCTGGCGTTTGGCCGGATCGTCTTCCTCGGTGAAGTCGACCGGGCTGATCGGACCTTCCAGAACCCGAATCACGTCGCCGGAGGAAATATCTTCGGGCGATTTGGACAAAATATATCCGCCATATGCCCCGCGAATGCTTTTTACAAGACCTGCGTTACGCAGCGGAGCAACCAATTGCTCCAAGTAATGCTCGGAAAGCTGATGCTTTTCTGCGATGCTTTTCAGTGAGGTGGGGCCTTCTCCGAACTTCGTCGCGAGCTCCATCATGATCGTGAGTCCGTAGCGGCCTTTGGTGGAAATCTTCAACTTGTAGCACCTCGTTTACATTTCATACATTTTTGTATCGTTTCTATGGTAACATAAAACCTTGTAATTTGGGAGAAAAACCGTGGCATATTCATGAAAAATTTTATTCTTTCTTGATTTGATTGTATAATACTTTTAATGTACAGATGATGTACAGGTATAGAAGCGAGGTAAATGACCATGACAACAAAACCACGAGTCGTTCTCGGGATGTCGGGCGGCGTCGATTCTTCCGTATCCGCGCTTGTCCTGAAGGAACAAGGGTACGAGGTCATCGGCGTGTTCATGAAGAACTGGGACGATACCGACGAATTCGGGCATTGCACGGCGGAAGAGGACGCCGAAGACGTACGCCGCGTTTGCGACCAAATCGGCATTCCCTATTATACGGTAAATTTTGAAAAACCATACATGGATAAGGTGTTCGCCTACTTCCTCGACGAGTACCGCAAAGGGCGGACCCCGAATCCCGACGTGATGTGCAACCGGGAGATCAAATTCGGGGAGTTTTTAAACAAAGCTCTGGAGCTCGGCGCCGACTATATCGCTACAGGCCATTACGCGCGCGTCGAGGAGCGGGACGGCAAATACCGGCTGCTGCGCGGGGTCGACAGCAACAAGGACCAGACGTATTTCCTGCACGCGCTGAACCAATACCAGCTCTCCAAAGCGATGTTCCCGATCGGCCATCTTCCGAAGCCGGAAGTACGTGCCATCGCTGAAAAAGCGGGGCTGGCGACGGCGAAGAAAAAGGATAGCACCGGCGTCTGCTTCATCGGCGAGCGGAACTTCAAGGAATTCCTGAGCGGCTATTTGCCTGCCAAGCCGGGAGAGATGAGAACGCTGGAGGGCGAGGTCAAAGGACGGCACGACGGCCTGATGTACTATACGCTCGGTCAGCGCCAAGGCCTCGGCATCGGCGGTTCGGGCAGCGGGGAGCCCTGGTTCGTTGCCGGCAAGGATTTGGAAAACAATATTTTGTATGTCGTTCAAGGCGAGAAGCATCCGGCGCTCTACTCGACCGGATTGCGTGCGACCGATTTGAACTGGATCGCCGGCGCACCGCCTAAAGAGCCGCTGCACTGCACGGCGAAGTTCCGCTACCGTCAACCCGACCAAGGCGTCACGGTCCATTTCGGCGAAGGCGGCCGCTGCGAAATCGTGTACGACCAGCCGCAAAAAGCGGTGACACCCGGACAATCCGTCGTCTTCTATGACGGGGAGGTCTGTCTCGGCGGCGCGATCATCGACAAGATTTTGCAGTAAGGCTGAATCATGTGTAAAAAAAGGGAGCTTTTCGGTGTGAACCGGAAGCTCCTATTTTTATAAACGAAAGCCCGCTGAAATTACTCAGCAGGCTCCGTATACTGCACTATGAAGTTTACGTATGCGAAGCAGCTTGTTCGGAGGCTACTTCCCGAGGTTCCCGGGAAATGTGCATTTTTTCCCGGCTCATCCATAAGACGCACAAAATCGTAAGCGCAGCCGGTATCAACGCCCACAGAAACGTGTGCGAGATCGACGTCGACAGCGCAGCCGTAATTTTGTCCAGAACCGGCGCCGGGATGGCGCTGCGGGCTGCCGGCGACAGCAGGTCGCGCGGATCTTTCAGGCTAATCCCTTGCGGCGCTCCGGCACCGCCGAACGTATCGGCTAACGACGATTCCAAATCGTTTCGCTGAATAATTCCGTACACGGTAATTCCGATCGTCATTCCGAGCGAGCGTACAAACGACATCGTCGAGCTGGCCGAGCCGCGCTGCTTCGCCTCGAAGCCGTGAATCGCCGACATGCCGAGCACGGAGAAGGAGGCGCCCGTACCGAGGCCGACGAGGATCATGAACAGCGTTACCAAATACCGCGGCGTATCCGGTGTCAGTGTAGCAAGCAGCAGGATGGACACCGCGAATAAAATGGAGAAAATGAGCATGACGCCACGGTAAGACATTTTTCCGGAGCCGGCGAGAAAACCGCCCAACTGCGCGGTCACGACCGTCCCCAGCATCATCGGAAGAAGGATAAGCCCCGAATTGGTGGCGCTCCCGCCGAACACGCCTTGGACGAAGATCGGAATATAGACGGTCGCCACGATAAACGCCGCGCCGTAGAACAGGCCCACCAGATTGCTGGAAGCGAACAGACGGTTTTGAAACATCGCAAAGGAAATGATCGGCTCCCGGGCCCGGGTTTCCGCAAATAGAAACACGCCGAACAATACGACGAACCCGGCGAACAGACCAAGGATCGTTCCCGATGTCCAAGGATAGGTGCCGCCGCCTAATTCCAGCGCAAACATGAGGCATACGATCGCCCCCACCAGCGTGACCGCTCCCCACCAGTCAATCCGCTGTTTGGCATGCACCGGCGATTCCCGGTAGCATAGGACGATAAAAAGCAGGGCAAGCAGACCGATAGGCACGTTGACATAAAATATCCATTTCCACCCGATATAATCGGTAATATAGGCACCCAACAGCGGTCCGAAGATGCTGGACAGCCCGAAAACCGCGCCGAACAATCCCGACATTTTGCCCCGCTTCTCTGCCGGAAACACATCAAAAATGATCGTGAACGCAATCGGCATCAGCGCGCCGCCGCCAATGCCCTGGATGGCGCGGTAAATGCTGAGCTCGGTAATACTGCTTGCGGTGCCGCACAGAACGGAGCCAAGCAAAAATACGATTAAGCCGAAAACGAAAAAACGCTTGCGACCGTACATATCGGACAGCTTGCCGAAGATCGGCATCCCCGCCATCTCGGCCACCATGTAAGCCGATGTCACCCAGACGAATTTGTCCAATCCGCCGAGCTCGGCGACGATCGTCCCCATCGCCGTCGCTACGATCGTATTGTCCATCGCCGCCATCAGGATGCCGAGCAAGAGACCGGCGACGACGAAGCCAAGGCGGCTCCCGTTAGATTTGTCTGTGCTCATGAATTTTTGCTCCTTTGAACGGGTTCAAGCTTTCTTTGTATTCGACCAGATCGATTTCACAGCCTGAGCCGATCGTAATCCGGCTGCCGCGGACGACTTTGGCGGTCGTGTTCTCCAAATAAATTTCGTCGCCTTCGATCGTTTCGGCCTCCAGCTTCGCATCGAACATCGGCAAAAACGGCGTGAGAAGCGACCTGAAGCCTTTTTTGCGCACCGTGATCACCTCGCCGCCGATTTCCTGCGCGGAGCTGGCGCCGTAAAGCGAAACATCGATAACGCCTGCATTCAATAATCCGTCGATCCGGAACGCTCCCTTGGCATTGAACGTTTCCGCCTCGCAGTCTCCGGCGACGGTCAAATCCCCTTCGAGATCGATCCGGTCGCCGTTCATGTCCCCTTGAACCCGGGCGCTGCCGCGGCATTTAAAATCGAGATACGACACGTTCCCTTCCAGCTTGGCCCCCCCGTACACTTTAATTTCCTCGCTTTCGACGGCGCCTTTCATCGACCACTGGCCGTTCACTTGAACCAGCTTTGCCTTCACTTGCCCGGATACTTCACTGACTCCGTTCGTCCTGAACTCGAAACAATCGATGTCGCCGTAAATTTTGCCTTCTCCGTTAATTTTTACGTTCCGGTAGCTTCCGCCCGAGGAAGAGCCGCTGCCGGAAATAATCAGATCGCGGCGGTTGCTGCTGTCCATAGTTATCCCTCCGTACTTGCTGCATGTTATAGTTTCGTAAGCTCGTTACGATAATTTAATTTTCAATTCCTCTGCGCACTCAGCGATCGAAATCCGCGCTACCACCCTGACCCGCGGCTCGAAATACACTTCGCCCGGACTTGTCGCAATCACGAAGCCGGACATGCCCATCTTTCGAAAAAAGATCAGCTCGCCGGTTTTGCCCTGAAGCTTCGGATAATGCTCCCCCATGGTCTGAATCAGGCCTTTCCCTTCCTCCAACGTCATCTCTCCGGTTTGCAGCAGCTTGTCGAGCGCATACATGCATATTATTTTTTCAAAATCGTAGACCGCGCTCGTTCCCTGCTGTTCGATGTAAAAATCGAGCGTCTCTTTCGTAACAATGTTGCGTTTTTCCAGCTCCGAACGCCCAAGGGCAACTTCGCTCAAATTCGGGGAAAACACGTCTGCCAGCTCATCCAGCGACAAATCGTCTTTCATGTTTACGATTTTATCAATCCGGGCCAAAATGCTGTCCTTCGGAAAAAAGGTCTCCTGCCCCGTAAATGTCGACTTTCGGATAAACCATTCTTCCGGAATGAGATTTTTTCGTTTCCAGCGGTATAATTGGCCGTAAGAGATGCCTGTCAGCTCAAGCAAATCTTTTTTGGAGATCAACTCCCGTTCCGTCACCTTCAACGCCTCCTTACGACATTAAGTGTAACATAACATTGTTACATTGTAAATCATAAAACAAAAAAGCTTCCTGATCGAAGCCTTTCTTGAGGAGAATAGGTGAGGTTTGTTTCGTTACACCATTGTATGCTCGCTTGTGTTCGCTTTAAGACCCCCTGTCCTTCCTTTGTGTACGCTCCCGTCCATCCGCCGATCTCCTGTTTTCGCAGGATGATCCGCCGGCCTGCTCCTGCCGGACAACCAAAATCCGCGAAATCCGCAAATGATCGAGCTCCTCGATCATAAACCGGAATCGGTTTTCCGAGAGGACAGACTGCTGCTTCCTAGGCGGCATTTCCACTTGAGCGTACATCCATCCGCCGATCGTATCGTAATCGTCGGACGCGATACAGAGCCCGAAATAGCTGTTGACTTCCTCAATCAGCATCCGCCCGTCAATCGAGTGCAAATGATCGGCCCGCTTCTCGATCTGCGGCCGTTCTTCATCAAATTCATCCTGAATCTCACCCACGATTTCCTCAATGATATCCTCAAAGGTCACCAGGCCGGAAGTCCCGCCGTACTCGTCGATGAGCAGCGCCATCTGCGTCTTCTTCTTTTGCATAAATTTAAGCAGCTCGCTTATACGCATCGTTTCCGGAACTTTCGTGATCGGACGGAGGATCGTCCGGATCGTTTCCGGCTGTTTCCCCGCAATGAGCAAATCTTTCATGTGCACGAATCCGATAATGCTGTCCTTGTCCGGGTCGCATACCGGATAACGCGTATGCATCTCGCGGATCGCTATCGCTTTATTGTCTTCGTAGGAGCGTCCTGCGTACAAGCAGATCATCTCCGTGCGCGGAATCATAATCTCTCGCGCATACGTTTCGGTGAAATCGAAAATATTGTCGACGAGCTCCAGCTCGGTATTGTCGATGAATCCGCTGCGGTTACTTTCTTTCATCAGCCCCCGGATTTCTTCTTCCGTGTGGGCGGTCCGATACTCCACAGAGGAAGCGATGCCCGTCAGGCGCAGCAGCCAGGCCGAAATGCCGTTCACACACCAAAGCAACGGCCGCATCGCTCTGTAAAAGCCGATAAGCGGCACAGACGATAACAGTATCACCTGCTCCGATTTACGAATGGCATAGGCTTTGGGAATCTGCTCCCCAAACGTCATATGCAGCACCGCTATCAACGAAAACGCAATCAAAAAAGCAATCGTCCCGATTACCTGCTCCGGCAGGTGCAGAAGTCTGAGCACCGGTTCAAGCAGCGCTTGGATTGCCGGCCCGCCGACCCAGCCAAGTCCGAGCGAGGTGAGCGTGATGCCGAATTGGCAGGCTGATAAGTGAGCATCGACCTTTTGCATCAGAAACCGGGTTGAACGAACTTGTCGGGATTCCGGGCGCACGCGGGATTCCAACCGGCTGTACATCACTTTCACCATCGCGAATTCGGCAGCGACAAAGAAGGCGTTCAGTGCTACCAGAGTCAGCGCAAGGATGACGCCCCAAATAAGCGATAACGGATCGTTAATCAACGCTCCGCCTACCCGCCCGCGCAAGGCGAATAGGCGCACCTCCCTCGGATGTACCCATGTGATCCGCATGATGTCCGGAGTTTGGCGAATTCGCGGATCCATTACTACACTATACGCAATGCTCGAAGACTAGAACGAAAAAACAAGGTGGCCTTGTCGCAAGCAAGCTTTTGGAAGGGAGTCTAAAAATGAAAAATTGAAGGGGTAAACCCGGCACGAACGTCAAAGGGTTCAAAACGATACGAGGATGTGGAACCATTGAATACGCAAAAACCAGGATTTATCGGAGCCTTTTACTATTTGCTTTATCTTCTTCCCGAAGGCATTATCGGATTTACGCTGACGATCGTCGGTGTCGTCTTGTCCATCGGACTGATGCCGCTGTTCGTCGGCTTTCCGCTTATGATTATGACAGCGCGTTTTGCCAAGCACATGACCGTTTTGGATGCAAGGCTGGCCGACCGGCTGCTTCAATCCCCTTCGACTGTCACAGCTACCGTACGATCGGATGACTTCGAACCAGGACAGCATGGCAGAAAAGGTCTCTTCGCCCAGTTAAGCGCGGAGCTTTCCGACCCGGCAACTTACGTAGGGCTGCTGTTCCAAATCGTCAAGCTGCCTTTGGGCATCCTTTCGTTTACGCTTGCTGTCACGGTCGTAGCCGTTAACATGGCACTCTTGGTGTCGCCGCTCGTCTATACGATTTTACTGCAAACGATCGGCATTGATATTTTCGAGAGGGAACTGTTCACCCGTTTGCTTCCGACGGATTTCAGTTCGCTTCAAATCTCGCTTATTTATGCAGGCATCGGTCTGCTGCTTCTGCCCGTGACCCATAAATTAATCCGTCAAAGCGCCTTATTTTTCGGGCGCATCGCTGTCGAAATTTCCGATCCGGCCCGGGGAAGAGCCGGAGGCGCTCCGCTGCAGCGGGCCTAAGCGGACTTATTTCCCCGGAAATGTTCCATCTTGGACCTCTGCCGGTATACCCTGCGGCTTTACTCTGCCGCAGGCTTATTATATTTCGCGAAAATCTTCGCCTCCACTCCGCTATTTTGCGGCTGATAAAATCGCTTGCCCTTCACTTCCGGAGGAAGGTATTCGTTCCGGGCGTTCGGATGATCGATAGGATTCGTATAAGTTCTTGTACCGTCGCGGACATCTGCGGGGACCTCGTAAGCTTTCGTCTGCTTGACGTAATCGAGAGCTCCGTTGATTGCTTTATAGACCGCATTGCTTTTCGGGCTCTCGCAAATGAACACGACAGCTTCGGCGATAGCCATTCGCGCTTCCGGCATGCCGACAAATTCGACGGCGTCTTTCGCCGCCAATGCGATTTGCAGTGCGGTCGGATTGGCCATGCCCACATCTTCCGTCGCATGAACGACGATTCTGCGGCAGATGTACAGCGGGTCTACACCCGAATACAGCATACGCGCCAGCCAATAGATGGCCGCGTCCGTCTGTCCGCCGCGGAGCGACTTGCAAAAGGCGGATGTCATGTCGTAAAAATCCGTATGGGTTATCGCATTGATCCGGGACTCGAACGATTCCTGAATCGTCTGCAGCTCGATCGTTTGTGAATCGTGCAGCGAATAGGCAGCCGTTTCCAAGGCGATCAAGGCATTTCTCACATCGCCGTTGCAGACGTCGCATAAATAATCCATCGCTTCCTTTGAAATCTGATACTCCCCGCCCAGCCCTCTTTCGGGGTCCGCCAATGCCTGACGAAGAATTTGCTCCAGGTCGTCCTTTTGCAGCGCCTCGAGCCGATACACGCGGCAGCGGCTGACAAGAGGCGGTATGATATCATGTGCGATGCTTTCTGTCGTTGCACCGATCAAGATAATGGTTCCGTCTTCGACGATAGGCAGCAGCGACTCCTGCACGTTGCTTTTGAGCGCATGGATTTCATCCAGGAACAAAATTGTCCGCTGATTGTAGAGCTTTAGATTATCTTTCGCTTTTCGGGCGACTTCCCGCAGATCCGAAACCGAAAGCGAGACGCCGTTCAATTTCTCAAAATGCGAGCTCGTCATTCCGCTGATGATCGTGGCAAGTGTCGTTTTGCCGCTGGAAGGCGGGCCTTGCAAAATCATGGAGCCGATCTTGTCCGTTTCGATGAGCCGGCGCAGCACCTTGCCTTCGCCAAGCAAATGCTTCTGCCCGAAAAATTGCTCCAGATTTTGCGGGCGCATTCTTTCCGCCAGCGGCTTGTATTCGTTCGTCCGGTTGTAATCGAATAAGTCCATGGTTTCCTCTGACCGCCAATCCTGAATATTCGCAAAAAAAGCACAGGCCCCAGAGTCCGCTATAGGTGCCGCGAACAGATGACCCATGCTTTTTATTATAAAAGCACTTTGCACGATTTACAAAGGTATGGGGCTCAGCCCGACCCAAGCTGGCCAATTCCGAGGGCAAGCCAACGCTCCATAATGTGCCGGACTTCCGATGCTTGATCAGGACTGCACTCTACAATCATGACGACGTCCGCGCCATGTTCTCTCCGCTTGCGTTTTTTTCGCCGCTTGAAGTTAATGAGCCAATCCAAGGCAAAGCCAAGAGCGGCGCCTGACGCAAGCCCGAGCAAACCGCCGAAAATTGGACCGATGGCCCAGCCGAAGCCCAGCGCCGCTCCCAGTACGGAACCGATCGTGCCGGTTACAGCGGGGCCGTCCAGCAAGCTGATCCCGTCCGAGCGGCGGATCGTATCGAATACCCGTATCTCCTGCGGGCCATTTGCTCTGAGCGGAACCGCAGCAATCGCTTCGGCAAGGATACCTTGCCGCTCCAATTCGCAGATGGCCAGCTCCAGCTCTGACGAATGCCGAAAAGTCGCAACGATGTACATCTTTTACCGTCCCGTTGCCCGGCAGAAGTTGGGACGCAGCGTTCCATAGCTGCGCTCCAGCCACTGCTTCTGGGCTTTGTCGAATAATTTGTTGTATTCGACCGAATACACATAGGCCTCATAAGCCGCAAAGCAGTAAAAAGAAGGCATAAACAAGGCCCACTCTGAATGAATCGAGTGCCACGCCTGGATGTAATTTCCTTCCAAGGAGACGAGCACGATTTCCGCAACACCCGAGAGATACATAAAGGTAATCCACCCGGCCAGCAGAAAAAAGCCGACAGGAATGCGGCGGAGATACAACTGTCCAAGCCCCGGCATGAGCATGGACCAAGCCATAGCGAGCCAGGGCGAGCTTTTGTCCAAATGATTCAAAGACATACCGCCCATTTTAAAGGAAACAATGGGCGCATGCTCCCACTCGGCCAGCACCCACTCCTTGTTCAGCTCAATCGTTTTGCGGTAGCTGTCCCAGATGGCATAAATATAGACGGGAATATACAGCAGCACCCAACGCGGATTCAGCATCTGCTTCGACAGGTCGGCCCGACCCGTAAAAGAGCAAACCATCGATTTGTTGATTCCCGACTGCATATTGATCCCAACTTCCCACAAAATCAAGATAAACCCTTTGATTTGGCTGCCAAGAAGCAAATGTCCGAATCCCGGGAACGCGGCCGACCACCAAGCGATCACCCAAGGCTTGCGCAAATGCAGCATATTGATATTCAGGGTTCCGAAATAAGCCAAATAACGCCTGTAGTTTCCCGTAGCTGGGCTTCGTTCCATGGTCTGCACTCCGATTAAAAAGAATGAAAGAACGTTTACGCTCCCTTTTTCTATCCTGCCCCAAAAATGACAAAAAAAGCATCCTTTTCGCATTTTCGCTGCAAAGGATGCTTTCTTTATGTTGAACTGCTGACTACGCTACTTCAGTCCGGCCTTAGCCAGCAGGTCACGGACAACGACGCTGACCATGATCAGCCCGGCAACGGGCGGAACGAACGCGTTGCTGGCCGGCGGTTGCTGCGCTTTACGAATTTCAGGCGCATTCTCCGGCACGATCCGCTGTGTGACGTCGACCCGCGGCTTGATCGGCTCTTCCGTCGAAAAAACGACTTTGACGCCCTTCTTGATGCCTTCTTTCCGCAGCTTGTGACGAATCACCCGCGCCATCGGATCAACGGTCGTCTTGGAAATATCCGCCACTTGGAACCGGGTCGGATCCATCTTGTTGGCAGCGCCCATACTGGAAATGAGCGGAATTTTACGCTGCAGGCATTGCTTGATCAGATGGATTTTGTAGCTGATCGTATCGGAGGCGTCCACCACATAATCCAGCGGATAACCGAACAGCTGCTCATACGTTTCTTCGGTATAAAACATGCGCAGGGCGACGGCATCGCATTCCGGGTTGATTTGCAGGATACGGTCTCTCATCAGCTCCGCCTTCGGCTGGCCGACCGTCGTCACCAAAGCATGAATTTGCCGGTTCACATTCGTAATGTCGACCACATCCTTGTCGATCATGATGATCCGGCCGACGCCGGTGCGGGCCAACGCTTCGGCGGCGATCGAACCGACGCCGCCGATGCCGAGAACCGCCACCGTACTATTTTTCATAACCTCAAGCCCTTCCGGGCCGATCGCCAGCTCCGTACGGGAAAATTGATGCAGCATGGCTTACTGTCCACTCTCCTCTTATTCGGGTCTTAAGCTTTGGCCGAAGGCTGCTTGAGCGCCAAACGAATGGATAGATCCTCAAGCTGCTTGGCATCCACGGGACCCGGAGCTCCCGTTAACAGGTCCGTTGCACTGGCCGTTTTCGGGAAGGCAATCGTTTCGCGCAGGTTGGTGCGGCCGGTAATCAGCATCACGAGCCGGTCGAACCCGAAGGCGATACCCCCGTGAGGCGGCGTACCGTATTCGAAAGCCTCCAGCAGGTAGCCGAATTTCTCCTGCACTTCTTCCTCGGAAAGACCAAGCGTAGCGAACATTTTCTCTTGTACTTCACGCTGATAGATCCGCATGGAGCCGCCGCCGACTTCGTAGCCGTTCAGCACAAGGTCGTAGGCCTGCGCACGAATTTGGCCCGGGTCGGTGTCGAAATAATGCATGTCTTCTTCTTTCGGGCGCGTGAACGGATGATGCTCCGCCACGTAGCGCTTCGCTTCCTCGTCGTAGCTGAGCAGCGGGAAGTCCATCACCCACGCGAACTTGAATTTGCTGTCGTCGATAAGTCCCAATTGACGGCCGATTTTCAAACGAAGGTTTCCGAGCACGTCGGCAACGACCTTCTTCGTATCGGCGGAGAACAACAGCAGGTCGCCTTCCTCGGCTTCCAGACGCTGCTTAAGCTGCTCCAGCTCCTGCTCGTTGAAAAATTTCACGATCGGCCCTTTCAGCTCGCCGTCTTTGTACGTCATCCACGCCAGCCCTTTGGCCCCGTAGCGTGCGGCGAATACGCCGAGATCGTCGATTTCCTTGCGGCTCCAAGCGGCGCAGCCTTTGGCATTGAGCGCCTTCACTTGACCGCCCTTTTTGATGACGTTCGCAAAGACTTGGACGCCCGATTCCGCGACAATGTCCGACACGTCCTGCAGTTCCAGGCCGAAACGAAGATCCGGCTTGTCAGAGCCGTATTTGCCCATCGCATCCGCGTAGCTGATGCGTTGGAACGGCGTTTCGATGTCGACGCCGGCCGTTTCTTTAAACAAGCGTACGACGAGCTTCTCCATCATCTCGAGCAGTTGATCCTGCGACAGGAACGACGTCTCAATGTCCACCTGCGTAAATTCCGGCTGGCGGTCGGCGCGCAAGTCTTCGTCGCGGAAGCAGCGGGCGATTTGGTAGTATCGCTCAAGGCCGCTTACCATCAACAGCTGCTTAAAGATTTGCGGCGACTGCGGCAGCGCGTAAAATTCGCCCGGGTGAACGCGGCTTGGCACCAGGTAATCGCGTGCGCCTTCCGGCGTGCTGTTGATCAAAATCGGCGTTTCCACTTCGACAAAGCCGTTCTCGTCCAAATAGTCGCGGAATACTTTGGCCGCTTTGGCGCGCAGCATTAAAGTACGCTGCATTTCCGGACGGCGCAGGTCGAGATAACGGTGCTTGAGGCGCAGCGATTCGTCGATTTCGATCCCGTCTTCGATGAAGAACGGCGGATTTTTCGCGGCATTCAATATTTCGATCTCGGTGATCCGAACTTCGATCTCTCCGGTCGGAAGGTTCGGGTTAACGGTCTCCGCATCCCGTTCTACGACGTCCCCGCGTACCGCGAGCACGTATTCGTTGCGTGCCCGGTCGGCTACTGCAAGCGCTTCGCCGGAAAAAGCCGGGTTGAAGACGATTTGCACGATCCCGCTCCGGTCGCGCAGATCGATGAACAATACCCCTCCAAGGTCGCGGCGGCGCTGGACCCAACCGTTCAGCGTTACCGTCTGTCCCACATTAGCTTTGCTCAAAGTGCCGCAATGATGCGTTTTTAACATCGTCGTCATGGTGTTCGTTACCTCCAAAGTATGATAAAAATCGTTTATCGTTAAGCTTGCCCGGCCCGCTCGCGCAGCGTCTGCACGAGATCGGAGAGCGACAGCGTTTCTTGTTCGCCGGTAGCCATCGTTTTCAAGGTAATTTCGCCCTTCGCAAGCTCGTCGTCGCCAAGAATGGCGACATAAGCCGCGTTGTACCGGTCGGCCGATTTCATTTTCGCTTTGATTTTACGGCCCAAGTAGTCTTTTTCCGCGGACAGTCCCGCCAGACGAAGATTTTGCAGCAGCTTCACACATTCTCGCTCTGCGGCTTCGCCGAGGCCGATCAAGTACACATCCAACGGTTTAGCCGCCGGAATATCAACCCCCTGCGCCTGAAGCACAAGCAGAATTCGCTCCATCCCAAGTCCGAAGCCGACGCCCGGTTGGTCGGTTCCGCCGATTTGTCCGACAAGGCCGTTATATCGTCCGCCGCCCCCGATCGTATCGATCGCGCCGATACCGGCCGCTTTGTACTCGAACGCGGTGTGCGTATAGTAATCCAGCCCCCGGACCAGCCGCGGATTAATACGGAACGGAATCTCCATCGCAGTCAAATATTCCTGCACCGCTTGGAAGTGCGTACGGCATTCCTCATCCAGGTATTCGAGGATGGTCGGTGCGCCTTCGCCGTATTTCTGATCGACCTTGCAGTCGAGAATCCTCATCGGATTGCGGTCGTACCGCGACTGACAGTCCTTGCACAGCTTCTCCTTCACCGGAGCAAAAAACTGCTGAATTTTCTCGCGGTATACGGCCCTTACAGCCGGGTTGCCGACGGAGTTGATTTCCACCGTGACGTCTTTTAGTCCAAGCTCTTTATAAAACGTATAACCCAGCGCAATCACTTCCGCGTCGAGACTCGGGTCCACCGAACCGAACGCTTCGATGCCGAACTGGTGAAACTGGCGGTAACGGCCGGCCTGCGGCTGCTCGTACCGGAACATCGGACCGATATAATATAGCTTGCTGACATCGGGTTCGCCGTACAGCTTGTTTTCCACATAAGAGCGTACGACCCCCGCTGTTCCTTCGGGACGAAGCGAAATGCTGCGGTCCCCTTTGTCGAGGAAGGTATACATTTCCTTCTCGACAATGTCCGTCGTCTCTCCTACGCCGCGCTGGAACAGCTCCGTGTGCTCGAACATCGGCGTACGGATCTCGCGAAAATTGAAACGCAGACACAGCTCCCGGGCCTTCGCCTCAATGTACTGCCATTTCTCGATTTCGCCGGGCAGCAGGTCCTGCGTGCCCTTTGGTTTTTGAATGCTCATGTAAGCCCAGACTCCTTTCTGTCGCATTTCAGCACAAATAAAAAAACTCCCGCCCCTGAACAAATTCAGGGACGAGAGATTGTACTTAACCAAAAGTCTCCCGCGGTACCACCCACGATTCGAACGAGCTTCCGCTGCCGGGCCCGGCTTTACGCAAAATAACTCGCTCACACTCTTCAAGCGGGTAACGTCCGCCAGCCGCAAACGACTACTATCCGGCACCGGCATGAACGCCTTCGTCTGGCCGGGGTTCCCCGTTCGTCCTCCGGGAGGTCTGTTCGTCCGATTCGCATAAGGAAGCTTGCAGCCTGGGCTTCCCTCTCTGGATACGCAAGGTTCGAATTACTTTGTCCCATCAACGGATCTATAAGATATGACATGGAATTAGAATTTATTCTACCCGCGAAGGTATCCAAAGTCAAGAAAAAACATATGCATGCTTGCAAGTTTCCATGCGGATTATTTTGCCGCCTTCAGCGCGTTATAGACGTCTTTCATCAGCATATACGTGTCGCCGTTGGTCAGCTCCTGTTTGTTCGCAAAGCCGTCCAATGTCGCAGCATTAAGCAATCCTTTGCTCTGCAGCGTCTGCAGCGCTTGCTCCGGCGCCGTTTCCACCTTCAACAGAAGGGCGATCATATGCGCCGCTTGATCCAAGGTTACCGGCAGCGTCTTCGGATCGGTGCCTTTGGCGAGCGCCTCTCCCGGGTTCCCGGCCATCGCCTCGGGCTTGAATTTGCGCATTCCCAAGAGAAGGTTGACCAGCCGCTGCTGATTGGACTTGCTGTCCAGCGCAAAGTTATTGTCGTATCCGCCCGTTGCAAGACCGAGCGTGACCGCTACCTTCAATCCTTCGTACGCTTTATGCTCCATGAACGGCTGCGCCTTAATGCTGAACGGCTTCAGCACCATGCCCTGATTATTCAACGTATCCTGAAGCTTCGTAATGGCATCCTTATTGGCGGACATTTGGCGGAACGTGATTCCGGAGTCCGCCGCGATCTTCGCTGCCGCTCCGGCCGCTTCGGCGGCCGCCATGCCCACCGGAATGACGCGTGCGGTCCCGTGCGGCAGCGAATCAAAGCTCGCCGCGCGGCCGACGACCAGCAGCCCGTCCACTTTGAGCGGGACGATGCTGCGGAACGGCACCGCATATTGTTGAGGTACGGTCACGACCGCACCGGTGTCCGCAGGGGACATGCGCTGAATATCGACCGGATAGGAGCCGAAACCGATGCGGTCCCATTGATCGCGGTTTTCAAGCACGTCGATAATGCTAAGGCGGTATTCGCCTTGGATGTGACGCGTTTCGCGCACATACAGCTCCGGCGCTGTTGCGTCCAGCTCAATGCCGGCAAATTCGGGATACTTTTCCTGCATGTATTTCACAATATTAGGAAGCTCGTCCTTGCCGAGCTTAAATGCTTCTTCACGCGATTTGGGGTCAGTTCCGTCGATTCCGAAAATTTGCAGTGCATTGATCAGCATCGTGTCGTTGTTCTGACGTCCGATGTTCAAGCCCCGCATCCGCACGCGATCTTTATTAACCGCAGGATAATCCTTCATGTCTTTATAGCCCCAAGCGCTCATTTCGTTCGCGCCCGTTCCGGCGTCGTTATCTCCATCCAGACGCTTGCGGACCTTCTCCCATACGGCCGGCGTAACATTCTTCAACCGGAAGACGAGCGTCACGGCCATGCGCGCCTTCTTGTCGCCGAGATCTTCGCGCCCCGTCGTATAAGGAACTCCTGCGGCTGCCGCAATGTCCGCATCCTGCGTTGCATCGATGAGCGCCTTGGTCTGGACGGTTTTGACGCTGCCGTCAGCCAAGGTAAGTTTCATGCCCGTAATTTTGGAAACCGTTCCCGAAGGGGAAGTGATCGGCTCCATCGATTTGACTTTCAACAGCACGTCGATATTGTTCTCCGCAGCGACCATCTCGTTGAAGGCATTGGCCGCCGTCACGACATCGAACGAATCTCCTTCGATTTTGCCGTACCACTCCGCAAAGATGCCCTTGTTGAGCATTTCCCGTTTATGGAGCACTCCTTTGTCCGGCTCATAGTTCATGTCCAGACTGTTCAACCAGCCGATAGTCATCAGTCCGCCCAGGATTTCGCGGTCTTTTCCGTCTACCAGCAGCGTCTTCTGGCCGTTGCGCGCCGCGGAAATGGCCGCCGCCACTCCCTCGGGGTCGGTACCGGCCACAATCACGTCATAGCTGTCTTTTGGAGTACTTACCGTTTTAACTTCCGCCAGCTTCTGGGCGGCCTTTCGATGGCCGCTGTCCGTTCCGGCCTTCGTCCCCCCTGCTTTCCAATAGTGCCATGCTCCGGCGCCAGCCGCAATTAGAACGATCAGTGCGATTACAAATACGTAGCCTTTTGCACTGCCTCCGGAATAGTTCGATTTCCCTGCCATAATACACCTCTGCCATGTTATGATTAAAACCCGATCATTTGAAAATAACGAAGCATGATTCGTTATGCCGCCTTATGACGGCTGGCTGGCTTGAACACCGTACGCATCGTTCAGCAGCCTGATTTTTTTGTCGACATACTCTTGGTAAGCCTCGTTGTAGAAGGATGGCTCCTTCGGATTCGGCAATCGTTCGATGCGCTGCTCGTAGCCCTCTTCATGCTCGACCTTCGGATAAAGCACTTTACTTACCGCGCCGCAGCCGAGTCCAATGATTGTCTGCCGCTCTTCCATCATCAGAATGTTGTACAGACTTTCAAAGCCTTCGAGCGAATAGCCGACATTCTCCTGATTGCCCAAAATGTTTTTCTGCCGGTACATGTAATACGGCTTGTACCCGTGCCGCTCCGTCCACTCGGAGGCGGAGCGGATCATCTCGGCGATTTCGTCCCGCTCCGCCACCTCGTACTCGCTTTTGTTCTTCGTCATCTTGGAAGCGCGTTTGAAGGAGAGCGTATGAACCGTCAGCGATTCCGGCAGCAGCTCGGCCGTCTGGTCAAGCGTCCTCTGCAGCTCGGCCATTCCTTCGTTCGGCAGTCCGATAATGAGATCCATGTTGATGTTGTTCAGCCCAAGTTTCCGGGCGAGCTTGAACTTGTCGATCGTTTCCGTCACCGTATGGTGCCGTCCGATCGCATCAAGCGTCGCTTGCGTGAAGCTTTGCGGGTTAATACTGATCCGGTCGACCTTCCACCGTTTCATGACTTCGATCTTGTCCTCGGTAATCGTATCCGGACGACCGGCCTCGACGGTCAGCTCGCGGACACGGTCCATCGCCGGGAACGATTCGTGCATGGTGACGAACAGCCCATCCATTTGCTCGGCCGTAATGCTCGTCGGCGTTCCTCCGCCCCAGTAAATCGTCGTGATGCCGACTCCGGCTTCCCGCATCCAGCGGCCCATCTCGCGAATCTCATAGTGCAGTCCTTCCAGGAACGCTTCAACGGACCCGTTATTTCCCCGAATGTCGTAGGCCGGAAATGTACAGTAAGCGCACTTGGTCGGACAAAACGGGATCCCGATATAAATGCTTACTTCCCGGTCCAAACGGAACAAATCAGGGATCACTTTCAACTGGCGTTCGGCTATTCCGGCGAGCAATTCCACTTTCGGTTCGGTGACGAGATACTCGTCCCGCAGCGTCTGCTTGCAGCTTTCGATCGATTGTTTCATCATCAAGTTATGCATCAGCTTGGTCGGACGCACGCCGGTCAAAATCCCCCATGCCTGCTCCAGTCCGGTATACTCGCGAAGCACCTGAAGCAGCCCATAACCGACCGACCGCTTGACGGTGCGTTTATGTCCGGCGTCCCGTGCATCCATCGCCCGCTCATGCCCGGCTTCGTAAGCGGCTCCCGTCTCCCGGTCGGTCAGTCGGACCTTGGCCCTGATCAAACGCTTTGTTTCATCGGCTTCCACCTCGACGCGGACATGCAGACGCGCATCGTCCGTTCTCTCGTAGACCGCTTCGACCTCTTCGAAAAAAAGCTTGCATATATGAAACAGCTCATTGGCCTGTTCACCGAAACCGACACGCTCGAATTCGATTTTCAATGCCTTCCATCCTCCGTTATTCGTCTGTGCAAGTCAGCCGCCGGATGCCGAAACAAATGCTTCGTCTCTTTTAAGACGGGACTGCCGCACAAGAAGTTTCAAATTGGAACAAAACTAGCAATAGTTTAGCATATTTGGCCGCTTAATGAAACAAACGGGCCGCTTTCGCTCAATCCACGAAAACGACCCGTCTTTTGGTCAGCGGAACGATTTGCGCGCCGTCCGCTTCAGTTGCTCGCTGGAAGAAGAGAAATCGGCACGGATTTCCGTATCGTCCATCCCGGACGATTGCAGTGCCGCCGCCTCTGCCAGACCGCCGGAAACAAGTTGCAGTTCCGGCATCAGTAAGCTTTGTTCTTTCGGCGATCTGTACATAATATGCCCAGGCTCCTTAGATGTCGGACAGCAGCCGCACAAGATGAAATCTTCGCAGGCTGTCTTATCTCTCATTGTCCCCCGCCCGAGCCTTGCTTATTCGTATCAAAGTTAGCTCTGCTTGCTTTCGACAATGAGCGTGACCGGTCCGTCGTTGACGAGCGACACGTCCATCATTGCCCCGAACCGCCCGGTCTCCACATGAAGACCCGCTTCGCGCAGCATGCCGTTAAACCGTTCGTAGAGCGGCTCCGCTAGCTCGGGGCGTGCGGCC
>NZ_BILX01000047.1 GCF_004000785.1 Paenibacillus ehimensis NBRC 15659 | reverse complement strand
GAGCGGCTTGCCGGCTTCCAAACCGAAGCCGTTCACGATATTCAGCACGCCGGGCGGCAGCAGGTCGGCAATCAGCTCCGCGAGCACGAGGATCGACGCGGGCGTCTGCTCTGCGGGCTTAAGCACGACGCAGTTGCCGGCCGCCAGCGCGGGCGCGATTTTCCACGTCGCCATCAGCAGCGGGAAGTTCCACGGAATGATCTGCCCGACGACGCCAAGCGGCTCGTGGAAATGATAAGCAACCGTATCATTGTCCACTTCCCCGAGCGTGCCCTCCTGCGCGCGGATGCACCCTGCGAAATACCGGAAATGGTCGATGGCCAGCGGCAGGTCGGCCGCGAGCGTCTCCCGGACCGGCTTGCCGTTGTCCCACGTCTCCGCAACGGCGAGCAGCTCCAAATTCGCTTCCATGCGGTCCGCGATTTTGTTCAGAATTTGCGCGCGGGCAGCCACCGACGTGCGGCCCCAGGCGTCCTTGGCGGCATGGGCTGCGTCCAGGGCCAGCTCGATGTCTTCCGCCGTAGAGCGGGGAACCTCGCAGAAGGCTTGACCCGTCACAGGCGTAATATTTTCAAAATACTGCCCTTTCACCGGCGCGACCCATTGCCCCCCGATAAAGTTTTCGTAGCGCTTCTTGAACGTCACCTTGGCTCCGGTTTGTCCTGGTTGTGCATAGATCATCGTTTCGTCCTCCCACGGTTGGATTAGATAGATTATGACATTGGCATCTGTTGATACAGATGTATGCTGCGGATTCGAATGTATGCCTTGTACCGTTAATCGAGCGTCAGGACGACACGTCCGTTGACCTGACCTTTTTGCAGCCGGTCGAACACTTCATTGATCCGGTCCAGCGACTGCGTCTCGATATTCGTCTTCACCTTGCCCCGGGCGGCAAAATCCAGCGCTTCCTGCAAGTCTTTCCGCGAGCCGACAATCGAGCCCTTGACCGTTACGCCGTTCAATACCGTGTCGAAAATCGGGATCGGCAAATCCGCATTCGGCAGTCCGACGACGACCAGCGTGCCGCCGCGGCGAACCGAACGGTAAGCCTGCTCGAACGCCTTCGGCGTCACGGCGACGCTGATGGCGGCGTGCGCTCCCCCGATCTCCCGCTCGATCGCTTCGGCAGGGTCTTCCTTCATCCCGTTGACGGTCAAATCGGCTCCCAAGGCCATGGCAAGCTCCAGCTTATCGTCATGAATATCGACGGCGGCCACATGGTAGCCCATCGCCTTGGCATATTGGAGGGCGACATGGCCGAGCCCGCCGATGCCGTAAATGGCAACCCACTCGCCGGGCTTCGCCCCCGTCACTTTGAGCGCTTTATAGGTCGTCACGCCTGCGCAGAAGATCGGGGCCGCGTCGACGTAGCTTAAGCTATCCGGAATTTTCGCCACATAAGCGGCCGGCGCTTTGCAGTATTCCGCATATCCGCCGTCCACCGAATAGCCTGCGTTGAGCTGGTTTTTGCAGAGCGTCTCCCATCCCGTCAAGCAGTAATCGCATTCGCCGCACGCGGAATAGAGCCAAGGAATCCCGACGCGGTCGCCGAGCTTAAGCGAGGTGACACCTTCGCCCAGCGCCACGATTTCGCCGACGCCTTCATGCCCGGGAATAAGCGGCAGCTTCGGCTTGACCGGCCAGTCTCCGTGAGCGGCATGCAGATCGGTATGACAAACCCCGCACGCTTTAATCTTAACGAGCACTTCGCCGTGCCCGATCTCCGGCACGGGGACGTCTTTAATTTCCAATTGTTGGTGAAACTCATTCACTACGGCCGCTTTCATCTGACGAATTCCTCCCTGAGTTATTTATTTTTGACTTCGCCATAAATAAAGCAAAAAGCGTGCCAATACGTGAGAGGCGCGTCGCACAAGGAAGTTTTGTAAGCGTTTTATCGAAAGTTGTTTCATTCCGGAACACTCCCTCCGTTCTTTCTGGTTCAAAACAGAACAATTGCTGTGAACAAATGGTGAACCTTTGCAGGTTGTGATATTCTATACATATATCGATGTTTCCGGAGGTGTCTTTCTTGTCATCCTTGGACATTCAGACTTATTCGGAGGTTGTAGCCAGCTCATGGAAGCGCTGCCAGCGGTACGGACTGAAGCCGACCGACCCTTTTGATGACCGTCTACTGACCGGAAAACTCTTTCAGGAGCGATTGAAAGAAAATGAAACGCTCGTTCGCCATGCCTCGCAAATTTTCGACACCATCAAACCTTTTATTCAGCAGTCCGGCCAAACGGCCTTGCTCATCGATGCCCAAGGCTGCATTCTGCACGCTGCCGGGGACCCCGGCTTCTCGAAGCGGGCGGAAGCCGTTCAGCTTCAGGTCGGGGCCGTATGGGACGAGAAGCGCAAAGGAACCAATGCGATCGGCGTCGCCATCACCGAAAAAATCCCCGTCCGCGTCCATGCGGCTGAGCACTTCTGCCGGGCCAACGCTTTTCTCACCTGCGCATCTTCTCCGATCTTCGGTCCGACAGGCGAGTTGATCGGCGTTATCAATTTCAGCGGCAAGCGGGAGAGCTACCACCACTACAGCCTGACGCTCGCCGTCATGGTTGCGGAATCGCTGCAAAACCGGCTGCTGCTGGAGGAAGCGAAGCAGGATCATCTCGTTACGCTTCAAGAGCTTGAATTTACCGCAAACCATAACCCGCTTCCCCTGCTGTCGCTCGACAGGGATAACCGGATCATTCGGGCGAACCAGGCGGCGCTGCGGGCCGTTGGCAAAGATGCGATCGGCAAACCTTTCGCCGGCCTCGAGGGCTTTTCCGTCAAAACCATTCAAGACAGCAGCCGTACCGTCTGGCGCTCCGTAGCCGTCCGCAAGCCGCAGGAAAGCCGGAACGGCCTCTACAGCTTCTCCGATATCGCCGGAACATGCCCGAATTTTGTGGAAAAGAAGGAGCTCGCCTCCAAAGCGGCGCTCACCGATATTCCTGTCCTTCTGCTCGGGGAAAGCGGAACGGGCAAAGAGCTGTTCGCCCAATCGATCCACTCGGCAAGCCTGCGGGCGGACCGCCCTTTCATTGCCGTAAACTGCGGCGCCATTCCCGACAGTCTGGTGGAAAGCGAATGGTTCGGCTACGAGCGCGGAGCGTTCACCGGCGCGAACCGGGAGGGCAGTACGGGAAAATTCGAGGCGGCGCATACGGGGACGATTTTTTTGGACGAGATCGGGGATATGTCGCTGCGCGCACAGGCGGCGCTGCTGCGCGTGCTGCAGGAGCGCACCGTCACGCCTGTCGGCAGCACCAAAGCGAAACGCATCGATGTGCGGATCGTCGCGGCCACGCATAAGCATCTGCCCCTTGAAATCAAGGAAGGGCGCTTCCGCGCGGACTTGTATTACCGGCTGAAGGGCATCCAGATCACGCTGCCTTCCTTGCGGGAGCGGACCGATCTGCTGACGCTCGTCGAGCATTGGCTTCATAAGAACGGCTGCCCGCACCGCCAGCTGCCGGAAGAAACGAAGCGCAAGCTGCTGCGCTACGGCTGGCCCGGCAATATCCGCGAGCTGCACGGCGTGCTGACGCAAGCTTCGTTTCTTGCGGGAGAAGGCCCGATCCGTCCGGAGCATTTGCACTTTGACGAGCTCGACCCAACGGACGCCATCGAATGCCGGAATGACAGCAGCTCATCCGTGCCGACATTACGGGATGCGGAGATCGGGGCGATCCAGCGGGCGCTGCAATCCACCGGCTGGAACCTGAGCAAATCCGCCGCCCTGCTTGACATCGGCCGGACGACGCTGTACCGGAAGATCGAGCAGTACGGCATTGAGCCATAACCGCCTGAAACATAAAAAAGGGAGAGCTCCCGCATTTATACGGTTGCTCTCCCGGGACTTATTCGGTTACCAAGCCGCTGGAACCTCGCATCGTCTCTTCTGCCCGAATCCACATTCCTTTTTCGGCTTCATCACCAATTCAACGGTACGCTCGAACGCTTTTCAAGTTAAGGCGTGGCTTCGTCCGCACCGATATCGACGCCGCTCCCCTGCACTCTTGGCTGCCCGTCGATATCGGCCGCACCGATGATGGCCGGCTCCGTCGAACCGGCGTTGATCGCGGGCGAGGTCGCTTTCAAATGAAAATTGTTTGCCGATGCATTCACGAATTGGGGATCGGCAAACAGCGAGTGCGCATCGTTCCCCGTCCCCGACTTATAGGCGGCAAAGCCGGTATACTCGTTGTTTTTCCACGTCCACGTCGCATTCGAAGCGCCTCCGGGCGCATAGTACAAGTTGTAGTCGACGACATTGCCGCTGTTTTTCGCATATTCGTTATATATCAAAATATTGGATGAGCCGGCCACCATAATATTGTTTTTAACGATGTTATTCTGCGTGTCGTATTGAAGCAGCAATTGGCCGCCGCCGAGGTCCTTCGTATCGTTTTTGTACAGCGTATTGTTGACGATTACGCAGTTGACCGTCGATCCCCGCTCCTTGTCGTATCCGCCCATAGCAATGCCCGTGTACCGGTTGCCGTACACCAGGTTGTTGCGGATCGTGACGCCGCTGGTCGCTTTTCCCTTATGCTCGCTGGCGATTTCGATGCCGATGTCGTTGTTGTAGCTGGAGTTTTGCTCGATCACGGTGTCTTTTCCGCCGTCCACATAAATGCCGCCCGCCGCATTCGAATCGTTCGGAATCGACTTGCCGTAGGAAGGGTTATTGTTGGAGGTGATGTTGTAGACGGTATTGCCGCGAATCAGACCGTTCCGGGCTTGATCGTAGGCCGGATCGGGCGCTTTTCCTTCGAAGCCGATGACGTCGATCCCGATATTGTCGTTATCGTGAATGAGATTATTTGTAATTTCGAACTTATCGACATTGCCGTTCACCACCAGGGATTCGCTCGAACCGAGCACCAGATTGCTCAGCGTGTTGCCGTCGATGACGATATGCTCCAGCGCCACCGGCGCCTTCGTGCCGTACACCGCGATGCCGTGCGCATCCCGGCCGGCCAAATCCGAGCCGAGCGTCGCCGTGTTTTTAATATGATGAACGTTGTTGTTGCGAAGCTCGATATGGCTGCCCGTACCGCGGACGAAAATGCCGACCGGCATTTTGCCTTTAGCCGATGTCGCGTAGTTGCGGATCTCGAAGCCTTTCAGCGTAACGTAGCTGGCATCGGCAATGTCAACGAGTCCCTCGCTGCCCGACACGGAGAGCCCCGTTCCGTCAATAATCGCCGCTTGGGCCGGAGAGCTCTCGAAGGTGATCGGGCCGGCAGCGGCCGATCCGGATCTTGTAATTTTCAGCTTCTGATTGTACACGCCGCCCAGCACATAGACGGTGCTGCCCGGCACGGCATGATCGGCTGCATATTGGAGCGTCTTCCACGGAGCGCTGCTGCTCGTTCCGGGATTGCTGTCGCTGCCGGTCGTTGACACGTAGTACGTCACGGGATTGGCTTGCGCCTGAGGCGGTTCCACACTAACGGCCAGCATGCCGAAAAGCATAGCGGCGGCTGCGATGATGCCAGTCGCCTGTTTTCGAATACGAATCACGAACGTTCATCTCCTTTAAGATTGGATATTGGCATAGTTACTCCCTGCTGCATGCAGACTTCCCTAAACCCACCATTGTCACCCGGTGAACATCACCTCCTTTATTGAACTTCGGGCGGCCGTTTCCTCCAACAAGGCCCCGAAAACAGGCCACCCATAACAAATCTACTGCGCACGTCCCCCTCGAAAGAAAGACGCTCGCAAATCAGGCAGATGCACCCGCATGCTTTAGCTTCGGATCGCCACGGAAGTCTGCAACCGCTCCACCGCTTCCTCGGTCGGCAGCCGTCCCGTCCCGCCGACGCCCTGCGTGGCGATCGCTCCGCAGGCGCTGGCGTAGCGGAGCAGCGCTTCGCCCTGCAAGCCGCCCAGATAGGCATGGATCAGCCCGGCGTTAAAGGCGTCTCCCGCTCCCGTCGTATCGACCGGGACGATATCGTAGGCTTTGACGGACAGCGGCGTCGCGCCCGGTTGAAACAGCGCAGCGCCGGCAGCGCCGCGTTTGACCGCCACCAGCCGCGCGTCCGGCGGCAGCAGCTCCCACACCGCTTCGAGCGTCGCGGCACCATAAATGTGCAGCAGCTCCTCTTCGCTCGGGATAAACAGATCCGTCGCGCCGAGCAGCGCGTGAATCGAGGCCCGGTGCCACTGCTGGCGCACATCCCATCCCGTGTCGAACGACGTGCTGCTTCCCTGTCCGCGCGCGGTTTCGAACAATGGCTTCCAATGGGCGCGCATGCCGTCCTGCAGGAAATACGAGCCGAAATGGACGTGGGCCGCCTGTTCCAGCAGCGCGTCCGGCACACCCTGCGGCTGAAGCATCGGAATGCTGCCCGGATACGTCATCAGCCCGCGGTCGCTCGGCGTCGAGAAAGACATGGTCACGCCGGTTTTCAGCCCCGGATCGCGCTTCACATGCGCCGTGTCGACGCCCATTCGCTCCAGCTCGCGGATGCAGAACCGGCCGAAATCGTCATCGCCCACGACGCTGACGAACCGGACGTCCCGCCCGAGTGCGGCCAGCGCGCACGCCGTAATGGCCGAGGAGGAGCCGAGCACGATGTCGAACGAGTCGATCAGCTTCTCCCGGTTCCACTCGGGCATCAGATCGTTCCCCGAAATAATGATATCTACGTTTAATTCGCCAAGCACGACGACAGTCATGGTTCCTTCCTCCCTTTTTCTATCTCAGCTCCGGCACGAACGCGCGCTCCGCCTCATACAGCTCCTCGAACATGGCCTTGATCTCGTCGAGCGAGCATACGGCGGAGGTAAGCGGATCGACCATCAGCGCGTGCAGCGCCATGTCCTTGTCCCGCTCCAGCACGGCCGATACGGCCAGCTCGAAGAACGCCATGTTGCTGCGGCACAAAGCGGCCAAATGCTCCGGCAGCCGGCCGAAGCGGCACGGATTGACGCCGTTGCGGTCCACCATGCAGGCGACTTCGACGACGCCGTCCTGCGGCAGGTTCGAGATCAGCCCTTCGTTGACGACGTTGCCGTAAATGACCTTCGGCTCGTTCTTCACCATCGCCTCGATGATGACGGCCGCGTACTCGTGGCTCGACTTCATCTCGAGCGGCAGCTCGCCCGACAGCTGCTGTAAAATTTCCTCGTCGTTCTTCTTCCGCCAGATCGGCCAGTTGTTCGCGTAAAAGCCGGTGGCCCCGTTATACCCCGTGCTGCAATGCTTGTCGATCAAGTCCTGCCTTTTGCGGTAATACGGAATGTATTCCGAGAAATGGCCGCTCGACTCGGAGACGAAGGCGCCAAGATGCTTCATGGCGTCGAAACGGACCGGGTCCTTGCGCAGCAGCTCCGGGTCCTGAATTTTGTCGAGCAGCACCGGGTACAAATCTTTCCCTTGATGCGTCAATTCGACGAACCAGGACATGTGATTGATGCCGCCTGCTCTCCACTTCAATTCCTCGTACGGAACGCCCGCATACTTCGCCAGCTGGCGCGACGAGTTTTGAATCGAATGGCACAGCCCGACGACCGGAATATCCGTAATGCGCGACGTCAGCAGCGTCACCGCCGACATCGGATTCGTATAGTTCAAAATGATCGTCTCCGGGCACAGCTCCTCCACGTCCCGGACGATCTCGATCCAGCTCGGCAGCGTGCGCAGCGTTTTGAACAAGCCGCCCGGCCCGAGCGTATCGCCGATGCACTGCTTGACGCCGTATTTTAGCGGAATTTCGAATTCGTACTTGACCGTCTCCAATCCGACGACCTCGATCTGGTTAATCACAAAATGCGAACCGGCGAGCACCTCCCGGCGGTCCGTCGACGCCAGCACCTGCCAGTGCTTGCCGGTCATCTCAACAATTCGCTCGACCAATCTGCGCGCAATGGCGAGCCGGGCCGGATCGATATCGACCAAGGCAATGATACCCTCGTCCATACCTTCAATACCAAAAATATCCACCACAATCTCCCGGGTAAACGCGCTACCCGCCCCGATAATCGCAATCTTTGTCATCGCTCTCTTCTCCCATCCTTTTGTTTACTTAGGTAAAACTCACTTCATCCCCGTCATCGTCAGACCCTTAATGAACTGCTTCTGGAAAATCAGGAACACGATAATGACCGGAACGGTAATCAGCACGGCGGCGGACATGACCACATTGTAGTTGACCGTATGCGCCCCGTTGAAAAAGACCAGCGCGAGCGGCACCGTCATGTTGTCGGTATCGTTAAGCACGATCAGCGGCCACAAATAATTGTTCCACGACGCCATGAACGTAAAAATCCCCAGCGCCGACAGCATCGGCATAATCAGCGGCGTAATGATCCGCCACATCACCTTCAGCTCGCCCGCACCGTCGATCCGGGCCGCTTCCATCAGATCCTTCGGAATATCCTCGATAAACTGCTTCGCCAGAAACACGCCGTACGAGCTGACCAGATTGGGCAGGATGACCGCCGCCAGATGGTTGATCAGGCCCAGCTTGGAAACGATCAGGTACGTCGGGATCATGATGACCTGGAACGGAATCATCATCGTGCCCAGCACGAGAACGAACAGTGCCTTTTTTCCCGGAAATTCGTACTTGGCGAAAATGTAACCGGCGAGCGCGCTCGTGAACAGCGTCGCGGCCGTGACCAGAACCGAGGTGACCGCGCTGTTCGCAAGCCATCTCCAGAACGGCGCCTCCCGGAACACCGTCTCGTACCCGGCGAAGGTCGGCTGCTCGGGCAGCAGCGTCGGCGACGCGGAAATGATTTCCATGTTGCTTTTGAGCGACGAGAGCACCATCCACACGTAAGGGAGCAGCATGATGCAGGCGGCCACGGTCAAAACCGCGATCAGCACGCCGTCGAATAGAGTCGTTTTCGTTTTCATGTTCCGCAGCCTCCTCTCAATGCTCCCATTGGGACCGCCCCCACCTGAGCTGCAGCAGCGTCACCAGCAAAATAATCAACAGAAACACCGCCGCCATCGCCGAAGCGTAGCCCATATTCGAGTTGCCGAACGCCTGATCGTAGATGTTCAGCGCGAGCACCCGGGTTTCGTTGAACGGCTCCCCCTTGGTCATGACCTGGAATTGAGGGAACGCCTGAAAATACGAGACGACGGTCGTAACCGTCACGAACAGCGTCGAGCGGCTCAGCAGCGGCAGCGTGATATGCCGGAACATGTGCCACCGGCTCGCGCCGTCCAGCGTCGCCGCTTCGTAGTACATGTCGGGGATCGAATCGAGCCCGGCCATAAACAGCACGATATTGTAGCCGATGTCGGCCCACAGCGTCATGACAATGACCGACAGCAGCGCATAGTTCGGATCGCTTAGCCAATGCACCGGCGGGATGTGCAGCTTGCTCAGCACCAGGTTGAACAGGCCGTGATCGCTGAACATCGTCCCCCAGACGACGGCCGACCCGGAGAGCGGCGCGATCGCGGGCAGGAAAAAGACGGTGCGGAACACGCTGCGCAGCCGCCGCGACCGGACCCGGTGAATGCCTAGCGCGATCAGCAGCGTAATCGCAATGTTGACGACGACCGTGAATGCGACGAATTTGAACGTCACCCATAGCGATTTCAAGAAGATGGCGTCGTGAAACAGCCGAACATAATTGTCCAATCCGACAAATGGTGACTGGTCCGCCAGCGGGCTGAATTTGTAGAACGATAAGATCAGGCTCCAGACGATCGGAGCGAAGGCGAACAGGCCGAACAGCAGCAGAATCGGCGTCAAGGAAACGAAGGCGAACCGTTTTTCCTTGCGGTATTGGGCGGCTGCGCCGCTCCGGAGTACTCTGCCGCCGGGCTTGCTGGGTATACTAGAGCTGTTTTCCATCCCTGAACACTCCCGGTTTACTTGTGTTGATCTTGATTTTCGTTAACAGCCTTCTCGATCGCTTTCAATCCGTTTTCCACCGTTACCTTCCCGCTGACCATAAGCTGGAAATGATCGTTGATTTGCTTAAAGAAATAGTCCCGGTCCCAAATGAGACCGATCCATTGCCCGTGCGGCAGCAGGCCGACGGATGTCCTCATGAACGGGTTTTTGCTCACGAACTCCGGGTCCTCCGCGACCTCCTTCTTGGCCGGTACCGTAAAGGTGCCGAGGTTCCACGCCTTCAGATTTTCTTTCGACGAGAGGAATTGAATGAAGTCCCACGCTTCCTTGGACGCCTTGCTTTTCTTCGAGACGACCAGCCCCCACCCGGACTCGGCCGCAAAGGACGGCGGATTGTCGGTAAAGGACGGCACCGGCACGTATTCGAAATCTTTCGCCTTGTAATTGTCGAGACCCGCGGCAATCGTCCACGGTCCCCGGTAGGTCATCGCCGCCCCGCCCTTGAAGAAGTAGTCGGACGAATCGAGCTGTCCCCCGAAGGCCGTCAGATCGGTCACTTGATCCCGCACAACCAAATCCTTTAGCGCCGTCATCGCTTTGACCGCCTCGGGCGTCTGGAAATTGACATGGCCGTCGCTGGCCCAATACTTGCCGTTCTGCTGCAAAATCATCGACAGGAACGTAAATGTAATGTTGTCCCCCGAGATGAAATCGAACCCTTTCACCTTCATCCCGCTGCCGTCGCGCACCGTCAATGCCTTGGCGCTCTCGACCAGCTCTGTCCATGTCTTCGGCGGGTAAGCGAGTCCCTTGTCCTTGAACATTTGCGGATGCGCCAGCATACCTCCGTTCTCGATATTGAATTCGAGCGGAAGCCCGTACAGCTTGCCGTTCCACTTAAACCCGCCAAGCGGGGCCTCGTAGTACGCTTTGCCGGCCTCTTCGCCGCCGGGCACCTCCGACAGCAGGCCGTTCTTGGAATATTCCGGCACCCACGTGCCGAACACCTCGGCGATGTCCGGCGGATTTTGCGCGGAGAACGAAGCTTTCAGCTTTTGGTTATAAACGTCGTACGGGAAGCTTTGATAGCTGATTTCCACATTTGGATGCGCTTTCATGTAGCTGTCGATCAGCTTCTTGTAATTATCGTTGAATGCTTCCGCCTGATGGCTCCAAAACACCAGCTTCACTTTTGGGCCGTCTCCTCCGCCTGCATTGCCGTCACCTCCGCCCGACGCCGGCTCTTGCGAGCAGCCGGACAGTGCCACGGATACGCCCAGAGCGGCCAAAAGCGAAGCCTTAGTCAATCGTTGTGCGCCTTTCATTCGATTTCCCCTTTCTCATGATCGTCATCGTGGATTGGAATCGATTTCCTATCCAAAATGTACCGCTTTCATTGCGCAAAGTCAACAAATATTTTTCATTTATTTGCGGCAATTTTTGCAAAAATATATTTCGTTTTGCAGTGATCATTTCAGTTGACCTGACGCATCGTTTTGCGTAACATGAAAAGTAGAATTTGCGGCAAAATTTCATCAATATCCGATAAGAAGCGGGGTTACGTTATGCCAACACTGAAAGATATCGCGGACCGCGTCGGCGTGTCCGTCTCCACGGTGTCCCGCGTCTTGGCCAACGACGCCAACCGGACCGTGAATACCGCAACCAAGCAAAAAATATGGGACGTCGCCCGGGAGCTCGGCTATCAGATCAAATCGTCAGGCGACGACGGCAGAGCCGCCCGAGGCATTGGGTGTGTCGTGTCCACGCTTCAAAACCGCCACTATCACCCTTACTTCTCGGTCATCTGCGACGGCATCGAGAAGGAGCTGACCAGGCACGGCTATAAAATCGCCTTCACCTATACGCAGGAAGAGCTGAAAAAGCCGGAAATTTTGAAGCATGCCGTTCAGGACAGCCAGGTCGAGGGCATGATCGTCATCGAGGGCATCGAGGCCAAATTATACAACCATCTGAAAAAGCACATGCGCCATATCGTCGGCATCGACGTATCGGACCCCGACATTCCTACGATATCGTACGATCGGGTCGAAGCGGCGCGGCAGGCCGTTCATCATCTGATCGAGCAAGGCCACCGCGACATTTTGTTCATCGGAGGCACCGGACGATCCGGGAAATTCGAGAAGGAGAAGCGCTACCGGGGGTACCGGGCGGCTTTGGAGCAGGCGGGGCTGCCGATCCGCCCCCATCGGATCATCGACGCCGGATGGGAGCCGAATAACGCGTATCAGCTTATGCTGCGGTATTTGGACGAGCACGTCGAAGATTTGCCGACGGCGGTTTTTGCCGCAAGCGACATTATGGCGATGGCGGCGATGCGGGCGATTGCCGAGAAGGGCTACCGCATTCCGAGCGAGTTCGCGATCGTCGGATTCGACGATAACGAGCCGTCGCGATACACGATTCCGCCACTGTCCACGATCCACATTCCGACGTACGAGATCGGCGTCGTTGCCGCAAAAACGATGCTGCAATGCATCCGCGATCCGTACCCGCTGCCGATCAAAATTTTCGTGCCGTTCGAGCCGATGTTCCGTCAGTCGAGCGAATGGATTTTGCCGGGAGAAGCCCCTGCCAACAACAAAAGGACAGCCGAGTGAACTTCCGCTCGGTCTGTCCTTTTTGGATCAATCGCTTGTTTAGATCGCTTGGCCGTACACGAACTCGCCTTCGATCATCGTCCACCGGACGTTATAGTCCGCATCCAGCAGCGCCAAATCGGCGTCGGCGCCCGGCTCGATTCTCCCCTTGCCGCTCAAGCCAAGAATGCGGGCCGGCGTAGTCGAAGCCATCGCCACGGCTTCATGCAGCGGGATGCCCAGCTCTACCGTTTGGCGGAGCGCCATGTTCATCGTGACCGTGCTGGAGGCAAGCGAGCCGTCCTGCAGCCGGGCGACGCCGTCCTTCACTTCCACCTGATGACCGCCGAACAAGTACGTTCCGTCGCCAAGCCCCATCGCCTGAAGCGCATCGGTAATCAGCACCATGCCTTCCGGGCCTTTCACCCGGTGCATGAGCCGGACGATGGCCGGATGCAGATGGACGCCGTCGACGATCGCTTGCAAGCTGACGCGCTTGTCCTCAAGCGCAGCGACGATGAGGCCGGGCTCGCGGTGATGAATCGGCCGCATCCCGTTGAAGCAGTGCGTCATATGGCTGGCGCCCAGTGCGAACGCCTCCTTCGCTTCCTCGTACGTCGCGTCGGAGTGCGCCAGGGCAACGATGATTCCTTTGGCAGCCAAATGCGCCACGAGCTCTTTGCCGCCGGGAAGCTCGGGAGCGAGCGTCACCATCTTCATCAGTTCGCCCGTCTGCCGGAGGATCTCCTCCATTTCCGCGAGATCGGGATGCCGCAGGTAGCGCTCGTTTTGCATGCCTTTCCGCTTCGGATGCAAATAAGGGCCTTCCATATGGATTCCGGCAATTCGCGCTCCAGACTCATGACCGGCCACACGCCGCACGCTCTCGATCATCGCCAGAAGCTGCCCGATCGTCGAACTGACCGAAGTCGCCAGAAACGAAGTGCAGCCGGTCCTCGCGCAGGCGAGGGACACCGCTTCGACGCTCTCCGGCGTGCCGTCCATCATGTCGAACCCGTCCGCCCCGTGGATGTGGACGTCGATCATCCCGGGAATCAGCAGCCCGCCTTGGCCGTCGATGCCGTTCGGAGCCTCATGCCGCCCTTCCTTCACCTCGGCGATCCGCCCGTTCTCGACAAGCACGGAAGCCAGCGGCAGCACTTGATCGGCAAGCGCGACTCGAACATTCGTTATCCAATGGTTTGTCATAGGACGTACGACCTCCAGTATAATGGTATTCCAATCATGCCATGACTTTGACGGCCGTCAAAATAAACCGGCTGCACGTCACATCGATATAACCGTGTTTGCGGATATGGGCATGTATTTCTCTCAAGGGGGCCTCATACTTCCGTACGGAAAAATCCGGAATCTGCCAAGGGATTGCTTGAAGGTAATAAAGGATGGCTCCGATATCGTAAAACCTGGTCTTCGTCCGTTCCTCATCGCGGAATACGATGCGCAGCCCGGCGCGCTCCAGTCCTTCCGCCGCCACTTCAAGACGCCAATCGGCAAGCTCGAACGGCGGTGCGCCGAGCCAATCGTTGATTTCACAGTCGTTGTCTCCGCCGACCTGCTGCGTAAGGAACGTTCCGCCCGGCTTCAGGATGCGGGCGACTTCCTGCGGAGCGTACGACTCGTGACGGTTAATGACCAATTCAAATCGGGCGTCCTCCAAAGCAAGACGCTCGTCGTCTTTCACAGGCACGACAGGTACGCCAAGCGGCTTTAGCCGAGCCGCGGCAATCGGAATGTTCGGCTCGTAGCCTTCGGTTGCCACCGTATCGGCCGGAAGCGGCGCAAGCGAAGCGAGGAACTCTCCCCCGCCCGTACCCATGTCAAGCAGCGACCGCACGACGGGCAGCCGTTCCCGGACGTGAACGTAATAATTCCACCGAAGCGGAAACTCCCGCATTCTTCCCGTACCGGTAAGATGCGAAAAATCCCATCCGGCAAACGGCTGCTCGGTCTCGTTCAAGTAATATTCGAACTCGGTTGGAGCAGATTGAGCCATGTTTTTCACCTCCGTCAAGTTACGAAACAAAAAAATAGCGCCGCGCCACCGCAACGCCAAAGCGTACGACGGGCTTCGCTATTCATTATGGAGCAAATCTTCATTTTATTCAATGATTATAAAAATATTCTCCGCTCTAACGTGATAAAACCGGTTCACGTGTCTCAATCAGGCCGGAACGTTCAGAAGAAGCTGAGCATCTACCGGTCAAAATAAGTAAACCATTCCCTTCAAGCTTCGGGTCATTCCCAAGCGCATCGGTTCTTTTAATCAACTGCGCATAAATTTCCGGTTCCGTAAAGGGCCTTCCGAATTTTTGCTCGCACCAATTGATGAGCAGAGCCGCGGCCCCGGCCACATGCGGCGAAGCCATCGACGTCCCGCTAAGCTTGGCGTATGGGGGATTGGTATACGTGGACAAAATATTAACTCCCGGCGCCACGACATCAACTTCCAAATTTGTATTCGGAAAGCATGGGAATTTCCCGTCCAAACCGATGGCCCCTACCGACACCACTTCCGGGTAAGCGCCCGGGTAGCTAAATTCATCCCCAACGGGGCTGCAATCGCCTCCCCTGTTAAAATCCCCTTCGTTTCCTGCCGCGCAAACAACCAAGATGTCACTCAGTACCGCTTCTTGGACCGCCTTATGCAATTCAGGGTCATGTTCCGGTCCGCCCAAGGACATATTGACGACCCGGACCCGTTCGTTGTTGGGGCCTCTCCATGTCACGCAGTATCGCAAAGCTTGTGCAATGCTTTCATTGGTTGCGCCAAAGACGGTTTGACCGTTCCTCTGAAAACGTTTCATCACTTTTAAAATAAGCAATTTTGCCCCGGGAGCCACGCCCAGTACTCCGTTATTGTTTTCTGCTGCGGCTATCGTTCCGGCTACATGCGTGCCATGGCCGCTGTAATCCGTCACATCGTCCACGCCGCCTTCGCCCTGAGCAAAATTTTGCTTGCCGATAATCCGGTCTTTCAAATCGGGATGGTTCACATCGCAGCCACTGTCAATCACAGCCACGACGACGCCTGTTCCTTTCCTGCTCTCCTCCCAAATTTCCGGGGCTTGGATCATTTTCACGCCTTCCGGAATTTCATTGGCGGCAGTAAACGTAGATTCGACGGTAAACGGAATAAAGCTGAAATTTGGCATTTTTGGGTTTCCTCCATTTCATTTTTGTTTAACTTTCGTATGGAATCCGGGCTGTAATGTCCTCATTGTACATCCCTATTTTTTACAGAAAATTTCATTACTGGCTAACTCTTTAATAAATTTCTCATGAATTGCAGAAAGCTATACCCACTATAATTTTACCAAGCGTTTTCCCCAGTAGGGAGGCTGATTATAATCGTTAGTTTCTACAACTCAGGAGGCGCTTAGCGTAAAATTTTTCATGAAGCTGTTCCCGCCATAAAAAAACAACCCTGTGCCTGTCCGGAAGACAAGGCGCAAGGTTGCGGCGTATGCGATCAAACAAGCTATAAAATCGGCGACAGCAGCCGGGTGACCGACTCGCGCGCTCGATGAAATCGCGGACGGCTGTAATACCGCTCCAGCGTCAATTCCGTGCAGTGCTTCAAATCGTGCTCAAATATTTTTTTCAGCTTGGACGCGGTATTCCCCCCGTATATCAGAGCATTGACTTCAAAATTAAGCTTAAAGCTGCGGATATCGATGTTCGCCGTTCCGACGGAACCGACCTTGCCGTCCGCTACAATCGTCTTCGCATGAATGAAGCCCCGGTGATACAAATAACACTTGACGCCGACATCGAGCAGGTCGCCCAAATACGAGAACGACGCCCAATACACGATTTTATGATCCGGCACGGCGGGAAGCATAATTTTGATGTCGACTCCGGATAACGCAGCCATTTTTATCGCGTTAAGCAGGCTTTCGTCGGGAATGAAGTACGGCGTCTGCAAATAAACGGACTCCTTGGCGGAGTTGATCACTTTGATATATGCGTTCTTGATCTGCTCCCGGTCGTTATTGGGCCCGCTCGACAAGATTTGCACCCCGGCATCCCCTTCGTGAGGCGGCAGCGGGAAATACTCCTCGATCGGGTTCAGCTTAATCCGCGAAGCCAGGTTCCAGTCCATAATGAACTGCGCCTGCATCTGGAGGACGGAGCTTCCTTCGATGCGCAGATGCGTATCCCGCCACGGGCCGAACCGCGAGTCCAGCCCCAGATATTCGTCCCCGACGTTAAAGCCGCCGATGTATCCGCACGTTCCGTCGATAATCGCCAGCTTCCTGTGATTCCGGAAGTTCAGCCGCATGTTCACATACGGAATGCGGGACGGGAAAAAGGCGGATGCCTGCCCGCCCGCCGCCAGAAGCGGCTTGAAGAAATGCTTGGATAGTCCCGCGCAGCCGATATCGTCGTATAAAAAACGAACCTCCACGCCTTCCTTCGCCTTGTCGCTGAGCGCGGCGATCAGCCTCCGGCCCAGTCCGTCGTCCCGGACGATGTAATACATTAGATGAATGTGATGCTTCGCCCCGGCGATCGTCTCGAAGAGCGAATCGAATTTGCGGTTGCCTTCCGTAAAAATATCGATCCGGTTATCCTGCGTAAAAAAGGCGTAGCCGTTCTGCAAATTCATATAGATCATGTCGTGGTAATCGGCCATAACCGGATCGTGGTATTCGATCCTGCGCCTAGCGACCGCTTCAATCTGCTTCTCGACCAGCAGCGCCATGTTGTGCAGCTGCGCTTCCTGCGCTTTATAAATTTTGCGCTTGCTGAGGTTTTGCCCGAATAGCAAATAGGCGACGAATCCGATCCCCGGCAAAAACAGCAGGACCATCAGCCACGCCCACGTGACTCCGATATTTCGTCGCTCCAGGAAGATGACGGCAAACGCAAACATGATGTTGATAAACGAAAGCACGAAGTATAAATTTCCGAAGATGTTCAACCTGCCAGCCACCTTTTTTGCTGCCCAGCGGACCTTATGGTTCTCTCATTGTAGCATTGGACCTTGACATAGGCAACCGGGTAGGGAGCGGACGCTGCGGATTGAAAACCTATCGGAAAAAGCATACAATAAGCGTTGATCATCATTCATTCTATCATTAATCGGACCGGTTGGGAGGAACGGAACTCATGAATCATACGATTGCGGAAGCGCTGCGCCGCCGTAGAGCCGTGCGCAATTTTCAAGCCCGCGAAGTCGAAACGGAAAAGATCGAACAGCTGCTGGAGGCCGCGACTTCGGCGCCGAACGACCGGCTTCGAGAGCCGTGGCACTTCTATGTGGTGCGTGGCGAGGCCAAGGAACGCTACACTGAGCTGGCGCTTACCTTCCTGCAGGAGCGCTTCCCTACGAAGCCCGAGCTGATCGAGGCTTCCATGACGGCGGTCCGGAACACGCCGCTTCTTATCGTTGTCGCGTCGGATATTGTGCCGGGCGACGCGGAAGCGTCCGAGGACAACGAATATGCCGTCGCCTGCGCCATCCATTCCATGTGGCTGGCCGCCGGCGAGCTTGGCCTGGGGATGGTTTGGAGAACCCGGGGCGTCGGCTTGGTCCGGGACGAACGGCTTCGCCGCTTTGTAGGCGCGACGGAAGGGCAAAAAATCATAGCCACGCTATGCGTCGGCTACCCCGAAGGCGAAGCTGCTCCGACGAAGCGGACGCCGTTCGCGGATAAAACGACGTGGCTGTGAGCCGAATCGCAAAAAAGGACGTGTCCCATGCTGTTTATCATATGTGGACACGTCCTTTTTTCATGGAGCCGAAGCCGCCGGATTCCGGTTTATTAGGCTTGGCCGGTCAACCGTTCCTTTGTATCGGTTTGGATGCCGCCCAGCCGTTTCTCGAACGTTTTGCGCCAGCTGTCGGACAATTGATCAACGGCCAGCATGGCACGCATTCCTTCTGCGTTGTGCTTCTCATGATGCATAATGCGGTTGGCGAACGCCACCGTTCTGCCGTGCGGATGACGCTCCAGCAAGATTAGCTCGTCTCCTGCGGCAACGTTTCCTTCCTGCAGCACCCGGAAGTAATAGCCGGTATAGCCGGTGTTCTGCACCCAGAGCGGCAGCTTGGGCTCGCCGTATTTGACCGACAGCTTGAAGCAAGGCTGCCGCGGCTGGCTGACTTGCAGAACCGCGCCGCCCACCCGAAACGTATCCCCGATACAGAGATCGTCTTCCAGCAAGCCCTGCGTCGTCAGATTTTCTCCGAATGCGCCGTAGTGCAGCTCTCTTCCGAGCTGCTTGGACCAATAAGCATAATGCTCGTAAGGATAGACGCACACCGCTTTATCAATACCCCCGTGATGCACAAGATCCGCCTGCCCGTCCCCGTCGAAATTCAAGGAAGAGAGGAACACCTCGCCCGCAACCGGATGCTTATATATGCCCGTGGACACTTCCTTTTTCTCAAACGAAACGGATTGCGGCTTGCCCACATTGAGAGAAACAATCTTGCTCATCTTTTATTCCAGCTCCTGCCATCGAAAATTGCATTATTCTTTCCACTATACAGGAAAATATGCCGGTATAAAAGAACCAATTAGAGCGTAATGTAGAGCATCCAATTCCCACTCCCAAGCGGTCAGCCCGCGAACGTTTCGTAGAGCAGGTAAATGTTCAAAACGGCGATAAAGATCGCGACGATCCAGGATAAGACCGTCAACCATGGAGCGTTAACGAACTCGCCCATTTTCTTCTTGTCGCTCGTAAACTTCACGAGCGGGATGACGGCGAACGACAATTGGAAAGATAAGATCACCTGGCTGAGAATGAGCAGCTTCGCCGTCCCGCTCTCTCCCGCAATCGCCGTGACGATGACGGCAGGGATGATCGCAATCAGCCGCGTGATCAAGCGGCGCAGCCATGATGGCATCCGGAAGTTGAGGAAGCCTTCCATGACGATCTGTCCGGCCAGCGTCCCGGTTAACGTCGAGTTTTGTCCGGAAGCCAGCAGCGCTACGCCGAACAAAATGCTTCCGAGGGCAGTTCCCAGCAGCGGCGTCAGCAGCTGATAGGCGTCGTTGATTTCCGCCACTTCGGTTAAGCCCGCCCGGTGAAAGGTCGCAGCCGATAAGATCAGAATGGCCGCATTAATGAAAAGCGCGAAAAATAAGGCGATGGTCGAGTCCCAAGTGGCGTATTTGATTGCCTGCCGCTTCCCGGCCGTCGTCTGCTCGAATTGCCGCGTCTGAACGACCGACGAATGAAGGTACAAGTTATGCGGCATCACGGTTGCTCCCAAAATGCCGATGGCAATGTACAGCATCGCCGGATTGGTCACAATCTCCGCCGTCGGAACGAATCCGCGGGCAATGCCGCCGATGTCCGGCTTGGACAAAAAGATTTCGACCGCGAAGCAGGCGCCGATCGTCGCAATCAGCACAATTACCAACGTTTCGATGTAGCGGAAGCCTTTGTTTTGCAGCAGCAGCACGAGAAGCACGTCCAGCACGGTGATCATGACGCCGTACAGCAGTGGGATGCCGAACAGCAGCTGCAGCGCAATGGCGGAGCCGATCACTTCGGCCAGATCGCACGCCGCAATGGCCAGCTCGCACAGCACCCACAGCATCATCGATACCGGCTTGCTGTAATGGTCGCGGCACGCTTGAGCGAGATCCCGTCCGGTGACGATGCCGAGCTTCCCGGCAAGCGCCTGCAGCAGGATCGCCATCAGATTCGAGATCAGAATAACCGACAGCAGCGAGTAACCGAACAAGGAGCCTCCGGCAATATCCGTCGCCCAGTTTCCCGGGTCCATGTACCCTACGGCGACCAAATAACCGGGTCCGGCAAAGGCAAGAAACTTTTTGATCCAGCTTCCGCTCGTCGGGATTTTCAAGGAACGGTATACTTCAGGCAGCGAATGCTGTGTTCTTTCCAATCTCCAGCCGCTGCCGTTCTCCTTACGCTCTTTTCTTTTTGCTCTCGGGCTTTGTTCGATTCTTGTTTGTACACCCAGTTCTTCGTTCATGATCCACACCTCAATCCGTCTATAGTCCAGCAACAAGATGCCCCAGTCAAAAAATGATGTCATCATCTAACATTCATGTCCCGGGCTAAATTTGTTGTCCTAGCGCAACTTTTAGGGTAAAAAAATAGTCTTTGAAATAATATTCAGATTAAAATAATTCTATACTAAAAATTTTACTCGTCTATTCGTTTTCGTCAAGAATTATTTTTTAGATGGCGCGGCGGGAATAAAACCTGAACTGAGAATCTAGCGGGAATACATCCGCGCAGCGGCGCATATCGTAGGAACGGCGTTCCATCGCGGAGCGACCATCGATAGCGAAGGGTTGGATGAGACAATGTGGGAAAGCGTGCTTAAAAAAGATCAGTTCGAGATTCGGATGAATCCGGCGTACAAGTCGATCCTGCTTCAGGTTTCGGACACGGCGGGATCGGAAGGCAGGCCGGCGCTGGTGCTGAACCAGGCCGAGCTGTTCGAACTGATGCACGCCTTTCTGGCGATTAACCGCTCCTTTAACCGGGAGACCATGTACTATGAAGAAGGCCCGGACGGTGCCTGATTTAAAAAAAGAGGAAGGCCGGGTACGCACACAAGGTGCTGCCCGGCCTTCGCTCTATTCGGGAAGATGCTGGTTTGTTCACTGCCCAACGTCGGATGTAACCGCCAATTGACGGTACAAGTCGGCATATTGCTGAGCTGATCTGCGCCAGCTGAAATCTTTTTTCTTGATGTTGTTCATCAGATTCGTCCACACTTCCGGCTCCCGGTATAACCGGACGGCGCGTTCGATCGTATACAGCATGTCATGGGCGTTATAATTCGCAAAGCTGAAGCCGGTCCCTTCCCCGGTCGTTTCGTTATAGGGCATCACGGTATCCCGCAGCCCGCCGGTTTCGCGGACGATCGGGACGGAGCGGTACCGCATCGCGATCAGCTGGCCAATCCCGCACGGCTCGAACAACGAGGGCATCAAGAACAGATCCGACCCGGCATAAATTTGGCGGGCCAGCGCTTCGTCGAATAAAATTTGCGCCGACAGCTTGTCCGGAAACGCGCCAGCGGCCCAGCGGAACAGGTCCTCGAACCGCGGCTCTCCGGTCCCCAGCACGACCCACTGCGCATCAAGCGCCATCAGCTCGGCGATCACCCGGTCAATAAGCGCAAGCCCTTTCTGGTCGACCAGACGCGTCACCAGCGCGATCAACGGCACGTCCTTGTCGGCCGGCAAGCCCAGCCGCTCCTGCAGCTTCAGCTTGTTCGCCTGCTTTTTCGCATAAGAATCTCGGTAGTTGACCTCCAGATGCGGGTCCGTCATCGGATCGAATTCCTCGTAATCGATTCCGTTCAAAATGCCTTGCAGCCGGCCGCTTTGGCTCCGCAGCAGCCCGTCGAGAAGCTCCCCGTAATACGGCGTCTGGATTTCTTCCGCATACGTCGGGCTGACGGTCGTAATATAATCCGAGTACAGCAAGCCGCCCTTCAGGAAGCTCGCTCCGCCGTGCATCTCCAGCGCATACCCGTGCAGATGCTCCTCGCCCAGAGCAAAATAGTCCTGGAACTGCTCCTTGCCGAAGACGCCCTGGTATTTCAGGTTATGAATCGTAACGATCGTTTTGAGATGGGAGTACAACGGCTGATGGCTGAAATGCGCCCTGTACAGCACCGGAATCATGCCGGCCTGCCAGTCGTGGCAGTGAAGCAGGTCCGGCATATACTCGATATGCGGCAGCGCGTCAAGGACCGCGCGGCAGTAGAAAGCGAACCGCTCCGCATCGTCACCGTAGCCGTAGCAGCCCTTGCGCCGAAAATAATACTCGTTGTCGATAAAATAAAACGTAATTCCCTCGTGCTCCAGCTTTTGAATGCCGCAGTACAAGTTTCTCCAGCCCATCCGGAGAGTAAAGGAAGTGACGGTTTCCATCCGTTCGGTGAAACGTGCCGGAATGTCCTCGTACTTGGGCAGGATGACCCGGACGTCGATCCCCTGCTTCGCCAGCTCCTTGGGCAGCGAGCCGATGACATCGGCAAGTCCTCCCGTTTTGACAAAAGGTACGGCTTCTGACGCGGCAAATAACACTTTCATGGCTTCCTCTCCCTCCTTTTAAAATCCGGTGAATCAACAGAGCGCTTCGGGAGCGGGCCGATCCTCCTTCCATCCTGGCCTGACGCTTCTCCGGAATGATTCCGCCCGCTCCGCTTGTTTTTCACCGGTATCTACACGATTAAATCACCTTCGTCTTCGAAGCGATAAACGGTGCCTGCTTATCGCCGGTCAGCACGCGGCCGCGGCTGATAAATACGTCTTTATCCAATATGGCATTTTCGATAATGACATTTTCTTCGATCTCGCAGTTTTGCAGAATGATGCTGTTTTTGACGTACGCGCCTTTACGGATTTTGACCCCGCGGAACAAGATACTGTTCTCCACCTTGCCTTCAATGATGCAGCCGTTGGCGATCAGCGAGTTGCGGGCATGGGCGTTCTCGGCGTAGCGCGCCGGCGGTTCGTCTTTGACCTTCGTATAAATCAGGTTCTTCTGGAAGAACAGCTCGCGCCATAGTTTCGGATTGAGCAGCTGCATGCTGTGCTTGTAATAGCTTTGGATCGTGTTCACTATGCCAGTATGGCCTTCGTGAAGGTAGCCGTAAACGCCCAGCTTGTCGACATTCTTCATAATCCCGTCGCGGACGAGATGATCGTAGCCTTGGGCGAGGCAAGATTCAACCATATCGAGCAGCAGCTCTTTGCTCATAACGTACATTTCCATCGACACGTTGTCGGTGCGCAGCCGCCCCGAATGGTCTTCGATCAGCGTCACTTTGCCGTCTTCCTTCACGGCCATCCGGCGGAAGGAGGCGCATTCGTCGTTGTCCGACTTTTTGTAGACGACCGTGACATCGGCGCCCTTCTCCAAATGGTAATCCAGCACGGCGTTGTAGTCGATATTGCAGACGATATGGCTGCGCGAGATGACCACATAATCCTGCCGGCCGCGGTAAAAGTAATCGCGGTGGCTGTAGAACTGGAACAGGTCGCCCCGCGCCAGTCCGGTGTCCCCGTGCAGAACGGCGGGCAGGATAAACAATCCGCCGCGTTTGCGGTCCAGGTCCCATTCTTTTCCGGACCCGAGATGGTCCATCAGGGACCGGTACTTATGCTGTGTGAATACGGCGACATTCTCAATGCCCGAATTTACCATATTAGACAGTGCAAAATCGATCAGCCGGTACCTCGCGCCGAACGGCACCGACGCGACGCACCGGGAGTAGGTCAGCTCCTCCAAATCGTCCCGCTCGTTGACCAGATTGATTACGCCCATCATTCGCTTCATGCGGCTTCACCCTTTCCCAGAGGCACTAGTGGTCCTGCCGATACGCTCGTTGCTGCCGATCAACACGATATCCCCGCCGCCGTCCCCCTCCGGCTGACCGATAACGCACCCATCTTCCACGACCGTACCTTCGCCAATAATCGCTTTATGGATGCTCACGTTGCTGCCGATCGTCACGTTCGGCATAATGACGGAATCCCGGATGACCGTGCCCTCGCCGACCTGCACGCCGTAGAACAGCACGGAATGATCGACTTCGCCGAACACGCAGCAGCCTTCATTGATCAGCGATCGCCGTACCTGCGCCGTCGGAGCCACGTACTGCCCGGGCTGGCACGGATTGACCGAATAAATGCGCCACTCCCGGTCGTTCAGATTAAATTCGGGCTCATCCTCCAGCAGATCCATATTGGCCTCCCACAAGCTCTGGATCGTTCCGACGTCCTTCCAGTAACCTTCAAACGGGTACGCAAAGAGCGGCCGCCCGTCGCGCAGCATTAGCGGAATGACGTCTTTGCCGAAATCCTTGCTCGATTCGGGGTCGGCTTCATCCTTGATCAAATATTCCTTGAGCGCCTGCCAATTGAATATATAAATGCCCATCGAAGCCAGGTTGCTCTTCGGCTCCTTCGGCTTTTCGGCGAATTCGGTAATCCGGTTCCCGTCATCCGTGCTCATCAGGCCGAAGCGGCTTGCTTCCTCCCACTTCACTTCGATGACGGCGATCGTGCAGTCGGCCCCTTTGCTTTTATGGAAATCGAGCATCCGGTCGTAATCCATTTTGTAAATATGGTCGCCGGAGATGACCAGCACGTACTCCGGGTCAAACTGTTCGATGAACGAAATGTTGCGGTAGATCGCGTTGGCCGTTCCCTTATACCAATCGCCGCCGCTTTGCTCCATATAGGGAGGCAGCACCGTCACGCCGCCGCTCTTGCGGTCCAAATCCCACGGCGAGCCGATTCCGATATACGTGTTCAGCACCAGCGGCTGGTACTGTGTCAGGACGCCGACCGTATCGATGCCGGAGTTCGTGCAGTTGCTGAGGGTAAAATCGATGATCCGGTATTTTCCGCCAAAATGTACCGCCGGCTTCGCCAGCTTGCTGGTCAAGACGCCTAAACGCCTTCCTTCCCCGCCGGCCAGCAGCATCGCCACACACTCTTTTTTACGCATCGGCTTTCCCCTTCCTCGTCGTCGCTTTGGGACGCTTGCGTTTGATTTTAACCGGCTTGAAGATGACGGCTGCCAGCGGAGGCAGCGAAATATGCAGGCTGTCTTGCCGGTCGTGCCACGGGACATCTTCCGTCCGCAGCCTGCCCTCGTTCAGCTTGCCGGAACCGCCGTATTCGCCTGCGTCGCTGTTGAACAGCTCCACGTACTCTCCGGCGAACGGAACGCCGATCCGGTACTTTGCATGATACACAGGCGTAAAGTTGCAGACGATCACCAGCACGTCCTCCGGGTTGCCGGAGCTGCGCATAAAGGTCGTCACGCTCTGGCGCTGGTCGTGGGGATCGATCCAGGCGAACCCCTCCGGCTGATGGTCCAGCTCCCATAGCGCCGGTTCGCGCAGATACAGTCGGTTCAGGTCGCGGACGTACCGGTGCATGCTGCGGTGGCTGTCGTAGCCGAGCATCTCCCAATCCAGATCCTCCAGATCCTTCCATTCGTCGAACTGTCCGAATTCGCCGCCCATGAACAGCAGCTTTTTGCCCGGATGGCCCATCATATAGCCGAAGAGCACCCGCAAATTCGCGAACTTCCGCCAATAATCGCCGGGCATTTTGTTGAGCAGCGATTTTTTGCCGTGCACCACTTCGTCGTGCGACAGCGGCAGCACATAATTCTCGGAGAAGGCGTACATGAAGCTGAACGTCAGCAGACCGTGACTTCCGGGGCGGAAATACGGGTCTGTCTCCATATACTTCAGCATGTCGTTCATCCAGCCCATGTTCCACTTGTAGTTGAACCCGAGGCCCCCGTCGTCCACCGGCGCCGTCACAAGCGGCCAGGCGGTCGAATCTTCGGCCATCATCAGCGCATCCGGATAACAAGCGAATACCGTACGGTTCAATTTTTTCAGGAAAGCGATCGCCTCGAGATTCTCGTCTCCCCCATTGACGTTCTTGATCCATTGGTCGCGCGGCTTGCCGAAATTCAAATAAAGGAGGCTCGCGACCGCATCGACGCGCAATCCGTCAATATGATACATATCCATCCAGAACAGCGCGTTCGAGATCAGAAAGCTGACGACTTCCGGCTTGGAAAAATCGAAAGCGAGCGTGCCCCATTCGGGCTTCTCGGCCAAGGCGGGATCGCTGTGCTCATAGAGCGGCTGGCCGTCGAACTGCCGCAGACCGTGCTCGTCTTTGACGAAATGGCCCGGCACCCAGTCCATAATGACGCCGATCCCTGCCCGGTGGCAGCAGTCGACGAAATACATGAAATCTTTCGGCGTGCCGAAGCGGCTGGTGACCGAATAATAGCCGGTGGCCTGGTAGCCCCAGGACCGGTCGTAAGGATGTTCGGCAAGCGGAAGCAGCTCGATATGGGTATACCCCATCTCTTTCACGTAATCGACCAGTTCGCTTGCGAGTTCGCGGTAGGAATAGCAGGCGCCGTCAGGCTTTTTTTTCCAGGTACCCAGATGCACTTCATAGATGTTTAACGGGGAGCGGTAAACGGATTGGGACGCTTTGCGCGCCTGCCATTCCTGGTCGGTCCATTCGTAGCCGTCCAGAGAGCAGATACGCGAAGCCGTTCCCGGCTTGAGCTCGGACCAGAACGCATACGGATCGGCTTTATACAGCAGCGTTCCGGCAGAGGTGACGATTTCGTATTTGTAATACTCTCCTTCCCGGACGCCGGGCACGAACAGCGACCAGACGCCCCAGGTACTGACCTTTTGCATCGTATGACCCGAGCCGTCCCAGCAATTGAAGTCGCCGACCACCCGGACCTCGCGGGCGTGAGGGGCCCAGACGGCGAAGCGGACGCCGCGTTCCCCCTCCGACTCGGCCAGATGGGCGCCAAGCATCCGGTAGCTTCGGAATAAATTGCCTTCATGGAACAGATACAAGTCCTCCGGACCGGGGATCAAGCTCATCACGTTCCGTTCATCCCCCTTTTTGACGATTGTTTCTGTCTCTACTTACACAAATACTACGCGCTTGAATAAATTCCTTTCTGAAAAGTGCAAATTCTTCATGAATTCAGAATTTGGCAAAAACGGCGGCGACCCGAAAAAAAGATGAAAAAAAGGATTTTGCTCCCCTTTGTGGAAGTAGTAAGCACACCACAAGGGAGAGGATGGATTAACGTATGAATGACAAGCTGAAAGGTTTGGCGCTGGGCCTATCGCTGGGCGTCATGCTGACGGGGTCGGTCGCCTATGCGAGCGGCACTCAAATTGAGGTATATTTTAAGCAGCTCAAATATATGTTCGACGGTGTGGAGAAAAAACCGACCGCCGAGCAGGGGCAAGGTTTCATCTATAACGGCACCACCTACGTGCCGCTCCGGTTCGTCAGCGAAGCGCTCGGCAAGGAAGTAAGCTGGGACGAAGACAGCGGAACGATCTGGGTCGGCAAAAAAGGCGATCCGAACGCCGTCGTCGCGACCTACAAGGGCGGGCAAATCACATGGGGCGAGCTCAATAAGTCCGCTGCGGTCATGCGCTTGCTGAACAATACGGGAGAGGTCGACGAGGATTTCCTGAAGCTGATGATCGGCTACAAAGTATTGGCTGGACGAATTACCGCCGAGCAGAAAGCCGCCCTCCCTGCTGAAGTCGACAAAGAATACACAGAAATGAAAAAATACTTGTCCGAGTGGCAGCAAACCGAGGACTTTACCTCCTTGCTGGCCAAAGAAGGATTAAACGAGCAGGATATCCGCGACTATCTCGGCCTCTATATCGCCGCCGGCCAGGCGCTTTCCGCCCAAGTGACCGACGCGAAGCTGAAAGAAGCCTACGATGCGGCCATTGCAGCGAAAAACGGCGAGTTCGTAAAAGCATCCGTACGGCATATTTTGATCGGCTTCGAGGACTCCGCAGGCAAAGAGCGCTCGAAGGACGACGCCAAGAAGCTGGCGCTCGAAATTGCGGCGAAGCTGAAAAACGGCGAGGATTTCGCCGCATTGGCCAAGCAGTATACCGAAGACCCGGGCTCCAAAGATTCGGGCGGGCTGTATGAGAACCAGCCGGTAACGGACTGGACCGAAGCGTTTAAGAAAGCGGCTGTCGAGCTGGAGCTGAACAAGATCAGCGAGCCGGTCGAAACGGAGTACGGCTACCACATCATGCGCGTCGAAGCCCGTTCCACGCAAACCTTTGACGAAGTGAAGGACGAGCTGAAGAATGACGCGATGACCAAAGCCTACGGTACGTTCGTAGATCAGGAGCTGCCGGGCCTCATCGAGAAGCTGGACCTGCCTAAACAGAAGTAGTCCATTCTGTAGGAAAATCGCACATTCCACACAAGCCGGAGCGCTCTTTCGGGGCGTCTCCGGTTTTTTGCGTCCGCCCGTTGGATTCGTCCGCCGGAATCGTGTAAAATGTTGAAGATGCCGAATGGGCAATGCTGAGACTGGAAATCAAATTAAAGGATGGTCGCTACTTATGTTTGCAGCACAAGATTGGAAAGATTACGAACTGATCGACACCGGAGGCGGCGAGAAGCTGGAACGCTGGGGCAGCATCGTCCTGCGGCGTCCCGATCCGCAAATTATTTGGCCGCTGCCCAAGGAGACCGGCGTATGGCGCGGAGCCGATGCCCATTACCACCGGAGCTCCAGCGGAGGCGGAAGCTGGGAATACCGGAAGGATATTCCCGAGCGCTGGACGATCTCTTACCGCGGGCTGTCGTTTCATATTAAACCGACCGGCTTCAAGCACACCGGCCTGTTCCCGGAGCAAGCCGTCAACTGGAGCTGGATGATGGATAAAATCCGCAGCGCCGGCCGGCCGATCCGTGTGCTGAATCTGTTCGCTTACACCGGCGGCGCTTCCGTCGCCTGCGCCTCGGCAGGCGCCGAGGTATGCCATGTCGATGCGTCCAAGGGCGTCGTGCAGTGGGCCAAAGAAAATCTGCAGCTGTCCGGTCTCGGGGACCGTCCGGTGCGCTTCATTACGGACGACGTATTCAAATTCGTCCAGCGCGAGCAGCGCCGCGGCAGCAAATATGATGCCATTATTATGGACCCTCCATCGTACGGACGCGGACCGAACGGCGAGACCTGGAAGCTGGAGACGAACCTGTACCCGTTTGTGGAAACGTGCATGAGCATTTTGACGGACAAGCCTTTGTTCTTTCTCATCAATTCGTATACGACGGGCATCTCCGCCACGGTGCTCCACAACGTACTTGCGCTATCACTCGGCCGGAGCCATGGCGGAACGATCACATGCGGCGAGATCGGCCTGCGGATTACGGCGTCGAAGCTGATGCTGCCGTGCGGCATCCTCGGCCGCTGGGAGGCTTAACGTATGGGCGGCTCTCATCCGCACGTGCCGGTGCTGTACGAGGACAATCACGTGATCGTCGTCGTTAAGCCGCCGAACGTTCCGACGCAGGAGGACGCGTCCCGGGACCCTGACCTATTGACGCTGATCAAAGCCGATCTGAAGGAGCGGCACCGGAAGCCGGGCAACGTGTATCTCGGTTTGGTCCACCGGCTTGATCGGCCGGTAGGAGGCGTTATGGTATTCGCCAAAACCTCCAAGGCGGCCTCCCGGCTCTCCGATGCGGTCCGTACGCGCGCGATCCGCAAGGTGTACATAGCTGTCGTTAACGGGAGGCCCAAAGAGCCCCAAGGAACGCTGCGGCATCATTTGCTGAAAGATACGAAAACCAATAGGGTATCCGTCGTTCCCGCTTCGAAGACCGGCGCCAAGGAGGCGGTACTCGATTACCGCGTCCTGTCCGGCCGGGACGGCTTATCGCTCGTGCAGGTCGAGCTGCACACCGGACGGCCGCACCAAATCCGCGTCCAGTTTGCAGCCATCGGCTGCCCGCTCGTTGGCGATCAGCGGTACGGCGGTGCTCTGGCGAAGCCCGGGCAGCAGATCGCGCTTTGGTCGACCCTGCTCGAATTCACGCATCCGGTCACGCAGGAAGCGCTCCGCTTTACGTCGGAGCCGCCTGGAGCCTTTCCTTGGCTGCTCTGGGACCTCAAAGCCGCAGGGGCGGTATAAGCGTTGTGAAATGCGACAAACCTCCGAAACCACGACTCAGGTGGTGACGGAGGTTTTGCTTTTTCCATAGAAGGTCTTTATTTTGTCTTGATATACACCGTCTGGGCCGCCTGGTCCCAGCTTACTTCGCTGCCAAGGGCTTCGCTGATGAAGCGCACCGGCACCATCGTGCTGGAATTGACCAGCTGCGCCGGAACTTCCAGCGGCTTCACGGTCCCGTTCACCGTCGGCTGAGTGCTGCCGATTTGCAGGTAGATCGTCGTGCCGCCTTTGGTAGCCGTTACCGAGCGCTCGGTCTCATTCCAGGAAATCACCGCGCCGAGCCGCTCGAAAATCGCACGCATCGGCACCAGTACGCTGCCGTCCTTGTTGACCGGAGGCTGCTCGAAGGTTTGAAGCTCCCCGTCAATCATCACCTTGATGGCATCGAAGCTAATGTAGAGCGGCTTGATCTCCAGTGCCCCGCCGAAATGCCGCTTGCGGAGCGCCATAATTTCCTCCAGGGAATCGGCGCGCTGGCGCAGCACCTTCTTCACCGTCGTATCGCGAAGCGCCGTCAGCTCTTGAATGGTGTTCTTTTGCGTTTTTTCCAAAGAAGCGACGGCCTTGTCGCGGATCTCCTGCAGGTCTTTTTCGCCATCGGTCAAGATTTTATTGATTTTCTCCTCCGCTTCCGCCCGCGATAAATTTCCGAGGCGGTACTTCGACATCGTGCTGCCGGAGTAATTCTCGTTCGATTCGTTATGAAGCTCCCACATCTTGCTGCCGGAATAGTTCGGGTTCATTTCGTTGGAAAAGTCCCACATGGTGCTGCCCGAATAATTAGGATTGTTCTCGTTATGGTATTTCCACATGAGCGCGGAGCTGTAATTTTCATTGATCTGCGTAGCGAAGTTCCAATGCGTGCTCGACGAATAGTTCTCGTTGTTGCCCGTCGCATATTTCCATAATGCCCCAGACGAGTAATTCGGGTTGATTTCCCGCTTGTACGCGCTTAACGCGTCGCGATAGCTGCTGCCGCTGTATTGCTCGGCCAAACTTTTATGATCCTTATCCAGCAGCGTCGTCAAGTAATCCAGATCCTCTTCGAGCAGCTTATCCAACGTGCGCTGTTCTCTATGAATTTGCTCGTAGAACGCATCGTAAGCCGCTGTCGATTTCTTTTTGTCTTCCTCGTACATCCCCCGGTATTTCGCTTCCAGCCGTTCATACCGATCCTCGATCTCCTGGATGAACGACTTGTCGTAGCTTGCCGCATATGCCTGAGGCACGGTGCTTGCCGGGATGACGTTCGCAACCGCAAAACCGGCCAGCAGCGCCATCGTCATCATGGTGTTTTTCTTTGTCATAGAGTTCCTCCTGCTTGTAAGTATGTAAGGTATGGCATACAGGAGCATGAACTTCGATAGATGGAATGCATTTCCTTCTTTTCTTTTAAAAAATGAATCGATCGACCCATCCGGCCGGCCGCTTTATCCTACGTTAGTTTCACTTCGATTGAATAGAGAAAGCTCATTTACCTAAGAACAAATGTTTGTTATGATGGTGGAATAGTATTCCAAATCTATAAAGACCGGGTAGCTTCCAGCCGCACCGCAGGTCCTAAGGAGGCTTCATTATCCTATGCTAGAACGTTTAGAGCATATGCAAATTCCCGTCCGCAACGTGAAAGAGGCGGTTCAGTGGTATACGCATCATCTCGGATTCCGCTTGGAGGAGCTGACGGAAGGAAGGCACGCCTTTCTAACCTTGCATTCCGGTCCGATGCTGATGCTGTGGGAAACGCCGGAGGAAACGCACGCCAATTTCACAGTCCGCGGAGAAACGATGCCGGTGCTGCTGTATCGTACGTCGGATATTCATACTCTTTACGACAAGCTGCATGCTGCAGGCACGCGAATTGCTTTTTACAAGGACGAAGGGTTCGGGTGGGTACTGAAATTTTACGATCCGAGCGGAAACCTCTGGGGCGTCATACAGCCAAACGCTTAAAACCTCGGGTATTTGACGACCGGCCACTTTTCCTTTCGCAACGCTCCCAGCAGCTCGGGACCGACGTGCAAAGTGTCCTGAATCAGCTCGCCCGGCGTCAGCGCCATCCACTGGTTTAGCGACACATCGGCGAAGCGCGGGCTCTTGAACATTTCCAGAAACCACAGCGTGTCGCTGCCGGTATTCTGGATATAATGGCCGAAAGCGGCGGGCACGTAGCCTACATCGCCGGCTCTGTAATCGAACGTGCGGGCTGTGCCGTTCGCGGCGAATGCGGTCATCCGGCCCTGACCCGTAAGATAATATTGCCATTCGTCGCTATTCGGGTGCCAGTGCAGCTCCCGCATGCCTCCCGGTTCAATCTCTACCAGCGCGGCGGCAATAGCCACGGAGACCGGAAAATTGCTGGAATCCACGATGCGCGCCGTTCCGCCCGGCGTCCGGATCGGCTCCTGCGCAAGCAGCCTGTACGTGAAGCTCTGCGGGACGGTACCGTACGGATCGGGAACCTGCTGCGTCGGGATCGGACCCGGGACCGGGGCCTGGTACATGTAGCGCTGCTGTTTCGGAATATGGGCAAAAGCGCCTTCGGGCACGCCGAAGTTCGCGGCCAGCACGTCCTTTGGCGTATGCGCCAGCCAATCGGAGATGGTGAACGTATCGTTCTCGGAGAAGCTGCCGTTATCGAACACGAGCAGAAACTCGCAGCCTTCCTCCAGCCCCTGGATCGAATGCGGGATGCCGGGAGGAAAATACCACAGATCACCGGCGCCCACATCGGCAATAAAATTCCGCCCGTTCTGATCGACCGCAGTGATGCGCGCTCTGCCGATGATGACGAACGCCCATTCCGCCTCTTTATGCCAATGCAGCTCCCGCACGCCTCCCGGCGTCAACCGCATATTAACCCCCGCGATCGTTGTCGATACGGGCAGCTCTCTTACCGTCACTTCCCGGGACCATCCGCCATGCTCCAGCCGCATGTGGGTATCGGAGAATGAAAATTTCAGATTCGGAACCGTGCCGGCGTCGGTTACCGGAGGAACCAGCATGTTCGGATTCTCCAGATCCCGCAGCACATCCCGCGGTCCAGGATCGGTTGCGCCTGCCCCATCCTCCCTAATCGGCTGCGGCACATACGCATAGCCGCGATGCTCCGAAGTTCGTCTATCCATCGAACACACTCCTTTGCTTCCGAATCGAATCCGTCGACGTTCGTTTGCCCCAGTATATAAGTCTATGAGCGGCGTTCGCGCATATATGCCGAAGCTGGAAAAAGGCCAAGCGCCGCTATCCGACAAGGTTGTACAAAATCGCCGAACGTCTTTTCAAAGCAAGCGGGAATATGGTATGATGGATTTACCAAAAAAGTTATTGCCTGCAAACCAGAGAGGCCGCGAATGTTCCAGCATCCGCGACCTCGCTACAATAGATTGCCCTCAAGGCGATCGGCGCAAGGAATAACCAAGCGGTAGACCTCTCGGGTTCCAAGGCTCAAGGGAGGTCTACTTCTTTTTTAAGTAGGAAAGTAAAGCGAGAATAAACATGCCGAACATGAACATCAACGTTACGGCATCCTTTACTTCCATGGCATCACCTCCTTCCGGATTCGCTGATGCGAACCCATTCATGGCAGGGGTGTGCCAACCGTCCTTGAGTGCCTTTTCCTATTGCATCCACATTATACCATACGACACGATAAATGAGAACATATTTTCGTATTTTAAGGTTGCCAAACCGTTAAGCATTGGCAACCTTGCCCAGCAAATATACAAGCAATTGCTGATTGTGCGAGGAAATGCGGCTCAAATATTGCTGCAAAAAGCGTTCGCGGATTTGCACGCCGCGTTCGCATTCGAAGCGTCCTTTCTCCGTTACCAATACCCACACGATCCGGCGGTCCTTCTCGTCCCGCTCTCTTGCGATTAACCCGCTCTTTTCCATCCGGTCAAGCAGCGTCGTAATCGCCGCGGGCGTCGTCGCCAAAAACTCGATGAAATCCGAAGGCTTCATGCGGTCCTGCTCGGAGGCGAGCAGCCTTTCGAGCACCGTAAGCTGCCCTTCCGTCAGCGTCGGAGCAAGCTCCGTTTCCATATGCGTACGCAAATCTTTGGACAATTTCCACCACAGCTTGGCAAATTCCTGAGTTATCACGATCATCACTCCCGAAAGACCAATCTTTTCCCTAATTATAGCATTGACCTCCGTCTTTTTAAAGGTTAACCCCATGAATATTTTAGGACATAAAACGATAAAATCGGGTACCTTTTGACGGAGTTCAACATATACTGCACATGGGACGTTCGCCTATACGCGGAGCTTGTCAATCCATGGAAGACAAGGAGTGGAAGGAATGGAAGACTGGAAGCGCAAAATCGGAGAAACCGCATTGCTCAAAGGAATCATAAACGACCCAGACTGGCTCGAAAAGCTGGACGATTCGATGCCGGTATGGGCCGTTCTGCAATTGATGCTGGAGCTGCTCGAAAAGCTCGAGCCGCAGTACACCAGCTATGATTAAGTAATCTTCAAAATGTCCGTTACCGTTTCATTTTTATTGACCGGTACGACGCATTTCCCTGTAGATTTGCGGTCATCGATCGGCGTCCGCTCGGTCGAAAGCGTCACTCTTCCGCCCGTACTGAGGATGGCGGTCAGGTCGAACGGCTCTTTAACAACAAAAGCGCCTTTCAGCTCCGATCCGTTCGGCTTTACCCGCTTGCCTTCCTTGAATTCGAACGTAATAATCCCTTTGCCCCCGCGTCCCTGAACGGGATAATCCGCGACTAGCGAACGCTTCGCATATCCAAGCTCCGTCATGACGACGACTTCTCCTTCGTCCCCGTCGATCCAATCGGCGGCAACGACCTCATCGTCGTCCTTCAGCTGAATGCCGCGAACCCCGGCAGCGGCGCGTCCCATCGGATTCACTTCGTCCTCCTTGAAGCGGATGGCCATCCCCTGTTTCGTCACCAGCAGCAGCTCCTTTGAGCCCGTGCTGAGCAATACATCGATCACCGCGTCCTGATCGCCCACCTTGCAAGCGACGATACCGGTCGAACGGTTCGTAAAATATTCCTTCAGCTCGGTCCGTTTGACCTGCCCTTTGCGCGTAACAAACACAAGCGACTTGCCCGGCTCCTCGAAATCCTTGACCGGCAGCACGTGTATAATGCGGTCGTCCTTGGATATCGGAATGACGTTGACAATGGCCGTGCCGTTTTCCTTCCATTTGTACTCCGGAATTTGATGCACCGGAAGCAGGAAGTACTGCCCTTTCTGCGTGAAAATAAGCAGGCTCTCCAACGTATTGACATCGAGCAGATAGCGGAGATAGTCGCCTTCCTTCAGTCCCGTCTTGTCAATTTCGCCGCCGGAGCGGATGAACGACAGCTTGCCCGTACGCTTGATATAGCCTTCGCTGGAAAGCGTAACGAATACGTCTTCGGCCGTCACCATGACTTCCAGATTGACTTTAAGCTCTTCCACTTCGTCCTGAATGTCCGACCGCCGGTCGATGCCGTACTTGTCGCGGATTTGCGACATTTCATCCTTGATGACAGCCAAAAGCTTCTTCTCGCTGCCAAGAATCCCTTTCAGGTACGCGATCGTTTTCTGAACGTCCTTCCATTCTTTTTCCAAAGAATGAATCTCCAGATTCGTCAAACGATACAGCTGCAAGGTTAAAATCGCATCGGCTTGCCGCTCGGTAAAGCCGAACTTGGCGACGAGGTTGTTCTGGGCGTCCTGGCGGTTTTTCGACGCTTTGATCGCGGCGATAACCTCGTCCAGAATATTGAGCGCCTTGACCAGCCCTTCGAGCACATGGGCGCGGTCTTCCGCCTTCTCCAGCTCGAATCGCGAGCGGTGGGTGACCACTTCTTTCTGATGGTCGATGTAGGCCTCCAGCATATCGCGCAGCCCGAGCTGCTTCGGCGTCTTGTTGACGATGGCGACCATGTTGAAGTTGTAGGCTACCTGCAGGTCGGTTTTCTTAAGCAAATAGGCCAAAATCCCCTGCGCATCCGCGTCCTTTTTCAGCTCGACGACAATCCGAAGACCCTCGCGTCCGCTTTCGTCGCGGACCTCTGCAATGCCTTCGATCTTTTTCTCCAGACGGATATTCTCCATCGCCGTCACCAGACGGGATTTCACAACCTGATAAGGAATTTCGGTGATGACGATCTGCTGGCGTCCGCCGCGCAGGTCCTCGATCGCCGTGCGCGCCCGCACATAGATGCGGCCCCGGCCGCTCCGGTACGCGTCGCGTATTCCCTCCGAGCCCATAATAATGCCGCCGGTCGGAAAATCCGGGCCCTTGATGACGCCCATCAAATCCTCCAGCGTGCTGTCCGGCTTATCAATCAACGCAATGCAGGCATTGACCACCTCGCGCAGGCTGTGCGGCGGAATTTCCGTCGCAAAGCCGGACGAAATGCCGCTGACGCCGTTAACGAGCAAATTCGGAAACCGCGAGGGCAGCACGACCGGCTCCTTCGTCGTGTTGTCGAAGTTGTCCTTGAACTGAACCGTCCGCTTCTCGATATCCCGCAGCAGCTCCATCGCGATTTCGGACAGCCGCGCCTCGGTATACCGCATCGCAGCCGGCGGGTCGTCGTCCATCGAGCCCCAGTTGCCGTGTCCGTCGACCAGGACATGGCTCATTTTCCAAGGCTGCGCCATCCGCACCATGCCTTCGTAAATCGAGGCGTCGCCGTGCGGATGATAATTGCCCATCACGTCCCCGACCGTCTTCGCCGATTTGCGGTACGGCTTATCCGGCGTGTTCCCCGAATCGTACATGGCGTACAGAATACGCCGCTGCACCGGCTTCAGCCCGTCCCGCACGTCCGGGATCGCGCGGTCTTGAATGATATATTTGGAATACCGGCCGAACCGGTCGCCTACAACCTCTTCCAGAAAGGCCGGCAAAAAATTTTCCAGGATACTCACAAAAGGCCCCCCGTTTATTCTTCAAATTCCGTGAAGTCCACGTTCTCGATGATCCAGCGCTTCCGCGGATCGACTTTATCTCCCATCAGCGTAGATACTCGCCGCTCGGCTTTGGCCGCATCCTCGATCTGCACCTGCAGCAGCGTGCGCGTCGCCGGGTCCATCGTCGTTTCCCAGAGCTGGTCGGGGTTCATCTCTCCGAGTCCTTTGTAACGCTGCAGCTCGATATTTTTGCCGAGCTCCTTGGTTAGCGCCTGCAGCTGCTCGTCGGTCCAAGCGTAGCGGACTACGGTGTTCTTGCCCGCTTTTTTCGTCACCTTGAACAGCGGAGGCTGGGCGATATATACCTTGCCCGCGTCGATGAGCGGCTTCATGTACCGGTAAAAGAACGTCAGAAGCAGCACTTGAATATGCGCGCCGTCGGTATCGGCGTCGGTCATAATAATAATCTTCGCATAATTGCTTTCCGACTCGTCGAATTCCGGGCCGACTCCGGCGCCGATCGCGGCGATGATCGCCTTATATTCGTCGTTTTTCATAATATCGAGCAGCTTGGCTTTCTCCGGGTTCATCGGCTTGCCCTTGAGCGGCAAAATCGCCTGATGCTTCGAATCGCGCCCCTGCTTCGCCGACCCGCCGGCGGAATCCCCTTCGACGATGAACAGCTCGTTGCGGGTGTAATCCTTCGATTGCGCCGGCGTCAGCTTGCCGCCGAGGTTCGAGCTTTCGCTCTTGCCCTTCTTGCCGCTGCGCACCTCTTCCCGCGCCTTTCTCGCCGCCTCGCGCGCTTTAGCCGACTGGATCGCCTTCTTCATGATCATCTGCGCGACCTGCGGATTTTCTTCGAGAAATACCGCCATCTTATCGGAGACGACCGAATCGACCGCGCTCCGCGCCGAAGCGCTGCCGAGCTGGTCTTTCGTCTGGCCGACGAATTCGACCTCGCCCATCTTGATATTGATGACCGCCATCATGCCTTCGCGCAGGTCCTGCCCGTCCAAGTTTTTTTCCTTCTCCTTGAGCATCCCGTTCTTGCGCGCATAGTCGTTCATGACGCGGGTATAGGCGGTTTTGAAGCCCGTTTCGTGCGTTCCCCCGCCGCGCGTCGGAATCGAGTTGACGAAGGAAACGAGCGTCTCCGTGTAGCCGTCGTTATACTGCATCGCCACTTCAACTTCGATTTCGTCCTTCTCCGCCACGAAGTGGATGACGTCGTGCAGCACCGTCTTTTCCTCGTTCAAAAACTGCACGAACTGGCTGGCGCCGCCTTCGTATTGAAACTCCTCCTGCTTATCCGCGCGCTGATCGGTCAGCGTGACCTTCAGCCCGGAGTTCAAAAAGGCGATTTCCTGCAGCCGCTCGTAGAGCGTATCGAAATTGATGGTCGTTCCGCCCTGAAAAACGCGTTTGTCGGGCTTAAACGTCACCTTTGTTCCGGTTTTGCGCGTCGTACCGATCACTTCCAGACCGGTGACCGGCTCTCCGACGTGCTCCCTGCCTTGTTCGTCCACCCAATATTCAAACCGCTGGCGGTGTGTTTTGCCTTCGCGGTAAATTTCCACTTCAAGCCATTCAGACAGCGCATTCGTCACGGAAGCGCCTACGCCGTGCAGGCCGCCGGACTTTTTATATCCCCCGCCGCCGAACTTGCCGCCGGCATGAAGCATCGTAAACACCACCTGCGGTGTGGGAATCCCCGTTTTGTGCATGCCGGTCGGAATGCCGCGGCCGTTGTCGTACACCGTTACGGACTGATCCTTATGGATCGTCACGTCGATTTGCGTACAATGCTTGGCCAGATGCTCATCCACGGCATTATCGACGATTTCCCAAATCAGATGGTGAAGCCCGGACGTGCTGGTACTGCCGATATACATCCCCGGCCGCTTGCGCACCGCCACCAGTCCTTCGAGCACCTGGATATCGTCTGCACCGTAGTCCGCCGGCGCTGCTGTCGTTTTTCCAAACAAATCGAGTTGATCCGCCATCGCAGCCTCCCTAAAAACACCTATGTCTCCGCAACATTATAACATTTGAACGGATTAGTTCAATACATCTTTTTTCGTGAATACCGCAAACGAGACGATCACTGAAGCGATTCCCCATACGGTTAACACCGCCAAGGAGAACGGCAAATCCATGCCTTTGATGGGCGGAAGCGTCCCGCTGAGATACGTTGTCAAGTTCAAATTGACCATAAACAAATATTTGGCCGCTTCCCACGAGGATACCATATTTGTCAAGATCGTGCCCGAGATGAGCAGCGCCAGCATGATGCCCATTCCCGCCGCCGTGCTGCGCACGAGCACCGAGATCATCAGCGTCATCACCGCGACGATAAGCGCCGCATACCAGACCAGCCCGAACTCCATGATCAGGTACAGCCACTGGTCTACCGGACGGACGAACGAGAAGTCGACCTCCGTCCCCTTCACCTGAAACCCGAAGAAGACCGGCATGTCCCAGCCTCCGTATCCGAAGACGACGCCGGAGATAAGATAACATAAAATTCCTGTCGCAATCACGATGAACGAGGTGAACAAGATCAAACTTAGCAGCTTGCTCAGGAGAATTTTCCAGCGCTGGACCGGACGCGTCAGCAGCAGCTTGATCGTCCCCGTCGTATGCTCCCCGGAAACCATATCGGCGGCAACGACCATAACCATGAGAGGAATGAACAGATTTACGGCATTTTTGACGAACTCTCTAGTAAAGGTTACCCCGTTCGGCTCGGCCGGATTCACATCTTTATCCAAATAGTACTGGGCCAGCTTCACTTCGACGCGGCGCCACTGCTTCCATTCCTCGGGCACGCGTCCGCTGCTGAGACTGCGGGTATAGTCGACAATCTTCTGCCGCTGCTCGACCCGCCAGTCGGTCGTCCCGAACTGCTTCCGGTTGTTCTCCGCCACCTTCATTTGCGCATAGGTGAACATCGGAATGATCGCGGCCAAAATAAGCAGCACGACGAGCAGCCGCTTTTTCTTGATCATTTTGATGCATTCGTTCTTGATCAGCGGATACAAACTAACCAATGCGCTCACCCTCCGTCAGCTTCAGGAATAAATCTTCCAGGGTCGGATGCTTGATTTCGATGCCGTGGAGCGCAACGCCCGCTTCCATAAGCTTCCTCGACAGCTCCGGAATCGACTCCGGCTTTTGCAGAGCAGCCAGCTTCGCCACCCCGGCTTCCGTCCCGGCCTCATCCGTGAACGATACCGACTGCACCTCGGGATGCGACTGCAGAACGTTTAGCGCAGTCTCCGCCGGAAGCGCGCTCCAGACCACCGTGCTGACCGATTCGTCCACAAGCGACGATACCTCGCCGACCGTAATCACCTCGCCGTGGCTGATGATGGCGACGCGGTCGCACATTTGCTGAATTTCGCTGAGCAGATGGCTGGAAATGAACAGGCTGAGCCCGGTTTCCGCCAGCTGGCGTATAAATTCGCGCAGCTCCTTAATCCCTTGCGGATCGAGACCGTTGGTAGGCTCGTCCAAAATGAGCAGTTTCGGATCGTTCAGAAGCGCTTGGGCGATGCCCAAACGCTGCCTCATCCCAAGCGAGTACGTTTTAACTTTGTCGTGGATGCGGGCATCCATGCCGACGATGTCCACCACTTCGCGGATTCGCTTCTCGCCCACGCCCGGCAGCATCCGGGCAAAATGCTCCAGGTTTTCCCATCCGCTGAGGTACGAATACAGCTCCGGATTTTCCACGATACAACCGACATATTGCAGCGCTTCGTTATGCTCCTTGTGCACGTCGTAGCCGCAGATGCGGATCGAGCCTTCCGTCGGCTTGATCAAGTCCACCAGCATGCGGATCGTCGTCGTTTTTCCCGAGCCGTTCGGTCCGAGAAAGCCGAAAATCTCCCCGGCTCGCACCTCGAACGAAATGCCTTTGATGATCAGCCGCTTGCCGATCCTTTTCTTTACGTTATCGACCGCCAGAACAATGTCCGCGTCTCTTCCTTTCCGATGCTGTTCCCCGGCCTGAGTCATGCTTTCCCGTCCTCCCTGCTACCTCAAAATATCGACGATCCGATCCGCAATCCGGTCGTAGCCGTCCTGGTTCGGATGAAAATGGTCCGTATATAAATATTTGCTCAAATTCAACTCGAACAAATCATACGTGGGCACCAGCGTGATGTTCGGGTACCGGTTCGCCAAATCGAACGCCGCCGCGTTCCATTGCCGGATGACCGGAGCTCCTTCGCGCTCAGGGTCTAGATCGAGGAACGGATGATACAGTCCGACGTAAAAAATCCGCGCCTGCGGACTGGCTTTGCTGACCCGGTCGAAAATTTGCTCCAGACGCTTCATTGCGTCCGGGATACGCTCCGCCGCCGCGTTCGGATTGAAGCCCGCGCCGGCTTCCTGATCCGGCGAGCCGGGGGTGCTTTTCGGCGTCTCGGTGCCTTGCGGCGGCTGTCCTTTTGCAGGGTCCGCGCCTGTCGTGCTGTCGCCTGTACCTTCCGCGCCGGGCGTCCCGTTCGTTCCGTCGCCCGAACCAAAGATGCCTGAGCCGCCCTGGAACAAATCGTTGCCGCCGATCGTCAGCAGCACCAGATCGGCGTCGGCGAGCGACTTGGCGATGTCGGATTTCCGGTCCCAATCTCTAAGCACATCGGCCGTCCGATAGCCCGGAATCGCAAAATTGTTGTAAACGAACACCGGCTTGCCCAGCTGCTTCTCCAGCTTGTCCCTTACGCCGCCGACATATCCTTTGCCCGACAAATCGCCGGTACCTGCGCTCAGCGAATCTCCCAGCGCCACGATGCGGATCTGCTCCTTTGCTTCCCAATTGTCCGTTTTCGGTTTCGCAGCGGGCTGCTGCGGGGTCTCTGTTGCGTCGTGCGCAACGGGCTTCGGAAAAATAATCTGATTGATGCCGTAGGCGAATCCGACAGCGCACAGCACTGTCGACAACAGCGCGGCAATGCCGACGGTCCGCCACAACCATCGCGTGGATTTCATGCGTTCTCCCCCCAGTTTCGGCAGCTTTAGCTTGCAAGGACTGTTCCCTTCAGTAACTATACATTTTAGAGTAGCGGTTTGCCGCGCGATTTGCAAACTTTGAGGAGAAGAGAGGATTGAAGGAGAGGTTAAATAGAGGCAAGCGACACGCGAAGAAAAAGCGTCAAACGGCAAGTCAGACGCTTAAATATTTTAGCGGATTTTGCTGTTGGCCGTTCTTGATGATCTCGAAATGCAGATGGACGCCGGTCGAATTACCCGTGCTGCCCATCACGCCGATGTTATCGCCTTTTTTGACGCCGTCCCCTTCGCGGACTCCGACTTTGCTAAGATGCCCGTACAGCGTCTCGTACCCGTTCCGGTGATCAATGACGATGCAATTGCCGTAACCCGATTTCCAGCCGGCAAACGTTACTTTCCCGTGATCGGCGGCCATAATCGCCTTTTGCTCCGAAACGAAATCCGTACCGTTATGATTTTTCCCCCAGCGCCGTCCGAACTCGCTCGTTACTTTGGGCTGCAGCACCGGCAGGGCGAACTTGCCCGTACCTGTGCCGGGAATCACCTTCGTCCCTTGCTTCACAACCGTCCGTACCGGCAATTCAATTATCGTTTCGTCAACTACCGACTGGCTTGCGGGCACCCCGTTCACGCGGACGGACTCGTAGGTCACCTGCTTCCAGCCGGGCTTGCCGTTGCTGACGATCTGGATGACCCCCGCTTGCAGCCCGCTGTCTTTCTCGTAGACGATGCCGCTCGCTATCCGGACCTGCTCGGTGCGCGTCTCGACGGTCTTGACCGATAAGAGCGGCTGTTGGACCGAAAGCTTAAGCGTCTGTCCGACGCGGATCAAATCCTTCTTAATCCCCGGGTTGTTCGCCCGGATCACATCGGCAGCGACTTGAAACTTCTGCGCGATGAGCGAGATACAGTCTCCTTTCTGCACCGTATACGTGAGAGGCTGGGCGGCGCCGCTTAAAATCCGGTTCAGCACGGCCTCGCCCGGCTCCACCTTGCCCGGAGCGACGGCTGTGTCGACTAGCTGCACGTCCTGCGTAAATTCGGCGGACGTGGTTACCTTCGGCGGGTTTCCGGGGCCCGCATTAGACAATACCGCAACCTCCTTGGACTCGTGCAAAAAAGGCGCCTTCACCTGATCCAAAAGGGCTGCGGCCGTATTTGCGTCCTTGACGATGCCGACCGTCGTGCCGTCGATCCGAATCTCGGTGGCAAACAAGGCAAAAACTAGCTTATCGTTCAGCGCGGCGATCACCGCATCATTGTCGAATGCGCCTTGGAACGTTTTGTTTCCTTCGAACCGAAGCCGCTCCAGATTGGACGTAACGCGAGCATGTTCGTACTGCCGGCCAACTTCTTCGTACCGGGCCGCCTTCCACTGCTTGATAATTTCCGGATCGCTGACGGTCCCGACATGCTGATCGTCCAAAAATACGTCAAACCGATAGACCGGCTGTACCTTCGCGAACCAGCGGCCCGAGATCAAGACGGCGACGATGACCGCAAAGGCCGTTCCCCATTGCACCAGCTCCAGCAGCAAGCCGGGTGTAACGATGCGCTTTTTCAACGTCCTTCCCTCCCCGTAACGGATCGTTTCGATTGTTCGGACCGGCGAACAAGTTCACTTCCCCATGTATATGTCAAAGGTACGGCGAGTAGACAAAAAAACAAAAAACCCCCGACGTTTCTGCCTGCGCAAAAACGACGAGGGTATCGCGATCCGTTTACTTGGACGCCAGTCGATCGGCCATGCGATGAAGGTTGGTTAAGCTGATTTGCAGACTGTCCAACGGGTTGCCCGGACAAACGTCCTGCTCCACCGCGTACCATTCGATACCGCTCGCTTCGCCCCATTGCAGAATCGGGATAAAATCGATGACGCCCGTACCCACTTCGGCGAACGTCTGGCGCTCGTCATTCGACATATCCTTCAAGTGAATGATCGGCATGCGGCCGGCATAAGGTCTGATAAACGACAGCGGATCGAGGCCGCCCTTTTTCACCCAATACACGTCGACTTCGGCCAGCACGGCATTGTCCTTGGACGGCTCAAGCAAATATTCGAGCGCCGAACCTCCGTTAACGGTCGTCTCGAACTCGAACGCATGGTTATGATAGCTCAGCCGGAAGCCGAGCGGAGCGAGCTTGGCCGCCACTTCGTTCAGCTTGGCGCGTACCGCCCGATATCCTTCTTCGTTGCGCAGGTCGGCAGCGATGGCCGGGCAGATCAGGTCGCGCGTACCAAAAAGCTTGGCCTGCTCGACGATCGTTTCAAGCTCGTTTTGCAGCGCTTCGTAGCTGACATGCATTCCTGCGGTGCCTAGCCCCGTCTCCTTCAGCACGGCGGCGATTTCTTCTGCGGTATAGCCCCGCAGTCCGGAAATTTGCACGCCGCTCCAGCCCATACGCTTCAATTCCCGCAGCACGCCCGGAAAATCCTGCTCCAGCTCGTTACGCAACGTATACAATTGTGCCGCAAACTTGTTTTTCAAAACGATGTCAGCTCCTTTGGATGGAGAGAGCGCATGAAGCAGAATCATGCCAGCCAAATGCGCTTCCGATGAGTTATGTTCACGTTAACAATCATATCACACCCGCCAACATCTGTTAACCCGTTTCTTTCAAAAAGCGGTACTGCGCTTGAATTAGTCCGTGATAAATGCCTTGGTGGCGCATCAGCTCCTCATGATTGCCCTGCTCCATAATCCGTCCGTGATCCAATACGAGAATATGATCGGCATGACGAATCGTCGACAACCGGTGAGCGATAATGAAGGACGTCCGTCCTGCCATCAGCGTCTTGAGCGCTTCTTGAATTTTCAGCTCCGTCTCCGTATCGATGCTGGCCGTCGCCTCATCCAGAATGAGAATGCGCGGGTCCGCCAAAAGCGCCCGGGCAAACGAGAGCAGCTGGCGCTGCCCCATCGACAGCACGTTCCCTCTCTCCTGCACCTCGGTATCGTAGCCGTTCGGCAAATTCACGATAAACTCGTGCGCGCGGACAGCCTTGGCCGCCGCTTCCACTTCCTCGTCGGTCGCATCGAGTCGCCCGAATCGGATGTTGCCACGAATCGTTCCGGAGAAAATGAACGTATCTTGAAGCACGATTCCGATCTGCGAACGCAAGCTTTGAATCGTCACGTCGCGGATATCGTGTCCGTCGATAACAATGCTGCCGCCCGTTACATCATAAAAGCGGCAAAGCAGGTTGATGATCGTGCTTTTGCCCGAACCGGTATGGCCGACGAGCGCGATCGATTGACCCGCCTTCACGTTCAGGTCGATCCGTTGAAGCGCATGCCGTCCGGGCTCATATTCGAATTCCACCTGCTTGAAGTCGATATCTCCGCGAATCGTTGGCAGAGGCCGGGCCGTTTCCTTCTCCGCCACGTTCGGCTGCTCATCGATAAATTCGAAGATTCGCTCCGACGAAGCCATCGCAATGAGCATCTGCGAATACATTTGGCCAAGCCGGTTGATCGGCTCCCAGAAGCTGCCGATATAAGAGGCGAAGGCTACGAACAAGCCGACGGTCATTTCCCCGCTTTGGATGAAATAAGCGCCAAGCAGGAACAAAATAAAGTAGCCGACCGCCCCGGTGACCTCGATGATCGGGTTAAACGACTGGTTCAAGGTCGATGCGCGGTTCCACGATTTATGGTTATCCTGATTCATTTGCTCGAAATAAGCGATGTTCTGCTTTTCCTGCGTGAACGCCTGTGTCACCTTGATGCCTTGGATGCACTCGTTCAAATGAGCGTTAATGCGCGACGTCTTCGTCTGGACGACCTGCCAGGCACGGCGAATTTTCACGCGCAGCCGTGTCGAAATCAGGAACATGATCGGAACCGTGACAATGATCGCTGCGCCCAGCTTGACATTATAAAATAATAGGATGAAGATGATGCCGATCAGCTGCACACAGTCGATCATCAGGTTGACGGCGCCGTTCGTCAGCAAGTCTTGAAGCGAGTTCACATAGTTCGTCACGCGAACGAGAATGGAGCCGGCCGGACGTTTGTCGAAAAACCGGAACGACAGCCGCTGAATATGGCTGAACAGATCGTGGCGCAAATCGTAGATGATCCGCTGGCCGATCTCGTTCGTATATCGGATCCGATAGTTGTTCGCCAGCCACTGAATGACATACAGCACGAACATGGCCCCTACGCAGAGCGCGAGCAGCCGGCCGTCCTTCTGCTTCAGCGCGTTGTCGATCGCGAAGGCGATCAGAAGCGGATTCAGCAGCTTCGTCAGTGCGCCGACGGCCATCATAAGCAGAATGACCGGCGCCATTTGCTTCGCATACGGCTTCATATATTTGCCGACGCGCTTGACCTGAACCCAATCGAACCCTTTGTCAAGCTCCTCGTCGTCTTGATAGACGAACCGGGATTTCAGCAGTTCCTCGCCCCCGGGCTTCGAACCGCCGGATGGATTGTTCCGTTGTCCGCTCAATGTGCGAGCCCCCTTACGTTGACTTGAGAGGCGGCAGCCATTTCCGCCGCTGCCTCGTCGTGCTTCACTTGTTCTGCAGAAGCGGCCGCGCTGTGTGCCGACTCCGTGTCGGCATCGATATCGTCCGGCTGATCGGCAAATTGAATTTTGTACGTTTCGAGGTACGGCCCCTCCTGCTTCATGAGCTCGGCGTGGGTGCCTCGCTGCACGATGCGGCCCTCATCCAGCACCAAAATCTCATCCGCATGCTTCAGCGAAGAGATGCGGTGCGCGATAATAAATGTCGTACGGCCCTTCATCACCTCTTCAAAGCCTCGTTGAATCTCGTGCTCGGTTTCCATGTCTACGGCGCTTGTGGCATCGTCGAGAATTAAAATTTTCGGATTTTTCAACAGCGCCCGCGCAATCGCAATCCGCTGTTTTTGTCCGCCGGACAACCCGAGGCCGCGTTCGCCGACGATCGTATCATAGCCCATCGGCAGCTCCATGATGAAATCGTGCGCTTTGGCCAGCTTGGCCGCCTGAATGACCTCTTCCATCGTCACGTCGCTGACACCGTAACCGATGTTGCCTTTAATGCTCGAGGAAAACAGAAACGTCTCCTGGAATACGATTGCCATTTGACTGCGCAGACTTTCCAGCGAAATGTCGCGGATGTCCGTTCCATCGAGCGTGATCCGGCCGTCCTTCACATTGTAGGCCCTCAGAAGGAGCTGAATGACGGTCGATTTCCCGGAGCCTGTACCGCCAAGCAAACCGATGACCGAACCGGCGGGCGCATCGAGATTGAAGCCGGCGAGCGCCGGCTGCTTATCCGTATACGCAAACGTCACGTTGTCGAACCGGACGTGGCCCTGTACCAGATCCGGCTGCAAAACAAGCGCATGTTCTTTATTTTTCACGTGTTCGTATTGATGCAGCACCTCGATCAGCCGTTCGCCGGCCGCTTTCGATTGCGTGAAGTTGTTGATATGAAAACCGATCCCCCACATCGGACCGATGATGTACCAGATCAAGCTGAAAAAGGCGACAAGCTCCCCGAGCGAAATGTTTTCGTTGATGACCATCCAGCCGCCGACTCCGAGCAGAATGACTACGCTCAGGTTGGCGAACAGCTCCATCAGAGGAAAATATTTGGCCCAAATGCCCGCGGTCAACACGTTGTTTTCCTTGTAATTTCCGTTTCGTTCGGCAAATTTGTCAATTTCATGCGGCTCTCTCGCAAACGATTTGACCGTCCGCACCCCGGTGATATTTTCCTGAACGGAGGTCGTCATGCTGCTCATCGATTGACGGATCGACCGGAACGCCGGATGAATTTTCCCCTCGAACCGGATCGCCGTGTAGACGAGGAACGGCATGCAAATCATGGTGAGAAGCGTTAACTGCCAATTGATCGACATCATCATGATCACGCCGAAAGCAAACATCATGATCACGTTCAAAATCTGGACGAAGCCGAAGCCGATAAAATCCCGTACGGCCTGCAGATCGGCTGTAAGGCGCGACATCAAATCTCCTGTGCGCGCTTTGTCGTAATACTGAAACGACAAATATTGCAGCTTCCGGTAAAGTGCGGCCCGCAGATTGAATGCGGTCTGATTGCCGAGCCGCGCACTGGTCGCGCCGTGCAGAAACTGAAAGGTCGCCTTGACGATCATCACGACGGCGACGAGAAGCGCCAAGTACGGGACGGCCGAGAACTGCCCTTTCGAAATCACTTCGTCGATCAAGTACCGAAGCAGATTCGGATAGACGAGTCCCAGCGCCGTCGCCGTCATCAAGCAAACGATCGAGGCATACAGAAACCTTCGTTCCGACCAGTAAAACTCCTTCAGCTGCTTAAATACTTCCATGGAGATCCTCCTTCTCCGGCTTTGCTGCGAGAGCGCTTCCTTTCCGCGCAAAGCCTCTGCCGACACATTTTTTTCTCATGGAATACGGCTGTAGGGCCGCAAAAGCAAAAATGGCTTTCGAAGCGGAATGATGGCTCCGAAAGCGTTTCAGCTATGAGAAGAAGTGTAGCATCATCCCCAAGGGGCGGCAAATACGGGTTGCCCCATAATCTCGATTTTCCCAGAGTATTCCTTCAAATCGTCACAATATGGAAGCACAGCGCTACTATTTCTCCCGAATAATACGAAATCGTCGAAATGAAAGCCCTTTCACAAAA